>NZ_JBIVFT010000002.1:0-28494 GCF_044748305.1 Arthrobacter sp. NPDC090010
GGGGGGGGGGGGCGCGCGGGGGGGGGGGGCGGGGGGGGGGGGGGGGGGGGGGGGGGGGGGGGGCGGGGCGGCGCGCCCCCCCCCCCCCCCCCGGGGGGGGCGCCCCCCCCGGGGGGCGGCCCCCCCGCCGCCGTCGTTGTTCGGGATGGCCGGCTCCGCCGCTGCCCCGCACAGAGACCCCCCAGTACAGCCAGGCACAGCCCATCGGTCCGCCGCCCCCTGCTGAATCCTCCACCCCCTGCCGAGTCCGCTACCGAGGGCGCGAGTCAGCTACCCGCGGTCGCTGACTCGCGCCCTCGGTAGCGGACTCGACAACAGGGCTGGCTCGACAACACGCTCGGCAATGGACCGGCCGCGCGAGGACCAGGCGGCTGGTTAAGCCGGGCCGGGACGCCACGGGACAGGCCCCCAAGACACGCAACCCAACCGCAAAGCCACCGCCCCTTTAAACGCCGCGGGGCGGCCCTTGAGGACCGCCCCGCGTGAAGCCTGCTTACTGCTTCTTTTTCTTCTTCTTGGTCGGCCAGGGACCGATCGGCTCGCGCCGGTCCTCGCCACTCGCCTTGTCCATGTCGGCGAGGTCGCCCATCTTGTGGACCTTGATCGAGTTGGTGGAACCGGCCTGTCCGGGAGGCGAACCGGCCGCGATGACCACCAGATCACCGTCGTCCACCAGGTTCTCCTCGGTCAGGAAGGAATCCACCTGCGCGGTCATGGCATCGGTGTGGCCCACCATCGGCACCTGGATCGGCTGGATGCCCCAGGTCAGCGCCAGGAAGTTGCGTACCTGGTCCACCGGGGTGAAGGCGTAGACCGGCTTCTTCGGGCGCAGACGGGAGAGCCTGCGGGCCGAGTCGCCGGACTGTGTGAAGGTGCAGATGTACCGGGCGTCGAGCTGATCCGCGATCTCGACGGCGGCCAGCGTGATGGCACCGCCACGGGTCTTGGGCTTGGAGCCCAGCGCCGGGACCAGATCCAGCGCGTTCTCCTCGGTGTACTCGATGATCCGGGCCATCGTCTTGACGGTCTCGATCGCGTACTGGCCCACGCTCGTCTCGCCCGAGAGCATGACGGCGTCCGCGCCGTCGAGCACGGCGTTGGCGCAGTCCGAGGCCTCGGCGCGGGTCGGGCGGGGGTTCTCGATCATGGACTCGAGCACCTGGGTCGCGACGATGACCGGCTTCGCCCAGCGACGGGCTTCGGCGATGGCCTTCTTCTGGACCACAGGGACCTCTTCGAGCGGCAGCTCGACGCCGAGGTCGCCACGGGCCACCATGATGGCGTCGAAAGCATCGACGATCTCGTGCAGCTGGTCCACAGCCTGGGGCTTCTCGACCTTGGCGATGACCGGGATCTTCCGGCCTTCCTCCTCCATGATCTCGTGAACCCGGGTGATGTCCTTGGCGTCACGGACGAAGGACAGGGCGATCATGTCCACGCCGCGCTGCAGGGCCCAGCGGAGATCGGTCTCGTCCTTCTCGCTCAGGGCGGGGACGTTGACGGCCACGCCCGGCAGGTTGATGCCCTTGTTGTTGGACACGAAACCCGGGACGGTGACCTCGGCGACGACCTTGACCTCGTCGACGCTGAGGGCCTTGAGAGCGACCTTGCCATCGTCGATGAGCAGGGTGTCACCGGCGCGGACGTCCTCAGTGAGGCTCTTCAGGGTCGTGGAGCAGATCTCCTTGGTGCCCGGGACGTTCTCGGTGGTGATGGTGAAGTGGTCGCCGACATTCAGGAAGTGCTTCTCATCGTTGACGAACTTGCCCAGACGGATCTTGGGGCCCTGCAGATCAGCCATGATGCCGACGGCGACGTCGAGCTCGGCCGAGGCCTTGCGGATGTTCTCGTAGTTGACGTCGTGCATGGCGTGATCGCCGTGGCTCATGTTCAGTCGGGCGACGTTCATGCCCGCCTGAATGACCTCCACGGCCTTCTCATAGCTGCCCAGGGCGGGGCCGAAGGTGGCCACAATCTTTGCGCGTCTCATATACCTAACCTAGTTCTTCGCTTTTTCCGGAAGGTTGACTTCTGTTGAAAATCCCGTGCCGGCCTTTGGGCCTAGAGCAGCGAGATGGCCCGATCCGTGGGTGCCACGGGGGAAGGCAGGATGGTGGTCCCCATGAGGAACCGGTCGACGGAGGCGGCGCAGGCGCGGCCCTCGGCGATGGCCCAGACGATCAGGGACTGACCGCGACCGGCGTCTCCGGCGACGAAGACCCCTTCCGTCGTGGTCATGTACTCGGCATCGCGGCTCAGGTTGCCCCGCCCGTCGAATGCGGCGTCGATCTGCTCCGTGATCCCGGCCGCTTCCGGCCCGGTGAAGCCGAGCGCCAGGAAGACGAGATCGGCCGGGATGACCCGCTCGGTACCGGCCTTGGGCACGCGCTTGCCGTCCACGAACTCCGTCTCGGCGAGCTTCACGCCGGTCAGGCGACCGTCCTCGCCCACGAACTCGACGGTGGACGCGAGGTAGGTTCGTTCGCCGCCCTCTTCGTGGGCGCTGGCCACCTCGAAGAGCGTCGGGTACATCGGCCAGGGCTGATGCACCGGGCGTTCCGCCGGCGGCTGCTTGCCGATGGCCAGCGTCGTGACCGAGGCGGCCTGCTGACGGTGTGCGGTTCCGATGCAGTCGGCACCCGTGTCACCGCCGCCGAGGATGACGACATGCTTGCCGCGTGCGTCGATGTGCCCGGCAGGCTGTTCACCGGCGACGACCCGGTTGGCCGGCACCAGATAGTCCATCGCGTAGTGCACCCCGTCGAACTCACGCCCGGGGATGTTCAGATCACGGGGCGTGGTGGAGCCCGTGGTCACGACGACCGCATCGTAGCGGCGCCGCAGCTGCTCCCAGGTCACATCCACCCCGACGTTGACCCCGGGGCGGAAGCGGGTGCCTTCAGCCTTCATCTGCTCGAGACGACGGTCCAGGTGCTCCTTCTCCATCTTGAAGTCCGGGATGCCGTACCGCAGGAGTCCGCCGATCTTGTCGTCGCGCTCGTACACGGCCACGGTGTGGCCGATGCGGGTCAGCTGCTGGGCGACTGCCAGGCCCGCGGGACCGGACCCGACCACCGCGACCGTCTTGCCGGTCAGGCGGGTCGGCGGCAGCGGGGTGACCCAGCCCTCAGAGAACGCCTGGTCGATGATCGAGACCTCCACCTGCTTGATGGTCACGGCGGGCTGGTTGATACCCAGCACGCAGGACGACTCGCACGGCGCCGGGCACAGCCGCCCGGTGAACTCCGGGAAGTTGTTGGTGGCATGGAGCCGTTCGATGGCCTCCTCACCGCGGTCCCGCCAGGTCAGGTCGTTCCACTCCGGGATGAGGTTCCCGAGCGGACAGCCTTGGTGACAGAACGGCACGCCGCAATCCATGCAGCGGCCGGCCTGGCTCTTCAGGACGCCCTTCTCCTGTGCCTCGTACACTTCCTTCCAGTCCATGATCCGGACCGGAACGGGACGGCGAGGTTGGGTCTCGCGTTCGCGGACCTTCAGAAAGCCACGGGGATCAGCCACCGGTTACCTCCAAAATACGGGACCACACTTCTTCTCCATCGGGGTCCAGGCCCTCTTCGAGTGCGTCCAAACGAGTCTGCAGCACTGCTGCGTAATCGCGCGGGAGGACCTTGGTCACCCGCGCCGCGGTGTCGTCGAAGTTCTCCAGCAGACGTGCAGCCAGCTGGGATCCGGTCTCCTCGGCGTGCCGCTTCAGGAGCCCGTACACGATCTCACGGTCCTCGGCGTCAAGTTCCAGGAGCCGCAGCTCGCCGTTGTCGAGCGCCTGCGTGTTCACCTTCTCGGGCCTCAGATCGAGCACGTAGGCGGTACCGCCGGACATCCCTGCGCCGAAGTTGCGTCCGGTCCGGCCCAGGACCAGGGCCTGGCCGCCGGTCATGTACTCGCAACCATGGTCGCCGATGCCTTCCGCCACGGCAGTGGCACCGGAGTTGCGTACCAGGAAGCGCTCCCCCACCTGTCCTCGCAGGTACATCTCGCCGCTGGTGGCACCGTAGCCGATCACGTTGCCTGCGATCACATTGCGCTCCGCGGGGAAGACGTTCTTGCGGTCCGGGCGGACGATGATACGGCCGCCGGAAAGACCCTTGCCCACGTAGTCGTTGGAATCTCCGTCCAGCCGGAGGGTGATCCCGGCCGGCAGGAAGGCACCGAGCGACTGCCCGGCGGTTCCGCTCAGGCTGATGTCGATGGTTCCGGGAGCCAGGGTGTCCACGCCGAACGTCTTGGTCACGACGTGACCCAGCATGGTGCCGACGGAGCGGTCCGTGTTCACCACGTCCAGTGCGATCTTGACCGGCTCACGGCGTTCCAGGGCGTCGGCCGAAAGCCTGATGAGCTGCTGGTCGAAGTGCTGGTCCAGTTCGTGGTTCTGGCCCGTGGTGTTGCGCAGCGGGGCGTCCTCATCGAAGTCCAGACCGTTCAGGATCGGGTCGAGGTCCAGACCGGACGCCTTCCAATGCGAGATGGCGGCCTCCTTGTCCAGGAACTCGGAGTGCCCGATCGCCTCTTCCAGGCTGCGGAAGCCGAGCTCGGCAAGGATCTCCCGCACCTCTTCAGCGAGGAACTCGAAGAAGTTGACCACGAACTCCGGCTTGCCGCTGAAACGGGAGCGCAGCTCCGGATTCTGAGTGGCCACACCCACCGGGCAGGTGTCGAGATGACAGACCCGCATCATGATGCAGCCGGAGACCACGAGGGGCGCTGTGGCGAAACCATACTCTTCAGCGCCCAGCAGTGCGGCGATGACGACGTCGCGCCCGGTCTTCAGCTGTCCGTCCACCTGCACCACCACACGGTCGCGCAGATTGTTCAGCATGAGCGTCTGCTGAGTCTCGGCGAGGCCGAGCTCCCAGGGCACCCCTGCGTGCTTGAGCGAATTGAGCGGCGAGGCGCCGGTGCCACCGTCGTGACCGGACACCAGCACGACGTCGGCCTTCGCCTTCGTCACGCCGGCCGCCACCGTCCCGATGCCGACCTCGGAGACCAGCTTGACGTGCACACGCGCCGAAGGGTTGGACCGCTTCGCGTCGTAGATGAGCTGGGCGAGATCCTCGATCGAGTAGATATCGTGGTGCGGCGGCGGGGAGATCAGGCCGACACCCGGGGTCGAGTGGCGGGTCCGGGCCACCCAGGGGTACACCTTCTGAGCCATGAGCTGACCGCCCTCGCCGGGCTTCGCTCCCTGGGCCATCTTGATCTGGATGTCGTCCGCGTTACTCAGGTACAGGCTCGTCACACCGAAGCGGCCGGAGGCGATCTGCTTGATCGCGGAACGGCGCTCCGGGTCCAGAAGGCGATCGACGTCCTCGCCGCCCTCGCCGGTGTTGGACTTGGCACCGAGCCGGTTCATCGCGATCGCAAGCGTTTCGTGGGCTTCCTTCGAGATGGAGCCATAGCTCATGGCGCCCGTGGAGAAGCGCTTGACGATCGAGGAGACGGGTTCGACTTCTTCGAGCGGCACCGGGCCACGCTGGCCGTTCTTGAACGTCAGGAGTCCGCGCAGGGTCATCAGCTTGCCCGACTGGTCGTCGATGCCGCGCGTGTACTCCTTGAAGATGTCGTAGCGGCGTTCACGTGTGGCGTGCTGGAGGCGGAACACCGTCTCCGGGTTGAAGAGGTGAGGCTCGCCGTCCCGGCGCCACTGGTACTCGCCTCCGCCGTACAACGGGCTGTGAGGCAGCTCGATGCCCTCCTCGGGGTAGGCGAAGCGATGCCGCTGGAGAACCTCCTGAGCGATGACGTGCAGACCGGCACCACCCAGCTGGGAGTGCGTCCCTGCGAAGAATTCGTCGACCAGGTCCTGCGAGAGTCCCAGCGCTTCGAAGGTCTGCGCGCCGCAGTACGAGGCGACCGTGGAGATGCCCATCTTGGACATGATCTTCAGGACGCCCTTGCCGAGGCCCTTGATCAGGTTGTAGACGCCTGCCTCGGCGCTGACCCCCTGAAGGTCCCCGGTGCGGATGAGTTCCTCGACGCTTTCCATGGCGAGGTACGGGTTGACGGCGGAAGCGCCGTAGCCGATGAGGACCGCGACATGGTGCACTTCACGGACGTCGCCCGCCTCGACCACGAGAGCGGTCTTCGTGCGGTTGGCGCTGCGCAGGAGGTGGTGGTGCACCGCGGAGAGCAGAAGCAGAGACGGGATCGGCGCCCACTGGGCATTGGAGTCACGGTCCGAGAGCACCACGTACTGAACGCCGCGGTTGATCGCACTGGAGATCTGCTCGCAGATCTCCTTGATGCGGGTGCGCAGAGCCTGCTCGCCACCTTCGGGACGGTACAGACCACGAACCTTCATGGCGACACGCTCGCCCTCCGGGCCTTCCATGTTCGCGATCTTCGCGAGCTGGTCGTTGTTGATGACCGGGAACGGCAGGGCGATCTGCGGCTGCCGGATCAGTCCTGTGTCCAGCATGTTGCCATTGGGCCCGACGGCGCAGCGCATCGAGGTGACGAGCTCTTCGCGGATGGCGTCCAACGGCGGGTTGGTCACCTGGGCGAAAGACTGCACGAAGTAGTCGAAGAGCAGCCGCGGGCGTTCCGAGAGCACGGCGACCGGGGTGTCGGATCCCATCGCACCGAGCGGTTCGGCACCGGTGCGGGCCATAGGCCCCAGGAGGATCTTCAACTCCTCGGTGGTGTAACCGAAGGTCCGCTGCCGGATGTTCACCGACGCCGGAGTGTGCACCACGTGCTCACGTTCCGGAAGGTCGTCCAGCTTGATCAGGTTCTGCTCGACCCACTCGGCCCACGGGTTGGAGGCCGCGATCTCGGCCTTCACCTCTTCGTCGGCGATGATCCGGCCTTCACCGGTGTCGACCAGGAACATCTTGCCCGGAGCGACACGTCCCTTCTTGACGACCTTGGCCGGTTCGATGTCGAGCACCCCGACCTCGGAGGCGAAGACGATCATGCCGTCCTCGGTGATCCAGTAACGGCCCGGCCGCAGACCGTTGCGGTCCAGCGTGGCGCCGACCAGATTGCCGTCGGTGAAGGACACCGCAGCAGGTCCGTCCCACGGCTCCATGAGCATCGAGTGGTACTCGTAGAACGCCCGGCGGGCGGGGTCCATGGTGGCGTGGTTCTCCCAGGCCTCCGGGATCATCATCATGATGGCGTGGGAGATGGGGCGTCCCGAGAGCCAGAGCAGCTCTGCCACCTCATCGAAGGAAGCCGAGTCCGAGGCGCCCGGGGTGCACACCGGGTACAGCTCCTCCGGGGAGTCTCCCAGGAGCGGGCTGCCGAGTTGCGACTGCCGGGCCCTCATCCAGTTCCGGTTGCCCTTGACCGTGTTGATCTCGCCATTGTGGGCGATGGTCCGGAACGGCTGGGCCAGCGGCCAGGAGGGGAAGGTGTTCGTGGAGAAGCGCGAGTGAACGATCGCGAGCTTCGTCTTGAAACGGGTGTCCGAGAGATCCGGGTAGAACGGCTCCAACTGGGCGGTGGTCAGCATGCCCTTGTAGACGATCGTCCGGCTGGACAGCGAGGGGAAGTAGACACCGAAACGGTTCTGGGCGCGCTTGCGGATGCGCCAGACTCTGCGGTCCAGTTCATCGCGGCCCAGATCGGCGCCATCGGGGTCCGCGAAGAAGGGCTGTGCGAAGTACGGCATACAGGCCCTCGCCATTGCGCCGACCAGCTCCGCTTGCACCGGGACCTCGCGCCAGCCGAGCACTGTGAGGCCTTCCTCGGCCGCAAGTCCTTCGAGCCCGGCACGGGCGGCATCGGCCTCGTGAGCGGAGGCCGGAAGATAGGCGGTGCCGACGGCGTATCGCCCGGCAGCGGGCAGTTCGAAGGGCAGCACGGCCCGGAAGAATTCGTCGGGAATCTGCGTCAGGAGGCCGGCGCCGTCGCCGGTGCCTTCGTCAGCGCCGACGGCGCCGCGGTGCTCCAGCTTGCGGAGCGCGTGCAGGGCGTTGGCCACGATGTCGTAGCCGGGTTCACCGCGAAGGGTCGCGATGACGGCCAGGCCGCAAGCGTCCTTCTCCTGCTCCGGGCGGTAGAGACCACCCTCGGCGGGCAGGGCCGCGAAGCGCGTGAACGGGTTGACGGGCTGCTGAGCATCCACGTCGTGGGTGCCGGGCACCGGGTTCCGCGTATGAGTCATGACGAAGCGTCCTTCCTCCTGGTCGAGCTTATGGAGGGGACACCGTTGGCCCCAGTCGTTCGCACGTCGTTGTGACGGGCGCAACAAGGCGATTTGATACTAGCGATTGTAGGTCACCGGTGGTCACCGTACGAATGGTTACAGCATGGCGGGTTCCGCCACCCGGAGGCGCCCTTGGTGCGGGGCTTCTCCACGTCGGCCGGAGCTTGATCTAGCTCCGCGCCTGTCCTTCTGAGGACTCTTCGTGGTCTTCCGTCTCGGCGGGTTCAGTGGTTTTCTCCGCCGTAGTGTGGACGGCCGCGGGAACTTCATTGTCCGCGGCTTCGCCTGATGTTTCAGCGAGACTACCACGAGGACCAGCATCTGAGACGGAACTTTCCGCATTCTGGATGCCAAGTTCCGCTTCGTGACTGTTCTCAAGGTCTTCCTCGCGAGGCTCACGCCCCTTCAGATAGACGCTTCCCGATGCCCTGGACGAACGGATTCCGGCGAGGATGAAGTAGAGGAGCGCCGCGATCAGCACGAAAAGGCTGGTCCAGACATTAAGGCGTGTCGTGACACCGAACAGCGTGATGTGCTCGGCATCGTCGATGCGCAGCAATTCGATCCATACCCGGCCCAGGCAGTAATAGGCCGCGTACAACGCGAACAGCCGGGCCCTGCGGAAGTGGAAGCGGCGATCGAGCAGCAGCAGGATCACCACCCCCAGCACGTTCCAGAGGCTCTCGTAGAGGAACGTCGGATGGAAGAGCGTCCCAGGGGCCGTGCCGGCCGGGAAGTTCGGGCTGTTCGGATCGATCTCCAGGCCCCATGGCAGTGTGGTCGGGGCACCGAAAAGCTCCTGGTTGAACCAGTTGCCCCAGCGTCCGATGGCTTGTGCCAGAAGCAGCCCGGGTGCCGCAGCGTCCATGAACGCGGTGAGCTTGACGCCCGCACGACGGCAGCCGATCCACGCACCGACCGCACCGAGCAATACGGCTCCCCAGATGCCCAGACCGCCGCGCCAGATCTGCGGGATCAGGCTGAGGTCCCCGGTGCCGTCGAAGTTCGGGCCGAAGTACTGATCCGGTGAGGAGACGACGTGGTACAGACGCCCGCCGATGATGCCGAACGGGATCGCCCAGATGGCGATGTCCCACAGGCTCCCTTCGGGGGCACCACGCCGCTTCCAGCGCACGGCGGTCAGCCACAGCCCGACCACGATGCCGAGCAGGATGCACAGCGCATACGCCTTGATGGCGAGTGGGCCGAGTTCGAAACCTGACCATTGCGGGCTGGGAATGCTGGCCGGGATCGCCATCAGGACGCTGTGCATGCCGTGTTCCTATCCCGCCGGGCTGAAACCGGCGCTGAGTTCCTGGGTGAGTTCCTCGACCGCGGCCACGCCGCCATCGCGCAAAGCGGAGACGAGCGCCGAACCGACGATCACGCCGTCGGCGTAGGAGGCGATCTCACGGACGTGTTCGGCTCGCGATACGCCGAGCCCGACGCAGACCCGCTCGGCCCCGGCCGCGTGCGTGGCGGCCACCAGGCTCTCGGCGACGTTGCTCACCGCATTGCGCGCACCGGTGACGCCCATGACCGAGACAGCGTAGACGAAACCGCGGCTCGCGGCGACGGTCATGGCCAGTCGCTCCGGGGTCGACGACGGCGCGACCAGGAAGATCCGGTCGAGAGAATACTTGTCCGAGGCGGCGATCCACTCATCGGCCTCGTCGGGGATGAGATCGGGGGTGACCAGGCCAGCTCCCCCGGCCTCGGCCAGACGACGGGAGAATTCGTCCACGCCCATCCGCATGACAGGGTTCCAGTAGGTCATGACCACGACGGCCGCGTCGCTGGCATCGGTGATGCCCTTGACGACGTCGAAGACGCTGGCCACCCGGAAACCGTTCGCCAGGGCTTCGGTGGTGGCGGCCTGGATGACCGGACCGTCCATCACCGGATCCGAGTACGGGATGCCGATCTCGATGATGTCGGCGCCGTTGCGGGCCAGGGCGATCCCGGCCTCGATGCTGAGCTGCACATCGGGGTATCCGGCGGGCAGGTAGCCGATCAGGGCGCTGCGGCCTTCAGCCTTGGCGCGGTCGATGGCCTCTGCGGCCTTGGAGCGGATCATGCCTGGGCCTCCTTGGCCTTCGCGGGGCGGCGCGTGGACAGCGTGGTGCCCCGGACCTTCCCGTCCTCGTCCAGCATCCCGAACCATTCGGCTGCCGTCTGCACGTCCTTGTCACCCCGTCCGGAGAGGTTGACAATCACGATCAGCTCGCTCGGATCGTCCTTGCCCTCAGCCAGGCGCTGCCCGACCTTGATGGCGCCGGCCAGAGCGTGGGATGACTCGATGGCGGGCAGGATGCCCTCGGTCTGCGAGAGCAGCCGGAAAGCCTCCATGGCCTCGGTATCGGTGACCGGCTCATAGTTCACACGGCCGATGTCGTGCAGATAAGAGTGCTCCGGGCCGACGCCCGGGTAGTCCAGGCCTGCCGAGATGGAGTGGGACTCGACGGTCTGGCCGTCCTCGTCCTGCATCAGGTACGAACGCGCTCCATGCAGCACCCCGGGACGCCCGAGCGTGATGGTGGCCGCATGGCGGCCGGTCTCCACGCCGTCGCCGCCCGGCTCGAAACCGTAGAGTGCCACGCTCGGGTCGTCCAGGAAAGCGTGGAAGATGCCGATGGCGTTCGACCCTCCGCCCACACAGGCGCTCACGGCGTCCGGCAGCTTGCCGGTCTGGGCAAGGATCTGCTCACGGGCCTCGTCACCGATGACCTCGTGGAAGAAGCGGACCATGGCCGGGAAGGGGTGGGCCCCGGCGGCCGTACCGAGGAGGTAATGCGTGTTATCGACGTTGGTGACCCAGTCACGCAAGGCCTCGTTGATCGCGTCCTTGAGCGTCTGCGAACCGTTCGTCACCGGCACCACGGTGGCACCCAGCAACTGCATCCGGGCCACATTCAAGGCTTGACGGCGGCAGTCCTCGGCACCCATGTACACGACGCACTCCAGACCGAGGAGCGCGGCGGCGGTCGCGGAGGCGACACCGTGCTGGCCTGCACCGGTCTCAGCGATCACGCGCGTCTTGCCCATGCGCTTGGCCAGCAGCGCCTGCCCGAGCACATTGTTGATCTTGTGGGAACCGGTGTGGTTGAGGTCTTCGCGCTTGAGGAACACCCGGACACCGCCCGCGTGGGCCGAGAAGCGCTTGGCCTCGGTAAGCAGGCTGGGGCGGCCGGAGTAGTTCTTGTTCAGCTCGGAGATCTCGGCCAGGAAATCGGGGTCCAGCCGGGCCTTGTTGAAGGTGTCTTCGAGCTCGTCCAGGGCGGCGATGAGCGACTCGGGCATCCAGCGGCCGCCGTACTCACCGAAATAGGGGCCTTCTGCGTGACGCAGCGGCCCTTGCTGGGACAGGAAGCCGTCAACCGGCTCGTGGTCCTGTCCGGGGGTCTGCGGGGCCTCCTCGGCCATCGCACTCACCGTCCTTACCTGGTTGAGCTTGCCGCCGACGACGGCCCGGCCGCCGTCGGCTCTGTCGTGCACCCGCTCAGGAGCGGCGTGCGGTCATCGCCTGAGTCCCCACCCTGCGGAAGTCCCGCAGAAGAGCCTGGGGATCCTGGGTCCTGACCAGGGCTTCGCCGACCAGGAGCGCCTGGGCGCCCTGGGAGGCGTAGTGGCTGACGTCGTCGAGGTCCCTGACCCCCGATTCCGCTACGGCGATCGCACCGTCCGGAATGGACTCGGCAAGGGCCCCGAAAACGGAGCGGTCGACGTCGAGCGTCTTGAGATTGCGGACATTCACACCGATGATGCGGGCGCCGACCGCAGCCGCGCGGTCGATCTCGTCACGGGTGTGGGTCTCCAGCAGCACGTTCATGCCCAGCTCATGGGCCAAAGCGCTGAAGTCCGCGAGCTGAGCATCGTCCAGCGCCGCGGCGATCAGCAGGATCAGATCGGCACCGTGAGCACGGGCCTCCCAGATCTGGTACTCGTCGACCGTGAATTCCTTGCGCAGCAGTGGCACATCGACCCGCGCACGCACGGCGTCCAGGTCATCCAAACTGCCTCCGAACCGGCGTCGCTCGGTGAGCACCGAGATGACGGAGGCGCCACCGGCCGCGTACTGCTCAGCCAGCGCGGCCGGATCGCCGATGCCGGCCAGCTGTCCCTTGGAGGGACTGCTGCGCTTGATCTCGGCGATGACCCGCAGGGCCGGATCGCTCTCTCCCCCACCGAGGGCAAGCCAGGCGTCCCGGGCCGGGACCGCCTCACGAGCGGCTGCCTCGATGGCGTTCTGCGGCAGACGGCGGGCCTGCAGGTCCTCCCTGACCCCCGCGATGATGTCGTCGAGGACGGTCACAGCTCAGTGGCTGTTCTTGAGCTTGCTGCCACCGACGCCGTAGCCGGCCTTACGCATGGCGAATCCGGCCAGAAGACCGATCACCATGACACCGATGCCGCCCCAGAAGACGGGGGTGCTGGCCAGGACGAAGGCGATGGAGGACACGAGCGCGCCGACGAGCATGATGGCGACGCAGGTCCAGGCTGCCGGGCTGTTGCCGTGACCGATCTCGTCGGCGTGGGACGCGGCGGATTCGTTGGCGGAAACAGTGGCTTTGCTCATGGTGATACTCCTCAAGGATGGAACTGATTACATTCTGCCATTGATTGGGTGCGGTTCCGTGCATCCCGGCGGCTTCTGCCCGGATGGTGGGATGCCCCCGCAGGCGGTTCAGCTGGGGTCTTCGCCCCTGCTCAGACGGTCCCAGCTGTCGATCGCGTCGAGCGGTTCGCCGTCGTCGGCCTCATCCACAGGGGCCACGGCCGCGCTGCGGCGTGTGCCGGCGTCGTACTTGCTCCGCGTGACCCAGTGGCGGGAGGCGAGAATCAGCCACAGCGCACAGAGCACCAGCAACCCGCCGGCAACGACGGCGAGGCTCGGGAAAGCGGTGAGCGCCAGCTGCGCCGGCCCGTTCGAGACACCGGTCTGGCGGGCGATCTCCCCCTGGGCGGCGGCCTTCGGGTCGCTCAGCACCGTGGACCCTGCGGCCACGATGCCGGCACCCGCGAGGGCGATGGCTGCGGCGATGACCCAGCGGGCGATCCGTCCGGCGATGCTGCTGGCGATCGCTCCGGCCACACCGACCACGGCGAGAGCCGTGACCGCGGTGGCGGCTTTGCTTCCCGGCACGTGGATCTCGGGCATTCTGACACCGTCCGAGGCCGGGATCACATTGATCCACGACTGGGTGGTGGTGCCGAAGGCGGCCACGGCGATCAGGACGGTGATCAGGACGACAAGCGCTTTGCGGCTCCAGCGCGGGGCAGGACGGCTGCTCATGCGTCCTCCGCCGCCAACGCGGTCGCCAGGCCGGTCCGGGCATCCTCCAGGAAGGCGGCCAGGTGGGCGGCCCGCAGCGGGGCGGCCGCCTTGTTCACCGTCTCAAGCGCCTCATCCGGCTTGTGCGAGTCGGCGACGATGCCGCCGCCGGCCTGCACGTACGCCGTCCCCTCCAGGAGCAGGGCGGTACGGATGGCGATCGCCATGTCCATATCGCCCGCGAAGTCGAGGTATCCGACGACACCGCCGTAGACACTGCGCCGATGTGGTTCCAATTCGTCCAGCAGGCTCAGCGCGCGCGGCTTCGGCGCGCCCGAAAGAGTCCCGGCCGGGAAAGTCGCTGCGAGCACGTCGTACGCGGTGGATCCCGGTGCCAACCGGCCCACCACGGTCGACACCAGGTGCATGATGTGGCTGAACCGCTCCACTTCCATGAACTGTGTGACGTCCACCGTTCCCGCGGTGCAGACCTTGGAGAGGTCATTCCGGGAGAGGTCCACGAGCATCAGGTGCTCGGCGCGTTCCTTGGTGTCTGCGAGCAGTTCCTCAGCAAGCGCCTGATCCGCGTCGTGGCTCTTGCCTCGCGGGCGGGAACCCGCGATGGGATGCGTGATGACGTCGCGTTCCTTGACTGTCACAAGGGCCTCCGGGCTCGAGCCGACGACCGCGTAAGGGCGTAGCGAGGAGTCCTGGAAGTTGCAGAGGTACATATAGGGACTGGGATTGCTGTTACGCAGAACCCGGTAGACGTCGAGCGCGCTGGCCTCGCTGTCCAGCTCGAAACGGCGGGAGATCACCACCTGGAAGACCTCACCGTCCCGGATGGCCTCTTTGCCTCGGTCGATCGCTTCGAGGTACTGGGCCTCGGGCCAGCGGTGCCGTACGGAATCGAGATAGTCCCCGGCCGGGCGGAGGGCGGAGATCGCCGCGGGAACGGGTGTCTGAAGCCGGAGCAACATCGCATCAAGGCGGGCCACGGCATCCTGGTAGGCCTCATCGACGCGCTCCGGGCTGTCGTCCATGTTGATGGCATTGGCCACCAGGAGCACCGAGCCGTCGACGTTGTCGTGCACGGCGATATCGCTGACCAGGTTGAGCGCCATTTCCGGCAGCGCCAGGTCATCCTGGGGCGGATGCGGCAGCTTTTCCCAGTGCCGCACCGCCTCCCATCCGACGAAACCGACCAGACCGGAGGTCAGGGGGGGCAGTTCCGCGTGGCGTTCCGTGCGCAAGGCCTCCAGGGTCAAGCGCAGGGCCTCGGCCGGATTGCCGGAGACAGGGACCCCGCTGGGCGGCTCGCCCTGCCAGTGTGCCTCGCCGTCGCGAGTCGTCAGGGTGGCACGGCTGTGCGCGCCGATGAACGAATAGCGACTCCACGAGCCGCCCACCGCGGCGGATTCGAACAGGAAGGTGCCGGGCTTGCCCGCACCGTCGGAGTCGAGCGCCAGCTTGCGGTACAGACTGATGGGCGTCTCGGCGTCGGCCAGAACCTTCACGGTGACGGAGATGACCCGGTGCTCACGGGCCAGAGCGCGGAACTCATTGAGGCTGGGGGTCAGGGTGGTGGTCTCCAGCACTAGCGGGTCCCTTCGGTGGTGGCGTCATGATCCTCGACAGGACCGACGACGGCGGCGAGATCGCGGCCGTCGAAACATGTGCGGGTTCCGGTGTGGCAGGCGGCGCCCACCTGGTCGACGCGCACCAGCAACGCATCGCCGTCGCAGTCCAGCGCGACGGAACGCACCCACTGGACATGCCCTGAAGTGTCGCCCTTACGCCAGTATTCCTGCCGCGACCGCGACCAGAAGGTCACCCGACCAGTGCCGAGGGTCCTGCGCAGCGCCTCGTCATCCATCCAGCCGAGCATGAGGACCTCGCCACTGTCATGCTGCTGGATGATGGCGGCCACCAGGCCGTGCTCGTCGCGCTTGAGCCGGGAGGCCACTTCGGGAGCGAGTTCGGCGCCCGCGGGCGTACCGGGAAGAGGGGGAATGGGCTGTTCAGACATCGCCAACCAGTCTAGTACGGCACGGCTCACCTCATGGTGCCGGGCAGTTCCATCGCCGGCTCCGGACCGGGGTGCGCGCAATGCTTCGTCTCTCAGCACGTCGTGCACGTCTCCTGACGGGCTCTCATGTTACGTTCACAGTGATGCGATTCGTGGCTCCTTCCCGAGATTTCCTGGCCGAAACCCTCCTTGCGGCCGGCCCTGACGCGCCCACGCTCTGCGAAGGCTGGCAGACACGCCATCTCGCGGCTCATCTGCACGTGCGCGAGAACAAGCCGCGCCTCGCTCTCGGCCTGGCGTTCAAGGCTTTCGCCCCGAGCACCGACAAGGCCATCAACGAGCTGGCGGCGGGTCTGGACGAGGACGGATACGTCCGCTTGGTGGAGCAGTTCCGCGCCGGTCCCCCGAAGCTTTCGCCCTTCCGTGTCCCCCCGGTCGCAGAGCTGGGGAATCTGGCCGAGTTCTTCGTGCATGCCGAGGACGTTCGCCGGGCGGCCGATCGCTGGGCTCCTCGCGCCCTCGACGAGGCCTATGCCGATGCCCTCTGGACGGACGTGATCCGCCGGGCTGCTTTCCTCTACCGAGGCGTAGATCTGGGAATCGTGCTGGTACGGCCCAACGGACCACGGCACGTCGCCCGTCGCGCACCCGACTCGGTGGCGATCCTCGGCGATCCCGGGGAGCTCATGATGCACGCCTACGGCCGTGCATCGCACGCTCTCGTCTCGTTCGAAGGCCAGCCGGACGCCATCGCCCTGCTCCGGTCTGCAACCTTGGGAGCATAAGCCCCCACCAGCACCTGCACGCACGTATCTGCATGAGGGAGGGGCCCGCCGTACGGCGGGCCCCTCCCTCATGCAATGGTCACCTGACCTCGTATCCGGCGTTCCTGATCGCGGCCTTGACCTGGGCGATCATGTCATCCGGTCCGAAATGGAACATCGACGCCGCCAGTACGGCGTCCGCTCCGGCGGCTATCGCCGGCGGGAAATGTTCCGGGACACCGGCTCCTCCCGAAGCGATCAGCGGGATGTTCACGGCCGCACGGACGGCCCGGATCATCTCCAGATCGAAGCCGTCCTTAGTGCCGTCCGCATCGATGGAATTCAGCAGGATCTCACCTACTCCGCGATCAGCGGCCTCCTTCGCCCACGCGATGGCATCGATACCGGTGCCCCGGCGCCCGCCATGAGTGGTCACCTCGAAACCGGACGGGGTCGTCGGCCCCTCCTCGGGATGAACCCGGCGGGCGTCGACCGACAGCACCAGGACCTGGGAGCCGAAATGACGGGTGATCTCGTCGATCACCTCCGGCCGGGCGACCGCCGCGGTGTTGATGGACGCCTTGTCCGCACCGAAGCGCAGCAGCTTGTCGACCTCGGCCACGCCGCGGACGCCGCCACCCACAGTGAGCGGGATGAAGACCTCCTCAGCGGTACGGCGCACGACGTCGAAGGTCGTCTCACGATTGCCGGAGCTGGCCGTGACGTCCAGGAAGGTGAGCTCATCGGCTCCAGCCCGGTCGTAACGGTGGGCGAGTTCCACTGGATCGCCTGCATCGCGCAGGCCTTTGAAGTTGACGCCCTTGACGACGCGTCCGGCGTCGACATCGAGGCAGGGAATGACACGGATGGCGACTGCCATGCTTCCTCCTGTTCGCTCGCGTCCGGGGTCAGATCCGGCAGGCGTGGATGCCGCTGACCAGGATGGCCCGTGCTCCCAGTTCGTAGAGCTCGTCCATGATCTGGTTCGTGGACTTCTTCAGCACCATGGAGCGCACGGCGACCCAGTCCGAGTCCCGCAGGGGCGAGACGGTCGGAGACTCCAGACCCGGGGTCAGGGCGGCGGCCTCCTCGACCAGGTCTTTGCGGATGTCATAATCCAGCAGCACGTACTGGCGTGCCACGAGAACACCCTGAAGGCGTCGGATGAGAACGTCGACGGCTGCATTGCGCTCGCCCGGACGTCCGATCAGCACCGCCTCGGACTTCAGGATCGGCTCCCCGAAGATCTCCATGCCGGCGGTCTTGAGCGTATTGCCGGTCTCCACGACGTCGGCGATGGCATCGGCCACACCCAGCCGGACTGAGGACTCCACTGCGCCGTCGAGCCGGACGACCCGGGCATCGATGCCTCGCTCGGCGAGATAGTCACGCAGGAGTCCGTCGTAGCTCGTGGCCAGTCGTTTGCCGGCCAGCTGGGAGATCTCCTGGAAGTCACCGACGGGACCTGCGAAGCGGAAGGTGGACGCCGCGAAGCCGAGCTTCAGCAGTTCCTCGGCCTCAACCTGCGCGTCGAGCAGGAGATCGCGTCCGGTGATGCCGACGTCGAGCGTGCCCTGCCCCACATAGACGGCGATGTCGCGGGGCCGGAGGAAGAAGAACTCCACGTCGTTGTCGGGATCGACCATGACCAGTTCACGGTTGTCACGCCGCTGCCGGTAACCGGCCTCGGCGAGTATGGCGGCGGCGGCTTCCGAGAGGGAGCCCTTGTTGGGGACTGCTACACGCAACATGGAATCAAGCATCTTTCGTCGAGAGGGCATGAAGCCCGAAATGTTCTGTCAGACTTGAGCCGTTCTCCGCACTCGGGGGCGCAGGAAGAACAGCGCCGGCCGCTTGGCGCTGAGCGCCGAGCGGCTATAGATGCTTGTAAACGTCCTCGAGACGCAGACCTTTGGCGATCATCAGGACCTGCAGGTGGTACAGCAGCTGCGAGATCTCCTCGGCAGCAGCCTCATCGGACTCGTACTCCGCCGCCATCCAGACTTCGGCGGCCTCTTCCACAACCTTCTTGCCGATCCCGTGGACGCCCGAGTCCAGTTCCGCGATGGTGCGGGAACCTTCGGGCCGGGTGACGGCCTTTTCGCTCAATTCAGCGAAGAGCGCCTCGAAATTCTTCACGGCTCTACCCTACTGTGAACCGGCGCCCCGGCCCGAAACGGGCCGGGGCGTTACGTCGCACACCGGAGTGATCTCGGCCACGACGTCATCTGAAGTCACGCTTCAGGCGCCGAGCGCCCGCAGCGTCAGGGCGGTTACGACGGCTGCCTCCAGCGCCTCCCGGCCCTTGTCCTCAGCAGAACCGGGCAGACCCGCGCGGTCCAGCGCCTGTTGCTCGTTATCGCAGGTGAGCACCCCGAAACCGATCGGAACCCCACTGGTCACGGAGACCTGGGTCAGCCCTTCGGTGGCCGCCTGGCAGACGTACTCGAAGTGCGGGGTCCCTCCGCGGATCACCACGCCGAGCGCCACGAGGACGTCGTAGTGCGGGGCCAGCCGGGCGGCCGCGACGCTGAGTTCGAAAGTACCGGGAACGGTGACGACCGTCGGCTCGGGCAGACCGGCGTCCTTGGCCGCGGCCGAGGCGCCGGCGAGCAGGCCGTCCATGACCTCGCGGTGCCAGCTGGCCGCGATGACCGCCACTTTCAGAGGCTCGCCGCTCGCCGTCGCATCGACGACCAGTGCGGGGGCTCCGTGTCCACTCATGATTCACTCACTTTCGATGTGCTGTGCTGCATGCTCGGCATCAGGCGCTCCCGTTTTCGAGTTCGACGTCCTCGACTCCGAGGCTCAAGCGGTGCGCCATGCGGTCCTTCTTGGTCTGCAAGTAGCGCAGGTTTTCGTCGCGGCTCGGCACCTCGGTGGGTACCATCTCGACGACGCGGACGCCGGCGGCCGCGAGCCGCTGCTCCTTGTCCGGATTGTTGCTCAGCAGCCTGATCTCGTTCAGGCCCATCTCCGCGAGGATCTGAGCCGCCGCCTTGTAGCACCGTGCATCCACGGGCAGGCCGAGCTGTTCGTTGGCCTCGACCGTGTCGAATCCGGCCTCCTGCAGCGCGTAGGCCTTGATCTTGTTGGCCAGGCCGATCCCACGGCCTTCCTGCCCGCGGAGGTAGAGCAGAGTGCCGCCCTGCTCGCGAATCAGGTTCAGGGCGAGAGCCAATTGCTCACCGCAATCGCAACGGTAGGAGCCGAACACGTCTCCGGTCAGGCATTCGGAGTGCAGACGCACCAGAGGCGCCTGCCCGTCGCTCGGCTGGTTCGGGGAACTGACGGCCAGGTGCTCCACTCCGGTGGCCTCATCGGTCCACGCCTGGGCCACGAATTCGCCGAAGGCCGTGGGCAGCTTCACAATCGGGCCGCCGCTGACGGGGTGCTTCCCACCACGGTGTTCGGTGCTCATTGTTCCTCCTCTAGTTCCACCATGCCGTGCCGTTCACGCCGACTCCCGTCCTCGGACAGGTGCTCGATCAGATCCGCGATGGACACCAACGGGCAGCCATGTGTGGCCGCGAAGTCCCGCAAGGCGTCCAGACGCATCATCTCACCGTCGTCATGGACGATCTCGGCGATCACGCCCGCTTCCGACACGCCGGCGAGCCGGCAGAGATCCACTGCGGCTTCCGTGTGTCCGGGACGGACGAGCACTCCCCCTTCAACAGCACGCAACGGAAAAATATGCCCTGGCCTGGTCAGATCCTCTGCGCGGCTCTCCTCGGATGCCAGGAGACGGACCGTGCGGGCCCGGTCCGTGGCCGAAATGCCGGTGCTGATCCCCGCGGCCGCGTCGCAGCTGACCGTGTAGGCGGTGCCTTTCGCGTCCTGGTTGTCCTCCACCATCGGAGGCAGCGCCAGCCGCTCGGCCTGCCGACCGGTCAACGGTGCGCAGATCACGCCGGAGCTGTACCGGATGGTCCATCCCATGAGGGCGGGCGTGGCGAACTCCGCCGCGAAGATGATGTCGCCCTCGTTCTCCCGGTCCTCATCATCCACCACGACGACGGCGCGTCCGGCCGCGATCGCCTTCACCGCGTCGTCGATCGGGTCCAGTCCGCCGTGCCTCGAGCCGTTCACGACAGTCCCCTGTCCAGGAACGCCAGCAGCCGCTCCGCGTACTTGGCGAGCACATCCACTTCGAGGTTGACTCCCTCACCAGGGCGCTTGGCCCCGAGGCCCGTCTCCGCCAGGGTGATGGGGATCAGGCCGACCTCGAACCACTGCTCCGGCGCGTCCGCAGGGCTGACGGCGGTCACCGTGAGGGAGACGCCGTCGATCGCGATCGAACCCTTCTCCGCGATATACCGTGCGAGCTGTGCCGGGACGCTGAAGCGCAGGCGATCCCAGGTTCCCTGGTTCTCCCGTTCCAGCAGAGCACCCACTCCATCGACGTGGCCTTGGACCACGTGTCCGTCCAGACGCCCACCCGCGGGGACGCAGCGTTCCAGATTCACCAGGTCGCCCGCCTTGAGGCTTCCGGTGGTGGTGCGGTCCAGGGTCTCCCCCATCACGTCGACATCGATCCGTCCGCCCTCACGGGTGATGGCTGTCAGGCATACCCCGTTGACGGCTATCGAGCCGCCGAGCCCGAGGTCGTCTGCCAGGGTCGGCACATCCAGTGTCAGGACCGCGCTGCCCTGCTGCTGTTCGAGCGCGACGACCGTGCCGCGTTCGGCGATGATTCCAGTGAACATCGTGTTGCTCCTCAATTCCCCGCCGTGGCCGGCTGAAGGTGAAGCCGCAGATCGCGGCCGAGATGACGGACGGCACCGCCGTCGGAGTGGTCCCAGTCCCACGACTGTGCGTCGGAGAGGGTGTGAACGCCGATTCCGGCGACGGAACTCTTGCCCGCGCCCAGGAGGGTCGGCGCCTGGTACATCACGAGTTCGTCGACCAGCCCGGCGCCGAGGAAGGCGCTGATGATCCGGCTTCCGCCCTCCACCATGAGGTGCCGGACGCCGCGGTCGAACAGCATGTCGAGCGCTTCCCGGGGATCACGGGTGGGCAGATGCAGGGACCGTCCGTCGGTGCCGATCACGGCAGCCGAGCCCGGCACCGGGCTCAGTCCCATGACGGCGCGCAACGGCTGCCGGGAGGCCGGGGCACCGTCCGGCGTGCGAGCGGTGAGCCGTGGATCGTCGATCGCCACGGTCCCGGTTCCCACCAGGATCGCGTCGATGCGCTGGCGGATTCCATGGTTGTCCGCCAGCGACTCCGGGGACGAGATCCATTGGCTGGTCCCGTCCTCCGCCGCGATGCGCGCGTCGAGCGTCTGCGCGATGTGCAGGGTGACGAACGGGCGGCGCTCGACGACGGCACGGAGCCAGCGGGCGTTCAGTGCCGCCGCCTGCTCCGAGTGCAGGCCGCACTCCACGCGGAGCCCGGCCGCCCGCAGGGTTTCGGCCCCGCCTGCTGCGGGATCATGCGGATCGTCGATCGCATACACGACGCGGGAAAGACCCGCGTCGATGATCGCCTGCGCACACGGTCCGGTACGGCCCTGATGATTGCACGGTTCCAAGGTCACCACGATGGTTCCGCCGCGCACGTCGATACCCTGTTCCCTCGCCTGGGCCAGGGCGTCCGCCTCCGCATGCGGGGTGCCGGCTCCCCGGTGGTGGCCCACCATGACGACTCGTCCCTGAGGATCAAGAATCGCAGCACCCACCAGAGGGTTGGCCCCTCGCGGGCCATGCAGCGCGGCGGAAAGGGCTTCCCGCATGGCGGTGTCCTCCGCCGCAGGACGCCAGCTCGCTACCTCGTCCAGGCGGCTCATGAACGTGCTCCAACCGTCGGGCCCGACTCCTGGACGGCGGCCCGTTCCCTCCGCTGGGCACGCCACCACACGAAGAAACCGGTGAGGGTGAAGAAACCGTAGAAGATATACATCACAGCGCTGGCGTAGTACCCGGCACTGAACAGCAGCGGCACCCCGATGATGTCGACCGCCACCCAGATGAGCCAGAACTCCGTCCAGCCCTTGGCCATTCCGAAGGTCGCGAGCAGCGATCCGACGAATGTCCAGGCGTCCGCCCAGACGGGCGGATAGGAGCCGAGCAGGCCGAAGAGCGGCGTCAGCAGACCGGTGCCGAGCAACAGTGTGATCACGAGCGCGATGCGCGTCTTCGGCGTCGCCCAGCGAGGTGTGATGGCGACACCGTGGCTGTCAGCATCACGCAGACCCTGCCTCCAACGGACCCAGCCGAAGACCGAGACCGTGATGAACATGATCTGGCGTCCGGCCTGACCCCACAGCGTCGCAGGGGCTTCCGCACCGAATACATTGCCCAGGAACACCGTCAGAAGCAGAAGGTTGCCGATGATGCCGATGGGCCATGCCCAGACGCGGCGGCGCATGCCGCCGAGGGCGCTGGCCAAACCGAATAGATTTCCAAGGACTTCGCGTAGCAGCAGAGCCGTCCCAGCGACGGGGATCTGCGCGTCGAAGAGCCACCGCAGAAGGTCCATGTCTCACCCTTTCCAGTGAACCGCGGCGGCTCCGGGGTGACGACAAGGGCGCACGGCGTTAAAGCCGTGGCTTGCGTTCGTGCTTCTCCCATCCAGACTTTAACTGTCGGTACCGGAATTCCACCGGTTCAACCGTCCGATTCAGAGAATCTGACGGGTCGCGGACTATGACCGCCGGTTCGGACTTTCACCGACCCCGGAGCACGATTATTCAAACGTTGTAGTAAGCACCGCCGCCGTCTTTCAACGAGCGGAGGCTGTCTTCCATAGTGTCATAAGTCCCGGGGCAGCGACTTCATTCCCGGGGCGGGAGGAAATATTTCCTCATCATCCTTTCAGGGCGAGAACACCTGTTGCCTTGGCTCTCAAGGCGCTGATGGCTTCGGCCGGGTCCGGCGTCCCGTAGACGGAACTGCCCGCGACGAAGACGTTCGCTCCGGCTTCGGCAGCCCGCACGATGGTCTCCTCCGTCACTCCCCCGTCAACCTGGAGCTGGATCGCAGCACCACTGCCATCGATGGCTTCGCGGGTCCGGCGGATCTTCGGGAGCGTGACGTCCAGGAACGACTGTCCGCCGAAACCGGGCTCCACCGTCATCACGAGGATCATGTCGAACTCACCGAGCAGATCCAGATACGGCTCCACCGGCGTGGCCGGGCGCAGGGCCAACCCCGCTTTGGCGCCTCGCGCGCGCAATTCCCGGGCGAGTTTCACCGGCGCCGTCGCGGCCTCAGCGTGGAAGGTCACCGACGCCAGCCCGGCATCCGCATAGGAGGGTGCCCAACGGTCCGGATCTTCGATCATGAGGTGCGCATCCAAGGGGATGGGGCTCACGGCCTGGATCCTCTGCGCGATGGGCAGGCCGAGCGTGAGGTTTGGGACGAAGTGGTTGTCCATGACATCCACGTGAACGGCGTCCGCGGTGGAGATCCGCTCCAACTCGGTTTGGAGGTTCACGAAGTCGGCGGAGAGGATGCTGGGGTTGATACAGCAGCGCATGGAGGCTCCTTTGGGTGACGGCTCTGCGAGATTCTGCTCAGATCGGGTGGACGGACGGGAGGACGTGGTCACTTCTTGCGCAGGAGAGCCAGGAACATGGCGTCCGTGCCGTGCAGATGCGGCCACAGCTGTGCGTAGTGTCCATGACCCGCTGCGAGGGTGTCCGGCAGGGCAACGGAGTCCAGAACGGTCCCTGCCTCGAGAGCTTCGACATCGCTCCGCTTCCTGAGGACGTCGTCCACGACCGTGCGGGTCTCCGCCAGATGCGGTGAACACGTCACATAAGCCACCACCCCGCCGGAACGCGTGGCGTCCAGGGCGGAGTCCAGCAGCTGGCGCTGGAGCGGCCCGAGCTCCGCGACATCGCCGGGGGTACGTCGCCACCGGGCCTCGGGACGACGCCGGAGGGCGCCGAGGCCGCTGCAGGGCACGTCGACCAGCACGCGGTCGAAGTGACCGGGCAGTTCCTCGCCCACGGCACGACCGTCGCCGGTCCGTACGCTCCACCCGTCACCGGGAACCGCCGACAAGGCTTTGCGCACGAGTTCCGCCCGGTGTTCCTGCGCCTCGTTGGCCAGCAATGATGCACCTTCCTGTGCGGCCAGCGCGCCGAGGAGAGCAGCCTTGCCACCAGGCCCTGCGCACAGATCGAGCCAGCGCTCGGCGCCGCCGTCGACTCCTGTGGTCTCCGCCGCGGCCAGAGCACGGGCGACGAGCTGAGACCCCACATCCTGAACGCGCACGGTGCCGCGCCGCACCGCCTCGATCCGCGAGAGGTCCCCGCCGGAGGAGAGCCAGGAGTCCCGGACCAGGGGGCCTTCCTCGGCTCCACTGTCCGCGAGGTCCTCCGCAGACCCGAGCCCGGGCAAGGTCACAAGGTTGACCACCGGAGCCTCATTGTCCGCAGTGAGAAGATCTTCGATCTCACCGACTTCACGGCCATGACCGACCAAGGCCTGGCGAAGTGCTCTGACCACCCAGGACGGGTGGGCGAACCGCAAGGCAAGCTGTTCGATGGCGTCCGGGTTCCGGTCCGTCAGCTCAGCCAGCCACTCATCGAGGCTCCTGACGCTGACCTTGCGGAGCACGGCGTTGACCAGCCCCGAGGGACCGGCTCCGATCACCGCCCTGGTCAGGCCCACGGTCTCGTCCAAGGCGGCGTGTGTGGCGACGCGCATGCCGAGAAGCTGGTGGGTTCCGAGCCTGAGTACATCCAGGACCGCGGGGTCGAGCGCCTTGAGAGGGCGGTCGACGCACTCCGCCAGGATGGCGTCGTAACTGCCCTGAGCCCTCAGCGTCCCGTAGGCGAGTTCGGTGGCGAAGGCGGCGTCCCGGCGCCCCAGACGGTGCTCTCTGATCAAACCCGGCAGCACCAGATTGGCGTACGCATCCGCCCCGGAGACGGCCCGTAGCACTTCGAAGGCGGTCAGCCGGGCAGGATCCGCCCTGCGGGAGCGCTGTGAGGGGGCCGCGGAACTGAACTGACGTCCTCCGTCGCCGGCGCCACGGTTGCGTTCACGTCCCTGCGCGTTGCGCCGGACTCCATCCCGTCCGCGATGGTGCTGACCGGACGCCCCGCCACGACGCGGCCCACGCTCGCCCTGGTGCTCGCTCATACCAATTCCACCTTCTCCAACTCAGCCTGTCCCCTTGCCCAGTCCCCGGCAGCCATCATGCGCTTGCCACTGGGCTGAACCTGCAGCAGCTCCAGCCCATGACTGCCGGTGCCGACGATCACGGATTTGCCCTTCAGCAGAAGCCGTCCCGGCTCCAGATCTCTGATATCAGGCCTCAGGCTCATCGAGCCCACTTTGAAGCGCTGCCCGTCGAGGGTGGTCCAAGCCCCCGGCTCCGGCGTCACTCCACGCATCCGTCGGTGCAGCACGGTGGCGCTTTCGGTCCAGTTCAGGCGGCCGTCCTCGAGAGTCAGCTTCGGGGCGAAGCTCGGAGCACCCTCCTGGGGCCGGGCCTCCTCCCGGCCCGTGTCGATCGCCTGCAGCGTCTGCGCCAGAAGCACGGCACCGCTACGGGACATCCGTTCGAGTACCTCGCCGCTGGTGTCCTCCGGACGGGCGTTCTCGGTCATGGTCCCGTACACGGGGCCAGTGTCCAGTCCCTCTTCCAGGAGAAAGGTGGAGGCGCCGAGGATGTCGTCTCCGTTGATGATGGCGTGCTGCACCGGGGCGGCGCCCCGCCACGCCGGCAGAAGGGAGAAGTGAAGATTCACCCAGCCGTGCTTCACTGCGCTCAAAGCATGGCCCGGCAGAATCGCTCCGTACGCGACGATCGCACCGACTTCGGCGCCGCTGCTCCTGATCCGTTCCGTGATGTCAGGGGTGATCCGGGACGCCTTGATGATGTCGATGCCGAGTTCCTCCGCACGCTGTGCCACCGGCGAGGGCGTCAGGACGCGCTTACGCCCGAGTGGTGCATCAGGACGGGTGAGCACGGCGACGACGTCGAACCCCGCCTCGCGTAAGGCGTCAAGGGAAGGGACCGCGACGGCGGGCGTTCCCGCGAAGATGACCTTCACAGGGCCTGCCCGAACGCTCCGCGCGGCGTTTCCCGCTGGTCGTCGGATCCTGGCGCCTTGCCGAATGCCGAGGCCACGGTGCCGGCGCGCCGCTCGCGCGTCTGACGCTCCGCGGCGTCGTACTCGCCGCTGCGCAAGGCTCTCAGAGCCTTCCGGCGCTCATCCCCGGACAAGCGGTCGATGAACAGAATGCCGTCCAGGTGGTCCGTCTCGTGCTGGAAGCAGCGGGCCAGCATCCCCTCGGCGTCAAGCTCCACGGGCCGGCCGTCCCGGTCGATGCCCCGCACGGTGGTCCGCCGGAACCGCCGGACCGGCGCCGCGATGCCGGGCACCGAAAGACAGCCCTCCTGCTCGTCGGGCTGGTGGTCCTCACTGTTGACGAGGACCGGGTTGATCACATGCCCTTTGACACCGTCGATGTTGAAGGTGAAGACGCGCTGAGCGACACCCACCTGCGGTGCGGCAAGGCCTGCGCCGTGCACGTCCTCCATGGTTTCCAGCATGTCGTCCACCAGTTGATGGACTGCGGGAGTGATCTGAGCGACCTCTTCCGCCCTGGTCCGGAGAACAGGGTCTCCGAGGGTTCTGATGCCGAGAACGGCCATGGAGGGTTCCTCCTTGAAAGTGCTGACGGATGGCAGGCCCGCGGGGGCCCTTTCATTGTAGTGAGCCGCCCAGCCGCGTTGGACACCCACAGCGCCGTGCGGCAGCGCGGCCACACAACAGGCTACGGAGCTGTTCAGCCCCGTGGCGGCGCCAGCGGCAGAAGCGCAGAGCTGGATCCGGCGAGGTCGTGGTTCATCTGCCACACCCTCTTAAGAGCGCAGAACTTCCACCAGTGGTGCTTGAGCACATCGGGGTTGGCTCGTAGCGGACGCACTTCGGTTTCACCGACCGCGACGGCGATCAGCAAGGGGGTTTCGCCATACTTCCAGGCCTCCCACTCCCCCGCCTCGGGATCGAGCAGGCTCTCTTCGGCCTTCATCCCCGCCACCAGCTGCATGACCACTTTGTCATCCAGCGGTTTCACCTGGCCGTCGCGAGTGGTGCCTTTCGTCTTGTAGTCGATCAGGCAGACTCTGCCATTGATCTCGGCCACCAGGTCCAACGTCCCCGCATAGCCGACCTCGTGGTTCCAGACCGTGATCTCAGGAGCAAGGGGTTTGACCTTGAAGGTGTCCCACCACTCGTCGAAACGATCGGCGAAGGCACTCTCCCCGTTCTGGCTGAGCAATTCCCGGGCGCCCTCGACGTCGTGTTCACGGTCCAATGCCCGCAACGCGATCTGCTCGCAGTATCCGTGGACGCGATCACCACGCTCCGCGGCCGCGTCCCGGTAGTCGGCCGCGGCGTTGGCCGCACGCTGCACGGCCTGTCTCATCTTCGAGGAATTCCCGAGAGCCGTGGACAGCACGGGGTCCTTGGCCAGGGCATTGGCGCCCATGTATCCGAACCAGCCGTCCAAGCCGTGTGGCTGCTGGCCGATCACGGTCGTGATGGAGGGGACGATCGGCATTTCCCCGGTGCTCCGGGCGTACATCCGTCCGGCGTCAGTGGCCCGGGCCAGCAGTGGTGTGGTCATGTCTTTCACTCTCCCATAGCGTGCCGACATTCTTTTCCCGGCCCGCCTGGGGAACGGGCCCGGAAACAGGAAAACCCCCGGCCAGTCCAGCATTTCTGCTGTTCAGCCGGGGGTTTCGCAAGGGTGGGCGATACTGGGTTCGAACCAGTGACCTCTTCGGTGTGAACGAAGCGCGCTACCACTGCGCCAATCGCCCTTGCGTTTCGCAACGCTTAGAAACTCTAGTCCATCACAGCCGGGAACGCCAATCCACTGCGACGGCGCGCCACACCGCCCAGGATTTGGTCATTGGGCCTCGAGTCCTATAGAGTTTTTCTTCGTTGGAAAGCGGCTGGCACCGCCTCATGGGCCAGGCGTCGACTGATAGTGCGGACGTAGCTCAGCTGGTAGAGCACCACCTTGCCAAGGTGGATGTCGCGAGTTCGAATCTCGTCGTCCGCTCGCAAGACACTGTCCGGGAGTTCACGCTCCCGCATGGTGGGTTGGCCGAGAGGCGAGGCAGCGGCCTGCAAAGCCGTATACACGGGTTCGAATCCCGTACCCACCTCGGTGAAAACCCGGAATCCGCTTTTGCGGATCATTCTGGGGCGATTGGCGCAGCGGTAGCGCGCTTCCCTGACACGGAAGAGGTCACTGGTTCGATCCCAGTATCGCCCACGAAC
>NZ_JBIVFT010000002.1:28585-548690 GCF_044748305.1 Arthrobacter sp. NPDC090010
CCCACGAACACGCAAGTGTTCACGCGGACGTAGCTCAGCTGGTAGAGCACCACCTTGCCAAGGTGGATGTCGCGAGTTCGAATCTCGTCGTCCGCTCGCAGAACGTGAGTGTAAACTCGCATTCAGCCCTTGGGCGATTGGCGCAGCGGTAGCGCGCTTCCCTGACACGGAAGAGGTCACTGGTTCGATCCCAGTATCGCCCACGAACACGCAAGTGTTCACGCGGACGTAGCTCAGCTGGTAGAGCACCACCTTGCCAAGGTGGATGTCGCGAGTTCGAATCTCGTCGTCCGCTCCAGTTTTTGAAAGGTCACCCCCGGGTGGCCTTTTTCTTTTGCCCGCCTTCCACTATGCTCTTTGTCCGAACGGGGTGAATGACCCCGCCAAGCGAAAGGAGGTGCCTGTTGTCTATCTTTGACGATCTGAAGGGTAAGGCTCAGGAGCTGGTCGGAGGAAACGAAGAGGCCATCAAGGATGGCATCGAGAAGGCCGGCGACTTCATCGACGAAAAGACCGATGGCAAGTTTGCCGACCAGGTGAACGCCGTCCAGGACGGCGCTTCCTCTCTCGTGGAAAACCTGAAGGGTCAGGAGTCCTGATCCGGAGGCCTTGAGGCCCCCTCACCGAATGTCAAGCGAGGCGCCGGTCCTGCCGAGAGGCAGCACCGGCGCTTTGGCGTTAAGGTCCAGGGCGACCGGTTCAGGCTCCGACAGGCTGCTGCTGCGCTTCCCGGGCCAGGGCTGTCAGGCGCGAGACGGCACGGAAGTACTTCTTCTGATAGCCACCGGTCATCATTTCCGGTGTGAAGAGCTGATCGAACGAGACCCCGCTGGCCAGGATCGGGACGTCCTTGTCGTAGAGCCTGTCGGCCAGCACCACGAAGCGCAGGGCGACGGCCTGCTCCGTCAAGGTGGTCACATCCCTCCAGACCACAGCCTCGACTCCGTCCAGCAGAGCGCGGTAACGGCTGGGGTGAACCCCGGCCAAATGGGCGATCAGAGACGAGAAGTCGTCAACCGCGACCGTCCGGCCCTCGAATTCCTCGCGCATTCGCGAGGACAGGTCCGCGGGGCGCACAGGTTCGGGTGCCGCCGGCAGACCTCGGTGCCGGAAGTCCTCGCCGTCGACCCTGATGACCTCGAACTGATCCGCCAGAACCTGAATCTCCCGCTGGAAGTCCACGGCCGCGAAACGCCCTTCACCCAGAGAACCCGGCAGAGTGTTCGAGGTCGCAGCCAGCTTCACGCCGGCGTCCGCAAGCTCTCGCATCAGCCGGGACATGAGAACGGTGTCGCCGGGATCGTCGAGCTCGAACTCGTCGATGCACACCAGTTTGTAGCCGCTGAGAGCCTCCACGGTCTTACGGAATGACAGGGCGCCCACCAGATTCGTGTATTCCACGAAAGTTCCGAATGCCTTCGGGCCCGGAGCCGCATGCCACAGCGAGGCCAGGAGGTGGGTCTTGCCGACGCCGAAGCCTCCGTCGAGGTAGATCCCGGCGCGCGATTCGCTCTTCTTCTTCCCGAACAGCTTGCCGAGGAAACCGCCTGAGGAGCCGCCGTCGCCGATTCCGGCCGCGAACTCACGCAGCGCCTTGACGGCCGCCGCCTGACTCGGGTGGGCGGGATCAGGCCGGTAGCTGTCGAAGGACACCTCTCCGAACCGGTAGGTGGGAGCGAAGCCTGCGAGGATCTCGTGAGCCGAGACGGCAGGGGTTCGGGTCGACAGCTGTTCGATCTGCAAGGGTTCCATATCCTCCAGGGCATGACGGATCAAGGGTCTGAACCGCCTTGCTAAGGATACCGGGGATCGGACCCGCACTCCGCCTGGCGGGAATCAGGCCCGTCCGTTCAGTGTTGCCCCATGTGAACTCCGCTCTTCCTCTCCTCGTCCAGGTGGTTAAGGTAGGAGTCAGCGGCGCCGCCTGCCGGTGGGCGCTTGATCCCAGGTCCCCGAAGAAAGCAGGGCTGATCCATGAGCATTGCTCCCGAAGACAACGCCAAGTTCTCCGCCTATGCCCACCCCGAGCGTCTCGTCTCCACGGAATGGCTCGCGGCACAGATCTCCTCCGGAGCCGCGAACGACGGCGGGCTCGTGATCGTCGAGTCCGATGAGGACGTACTGCTCTACGAGACCGGGCACATCCCGGGTGCCGTGAAGATCGACTGGCACACCGACCTGAACGACGAGGTCACCCGCGACTACGTCGACGGCGCCGCCTTCGCCGCGCTCGTGGCCTCCAAGGGCATCTCCCGTGACAGCACCGTGGTGATCTACGGCGACAAGTCCAATTGGTGGGCCGCCTACGCTCTCTGGGTCTTCACCCTCTTCGGTCACGAGGACGTCCGGCTTCTGGACGGCGGGCGCGACAAGTGGATCGCGGAGGGACGAGAGCTCGTCACGGACGTGCCCTCCCCCGCCGCCGGCGACTACCCCGTCGTCGAACGCGACGATGCCCCGATCCGCGCCTACAAGGAGGATGTGCTGGCGCATCTGGGCAATCCGCTCATCGATGTCCGCTCGCCGGAAGAGTACAGCGGCGCACGGACCCACATGCCGGCATACCCCGAGGAGGGCGCGCTCCGCGGCGGTCACATCCCCACCGCCGCCTCCGTGCCGTGGGCCCGTGCCGCGGCTGAGGACGGCAGCTTCCGCAGCCGCGAGGAACTGGACGCCATCTACCGCGGCGAAGCCGGACTCGCCGAGGGCGACGACGTGATCGCCTACTGCCGCATCGGTGAGCGCTCCAGCCACACCTGGTTCGCACTGAAGTACCTGCTGGGCTTCGAGAACGTCCGCAACTATGACGGTTCCTGGACCGAGTGGGGCAACGCGGTCCGTGTCCCGATCGTCAAGGGCACCGAACGCGGCGAGGTCCCCGCCGCGCGTTGAGTTCACAGCGCGTAGGATTGTTGCCCATGACCAGCCAGCTTCCCCCCGCACTCTCCGAGATCGTCGAGGACTTCCAGGCCCTTGAGGAACGTGAGCGTCTTCAGTTGCTCCTCGAGTTCTCCAAGGGACTCCCGGCATTGCCGGAGCGTCTGCAGGACCACCCAGAACTCCTTGAACAGGTCGTGGAGTGCCAGTCGCCGTTGTTCCTGACGATCGAGGGTGAAGGACGCGGCGAGGATGCCCGGATCGGGCTCTTCTTCCAGGCGCCCCCAGAGGCACCGACCACCCGAGGATTCGCGGGCGTTCTCCACGAGGGTCTCAACGGTCTCTCCGCTTCAGCGATCCTGGCCGTCCCGGACGACATGCCGGAACTGCTCGGGCTGACGCGGGCCGTCTCACCGCTCCGCATGCGGGGCATGACGGCCATGCTCGGCAGGATCAAAAGGAAGGTCGCCGCCTACGTGGCTCAGACCACCGCACCCTCGGCTTCATGAGTTCATGAGCTCCAGGAAAAAGCATGGCACCGGGACCCCGGCCACTCTCGTTCTCGAGACGGCCGGGGTTCCGTTCATGCTGCATGGATACGACCACAACCCTCGTCATCCGAGTTTCGGCCAGGAGGCGGCGGAATCACTCGGCTTCGCCCCGGAACGCATCTTCAAAACGCTCATGATCCAGCTCGCCGATGGCATGGCCGTCGGGATCGTGCCGGTGACAGGGACTCTGGACCTGAAGGCCCTCGCCACGGCGTTGGGCCAGAAGAAGGCAGCCATGGCCGATCCCGCGGCCGCGCAACGGCGCACCGGTTACGTGCTCGGCGGCATCTCGCCCCTGGGCCAGCGGACGCCGTCTCCGACGGTGCTGGACAGTTCCGCGACGGAGCACGGCACCATTCTCGTCTCGGGCGGTCGCCGGGGCCTCGACGTCGAGCTGTCCCCCGCGGACCTGATTCGCCTGACGGGCGCGATCACCGCATCCATCAGGGCCTGACGCGTCCCGGGCCGCTCAGCCGCTTTGATTCGCCCCGCCGGGAGTTCTCCGCTCCTGCAACTGCTCGCCAAGCCAATCCCTCACGGTGCGTTCCCAGCGGGCCCGGTCCACGTTCCATTCGCGGGTGTGCCGCGCCTTCTGGAACGGCACGAAGGTGACCATCTCCGGGTTCCGTTCCGCCAGGCGCTCGGACGGCGCGAACGGCACGTAGTCATCGTCCACGCTGTGCAGGATCAGGCTGGGGGTCCTCAACTCCACGGCACGGCTCAGCCAGTCCATGGACTTGAGGTCCACGGGGGCGGAAAGGCCCGTGAGACGGCGCCCCAGGGGGTGCGAAAGCATGAACTGTCCGTAGCGCCCCACCTCAGCCGGGATCTTGTTGAGACGGGCCTGGAACGCCAGGACATCGACCCAATCGATCACCGGTGCGTCCAGGACCATCGCCCTGATCGCGTGGCGGTTCTTCGACAGATCCGCCGCCTGGAGGGACACCGCGCCTCCCATCGACCAGCCGAACAACACGACGTCGCTCGCCCCGTGCTCAAGGGCGTAGCCGACGGCGGCCTCCACCTCACGCCATTCGGTACTGCCCAGTCCGTAGCGGCCCGCGTCGGCAGCAGGGGCCTCGCCGTCGTTGCGGTAGGAGATCAGCAGGCTGCTGAGTCCGAGCTCCTGCACCACCGGCAGGGCGCGCAGCCCTTCGATGCGGCTCGCACCCCGGCCATGAACCATGATGGCCCAGACATCCTGCGCCTCACCCGAAGCGTGCCGGCTGCCGTTCTGCGACTCGCCGGGAGCCGGGACCAGCCAGGCGGGAAAGTCACCGATCTCATCGCTGAGCGTGACCTCTTCGTAGGGAAAGCCCATGGCTCCGGGGTCGGGATAGCAGGCGCCACCCCACCGACCCCAGCGGACGGCGTGGATGTCGCCGGAATAGACCTCCTCGATCTGCCGCTGGACTGTTCCTTCGGACGGCGAGTACGAGGTCACCCGGCCGATCCGGGCGTGCCCGGCGCCACCGTTGAAATGGAAGCTGTAGCTGCCCTCCACGGTGGTCTCTTCCGTGGCCGGGAAGATTCCTTCAAGCCCTTCCGGCCCACGGACCACCGCCAGGAGCTCCTCCGGTTCGGTCTTGACCCGGTCCGGAGTGATCACCCGCCGTGCGAAGTAGGCCGCCAAGGCCGAACTCCCGGCGCCCAGCAGCGCCGTGCCCGCCAGCGCGGCAGCAGCGCCGAGGCCGGCGATCCGGAGGAAGCCCGGTTTCCGCGGATTGCTCTTCTGCTGTTCCATGAACACCATTCTGCTGCCTCCGGGCCGCGAATCAGTACAAGGCGTTCTTCGTCTGTGAACAGCGCGCGGTCTAGTCTTAGTGCCATGACTCAGCCCATCGTCATTCTGACGGAAACCACCTTGACCGAGACGGACCGCGGCACCCTCAGCGAACTGCTGGACGGCGAGAGCTTCTCGGCACGTGTCCTGGTGCAAGCCGACACTCAGCGCCACCTGGTGCTTGATTTCGTCGAGCACCTGTCCCTCCTCGAGTTCTCCGAGGCGTTCCGCGAGTTCGGTGCTCCGGCACCGGACCAGGACTCGGCGCGGCAGGATGCCGCGACGGTTCTGAAGGACTCCCTCGCGGTGCTGGGCGATCTGTTCACCGAACTCGAAGGCACCGTGGTGGATGAGGGATCTTCGGTCCAGGCACTCGTCGACTCCGTGAAGGAGACGGGCGCCTCCCAGGCAGTCGTCTTCACCCGGCCGCATGCCCTCCTGGACACCTTCCACGCGGATCTGGCGAGCAAGGCGCAGCACGCGCTCGGACTTCCGGTGCTGCATCTCTACGCGGGTTCGGGATTCATCGGGGACTCCTGAGCGTTATACGACTGGAGCCAGTGCAACCCGAGGAGGAACCATGGACAAGCCCGGTAACGGCGCGAACGTCGTCAAGAGTGATGAGCAGTGGCGTCAGGAGTTGAGCCCCGAGGAGTATCACGTGCTCCGACAGGCCGGCACCGAGCGCGCGTACACCGGAGAGTACTGGGACAGCCATCAGGAAGGGGTGTACGCCTGCCGCGCCTGCGGAGCCGAGCTGTTCACCAGCAAGGAGAAGTTCGACTCACATTGCGGCTGGCCGTCCTTCTTCGCGCCTCTTGCAGAGGGCCGCGTCCGGTATCTCCGTGATTCCACCCTCGGCATGGAGCGGGTCGAGGTGCGGTGCGCCAATTGCGATTCCCATCTCGGTCACGTCTTCGAAGGCGAAGGGTACGGCACCCCGACTGATCAGCGATTCTGCATCAATTCGGTCTCTCTGCGCCTGAGGAACACCGACTGAGAATTCTGTCACCGGGATTCACCATCCAGCCGCTCCGCGCACCGCGCCGAGTCCGCTGTCAGGGGCGTGAATCAGCTACTCCGGGTAGCTGATTCACGCCCCTGTTCGCTGACTCAGCCGGTTCCGGTGCGGCTCGGAGCTTGGCGCCCGAGCAGTTCTTCCACAGTCCTTGGGCCTCGAAGCGGCCAAGGTCCCTTTAGAATAAGAACTTCTGATGCATGGGCTAATTTTGCATTAGACATGGTTACTCACGGCTAATCTGGACTCAGAGTTCATGACGGGGATCACAGGCGATCGCCTCATGGGAACACCCGCCTCCGGGCGCTGAAGGAGAAGGAGCAGGCCATGACCGCACCCACCATTGAGACCGGCACCCGCGTCACCGCGGAGCACCCCGCCTGGCAGCGGCTCAAGGAAGCCGCGAGCAGCGTTCAGCCGTTCCAGTCCAAGAACGGCTCCATCGAGGACGCCGCGAATCACGCCGCCGCCCGCCAGGCCGTCGACGTCGTCATCGCCGCTGTCGCCGAGCTCGCCCCTCACTTCCCGCACGACGCCGACTACCTCCGCCTGCTGCAGGCGGATCTTCAGCGCTGGGCCGACGGCGGTTTCGGAGAGCCCGACTTCCTCGACTCCCTGATGGCCTTCCAGCCGCAGGAGCACCGTGTCGACGGCCTCCAGCACCTGGTCGTCTTCCCGATGTACACCCAGAACGGCAGCACCCAGCGTCTGCTCGAAGCCGTGCTGGTGGACGTCCTCTGGCCGGAGTTCATCTCCGAGCTCGAAGCCGGCGCATACTCCAACAAGCTGTTCGTCCCGCTGAGCTTCGTCGACTTCACGGCCGGCTACGACACCAACTCCGCCGTGCTCTTCCCGGAGTCGGTGGCGGTGCGCGAGACCCCCACCTTCACCTGGGGAGCCATCTTCCAGGATCGCGAAGCCGCACGTTTCCGCCGCGTGCTGAAGGCCGCCGCTGAGATCACCTCGCTGGATCTTCCTGAGGATGCCGCGGAGCTCATCGAAGACCAGCAGCTGACGCAGGAGGCCTTCATCATGTGGGACCTCATCCACGACCGGACCCACATGCGTGGCGACCTGCCTTTCGACCCGTTCATGATCAAGCAGCGCATGCCGTTCTTCCTGTACTCGCTCGAAGAACTCCGCTGCGACCTCACGGCCTTCCGCGAGTCCGTCCTCGTCGAGAAGGATGAGAACGCCAGCCCCGAAGCGCGCAAGCACGCCAAGCTCGTTCAGTACGCGGTCATCTTCGACCGGATCTTCCGCTTCGCCATCACCGGCTCCCGCGTTCGCAACTACGATGGCCTGGGCGGCCAGCTGCTCTTCGCATGGATGCACCAGCACCGCGTGCTGCACTGGACCGACGGCAAGATGAGCATCGAGTGGGACAGCGTCGCCGACGTCGTCGTCGCCCTCGGCGAGCAGATCGAAGAACTGTACTGGCGCTCCATCGACCGCCCGAAGGTCGCGCACTGGATCGCCGCCTACGAGATGATCACGGCCACCGTCACACCGCACCCGGCCTCCGTCTGGGCCAAGGGTCCCGACGCTCTGCCGCTGCACGGCACACCGCGTGAGATCACGGACCAGGTCATGGACGACGAGTTCCCGCTCTCCATGTTCTTCGAGGCTCTCGAGAAGAAGATGCGCACCGTCATCGAGTCGACCGCGGGCATCACCGGCGCCACCGCGCTGGCCTGAATCCGGGTCACGGGAACGAGAGCCTAGACTCGACACATGAACAGCCTCACCGTTGTCGTCGCCGGCGGCAGCAGCCCTTCCGGGGTTGCTGCCGCCACGGCGTTTTCCCAGGCCGGCCACCGCGTCTACACGATCGGTTCGACGCCGGAACGCATTGAGGCCGCGGCGGCGGCCTCCTCAGAGAAGTCCGGGCGTGCGGTCACCCCGCTCGTCTGCGATCTCACCGATCACGACGCCGTCGAACGGCTCGCCGAGCGGATCGGCACCGAATCCGGCGGCGTGGATGCCCTCCTGCACCTCGTGGGCGGCTGGCGCGGTGGAACCTCGCTGCTGGACCAGAGCGACGCGGACTGGGACTTCCTGCACCGGCACGTCGTCCAGACCCTCCGCAACACGAGCCGGGCCTTCCTGCCGGCATTGCTGGCCTCCGAGCACGGCCGCTTCGTGATGGTGGGCTCCACCGTCGCCGAAAAGCCGACGGCGAAAGGCGCGAACTACGCCGCGGCGAAGGCCGCAGCCGAGGCCTGGACCCAGGCCATCGCCGACGCCTTCCGCACTGCTGAGTCACCGCGGGCCGCCGCCGTCGTGCTGGCGGTGAAGTCGCTCGTCGACGATGCGCAGCGCGCTGCTTCCCCGGAGCGGAAGTTCCCCGGCTACACGGACGTCACACAGCTCGCCGAAGCCGCGCTGGGCCTCTTCGCTCAGGACGCCTCGGAGATCAACGGCACTCGCCTCATCCTTCCCGCCTGGGCCTGAGCCCGGCACCGTATCGAGAACAGGAAAACGCAATCCCCATGGCAACTGCGCCCCTGCATGACATCGCCGTCCGCGGCTTCGCCTCGGACAACTACTCCGGGATCCACCCTGAGGTCCTCGGAGCCATCGCCCAGGCGAACGACGGCCACCAGGTGGCCTATGGCGAAGATGAGTACACGGCCCGCCTCGGCGAGGTGCTCGAAGGACACTTCGGCCCTGGCATCGAGTTCTTCCCCGTTTTCAACGGGACAGGAGCCAATGTGGTGGCCCTCCAGTCCCTGCTCCCCCGCTGGGGCGCCGTGGTGTGCGCCAATACGGCCCACATCAACGTGGATGAGAACGGCGCACCGGAGCGCGTGGGCGGCATCAAGCTGCTGTCGGTGCCGACCGACAACGGCAAGCTGACCCCGGAACTGATCGACCTGGAAGCCTGGGGCTTCGGTGACGAGCACCGTGCCCAGCCACTGGCGGTCTCGATCACCCAGAGCACTGAACTCGGCACCGTCTACACTCCCGAAGAGGTGCGCGCCATCGCCGACCACGTGCATGCCAAGGGCATGAAGCTGCACATGGACGGCTCCCGGCTCGCCAACGCCGCCGCCAGCCTCGGCCTCCCCTTGCGCACCTTCACGCGCGACGCCGGCGTGGACATCCTGTCCTTCGGTGGCACGAAGAACGGTCTCATGCTCGGTGAGATCGTCGTGGCGCTCAACCCCGAAGCCGCCCCCGGCCTGATCTATCTGCGCAAGATGAACATGCAGCTCGCCTCGAAGATGCGGTTCATCTCGGCCCAGTTCATCGCTCTGCTGGAAGGCGACCTCTGGCTGCGTTCCGCCTCGCACTCCAATGCGATGGCACAGCGGCTCCGCGCCGCCGTCGAGGGCCTCCCCGGCGTCGAGATCACGCAGGAGACCCAGTCGAACGGCATCTTCGCCATCCTCCCGGAGGGCGTGGCCGACGCCGTACGGGCGAAGTTCCGCTTCTATGACTGGGACGCCGCCCGCCGCGAGGTCCGCTGGATGTGCTCCTTCGACACCACCGAGGACGATGTGGACTCCTTCGCAGCCGCGCTGCGGGAGGAACTCGCCGCACGTCAGGGCTGAGTTTCCACTCCTCCTTTCAGGGCATGGACTTGACGGGACTCGGTGACAATCCGTACGCGCGCGGGCGTGGCTCAATCGGGCCACGCCCGCGCGGCAGTATTCTCGTGCCGTGAACGCCAATGCCCCGCTGCCCTCGGGCTTTCACCGGGCGCTGTCTTCGCTGAAGGCCGCCCGGTGCCGATCGGAGTTGCACTTCGAGGAGATCCCGGCCCCTGCCAGGCTCGCACCCTTCGCGGTCGCCCTGGGAGCGGAGATCCCCCCTGAGGTGCTGGGCGCCGGGCAAGGAGGCTCGGACGGAGTGGACCTGGCCACCGGTCGCTTCATCCTGCTGCACGATCCGGCCGGCTCTGCGATCTGGCGTGGTGACTTCCGGGTCGTGACCTTCATCCGCGCCCAGATGGACGCCGAGATGGGCAACGACGAGCTGCTCGGCGGTGTGGCCTGGACCTGGCTTGTGGAGGCACTTCAGGACCACGGAGCCGAGTACCGCGCTGCAGGCGGAACCGCGACCCGCGTGCTCTCAGACTCCTTCGGGACCTTGGCCGAACGGGGCAGCACCATCGACATCGAACTCCGGGCGTCCTGGACGCCGGCGGACTGGCAAGTGCGCAATCATCTGGAGGCGTGGGCCGACATGGTCTGCTCCTTCGCCGGCCTGCCACCCCTGCCCGAAGGCGTCAGCGCCCTTCCGGGACGCCGGTTCTGAGGACTGTCCCGATAAACTGAGAAGACCATGACCCTCAAAAGAACACTTGCCACGGCCGGCGACCCGGCCGCTGAAACCCCGCAGACCCCTTCGGACGATGTGGAACTGACGGTTCCCGACGTCGTCGAGCTGGACGCCCCCCGCGAAGGCGTGCCCTTCGTCATCAACACCGAGGCGGGCCTCGAACGGTGCGCAGCCGCGCTGGCCGGCGGCACCGGACCGGCCGCCGTCGATGCTGAGCGCGCCTCAGGATTCCGCTATGGACAGCGAGCCTTCCTGGTCCAGATCCGTCGCGAAGGTTCGGGAACCTGGCTCATCGATCCCGAGCCCTTCAACGATCTCGGCCCCGTGCAGAACGCCCTGGCGGGTGTCGAATGGATCCTCCACGCCTCGACTCAGGACCTCCCCTGCCTTCACGAACTCGGCATGTGGCCCAGCGCGCTCTTCGACACCGAGCTCGCCGCCCGCCTGGCGGGCCTGCCCCGCGTCGGCCTGGCCGCCGTCGTCGAGCAACTCCTCGGTTTCCGTCTGGCGAAGGAGCATTCCGCAGCCGACTGGTCCACCCGGCCTCTCCCGGAGCCGTGGCTGCGTTATGCGGCGTTGGACGTGGAAGTTCTGATCGAATTGCGCGAGGAACTCGTCGAACTGCTCCAGGAGCAGGGCAAACTGCCTTTCGCCCAGGAGGAATTCCAGGCGATCCTCGACGCCGGGATCGCCCCGCCCCGCAAGGAACCCTGGCGCCGGACTTCCGGCATGCATCAGATCCGGGACCGCCGCCAATTGTCCGCCGTGCGTGCTCTCTGGCAGGAACGGGAAGACCTGGCCCGCAAGCGTGACGTCGCTCCGGGGCGGCTCCTCCCGGACTCCGCTTTGATCGCGGCGGCGAAGGCCATGCCGGCCACCGTCCCGCAGCTCATCGCGACGCGAGGTTTCGACGGCCGGGCGGCGCAACGGGAGGCTCCTCGCTGGCTGCGTGCTCTCGTCTCCGGACGCGACGAAAAAGACCTGCCTCCCCTGCACCTTCCCAACAACGCCCCGCCGCCGCCCCGGGCCTGGGCCGATAAGGATCCGCTCGCTGCGGCACGGCTGGCCACGGCCCGCTCTCGGCTGAGTTCTTTGGCCGAGCAGTGGACGATGCCCGTGGAGAACCTTCTCACCCCGGATCACCTCCGGCGTCTGGTCTGGCAGCCGCCCGCTGACATCACGGCGGAGAGCGTGGATGCGACCCTCTCCTCGCTCGGCGCGAGGGCGTGGCAGCGCCAGTTGACCGTGCCGGTACTGCTCGACTCGCTCCTTCACCCGGAGCCCCTCGCGGACCCCGCGCCACGCGGTGGAGAGGCACCCTTGCCCAACTAAGTTACTCGCTAGTAACATGTGGTTTGACGCCCCCGGCACCCTGCCGGGCATCCGGCGTCTGCGCCCTCGCGGCGCGGAACTCAACGAGGAGCAAGCGTGAGCCACATCCGCAAAGGCCTTGCCGGCCGTGAGGTCGTCTTCGTCGACGGCGTCCGGACCCCTTTCGGCAAGGCGGGAGACAAGGGCATCTATGCCGACACCCGCGCCGACGACCTGATGGTCAAGTGCATCCGTGAACTGATGCGCCGCCACCCCGAGTTGCCGGCCGAACGTGTGGACGAGGTCGCTGTCGCAGCGACCACGCAGAGCGGTGACCAGGGGCTGACGATCGGGCGCACGGCCGCCTTGCTGGCCGGGCTGCCGCAGTCGGTGCCCGGCTTCGCCATCGACCGCATGTGCGCAGGTGCCATGACCGCCGTCACCACCACGGCCAGTGGCATCGCCTCCGGCGCCTACGATGTCGTGATCGCCGGCGGCGTCGAACACATGGGGCATCATCCGATGGGTTCGGGTTCTGATCCCAACCCGCGGTTCCTCTCCGAGCGCATCGTCGACCCGGCCGCCCTGAACATGGGCAACACGGCCGAGAACCTTCACGACCGTTTCCCGGCCATCACGAAGGAGCGCACCGACGCCTACGCGGTCGCTTCCCAGCGCAAGGTCGCCGAGGCCTATGAAGCAGGCGACATCCAGGCCGCACTGGTTCCCGTGGCCAGCAAGAAGGCCGGTCAGGGCTGGACCCTCAACACCGTCGACGAGCCTCCCCGGCCCGGTACCACGATGGAGGATCTGGCAAGCCTACGCACCCCGTTCCGCGCGCACGGCCACGTCACCGCCGGCAATGCCGCTGGGCTGAACGACGGCGCGACGGCGGCTCTGCTGGCCGACGCCGAAACGGCCGCTGAGCTGGGCCTGCCGGTCCGCATGCGCATGGTCTCCTTCGCCTTCGCCGGCCTCGCTCCTGAAGTGATGGGTTACGGACCGGTCCCCGCCACCCTCAAGGCCCTGGAAAAGGCCGGGCTCGGCATCGAGGACATCGGGCTCTTCGAGGTCAACGAGGCGTTCGCCGTGCAGGTGCTCAGCTTCCTGGACTACTTCGGCATCGCCGACGACGATCCCCGGGTCAACCGCTACGGCGGTGCTATCGCTCTCGGGCACCCGCTGGCCTCCTCCGGAGTGCGCCTCATGACGCAGCTCGCCCGGCAGTTCGAGCAGGACCCCTCCGTCCGCTATGGCCTGACCACCATGTGCATCGGTCTCGGCATGGGCGGCACGGTCATCTGGGAGAATCCCCACCACCCCGATTTCGGCACCGACGTCTCGGCCGAGGCCGGCGCAACGGCAGGAGAGGCAGCATGAGCCTGAACGACTACACCTCCCTCGCGGAACTCTTCCCCACGGAGACCGTGACCCACTCCTACGTCACCGACGTTCAGATCCCGGGCGCTGGCACCCTCGCCCTGCTGACTCTGGACAACGACCTGGACCACCGCAAGCCGACCACCCTCGGCCCCAACACTCTCCTGGAACTGGGGCGTACGCTCCAGGACCTTGCCGAACGTGCGCGCCGAGGAGAGATCCAGGCAGTGGGTATCACTGGCAAACCGTACTTCCTGGTGGCGGGTGCCGACCTCACGGCCGTCTCGGCTCTCAAGGAACCCGAGCACGGCCTGTCCATGGCCCAGCTGGGTCATGAGGTCTACGGCATTCTCCGCGAGCTGCCGGTTCCGAGCTTCGCGTTCATCAATGGTCTCGCCCTGGGCGGCGGCCTGGAGATCGCCCTGCAATCGGACTACCGGACGGTCAGTTCCGCCGCGGGCGCTCTCGGCCTCCCCGAGGCCTTCCTCGGCCTCGTGCCCGGATGGGGCGGCGTCTACCTCCTCCCCCGCCTGATCGGCCCGGAGAACGCCGTCAAGGTCATGATCGAGAACCCCCTCAACAACAACCGCACCCTGAAGCCGCAGGAGGCCGCCAAGCTCGGTGTCGCGGACGCGTTCTTCGAGTCGGCGGACTTCCTGGAACAGTCGCTCAACTGGGCCGGCCAGGTGCTCCGTGGCGAAGTGACCCCGGAACGCAGCGGATCGGTGGACGCCGGCGATCCCGGCGTCGCCGAGCGCTGGCAGGCGGCCGTCGATGCCGGACGGGCTTTCGTCGGGAAGAAGACCTCGCATGCCTCGCCGGCGCCGGACAAGGTGCTGGATCTGCTCGAAGCCAACCGGACTCAGAGCCAGGAGGAGTCTGCTCAGGCCGAATGTGAGGCCTTGGGCGGCCTCATGCAGACCGGCGAGTTCCGCTCCACGGTCTATGCCTTCCTGGACTTGGTCCAGAAACGTGGCAAGCGGCCCGCCGGGGCGCCGGACGCCAAGCTGGCCCGCCCCGTGAGCAAGGTGGGCGTGGTGGGTGCCGGCCTCATGGCGGGACAGCTCGCCTTGCTCTTCGCCAAGCAGCTGAAGGTGCCTGTCGTCATGACGGACATCGATCAGGAGCGGGTGGACCGCGGCGTAGGGTACATCCACGGGGAAGTCGACAAGCTTCAGGCCAAGGGCCGGATGTCCGCGGACGCGGCCAACCGCACCAAGTCGCTCATCACAGGTGCCGTCGACAAGGCGGCCTTCGCCGACGCCGACTTCGTCATCGAGGCGGTTTTCGAGGAGCTTTCGGTCAAGAAGCAGGTCTTCGCCGAGGTGGAGGCCATCGTGTCTCCTGAGTGCATCCTGGCGACCAACACCTCCAGCCTCTCGGTGACGGAGATGGCCCGGGATCTGAAGAACCCGGAACGCTTGGTGGGCTTCCACTTCTTCAACCCGGTCGCCGTGATGCCACTGCTGGAGATCGTACGGGCGCCCAAGACCTCGGACGAGACCCTGGCCACCGCTTTCGCCCTGGCGAAGAACCTGAGGAAGACGGCCGTGCTGGTCAAGGATGCCGCGGCGTTCGTCGTCAACCGCATCCTGCTGCGCCTCATGGGCGAGGTCACGGCGGCCTTCGATGAAGGAACGCCGGCGGACATCGCCGACGGTGCGTTGCGGCCCATGGGTCTTCCGATGAGCCCGTTCACCCTCGGGGCCATGGTCGGTCTTCCGGTGGCCCAGCACGTGCAGGAGTCACTGCACGCCGCCTTCGGCGACCGCTTCACGGTCTCGGCGAACCTCCAGGCCCTCATCGACAACGGCATCAAGGGCCTCTGGGCTCCGACGCCCGACGGCGGCCAGGAGATTCCGGCGTCGACGCTGGCATTGCTGAGCTTCGGTGACTCCCCCTCGACCTCCGAGGAGGTGCTGCGCCGGACTCAGGACGCTCTGGCCGAAGAGATCGGTCTCATGCTCGAGGAAGGTGTCGTCGCGGCCCCTGAGGACATCGACCTGTGCATGATCCTCGGCGCCGGCTGGCCGATGTTCCTCGGCGGGATCACCCCGTACCTGGACCGGGTGGGCGCTTCGGAACGCGTCAATGGAAAGCTCTTCCACACGGTCTGAGCACTCATGACGACGGCGGGGACGGCACCACACGGTGTCGTCCCCGCCGTCGTTCCATCGGCTGCTCCGTGGATGTCGTTCTCAGCCCTCAAAACGACATTTACGGAGCAGTCGATGCGGGCCCACCCCCGTTTAGAAGAGTGCGACCTTCGGCACCGTCGGGAAGATCTCGTCCAAGGCTGCGAGGTCTTCGGTGCTGAGCCGGGCCGTCACGGCCTCGGCGTTCTGTCGGATCTGCTCCGGGCGCGTCGCACCGGCGATCACACTGCTCACCGGCTCCTGGGCCAGCAGCCAGGAGAACGCGACCTCGACCTCGCTCAGGCCTCGCTCCCGGGCGAACGCTGAATACTGCCCCATCTGCTCCCAGTCGGCGTCGCTGACCATGTGCTGGCGGGTGTGGCTCAGGCGCGAGCCCTCGGGCACACGGTCCGGCGCGTACTTGCCGGTGAGGAATCCGTTGGCCAGCGGGAAGTACGGCAGCACACCGAGCCCATAGGCGCGGGCAGCCGGCAGGACCTCAAGTTCGGCCCGGCGGTCCAGCAGGTTGTAGTGGTTCTGGCTGGAGATGAAACGCTCCGTGCCGAGTGCGCGTGCGGTGAACTCCGCTTCAGCGATCTGCCAGCCGGTGCGGTTGGAGTGTCCGATGTACCTGATCTTTCCCGCCGTGACCAGATCGTCCAAGGCACGCAGGGTTTCATCGATGGGGGTCAGATCGTCCGGGGTGTGGAACTGGTAGAGATCGATCCACTCGGTCCCGAGACGCCTCAGGGAAGCCTCCACGGCCCGCACGATGTAGCCCCTTGACCCGCGTGCACCGAAGTCCGCACCATTGGCCCCGCCCATGTCCATGCCGAACTTCGTGGCGAGCACGACCTCATCACGGCGCCCCTTCAACGCCTTGCCCAGCATCTCCTCGCTGAGGCCAGGAGTGGCGCCGTAGATGTCCGCGACATCGAAAAGCGTCACCCCCGCATCGATCGCAGCATGGATGACCTCATCCGTGCCCTCCTGCGTGGCGGTGGGGGTGTTCGGCCGGCCCAGATTGTTGCAGCCCAGACCGATAGTGGAGACGACGAGTCCTGATGTGCCCAAACGGCGGTATTCAGTCATGTTCCCAGCGTATCCCGCTCAGCTGCGGCGCCTCAGGCCGTCGGAAGAGGACGGAACGGTTCAGAGGCTGAACGAGGTGCCCTGCCCCGCGGGATGACGGCGCTTGAGCGCCTCGGGCTCCGGATACGGTGCGACGGCGATGCTCAGCTTGGTCGGATCCAGCTTCTCCTCCCGGGTCACGCTGACCACCGCCTTCACCGCTTTGGACGGCTCGGGACTGATGAGGAAGATGTTCAGCTTGCCATCCGCGATGGCGCTGCGATCCACGACCCCGAGCCCACGCCAGGCGAAGTGGGTGGTCAGTGCCGAGACGGCGCTGCGCTCCAGATGACGATCGCGGTCGGTTCCGTCCTTGCTCTTGAGCGCGAACTGCACCACCACCCAGTGCTGCTCGGCCACGGGAATATCCGCGTAGCCATCCTCCACACACTGTGCCTCGAAGGCACCCATGAGCGCTTCAGCGGCCTCCGCCGATTCGACGGCCTGGACCTGATCTTTGCTCAGGTGGCCCACCACGCCGTGATTGACCACGACGACGCCTTCTTCCGCTTCGTACCAGGCCTCACGGAAGCTCAGGGCCCCGTCGTCGTCGCGGCGGTAGGCGCGCAGCAATTCAGTCATCGTTTCCTCCATGTTCAGGAATCCAGTCATCGTTCCAGACGCCGCTTCGGGTCGCCTCAAGTCCTCGGTTCAGCCAACGCTCCCCCGTCCCGTGGAACGGGGCGACACCCTCGCGTACGGACGTCAGCACGTCCCGGCACGCCTTCTCCGTGGCCTCCACGAGCCACTCAGGATACTGAAGGGCTTCGCGACGTTCCTCGAATTCGTCCTCATCGTCGACGTAGCTCAGACCGTCCGCCATGAGCAGGACGTCCAGATCCATGTCGATCATGTGGAACTCGGTCACCTCGGGCCGGATCCGCCGGAATTCGTGCCGCACCGCCATGTCCACGTAGAGACGCACATCACCCGGATGGGACTCGTCGTAGAACGTCGCCACCCAATCGCCCGTCCGAGGCACCAGGAGCACATTGTGGCTGCGGGTATAGAAAGCCGCGCCGGGGCGGGAGCAGAACTCCCCCGCAGCCTGATAAACCCACCAGCCGAACTCGTCCTCACCGAGATAGCGCCCGGGCACCACCCAATGGGCATAGCCGTCCCACTTCCGGTTGCGGGCCACGACCAGTTCGCCGGGACGCAGATCAAGCGGCTCGCGTGGGAGCTCGGCGCTCACAGCGCCGGGATGCTTCCCGTGGACGGCGCCTGCTGCCCCGGCAAGGGGCGCGCGAACGGCACCTTCGTCCCGAGAACCTGTGCGACGACGTCGTGCGTCACCTGCTGAGCGGTGAGGCCGACGCGCTCCAGCACTTGCGCGCGTGTGCCGTGCGCCAGGAATTCGACGGGAAGACCGACCTCGTTCAGTGCGGTGTCGACGCCCGCCGCGCGCATCTCCTGGCGGATCCGCGAGCCGACGCCGCCGGCGCGCACACCGTCCTCGACGCAGACGACCAGCCGGTGACGGGCTGCGAGGGCGACGATCGAGCGGGGAACCGGGAGAACCCAGCGGGGGTCGACCACCGTCGAGGTGATGCCGTGTGCCGAGAGGCGCTCTGAGACGTCGAGGGAGAGTTCGCTCATCGCACCGACGGAGACGATGAGGACATCGTTCTCCACCTGCCCATCGGGCCGTTGCGCCAGGATGTCGACGCCGTCCTTCAGACGGCGCACCGCCTCCACTTCAGGACCCACCGCCCCCTTGGAGAAGCGCACCACGCTCGGCGCGTCTTCGATGGCGACCGCTTCGCGAAGTTCCTCACGCAACCGGCTCGCGTCCCGCGGTGCCGCGAGATGGAGACCGGGAACGCTCTGAACCATCGCCATGTCCCACATCCCGTGGTGGCTCGGCCCGTCGGGGCCTGTCACCCCGGCCCGGTCCAGGACGATCGTGACGCCCGCCTTGTGCAGGGCGACGTCCATGAGCAGCTGGTCGAAGGCTCGGTTCAGGAAGGTCGCATAGACCGCGACCACCGGGTGCAGGCCGCCGAAGGCGAGGCCTGCCGCCATGGTGACCGCATGCTGCTCGGCGATCCCGACGTCGATCACCCGTTCGGGGTGGCGCGCCTTCATCTCGCTCAGGCCGACGGGGATCAGCATCGCTCCCGTGATGGTCACGATGTCCTCGCGCTCGTCCGCGATGTCGGCGATCTCCTCACCGAACACGCTGGTCCAGGGGCGGGCACCGCCATCACCGGTCGGGAGTCCCGTCTCCGGGTCGATCACACCGACGGCGTGGAACTGGTCCGCTTCATCGGCGCGCGCCGGGGCGTACCCGTGGCCCTTCTCGGTGAGGACGTGCACCAGGACAGGCCCTCCGAAGTTGCGGGCAAGCTTGAGCGCCTCTTCGACCGCTGCCTCGTCGTGCCCGTCGACCGGGCCGATGTACTTCAGCCCCAGGTCCTCGAACATGCCCTGAGGAACCCACCAGTCCTTGATGCCCTTCTTGGCGGCGTGCAGGCTCTTGTAGGTGAACTGACCCACCGGGCCGCCGCTCTGCAGGCGGGACTTCCACCAGTCCATCGCACCCTCGTAGCCGGGCTTGGCACGCAGAGCGTCGATGGTGGGACGCAAGGAGGCGAGATAGTCCGCGAAGCCACCGACCGTCGGCGCATAGGAGCGTCCGTTGTCATTGACGACGACGACGGCCTTCCGTTCCTTGTCCGAGGCGATGTTGTTCAGGGCCTCCCAGGCCATGCCACCTGTCAGGGCGCCGTCACCGATCACGGCGACGGTGTACCGCTCGCTGTCCCCGGTCAGTTTGCGGGCGCGGGAGATGCCGTCCGCCCAGGAGAGCGAGGAGGATGCGTGCGAGCTCTCCACGATGTCATGATCGGATTCGCCACGATCCGGGTAACCCGAGAGGCCACCTTCCTGACGCAGCGTCGAGAAGTCCTGGCGGCCCGTGAGCAGCTTGTGCACATAGGACTGGTGCCCGGTGTCGAAGATGATCGAGTCCTTCGGGGAGTCGAAGACCCGGTGCAGGGCGATGGTGAGTTCCACGACGCCGAGATTCGGCCCGAGGTGTCCCCCGGTCTGCGAGACATTGGCGATCAGGAACGCACGGATCTCCTCGGCCAGGGACTCCAGTCCCGCCTGGTCCAGTCCCTGCAGTTCACGCGGTTCCCGGATGTCCTCCAAGATGCCCAAAAGGCCCTCCTTCTCCCTGCGGTGGCGCCCTCCCACTTTACCGCTTCCGCGGAGCACGCGACGCCGGACACGAAGAAGGTCCCGCCACCGGATCGGCGGCGGGACCTTTCCCTGAATAATCAGCTCAGCTACGCGCTGATCTGCCTCAGCACGTACTGCAGAATTCCACCATTCCGGTAGTAGTCAGCCTCACCGGGGGTGTCGATGCGCAGCACGGCGTCGAACGACTTGCTGCTGCCGTCCTCTTTGGTGGCCGTGACCTTCAGGGTCTTCGGCGTGACACCCTCGTTGAGCTGGGTGACGCCGGCGATCGAGAAGGTCTCGGTGCCATCCAGGCCCAGGGTGGAGGCGTTCTCCCCCGCCGGGAACTGGAGCGGCAGAACGCCCATGCCGATCAGGTTCGAGCGGTGGATGCGCTCGAAGCTCTCGGTGATGACAGCCTTCACACCCAGCAGCGCAGTGCCCTTGGCAGCCCAGTCACGGCTGGAGCCGGAACCGTATTCCTTGCCACCGAGGACCACGAGCGGAGTTCCTGCAGCACGGTAGTTCTGTGCCGCGTCGTAGACGTAGGCCTGGGGGCCGTCCGCCTGCGTGAAGTCGCGGGTGAAGCCGCCTTCCACGCCGGCGCCGTCGTTGAAGTCGGCGAGCAGCTGGTTCTTGATGCGGATGTTCGCGAAGGTTCCGCGGATCATCACCTCGTGGTTGCCACGACGGGAACCGTAGGAGTTGAAGTCCTTGCGCTCCACGCCGTTCTCCAGCAGGTAGCGACCGGCCGGGGTGTCCGACTTGAAGGAGCCTGCCGGGGAGATGTGGTCCGTGGTCACGGAATCCCCCAGCTTGAGGAGGACGCGGGCACCGTCGATGTCGGAGACGGGCTCCGGCTGGGCCTTCATGCCCTCGAAGTACGGGGGCTTCCGGACGTAGGTGGAGTCCTCCGCCCAGGCGAAGGTGTCACCGGCCGGGGTGTCGAGTGCCTTCCAGCGCTCGTCGCCGTCGAAGACGCCCTCGTAGCCCTTGGCGAACATGCCCTCGTCGATCGAGGAGTCGATGACCTGCTGGACCTCGACCGGGTTCGGCCAGATGTCCTTGAGGAACACGTCGTTGCCGTTTTCATCCTGACCCAGGGCGTCGACGTCGAAGTCGAAGTCCATCGAGCCGGCCAGAGCGTATGCGATGACCAGCGGCGGCGACGCCAGGTAGTTCATCTTGACGTCCGGGTTGATGCGGCCTTCGAAGTTGCGGTTGCCGGAGAGCACGGCGGTGACCGAGAGATCGTTGGCCTGGATGGCCTCGGAGATCTCGGTCTCCAGCGGACCGGAGTTGCCGATGCAGGTCGCGCAGCCGTAGCCCACGATGTAGAAGCCGAGCTTCTCCAGGTAGGGGGTCAGGCCGGACTTCTCATAGTAGTCCGTGACGACCTTGGAGCCGGGAGCCACGGAGGTCTTCACCCACGGCTTGGCGGTCAGGCCCTTGTCGACGGCGTTGCGGGCCAGCAGAGCCGCAGCCAGCATCACCGACGGGTTGGAGGTGTTCGTGCAGGAGGTGATGGACGCGATGGAGACCGCGCCATGGTCCAGCTCGAACTCACGGCCGTCTTCCATGGTGACCCGGACCGGCTTGGACGGACGCCCGTGGGCGCCGTTGGCGGCGGAGGCCACCCGCTGGATCTCGCTCGGGTGAGCGTCGGCGTGGGTGAAGGACGGAGCGTCCGATGCCGGGAAGGACTCCGCGAGAGACTCGTCCACGCTGCCATCGGTGATTCCGACGTAGTTGTGGATGTCCTTGCGGAACTGCTCCTTGGCATCCGTCAGCTCGATGCGGTCCTGCGGGCGCTTCGGGCCCGAGATGGACGGGACGACCGTGGAGAGGTCCAGTTCCAGGTATTCGGAGAAGCGCAGTTCGCGGGAAGGATCGTGCCAGAGGCCCTGCTCCTTGGTGTATGCCTCGACCAGGGCGACGTTCTCTTCGCTGCGGCCGGTCAGGCGCAGGTAGTCGAGGGTGACGTCGTCGATCGGGAACATGGCGGCCGTCGAGCCGAACTCGGGGCTCATATTGCCGATGGTGGCGCGGTTGGCCAGCGGCACAGCCGCGACGCCCTCACCGTAGAACTCGACGAACTTGCCGACCACGCCGTGCTTGCGGAGCATCTCGGTGATCGTCAGCACGACGTCGGTGGCGGTGGCCCCGGCGGGAATGGAACCGGAGAGCTTGAAGCCGACGACGCGCGGGATCAGCATGGAGACGGGCTGGCCCAGCATGGCCGCCTCGGCCTCGATGCCGCCGACGCCCCAGCCCAGCACGCCAAGGCCGTTGACCATGGTGGTGTGCGAGTCGGTGCCGACACAGGTGTCCGGGTAGGCGCGGAGCACGCCGCCCACCTCGCGGGTCATGATGGTGCGGGCCAGGTACTCGATGTTGACCTGGTGCACGATGCCGGTTCCCGGCGGAACGACCTTGAAGTCGTCGAACGCGGTCTGGCCCCAACGCAGGAACTGGTAACGCTCGCCATTGCGCTGGTATTCGATCTCCATGTTGCGCTCGAGCGCACCGGAGTTACCGAAGACGTCGATCTGCACGGAGTGGTCGATGACCATCTCGGCGGGAGCCAGGGGGTTGACGCGCTTCGGGTCACCGCCCAGTTCCTTGACGGCCTCACGCATGGTGGCGAGGTCGACGACACAGGGCACGCCCGTGAAGTCCTGCATGATCACACGCGCGGGCGTGAACTGGATTTCGGTGTCGGGTTCCGCCGACGGGTCCCAAGCTGCCAGCGCACGGACGTGATCCGCCGTGATATTGGCGCCATCCTCGGTCCGAAGCAGGTTTTCCAGAAGGACTTTGAGGCTGTAGGGAAGGCTTTCTGCGCCCTCCACGGAGTTCAGCCGGAAGATTTCGTATTCGTCGCCGGCGACATTAAGTACGCCCTTGGCTCCAAAGCTGTCCACAGTGCTCATATAGCAGGACTCCTCTCGCAACACTTTCATCTTTGTCGCGTCACAGAACGCATGCTAGTTAGGTCAGCCTAACCGGCGGTCCCGCTCGCGGCGGCCCAGGCCGACGAACGGTCAGCCTGCGGCGATGTCCACCATCCAGCCGATCCCGAAGCGATCGACGAGCATGCCGAAGGTGTCGCCCCACATCTGCTTCTCCAGAGGGAGTATCACCTGGGCGCCCTCGGAGAGCCCGTCCCAGTAGCCGCGCAACTCAGTCTCATCGTCACCGGAGAGACTGACGCTGAAGCCGCAGTTTCCCCGGTGTTCCATTCCCGCGGGAGTGTCCGCAGCCATCAGAGTGAAGCCGGCCTGCGTCGTCAGCTGACCGTGCATGATCTTCTCCGCATCCGTGTCCGGCGTCGATCCGGGGAACTCCCCGAAAGTGCTCAGACGCAGCTCGCCACCGAGAACCCCCCGGTAGAACTCCAGAGCCTCACGGGCATTGTCGACGAAGTTGATGTAGGGGTTCAGCGTGGAAGCCATCGTGGCGCCTCTCGAATCGTGGTGATGGACGCCACAGGCGCCCCCACGGTCAAGCTACACCCGCTGCCCGAGGGTGGCAATGAACCTCTCAGCGGCCCGGAGTCATCAGAGCGACGGTCTCGAGATGATGCGTATTGGGGTACAGGTCGAACGCGCGGAGACCGGACAGTTCCCACCCCGCTGCAGCGAAGAGTCCGACGTCGCGGGCGAAGGACGCGGGGTCGCAGGAGACGTAGGCGATGGCCCGAGGGCCGGACGCCACCAGCTGCTGCACCACGGCCTTGCCGGCCCCGGCCCGGGGCGGATCGATGATCACCGCATCCAGGGTCCTCGGGTGCCGGCGCAGTACGCGTTCGACTTTGCCCTGCACGATCTCCACCCAGGGATTCCCGTGGAAGTTCTTCCGGGCGTCCCGGCTGGTCCCCGGTGATCCCTCGACCGAGAGAACCGAGCCCTGCTCGCCCACAGCGGCCGCGAGCGGCGCCGTGAAGAGACCGGCTCCCGCGTAGAGGTCGGCGACAGCCGCCCCTTCAGGCAGGAACCCTCCATCGCCCAGGAAGCCGAGCGCCGCGTCCATGAGCGTCTGAGGAGCCTTACGGTGGATCTGCCAGAACCCCTCACCGGTCACCCGGTACTCGAAGCCGTTGGCGCTCTCCTTCACCCAGGAGCGACCCCGCCAGCGCAGGAGCTGCTGGCTGCCCGGATCCATCACGGCGGCGGACACGCCCTCGGGAATCTGAGCGACCGCACGCTTGAGCGCCCGGCCCTGTTCCTTCTCCTGCAGCCCTTCAACCGGCCACAGGATCAGGAGGGGTTGTGTGCCATTGGCCGGAGCCGCCACTTCGACCCGCGCGATGCCCTGCCACTGCAGATCCCAGAGGGCCAGTTCCTGAATAGGCGGGCTCGCAAGCGGCATGGAACGGATCGGGAGAATCTCCTCGGAACGGTGAGCGTGCATGCCCAGCCGGCCGTCGGGGGTGACGGCGAAGGCCATCCGGGTGCGCCACTGCAGGCCGCGGTCGGCGTCGTCGTCAACGGCCTCCACGGTGGTCTCCAGCTGCACGCCTGCGAGGCGTTGCAACTGCTCTGCGAGAACCTGCGCCTTCAGACGCCGCTGAGCGGGCAGGGAGACGTGGCCGAACTCCGCCCCACCCACGGGAGCCCGACCGGCACGTGCCGCGTCGAGTGCGCATGCGTCGCTCCACGGATGCTCCTGCCGGTCCGGGCCGGCCTCCAGCACCTCGACCACGTCTCCACGCCAGAAACGGGCCTGTGGGGCGGCATCGCTCAACCGGACCCGCACGGTCTCCCCCGGCAGCCCATGCCGGACGAAGACGACCCGATCGTCGTGACGGGCCACCGTGTGCCCGCCGTGGGCGATGGGGCCGAGGGTGAGTGTGAGAAGGGAGGACGATTCGTTCACCGGAGTTCCTGCAATTGCTGAGCTTCCTTCGAGGATTTGAGCTGCCACGGCACACTGGCCACCATGACTCCCGGTTCGAAGTGGAGACGCGTCTTGATGCGGAGCGCCGTCTGGTTGTGCACCAGTTGCTCCCACCACTTGCCCACCACGTACTCGGGGATGTAAACGACGATGAGGTCCCGTGGGGAATCACGCCGCATGTTCTTCACGTAGTCCAGGATCGGGGTGACCGTCTCGCGATACGGGCTCGCCAGGACGGTGAGCGGCACCGGGATGTCCAGCTTCTCCCAGTCCTCCACCGTATGCGCGGTCTCCTCCGGGTTGATGTCCACGATGATCGCGTCGAGCTTCCACGGACGGGAGGCCCTCGCATACGCCAGGGCCCTCAGCACCGGCTTGCGGACGTGCGAGACCAGGAGCACCGCGTGGACCCGGGACGGCAGCGCGCGCGGTGCGGAGTCCTCATCCACGGCGAGTTCCTTGGCCACATTGTCGTAGTGTGCCCGGATGCTCCACATGATGAGGAACAGGGCGAGCATGGCCAGCAATGCGATCCAGGCACCCTGCTCGAACTTGGTGATGAGGACGATCGTCAGAACCAGCGCGGTCATCCCGAAACCGAGCATGTTGATGGTCCTGGACTTGATGATGCGCATCTTCGCGCCCTTGTCCCGGACTTTCTTCAACTCGCGGCCCCAGTGCCGCACCATGCCGATCTGGCTCGCGGTGAAGGAGATGAACACGCCCACGATGTAGAGCTGAATGAGCTTCGTGACGTCGGCGTTGAAGGCGAGGATGAGCACGAGCGCCCCGGCAGCCAGGGCGAGGACACCGTTGCTGAACGCCAGACGGTCGCCACGGGTGCGGAGCTGACGGGGCAGATAACCGTCCTGGGCCAGGATCGAGCCGAGGACCGGGAAGCCGTTGAAGGCCGTGTTGGAGGCGAACACCAGGATGATGCCGGTGGCTGCCACCACGATGTAGAACGGGATGGACCCGGCGCCGAAGACCGCCTGCGCGATCTGGCTGATGGCCGGATTCTGGATGTAGCCCTCCGGCAGGGGCTTTCCGTCCTTGAGGAACTCCGTCGCAGGATTCTGCACGATGTGCACCTTGGTGGCGTTGGCCAGGAACAGGATGCCGGCGAGCATGCTGGTGGCGATGACGCCGAGCATGAGGAGCGTGGTGGCCGCGTTCTTGCTCTTGGGCTTCTTGAAGTTGGGCACGCCATTGCTGATGGCTTCCACACCGGTCAGCGCCGCGGCGCCCGAGGAGAACGCCCGCAGCAGCAGGAACGCGCCAGCCAGTCCCACGAGGCCCTGGTCGAAATGCGACTCCGGGACGATCTCGAAGGAAGCCGACTCCGCCTGTGCAAGGTGGCCGGTCGCCGCCTGGAACGCCCCGACCACGGTCATGCCGATGATGGAGAACATGAACACGTACGTCGGGAGGGCGAAGACGCTGCCGGCCTCCTTGATGCCGCGGAGGTTCACCAGGGCCAGCAGGACCACGCCGACCGTGGCCACGAGCGCCTGCTGGCCGTGCAGTCCGGGCACCGCGGTGGCCAGATAGTTAGCCGCCGAGGACATCGAGACCGCCACTGTCAGCACGTAGTCCACCAGGAGCGCCGAGGCCACGGTCAGGCCCGCGAACTTCCCCAGGTTCACGTTCGCGATCTCATAGTCACCGCCGCCGGAGGGGTAGGCGTGCACATTCTGCCGGTAGGACGCCACCACGGTGAGGAGGACGACGGCGACGGCGAGGCCCACCCACGGGGAAAGGGCGACGGCGGAGACGCCCGCCAGGGCGAGGGTCAGGAGGATCTCATCCGGGGCATACGCCACCGAGGAGAGGGCGTCCGAGGCGAAGATCGGCAGCGCGATGCGCTTCGGAAGCAGGGTGTGGCTCAGCCGGTCGTTACGGAACGGCCGGCCCACGATCACCCGCTTGACCGCATTCAGAAGTGACAGCACCAGACCACGGTAGTCTGCCCGACCACCCCGTGTCATGGCGGACGTGCACTCCGTGACAGCCTGTGATGCTCTGCCTGGGCCGTGCACCGGCTACATTGGTGTTCTGATTCTCCTGGGATTCCTCCCAGGCCATCCGGAATATACGAAGGAATGGTTCGTGGCGCACTTTGTCATCATGGGCTGCGGGCGTGTGGGAGCGACTCTCGCCCACACCCTGGAGGATTCCGGCCACAGCGTGGCCATCATCGATCAGGACGAGCGGGCATTCCGCCGTCTGCGGAGCGGCTTCCAGGGCCGGAAGGTCACCGGGGTGGGCTTCGACCGGGACACCCTCAAGCACGCCGGAGTCGAGGAGGCCTACGCGTTCGCCGCAGTCTCCAGCGGAGACAACTCCAACATCCTCGCGACCCGCGTGGCCCGCGAGACCTTCCACGTCCCCCACGTCGTCGCCCGCATCTATGACCCCGGCCGCGCAGAGATCTACCAGCGTCTGGGCATCCCCACCGTCGCAGCGGTGCGCTGGAGTGCCGACCAGGTGCTTCGTCGCATCCTGCCGGAGCAGGCCATCACCGGCGACTTCCGCGAACCCTCGGGCCGCCTCGTCCTGACCGAGCTTCCGGTGGACGGCTCCTGGGAGGGGCAGCCTCTCGCCCGGCTTGAGGAGACCGCCGGGATCCGAGTGGCCTATCTGAGCCGCTTCGGCGAAGGAACCATGGTGACGGCGGATTCCCGCTACCAGGAAGGTGACACCTTGCATGCCATCGTCCCCGTCGAGCGCCTCGACGCCGTGACCCGCATCCTGTCCAAGGAACCCGCGAAGGAAGCAGAGTGAAAGTCGTGATCGTCGGCGCGGGAAGCGTCGGAAGCTCTATTGCGCGTGAACTGCTGGGCCACCGGCACGACGTGCTCCTGATCGATCTCAAACCGGAAGTGATCGGCCGCAGCGGGCTGCGTGGCGCTCACTGGCTGATCGGCGACGCCTGCGAATTGAGCATCCTGAAGGAAGCCAGACTGGAAGACGCCGACGTCGTCGTCTCGGCCTCGGGCGACGACAAAGTGAATCTGGTCGTCTCGCTTCTCGCGAAGACCGAGTTCGGCGTCAGCCGTACGGTGGGGCGCGTCAACAACCCCAAGAACGGCTGGATGTTCGATGACTCCTGGGGCGTGGACGTTGCAGTGAACACCCCGCAGCTCATGACCGCGCTCGTGGAGGAGGCGGTGGAAATCGGCGACGTCGTGCGGCTTCTGACCTTGCAGGCCGGCGTCTCCTCGCTCGTCGAGTTCACCGTGCCGTACGACGCAAGCTTCATCGGCTCCACCGTGGGAGACATCGACTGGCCGCACGAGGCCACTCTGGTCGCCATCCTGCGTGACCAGGCGCCGATCACTCCGAGTCGCGACGACGTGATCGAGGGTGGCGACGAGCTCTTCTTCGTCACCACCCTCGCCGCCGAGGACGAACTGCGTCAGCTGCTCTCCGCCTCGCACGACCCGGAAGCCTCCCCCGAAAGCACTGCCACCACGCAGTTCGACGACGGCTTCGACGGCTGAGAACTGAGCGCACGACGGCGGCGGGCGGTTTGAGAGCCGCCCGCCGCCGTCGTTCTTTTCAGAGGTATGTCACTCCGGCTTCTGTGGTCCGTCCTCAGCAGGCGCCGGTCGGCTCAGCAGCCAGGCGAGCCACAGGCCCAGAACGTAGAGCGGCGTGCCCATCACGAGCCGTGTCGCCCCTAGGGCCGGAAGTGCCGGATCACCGAGGAAATACAGCGGAAGCTGCACGGCCAGCCGCAGGGCGAAAATAGCGATGATGGTCCAGGTTGCCAGCGTGTAGCGGCGGTAGGCTGCCGGGTCCTGACGCCAGCCGACACCCTCATTGCGGAGGAAACCGAAAAGCAGGCCGGCCAGCGGCCAGCGCACCGCCAGGGACACCAGTAGCGCCAGGAGATAGGCCCCGTTGGTGAAGAAGCCGGGGACATAGTAGTTCGAAGCGCTTCCGGTGCTCTGGGCGAACCAGGCCGAGATCGCGACACCGACCACACCGGCCAGTGCCATGGTCAGCTTCTGCTTCTGAATCAGCCGGACCACCGCGAACACCGCGCTCGAAGCCAGGGAGACGCCGAGCGCCAGGGGCAGCGACTGCGCCGCGGTGTAGACCAGGAGAAAGAGAAGACCGGGCAGGATGCTCTCGGCGATGCCCTGCCATCCGCCGGCGGTCTTGAGCAGGTTGACGCGCCCGTCCTCGTGACGATGGATTCCGGCGGCTTCAGAGACGCTCCGGGCCAGCTCCGAGGCGTCAGGCCGCGCCGTGTCGGGGCGCTGGGCCCCTTGTTCTTCGTTGCTCATACGGGTGGGTACCTCGTCGTCCTGGCCGTCAGGCCTGCGGGGCGGAGATGATCTCGTACGCCGGGTTGATGATGGTGGCGAGGCCACCGCGAGTGGTCAGCATTCCCGAGACCCGAAGCGTCGAGCCCGGTTCGATGCCGCCGACCTTGCGGCGCCCGAGCCAGAGGAGCCTGATGTCCCGAGCGCTCTGGCCGCTCTCGGGAACCGGGATGGCGGCTCCCTTGATCTCCGAAAGACGTGCCGTGAACCGAGGGGCCGAGGAGAGCGGCTCACGCGTGATCGAGGAGATCCGCCCCGTCCATTCGCCCCGCGTCTTGGCGACCGGGCCGTGACCGGGGATGTTGGGCTCCGCCACGGCTCAGCCGATCTCGGTGATTTCCGGACCGCGTTCAGGGGCCTGCAGGCCGGACGGCTCCTCGGCGGCCTCGTCCTCCTGGGGCGCCTTCGGCATGGTCAAAGGCAACAGTTCGCGCGGCGGCATGGGGCTGTCACCACGGACCACCACCAGGCTCCGGAACAGTTCCTCCAGTTCCGAGGCGGCGTCACGCTGGATCGCCGCAGGACCGCTGAACACGCCGCGCAGGAACCATCGGGGACCGTCCACCCCGACGAATCGTGCCACCCGGTAGCCCGGCGAGCCGTCCGGCGTCTCCGCCGGAACGCTGGCGATCAGTTCGGCGCCGAGGGTTCCCTCGAGTTCCTCGGTCTGGCCGCCCTGACTCCGGACGGACTCAGCGATCTGCTCGCGGATCTCCGGCCAGAGTCCCTCTGAGCGAGGGGCGGCGAACGCCTGGACCTGAACGGAGGACTCCCCCAGATCCATGGTGACCGCGATGACGCGCTGGGAGGACTCTTCAACCTCAAGACGAAGTTCCAGCCCCTGACGTGGGGCGATCAGCACGGCACCCAGATCGAGATAGCTCTCCCGCTCCTCGACTTCGCTGGCGTCGAACGGGCCGCTCTCGGCACGGCCTTCCGTGTCCTGTACCTCGATCTCCTCAGCGGAGGGGGTCAGGACCTCGTCGGATTCACGCTGGGTCTTGCGGGACCTTCCGAAAAGCATGCGGATTCTCCTTGTGCGACGCAGGGGCGCCGGTACTGGTTCGTTGCGTTCTGTTCAGACGGACGTGACGGTGAAACCGCCGGTGGACCCGAAACCTCCGGCACCCCGCGCGGACTCCGGAAGCTCCTGGACGGGGATGAACCGTGCGTGCTCGACGCGCTGGATCACCATCTGTGCAATTCTATCGCCGCGACGCAGCTCGATCGCACGTTCACGGTCCAGGTTGATCAGTGTCACCGCGATCTCTCCGCGGTAGCCGGCGTCGACGGTCCCGGGTGCGTTGACGATGCTCAGACCTTGCTTGGTGGCCAGGCCGGAGCGCGGGTGAATCAAGGCGACGTAGCCGAAGGGCAGCGCGATCGAGACTCCCGTCGGGACCAGGCGTCGCTCACCGGGTTCGAGCCGGACGTCCTCGCGAGCCCGGAGGTCGGCGCCGGCGTCACCGGGCTGGGCATAGGACGGGGGCTCGAGGCCGTCGTCGAGCATGCGGAGTTCGACGTCAAGAGTGTGGGGATGCGCTTCAGTCACGCGCCTAAGCCTATCCCCACGGTGCCGCAGAGCCGGCACGTCCTGCCGGCCGGCTGCAAGGCGGCGGCGAAGGTGAAAAGCAGAGTGAAAGGTGTCAAGCTATTACCATGCCCAGCACGAATGCCGGCTCTGCCGTGCCCTCCGGAACCTCCCAGATCGAACCCCTCTTCACGGAGCGCCTGTTGCCGGGCATCGGGGCCTGGATCATCGTCATCATCCTCTCCATGGCAGGCATTCTCGTGCTGGCCCCGATCGGATGGGGCTACGGCATCGCGGCAGCCGTGGTGCTGTTCCTCGGCCAGGCGACGGCGCTGTACCTGAGCACTCCCCTGGTGGAGGTGACCCCGACGCACTTCCGCGCGGGCAAGGCCACCATCGAGCGCCGTTATCTGAGCCATGCCGAAGCGTTCAGCGGTGACGAGGCCTTCCAGGAACGAGGTCCCCGGCTGAACGGCCTCGCCTTCCTCTGCCTCCGCGGCTGGGTGGATCCGGTGGTCCGGGTCGACCTCAATGACCCTGAGGACGAGACCCCGTACTGGCTGGTCTCCACCCGCCGCCCGCAGCAGCTCCTGAAGGCGCTGGCCTCCTAGGCCAGGCCCCGCATCTTCAGCCTTCGCAGTCGATGCAATAGGCCAGGCCGTCCTTCTCCCGGGCGATCTGGGAACGGTGCCGGACCAGGAAGCAGGACGCACAGGTGAATTCGTCGGATTGCTCCGGCAGGACCGTCACCTGAAGTTCTTCATGGGAGAGGTCCGCTCCCGGCAGTTCGAACGAGTCGGCCAGCTCGGCTTCGTCCTCGTCCACCACTGCGGACTTGCCGTCCGCGCGGTGAGTGGCCTGCAACGCGTCCAAGGACTCGTTGGCGCGGTCCTCCTCGGTCTTGCGGGGCGCGTCGTAATCGGTGGCCATGTGGTGTCATTCCCCCTCAGTGAGAAATCGGTGACCGCTGTCGGCGGCCAGGAACTACAGCGACAACGTCGCGAGAGCCGATTTTGTGCCCGGCTCCGGCACACGGGCCCGATTCTCACTCAGAATCACGCCAAATGCCAGTCAACGCGGGAGAATTTCGCGGCGCGCCCTTCGAGCTGACCGCGTTCACGGGCCGGAGGTGGCAGAGTTTCGGGTGACGGCTCAGTACACAGTGGAGGTTTCAGGATGCAGGAACTGCGACTGCTCGGAGTTCATAACGGCGGTGAGCGTCTTCTGCTCAGCGATCCCAGCGGAGAGCAGTACGTCCTTCCCCTTGACGAGGCCCTTCGGCGCGCTGTCGCGCGAGCCGCGGCCCGCCCTTCGGCCCGTGAGTCAGGGACCCCGGCCCTGAGCCCCCGTGACATCCAGGCACGCATCCGGGCCGGTGCGACGGCGGCCGAGGTCGCCGAGGAGTCCGGACTGCCGCTGAGCAGCGTCGAACGCTATGAAGGGCCGGTGCTCGCCGAGCGCGAACACATCGCGTCGCAGGCACGCAAGGTGGAGGTTCCCGGCCACCTCGACGACGGCGAAGGCTACCGCAGCGCCTTCGGTCAGGACCGCGCCTCCTTGGGCGAGATGGTGGAGCACCGGCTCAAGCAGCTGGGCGTCTCACTGAGCCGGCTGGAATGGGACTCCCGTAAGACCGGCCACGGCCTCTGGGAGGTCATGGCCTACTTCGAACTTCCGGAAGGCTTCGACGGACGCCTGGGTGAGGAGTCTCCCGCACGTTGGACTTTCTCCCCCGTCACGCGCTCGCTGCAGAACGCGAACCGCTGGGCACAGCACCTCAGCGAGCTCGAACCGCTGGAGCTGCACACCGACAGCCCGTGGGGCGGCCGCCGCCTCACCGCGGTACGGGACAGCCCCTATGACGTCGAGGCTGAAGAGCCGCAGGACCCGGACGCTCCCGTGAGCGACGCCGAAGGCCTCGTCGATCTGCTCAACGCCCGCCGTGGGCAACGGCTCGGTGTCGACGAGGACGGCGACGACGCCCTCGCGCTCCTTCTCACGCAGGGCATTCCGGCCGCGCACCCGCGTCCCGGAGAAGGCGAGGACGAAGTCCCCGCCCCACCGCGCCTCACGGTCGCGTTCCCTGAAACGGACGAGGACGAGGACGCCCTCGCGCTCGACGACGGAATCAGCCCGAACACCCGGCAGATCAGAATCGTCCCCTCGGCGCCGGAAGCCGAAGAGGAGACCTCGCAGGACGGGCCGAGCCTGGCGGACGAGATCTTTGCGGGGAAACGGGAGAAGGACTCACCTGAGCAGCACGAGTCGGCTCAGGCGAAGGCACGCGCCCTGATGCGGGGGGACAGCTTCCACCGGAGTCCCCAGGACGTCGAGCGTGCCCGAGCCGAAGAAGAGAAGCCTGCCGCGGACCAGCGGGAGCAGGCGCCCAGGGACAAGGACCCGGATGCCGAGCACGAGGCCAAGCAGGAACGCCCCGCAGCGAAACGCCGCAGCGTTCCCAGCTGGGACGAGATCGTCTTCGGCACGAAGGGCGATAACTGAGCCGACTCAGCGGCGTCGTCCGCCTGAGTTCTTGCGGCTGCCGGCCTTCGGGCCGGTGGCGCTGAAACTGAGCAACGGAACCTCCCGCTCGGCGCGTGTCAGCGAGCCATGCTGGCCGACCATCTCCAGAGCTTCGGGCCTCACCCGGCGCAGGTCGAAGAACGCCACTTCCTCGCGGGCAAGCACCAGGACATCCCCGATCCTGGGGAGCACCTCCGGGCTCACCTCGCCGAAGTAGCCTCCGCTGATCGCCTCGTGCCGGGACAGCAGCCAGATCTTGTCCCCGAAACGCGAGCTCCACGCATCCATCACCCGTGCCGGATCATGATCCCGTTCCACGTGCAAGTGGAGCATTCGCGGCTCACCCGCTGTATGCCGGAGGCCGGCCACCAATTCCGGTTCCGCCGAAAAGTCGATCCTGCCGCTGCGCGGCACGTCCACCATCCCATGGTCGGCCGAGACCAGGACCAGGGTGTCCTGAGGAAGCCTGGTCGAGAGCTGGCGCAGCGTGAAATCGACCTCCTCCAGAGCGCTGAGGAACTCCTGCGAACCGATCCCATGGCGATGCCCGGCCTTGTCCACCTCATTCAGATAGAAGTAGACCAGACCCGGTTTCTGGAGGATCTCCACGGCAGCGCCGATGCGTCCGGCCAGACCGGCCGAACCGTGGAAGCTCGTACCCCGGAGAGCCGCCGCCGTCATCGATGAACTCTCGAAACGGGGCAGGCTCACAGTGTGTGAGGGGACGCTTCCCGAGATCCTCTCGAACACCGTCGGGTGTGGCTGCCACGCCACGGGATCCACCCCGCGGTCCCAGTTCCCGAGCTGGTTCACGACCTTGCCCTGCGAGGGGTCCAGGACGTCATAGCCCACCATGCCGTGCCGGCCCGGCGGCAGCCCGGTTCCGAGGCTGGCGAGCGAGCTCGCAGTGGTGCTGGGGAACGCCGAGTCCAGCCGGCGGGGCTGTCCGCCGCCGTCCGCCTGGAGCAGGGAACGCAGGAACGGGACATGGGCCGCGTGGCGTTTCAGGAGCTGAGACCCCATCCCGTCCACCAGAACCAGACAGACGCGGTTCGCCGACGGCAGTCCAAGAACGTTCGGAAGCCCGGGAGCGCCCGCCGCCGCCGCGGCGCTGGGCAAGAGCTCGGTGATACTCCGGCGGCCATAGGCGGGGGCCGGAGGGAGCGGTGTCGTGCCCGTCACTGACGGTGACTGCGCGCGTTGAAGCGGCCGGACAGCCCGGCAAGCCCTCTGGCGCGTGGCCTGGTGGGCGGCAGCTGCGGCGCGGCGGCATAGGGCTCCGCGGAACCGGGACGGTACTCCGGCGCCTCACCGACCCGGGAACCGGTGCTGGCCGAGCGCAGAGAGTGCGCGAACGACTTGGCCTGGGTGAGCGATTTGGGCCCGTCCGCCTCCGCACTGACACGGAGCACGATGTCCTCGGCACTGCTCGTGCCGTTGAGACCATGGTCCGCCTCGCACTGCGGGTCGCCGCATGTCGCAGGAAGCAGATCGAGCCGTCGACCACCGGACCACGCGATCGAGAGGGTCAGCTCGCGCGGCTGCTCACGGCCGCTGTACTCCTGCGGCTGGGCGTAGACGAAGCCGAGCACCACGCTACGGATCTGGTGCAGGGGCACGGTCTCGGTGGACACCTGCGCCATCACGTGCTCGCCGTTCTCGTCGAGCTGGTGATCGTCGACGTGCGCGACGACGAGGACGTCCTGTGTGATCACCAGAGCCGTCACATGGCGGCGCACTTCGGCGCGGTCGAAATGAGTCTCCAGATGGACCAGCTGATCGAGCGGAGTCCGGCCGTCCAGTGCGTCTTCGACGACGTCGAAGACCAGACGGGGGTAGAAGCCCGCCTTGTTCACGGCCGTCTTCAGCTCGCTGAGGGCACGGGTGTTCTGCGCACTGCTGGGCTGGCTCATGCCATCCATTTTCCCAGATCCGACGGACACATGCGAACGGCGGGTCGCAGGGACCTCCTTCGCGGCCGCTCAGCTCCGCAGGGCCCGCCTGGCACTGTCCGTTCTCTGGGCGGCGTTGGCGATGTGAACAGTGGCCGAAAGCACATTCAGTCCGCTCCGTCCGACCAGCACCGGTGTGAACTCCAGCAGTGCGATCTCCGGGTGGTTGTCCTTGAGTTCCGCGACGCGGAAGAGGAGGCCGGCCAGCGCCTCCGTGTCAACCGCAGGCAGCCCCTCATAGCCGTCGAGCTTCACCGCCGCCCGCGGCACTGCGACGAATGCCTTCGCCTCCCCCAGCGTCAGCGGCGGGACCCGGTATGCCCAGTCATCGAGCAGTTTCACAGCATCACCAGCGAGACCGTAGGCCACCACGGGGCCCAGCAACGGATCCTCGATGGCCCTCACGGTGCACGCCTGCCCCACCCCCGCCATCGACTGGACCTCAAGTTCCGTGGCACCGTAATCCGCGAGGACTTGCCTCATCTGCGCGATGTTGCGCTCCAGTGACTCCCGGTCCTGGATGTTCAGCCGGACGCCTCCGAGATCGAGCCGGTGCCGGAGAATCGGATCCTGGGTCTTCAGGGCCACGGGCCAACCGAGTTCGTCTGCCGCCGCCTGCGCTTCCGATGCGGTGCTGAAGGGCCGCGAGGGCAGAACCGTGATGCCATAGCACGCGAGCAGCTTCCCCATCCGCGCCGGTTCCAGCACATGCAGGCTCTCGTCGCGTACCGTTCCCAGCCAGCTCTCCAGCAGTGCCGAGGCTTCGGCCTTCGCACCGGCCGCAGGTTCCCCGGCGTCTTGCGCGACGGCGGCGAGCTCCGCGTCCCGCCATCGCACGTAGTGCGCCAGTGCGGCCAGAGCTGCGATCGCCTTGCCCGGGCTCTCGAACACCGGAAGGCCCTGCGCCCCGGGCTCGTCCGCGCGCAGCACCCCGTTCCCGGCTTCCGCAGGGTCCGGGTTCCCGGGAAACACGACGATGAGAGGTTTGCCGCTTTCCGCAGCAAGAGCCGTCAGCGACTTCTCAAGCGCCTGATGCATCACGCCCAGAGTGGGCAGCAGCGTCACCACGACACCGTCGACCGCCGGGTCCTCCAGAAGGCCGACGACGGCCTGCCGCAGTTCCCGCAACGCGAGCGACTGGCCACCGGACAGGACGAGATCACCCCGCAATGAGGTCACCTGGAGGCCCTGTTCCTCGGCGGAGTCCGCCACGATCCTGGCCAGGTTGAGTGAATTGGACAGAACTCCGAGACGGATCCCGGCGGGCAACGGCTGAGACGAGGCGATCTGGGCCACGTCGAGCAGGTCCTCCATGGTCTCGACACGGATCACCCCGGACTGGCGGAGCATTGCGTCGAGCGCGGCACCGGGCGCCTGGGTGGTGCGTACGGCGTGGCCCGCCGGAAGCCGGAGCCCGATGGTGGCGGGTTTCGCCACCACGACGGGCTTGCTGCGTGCCAGACGCCGGGCGATCCGGGAGAACTTCCTCGGATTGCCGAACGACTCCAGGAAAAGGCCTACGACACGAGTCCGGGGGTCGTCCTCCCAGTACTGCATGAGGTCATTGCCCGATACGTCCGCCCGGTTGCCGGAGGAGACGAAGCTCGACAGACCGACCCTGCGTCGCTGGGCCACCGCGTACAGCGAAATGCCGACGGCGGCCGATTGGCTGAAGAGGCCCAGGCCGCCCTCGCGCGGCAACGCCGGAGCCATGGACGCGTTGAGCGAGACAGCGGCTTCGGTATTGAGGACGCCGAGCGACGCCGGGCCGATCACCCTCATGCCCGCGGCCCTGGCGTGCCGCACGATGGTGTTCTGGCGCGCAAGTCCCCGCTCGCCGTCGTCGGCGAAACCGGCACTGACGATCAGCACACCCCGGACGCCCGCGGCACCGCACTCCGCGACGACGCCGGCCACCTCCTCATAGGGGACGGCGATCACCGCGAGGTCCACCGGCGCGGGGACTTCGGAGATGCTCCCGTAGCTGAGCCCTCCACCGACTTCCAGAGCCGCCGGATTGACCGCGTGGACGGTGCCCTTGAACCCGCCCTCGAGCAGATGGGTCATGAGCTCATGACCGATCTTGCCCCAATGCCGGCTCGCACCGATGACCGCCACGGACCGAGGGGCGAGGAGCTCTTGAACACTCCGGGCCTCCGCACGGTGCTCGCGCGACTCCATCACGGCCCGTGACTTCACGGTGGGGTCGATGTCGAAGACCACCAGCACCACACCGTCCTCGAACTGCCGCTTCACCTCGTATCCTGCATCGGCGAAGACGCCGAGCATCTTGCGGTTCTCCGGCAGGACCTCGGCACTGAAGCGACGGATCCCGTTCTCCAGCGCGGCCGCAGCCAGGTGCTCCAGGAGGATCGAACCGAGCCCGCGTCCCTGGTGCCGATCGGAGATGTTGAACGCCACCTCTGCTTCCAGGGGGTCGTCGAGCCGGTCGTAACGTGCGATCCCGACGATCTCCCCGCCGATCGTGATGACCAGCGCGACCCGGTCCCGGTGGTCCACCTCGGTGAAGCGTTTCAGTTCCCCACGGCTGAGCTTGGCCTTGTAGCTGAAGAAGCGGAGGTAGATCGAAGCCTGCGACTGCGCCTGATGGAACGCCTGCACCGCGTCCGCGTCTGAGGGTGCGATGGGCCTGATATGCCCGGTGCCGCCGTCCTTCAGGACGACATCGGCCTCCCAATAGTCCGGATATCCAGCATCTTCCGCCGCACGCGCCATAGTCTTAAGACTAGTCGGCGCGTCATCAGGGCGCGCATCACCCTCCACGAGGTCATCCGTACATCCATGGCGCGACGCACCACCACCCGGGGCACTCAGCCCCTTGAACCGTTCACCGAGAACATCGTCGAGATCGACGTCACCACCGAGATGGAGACGTCGTTCCTTGAGTACGCCTATTCGGTGATCTACTCCCGTGCCCTCCCGGACGCCCGCGACGGGCTGAAGCCGGTGCAGCGGCGCATCCTCTACATGATGAGCGATATGGGCCTGCGCCCGGACAAGGGGCATGTCAAGAGCGCCCGCGTCGTCGGCGAGGTGATGGGCAAGCTCCACCCGCACGGTGACACCGCCATCTACGACGCCATGGTGCGCCTGGCCCAGGACTTCTCGCTTCGCCTGCCTCTCGTGGACGGTCACGGCAACTTCGGCTCGCTCGACGACGGCCCCGCGGCCCCTCGCTACACCGAGGCGAGGCCCGCCCCGGCCGCCCTCGCCATGACCGGCCACCTCGACGAAGACGTGGTGGACTTCGTCCCGAACTACGACAACACGATCCAGCAGCCGGAGGTCCTCCCGGCCGCGTTCCCGAATCTGCTGGTCAACGGCGCCTCCGGCATCGCCGTCGGCATGGCGACGAACATGGCCCCCCACAACCTCGGGGAGGTGATCGCAGCGGCCCGGCATCTGCTGGATCACCCCGACGCGGATCTGGACCGGATCATGAAGTTCATCCCCGGACCGGATCTTCCCGGGGGCGGTCGCATCGTGGGGCTGTCCGGCATCCGCGACGCCTACGCCACGGGCCGAGGCAGCTTCAAGACCCAGGCCAAGGTCTCGGTCGAACAGCTCTCCGCCCGCCGCACGGGCCTCGTGGTCACCGAGCTGCCGTACATGGTGGGGCCGGAGAAGGTGATCGAGAAGATCAAGGATGCGGTCAACGCCAAGAAGCTGGCGGGCATCAGCGATCTCGTCGACCTGACTGACCGCACGAACGGTCTGCGCCTGGTCATCGAGCTGAAGAACGGTTTCAACCCGCAGGCCGTGCTCCAGCAGCTCTATCGGCTGACTCCGCTGGAGGATTCCTTCGGCATCAACAACGTCACGCTCGTCGACGGCCAGCCGCGCACGCTGGGACTCCTGGAACTGCTTCACGTCTACCTGGGCCATCGTCTTGACGTGGTCCGGCGCCGCACCGCGTTCCGGCTGGGCAAGAAGAAGGATCGCCTCCATCTGGTGGAGGGTCTGCTCATCGCGATCGTGGACATCGACGAGGTCATCCAGATCATCCGCTCCAGCGACGAGGCCGCAGTGGCCCGCGAGCGGCTCATGTCGATCTACGACCTCTCCGAGGCACAGGCCAACTACATCCTGGAGCTGCGTCTCCGGCAGCTGACCAAGTACTCCCTCATCGAGCTGGAGAAGGAACGCGACGAACTGCGCCGCGAGATCGCCGAGCTGGAGGAGATCCTCGGCTCCGATGCCAGGCTGCGCCAGGTGGTCTCCGACGAACTCGCCGAAGTGGCCGAACGGCACGGGACGCCGCGACGCACGGTTCTCCTGGAGAAGGACGACGCTCCTGCGGCAAAGGCTCTTCCGGCGGCCACCGGACGCAAGAACGCTGCCCAGCAACTGCCTTTGGAGATCGCCGACGAACCGTGCTGGGTGGTTCTCAGCGCCTCGGGCGTCGTCGCGCGCACCGAATCGGCCGAACCGCTCGCCGATTCCGGTTCCCGTTCCAAGCACGACGTCCTGCTCTCGACGGTCCGCAGCACAGCACGCGGCGAGCTGGGCGCGGTGACCAGCCTGGGCCGGATGCTCCGCGTCCAGGTCGTCGACCTGCCCGTGGTGCCGTTGCCGAACGGTGCTCCCAATCTTTCGACGGCGGTCACGGTCAAGGAATTCCTGCCGCTGCCCAAGGGTGAATCGCTGATCGGAATCGTCCCGCTGAACGAAGTGGTGGCGATGGGCACGGCGCAGGGCGTGGTCAAGCGCATCCAGCCTGACTACCCCCTCAACCGGGAGGACTGGGAAGCCATCACGCTCAAACCCAAGGACCGGGTGCTCTCGGTCATGCCGTCCCCGGAAGAGTCCGAACTCGTGTTCATCGCGCGCTCGGGTCAGCTCTTGCGCATGCCGGCTACCGCCGTTCGGCCACAGGGTCGCCTGGCCGGCGGCATGGCGGGCATCAAGCTGGCCGCCGACGACGAGGCACTCTTCTTCGGCGTCGTCGCCGCAGCCGATGACGCCGCCGTCGTGGTCACCGTGGCCGGTTCCTCCGGCGCCCTGCCGGGCACCAGTCCGGGAGCAGCCAAGGTGAGCGATTTCAGTGAGTTCCCGGCCAAGGGCCGCGCCACGTCCGGTGTCAGGGCGCATCGCTTCCTCAAGGGCGAAGACCGCCTGCTCATCGCCTGGGCCGGACACGGTCCCGCGAAGGCCGGCAGCCCGGCCGGCGTCGCCCGTTCCCTTCCCCAGGAGCATGGGAAGCGCGACGGTTCGGGAGTGCCGCTGAGCCAGTCGGTGGAGCTGATCGGCCCGAGCCTGAGCTGAGGCGTCTCCGGCGGCCGTGACCATTCTGGCTATCCTGAGGCCATGGCTATTGAACCGGATGTCAAAGACTGGACCTGGGTCACCGAACGCCCCTGCCCCGAATGTGCTTTCGACCCCCGAGGAGTCGGCCCCGCTGACGTCGCGGCGGCCGTCCTGGAGCACCCGTCCCGCTGGGACGCCGTGCTGCGCCGTGAAGACTGCGCGGTGCGCCCCTCGGAAGCAGTCTGGTCCCCGTTGGAGTACGCGGCCCACGTCCGGGACGTACTGGAGCTGTTCCGTGAGCGGCTCCATCTCATGGTCCTGAAGGACGGCGCAGCCTTCGACAATTGGGACCAGGACTCCACGGCCGTCGCGAAGGAATACCGCAGCGAGAGCCCCCGGCGGGTGACTCATCAGATTGCCGAGGAGGCGGTCCTGACGGCCAGGGCCTTCCGCGAGGTGCCCCCGGAGACGCTCGAACACCGCGGCCTGCGCAGCAACGGTTCATCCTTCACGGTCACGACGCTCGGCAGCTACTTCCTGCACGATCTGGTTCACCACCTGCACGACGTCACGGGTTGAGCTGGACCAGCTTCTCCCAGACGGGCGCTCGGTTCACCACCCGGTAGTCCAGCCCCTCGTAGAGGGCCAGGGCTCCTGTGCTGTTGCCCGAGTCCACGTCCAGTGCCGCCGTGTCCATGCCGGATGCGGCGAACCGGCGCACCGCCTCGCCGAGAAGGGCCGTGGCCAGTCCACGGCCGCGGTGGTCCGGGTGAACCCCGAGCAGTTCCGTGTACCCCTCAGACCGGCCGTGCATCCGCTTGATCTCCGGGTCGTGGCTGGCGAGGTGGTAGGCGACCATGGCGCCACCGGCACGTTCTCTCAGCACCAGGCTCCAATCCCGCCGGACTTCCGGGTTGCCTACCCGGAAAGCCCATGATTCCTGATTCCGCGGTTCACTCCCCCAATGCGCGGCGAAGGCGGCATTGTGCAGCAGCCGCGCTTCCTCATCGAACTCCGGCGTCCAGGGCAGAAGCTCATATCCGGCCCCGACGACAGTTTCAGGCAGTCCCGGGCCAAGCGGCCGGTGCATCTCATTGAACCAGCGGACGATTTCGAATCCCTCGGACGCGAACAGCCGGCCAGGAGACGCGATGCGCTCGTCGTGTTGAGCACGCACGGCCACCGCGCCGTACCCCTTGCCCGCTCCAATCCGTGCCGCACGTTCCTGCTGCCACCGCAGCAGGCGCCGGCCCACACCACGGCGCTGCCATGCCGCGTCCACGCCGCCCTCCGTACGAACGACCGCGTGTTCCTTCCACGCCGTGACCCGCCCGTGGGCCCTTGGGACTCCGTCGTCGTCCAGCACCAGCACCGCATCGGACGGGTCCTGCTGCGCGAAGAACGCCTCCAGGTCCTCCGCCTTCTCATACCAGTTCTGCCGCTCCTGCTCCGCGATGCGGGCGATCAGCCCTGCCCAGTCCGGAATGTCCTCAGGGCGCGGGGCACGGGCCGTCCAAGGTCGGAAATCAGCACTCATGGGCACAGCCTACTGCCGCACCACTCCGGCGGACGGAACCACTCAGACCCGCTGCGCGACTCTTCCCTGCGACGGCAGAAGCAGTACCTGGTCCAGGAAGGCCAGATCCTCTGCACGGTGCGAGACGAGGAGCAAGGTCTCATCCCGGAGTGATCCCGTGAGATCGGTGAGCAGGGCATCTGCCGCTTCCGAATCCAGATGGGCCGTCGGCTCATCCAGCAGCAGGACGTTCGCACCGGCCAACAGGGTCCTGGCCATCGCCAAACGCTGCCGCTGCCCTCCTGACAGGAAGCTCCCGGACGGACCGATTCTCGTCGCCAGGCCGTCGGGCATCTCTCGCACCGCATCGGCCAGCCCGACCCGTGCGAGGCACGCCCAGAGCTCCTGATCACTCACCTCAGCGCCGGCGTCGACGGCCAGCGTGAGATTGCCCCGGACGGTCGAGTCGAAGACGTGAGACTCCTGCGGACACCACGCGATGCGGCCCCTGATCTCCACCGTGCCGTCCCTGGGCGGAAGGAATCCCATGAGGACGGCCAGCAGCGTGGACTTCCCGCTGCCCGACTCACCGGTCACGGCCAGCGACCGGCCTGCGTGGGCAGCCCCGGCGAGCCCCGCGAAGACGGGGTCTCCGTCCGGCCATGCGGCGCTCAGCCCCGAGAAGGCGACGCCGCTGTCCGACGCCGCGAGGTCCTGTGTCCGGACACCGTGAGCAGTGATCACCGGCTCGGCACTCAGAGCGTCCTCGAGCTTCTCTTCCACGGTCTTCAGTGCCGGACGCAGGCGGGCCGCCGTGAGCTGGGCCAGGAACGGCTCTTGCAGTGCCAGCAGAAGCAGTGCCACCACGGCAGTGCGTTCGGCCATGTCGTGGCCACCGCCCTGCAAGGCGGCCAGAACGACGACGGCGACAGCGCCCAGGGTGCAGACCAGGACCGTCAGCGCCTGGGCAGCACCCTCCGCCCACGCACTGCGGCGGCTGGACGCGACCATGTCCGCGGAAAGCCCGGCGCTCGTGCGCACCACGGCCTCCTCCATCCCATTGCCCCGCAGGTCCTTCCAGGCCTGCAGGGCAGAGGTGACGTGACGCAATAGAGCCGACTTCTGAGCCAGGACCGTGCGACTCGCCTGCCGGTCGGCACGGACTGCCAGCGCGGGTGCCAGCGCCGCACCGAGGAGGCAGACCAGTGCCACGACAGGTGTGGCCCACGGCAGCACGAGGACAGTCGCCACCAGAGCGGCAAGCGCGGTGCCCAGAGCCGTCCAGCGAGGCGCCAGGACGCGTGGCAGCAGGTCCCGGTACTCGTCCACCTGCGCGACGACGGTGTCCAGTGCGTTCTCTCCCTGCATGAGTCGTCTGATGCTGAGCGCTCGTGTCGACAGAGCTTCCCACAGACTGCTCCGCAGGGCGGTCGAGAGCCGGAAGACGACGTCGTGGACCCGCAGGCGCTCGGTGTAGCGCAGCACAGCCCGGCCGATGCCGAAGAACCGGACGCCTACGATCGCGGCCATCAGATAGAGGATCGGGGGCTGGGCGCTCGCGCGGACGATCAGCCAGCCGGAGAGAGCGGCAAGGCAGACTGAGAAGAGCTGAGCCAGCACACTGAGAACGGCCGCGAACCCCAGCCGCCCACGGAACCCCCGGCTGATGCTGGTCCGCGTCCGGATGGCGGCCTCAGGTGCGGCCTCCGTGTGCGGCGGCGGTGCAGCGGCCGTCCCCGTGCCGTGCTCCACTCGTGGCTCCGCATCCGGGACGGCACGTCGGTCGTCCGATGTTCCGAGGCTCGCCGCGGGCCCTGTCCGGACCGCCGGAGCGGGCAGGATGACCGTCTCATCCGCCATGGCGAGGGTCAGCGGATCATGGCTGACCAGCAGCACCGGCATGGTCCGGGACATGTCGCGGATACTGCCCCGCAGGCTACGGGCGTGAGTCTCGTCCAGGTGCGCGGTCGGCTCGTCCAGGACGAGTGCGACGGCACCCGTCGAGCACGCGGCGAAAGCTCGGGCCACAGCGACGCGACGCTGCTCGCCGGGACTGAGCTCGGAAGGATCCCGGTGGAGCAACTCGGACGCGCCGGCCAGTTTCAGGGCGGTGGAGACGCGGTCCGGTGTCGAGTCCTGCCCCAGCCAGGCCTGCAGCTCCTTCTCGACTGTGGAGTGCAGGAACTCGGGATGTTGCGGAGCATAAGCCAGCCGTGGCCGCCCGGTGGCCGAGGGGTGGGCCTGGCCGGGCGTCCACAGCAGTTCGCCTGCGGCGTCGGCCTGCTCGTCCAGGGTGTCGGTCAGCGCTGCGACGAGAGTGCTCTTTCCGCAGCCGCTCGGTCCGCCGAGGGCCACGATCCGGCCGGGCGCCAGGCGCACGGAGAGGGGGCCTATCGCGGTGCCTCGTGCACGATAGTCGACCCGGAGTCCCGAGAGCCGCAGCACGCCGTCGTCCTCCCCGGCAGCGCCATGTGGAGCCGGACGCAGGGCTGGACGCGGAGTCTGAGCGGAGGCGAGCAGCGCATCGGCCTCGGCGAGGGCGAGCTTTCCGTCCTCGCTGGCGTGATAGGCGGAACCGAGAGCCCGCAGCGACTGATAGCACTCCGGGGCGAGGATGAGTGCGAGAAGCCCGGCTTCCAGGGGCATCTGCCCGTGCACGAGCCGCACGCCGATAGTGACCGCGACCAGGGCCACCGAGATCGTCGCGATCAACTCCAGCGCGAGCCCGGAGAGGAACGCCGTGCGCAGGGTGGCCATGGACTGTGCGCGGTGCCGTTCGCCGACGGCGTCGAGCGCCGTTCGCTGCGCCCTGGTGCGCCCCAGGCCCAGGAGGACGGGTAGGCCGCGGACCAGCTCCACCAGGTGGGAGGACAGCACGTCCAGGGCACGGTACGCCTTGACCAGGCTTTCCTGTATGTGGCGACCGATCAGGACCATGAAGAGCGGGATCAGCGGCACGGTGAGGACGATGATCAACGCACTGATCCAGTCGGCCCACAGGATTCTGGCTCCGAGCAGCAGAGGCACTGTCGCGCAATTGACCAGGGCCGGCAGGAACTCGGTGTAGTACTTGTCGAGTTCATCCAGGCGGCGGGTGACCAGCAGGGCGTCCGCTCCCCGGCCTGCGGACGATGCCGGACGGCGCCCGCCCAGCAGCGCGGCCAGCAGGCGTGTCCGTAGGGACTCCTTGACGCCGACGACCGTCGCACGGGCCGTCACCGCCTGTCCCCAGCTGGCCGCACCGCGCAGGACCGCCCCCACGACCCCCTGCATGGTGAGTCCGAGGAGCGCGGACGAGTCGAATCCGCGGTTCCCCGCCAGACCACCGATTCCGGACGCGACCGCCTGGGCCATCAGCACCAGACCGAGCGCGTTCACCGCCCCGAGCAGGCCGAGGAGGTAGAGGGCCGCTCGGGGCGCCGGCGGAAACGGCGATCTTCTCTCAGCCATGGATCAGGACTGTCCTTTGAGCATGCGGGTGACGACGGCGGGAAGAACCGTATGGGAATCAGGGATGTGCGCGGCGCTGATCCGGCGGCGGAAGACCCAGTAGGTCCAGGCCTGGTACGCGATCACCAGGGGCAAGCCGATGCATGCCACCACGGTCATGAGGCCAAGGGTGTAATCGCTCGAGGACGCATTGCTCACTGTGAGATCGAAGGCGGGGTCGAGAGTGGACGGCAGCACCACCGGGTACACGGCGGAGAAGATCGCTGCCGTGCCGCACGCCAGGAAGATTCCCATGGCGAGGAACGCCTTGCCTTCCGAACCCTTCCGGCTCAAGAGCCAGGCGACGACGACCGCCAGAACCGCGAGCACCGTCAGTGTCCAGCTGAACCACTTGCCGTGCAGGAACTGGACGGCAAGCACCCAGGCCGCGATCGGCAGGACTCCGAGAGGCAGCCATCGGGTGAGCCAGGTGCGCGCACGCTGCCTGACCTCCCCATCGGTCTTCAGCATGAGGAAGGCCAGCGCGTGCACCAGGGCGAAGGCGACGACGCCGAGCCCGCCCAGAAGCGCGTACGGCGTGAACCAGGCGAAGGGCCCGCCCACCCGGTCACCGTTGGCGTTGAGCGGCAATCCCGTGGTGCTCAGAGCCAGGGCGGCGCCGACACCGAAGGCCGCGACGAACGAGCCGAGGGCGATCGCCCAGTCCCAACGGGCCCGCCAACGATCGGTGTTGATCTTCCCCCGGTATTCGAAGGCCACTGCACGGAAGATCAGACCGAGCAGCACCAGGGTCAGCGGAAGATACAGCGCGGAGAACAGCGAGGCGTACCACTGTGGGAAAGCGGCGAAGGTGGCGCCGCCGGCGGTCAGAAGCCAGACCTCGTTGCCGTCCCAGACCGGGCCGACCGTGTTGAGCAGAACGCGACGTTCCTTCTCGTTCCGGGCGAAGAGCTTCATGAGCATTCCGACGCCGAGATCGAAACCTTCCAGGAAGAGATAGCCGGTCCAGAGGACCGCGATGGCGATGAACCAGATGGTGGGCAGGAGTTCCATGATCTCGTGACCTCTCTTCTCAGTAGGCGAAGGCCAGGACGTCGGTATCGTCGGGTGACGTGCCGCCGCCGTCGTCGTCCTGGGGAGGATGCGCGAGCTCCGGCATGGCGGACGCCACGCCACCTCTGATGTAGGTGACGAGCAGTTTCACCTCGACCACCATCAGCACGGCGTAAACGGCCGTCAACAGGATGAGCGATGTCAGGATCTCCCCCGCGGAGACACCGGGCGACACAGCGGCGGCAGTGAACATGAACACCGGATCGATGCCGTTCATGTCCGGATTCGGTGCCACGACGAAGGGCTGTCGGCCCATCTCGGTGAAGATCCAGCCCGCGGCGTTCGCTCCGAAGGGGGCCAGGATGCCCAGCACGGCGAGGCGCATGAGCCACCGGCTGGCCGGCACGGTGCCCCGCCGAGTGATCCAGAGAGCGATGACGGCGGCGAGGGCGGCCAGTCCGCCGAAGCCGATCATCATCCGGAAGCCCCAGTAGGTGACCTCCATGACGGGAACGTACTGGATCTCCTTGCCGGCCCGGTCGCCCAGGGTCGGATCGTTCGGGAGATGGGTGCCGTACTTGGCCTGGTACTCAGGCACAAGCGTGTTCACGCCCTTGACCTCGCTGGTGAAATCGCCCTTCGCCAGGAAGGAGAGCAAACCGGGGATTTCGATCACGGCGGTGATGTTGGAGCAGTCCTTGGATCCGAGGTCGCCCACGCTGAGCACGGAGAACTGGGTGCCGTCATGACAGGCCGCCTCTGCGGCGGCCATCTTGAGCGGCTGCTGTTCGAACATCAGCTTGCCCTGCAGATCGCCTGTGATGGAGGTGCCGGCGAAGGAGATGGCCGCCACGATCGCACCGATGCGCAGGGAGCGCAGCCAGACCTTGTGGTCCGCCTTGTCACGGCCTGGCACGGCGGGGGCTTCGCCCACCACCACCCGGCCGTTCTCGTCGACCGTGTCGATGCCGTCGGTCCGGCGCCGCCACAGGTGGTACCACGCAATGCCGAGCAGGAATCCGCCGGCGACCGCGAGGGCACCCATGATGGTGTGGCTGAAGGCCACCAATGCGGTGTTGTTGGTGAAGACCGCCCAGGCGTCGACCATCCGGCCCCGGCCGTTCTCCAGGGTGACACCGACGGGGTGCTGCATCCAGCTGTTCGCGACGATGATGAAGTAGGCGGAGATCACTGACCCGATGACGGCGATCCACAGGCAGGCCAGATGGAGGCCTTTGCGCAATTGCTTCCAGCCGAAGATCCACAGGCCGAGGAAGGTCGACTCCACGAAGAAGGCGAGCAGCGCCTCCATGGCCAGGGGCGCTCCGAACACGTCACCGACGAAGCGGCTGTACTCGCTCCAGGCCATGCCGAACTGGAATTCCTGAACGATGCCGGTGGCGACGCCCATGATGAAGTTGATGAGGAAGAGCTTTCCCCAGAACTTCGTCATGCGCAGGTACTCGACCTTGCCGGTGCGGTACCAGAGCGTTTGCATGAAGGCCACGACCAGCCCGAGGCCGATCGTCAGCGGCACCATCATGAAGTGGTAGACGGTCGTGATGCCGAACTGCCACCGGGCGATTTCCAAAGCGTCCATGGTTTCCCCATCTTTCGCCGACGCCTGACTTCTACGGTTCGTAGAAGAAGTTTCTTCTACAGAGTGTAGAACAGTTTGCCGCGCTCCGCAGTCCCGCGCCGCCACGGGCGAGGAACCTTCTACTGAATGTAGAAAAAGAAGCCGAAACACGATAGATTTATTGCTGCACGCCGAACGGGACCACCCGCCCGGCGGACGATGTCAGCATTACAGAGGAGATGGGCGCTTTCAATGGCAAGCCTCGGGGATCTTGAACGATCCGTCATGGATCTGCTGTGGGCCGAAACGGACGCCACCACGGCCAATGACCTGCGTGACCGGCTGGCCAGCTCCGACGCGGAAAGCGGCGGCAAGGAACTCGCCGTGACCACCGTGCTGACGGTGCTGTCCCGTCTGGAGAAGAAGGGGCTCGTGGTCCGTGAACGCGGCACCCGCCCGCACCGCTACCGCTCCGTCTCGAGTCGGGCGGAACACACGGCAGAGCTCATGCACGAAGTCCTCGGCTCCGACCCGGACCGTGAAGCGGTTCTGGCCCGTTTCGTAGGATCTGTCACCGCTGAGGAAGCGAATGCGCTGCGCCGCCTGCTGAACATCGCGCCGCCGTCGGATTCCTCCCGCGCCGGCTGAGGCATGCGGTGCTGCTCACCGCATGGTCCTTAGCGGCCCTCGCGATCATCCTGGCCTGGCCCGCCCCCGTGCTTTTGGCGCGGAGCGCGTGGACCAGCCGCTCTCCCTTCGCCGCCCTCGTCCTCTGGCAGGCCATCGGCCTGGCCGGAGGCCTCTCCATGATCGGCGCCATGCTCTGCTATGGGCTCGAACCGCTCGGTGACAACCTGGTGTCCGGCCTGCATGCCCTGTTCCTCGTCATGCTGGGCTCCGGGCCCGCCTCGAGTCTCGGCTTCTGGCACGTCGTTGCGCTGTCGACTGCCGGCGCGTTGACGGTCCACCTGCTGTTCACGCTCCTTCTGACCTATGTGCGGATCAGCCGGGAACGGCACCGCCATCGGGAGCTGCTCACGATCCTCAGCCAACCCCATGAAGACCCCGGCACCGTCGTCATCACCCACGCAGCGCCGGTGGCCTATTGCCTGCCTGGCGGAGCCCGCTCCATCACCGTCCTCTCGGACTCACTCATGGAAGCCCTCGACGAGCGCGAACTGACTGCGGTCCTCGCCCATGAAGGCAGCCACTTGAGCCAACGTCATCACCTCCTTCTGTGGGCCTTTGCCGCGTGGCGCGCCGCCTTGCCGTGGCTGCCGACGACGCGGGTTGCGCAACGCGCGGTCAACGAACTGATCGAGATGCTCGCCGACGACGCCGCGCTCAAGGTCAGCGACACCGCCACGCTCGTGCGCGCGGTCGCCACCGTCGCAGACGGACAACAGCCACGGCGAGGGGCTTTGGAAGCTGAGGAGCCATTGGAAGACGACCAGGCTGCGGTCTCCGCCACGACGGTGGCCCGGGTCAAGCGTCTCCTCGCGGGTGCTCCCGCGCTGCCGGCCCCGCAGCGCGCCACGGTTCTCACCGCGTCGGTCCTGCTTCTCCTGGCGCCCACAGCCCTCTTGATCGTGCCGGGCGTCATCCACCTCTGAGCGGGCTCCATGCCTTCCTCCTGAGCGCGAGCTTTGAGTATCCGGCGAACGGCACCGGATACGACGTCGGCTCGTCGTTCCGTCCTTATGCTTGCGCTAGGTAGTGGGCCTAGTTCCAGTTGGGGGTGCAGGATCCGATGAATGCAACACATGAGTCCGCAAGGTCTTCGATGCTGGTGGCCGATCAGCTGCGGATGGCCTACGGCGGCCGGACAGTTGTCGATGGTTTGACGTTCCGCGTGGACCGCGGCGAGATCTTCGGCCTGCTCGGTCCCAACGGGGCCGGGAAGACCACGACGCTCAGCATCATCGAAGGCCTCGTCACTCCCGACGGCGGCAGCGCACAGGTGGATGGCCTCGATGTCCGCCATCATCCTTTCGAGGTGAAGGCCCGCCTCGGAGTTCAGTTGCAGTCCTCCAGCTTCCAGCCGGAACTGAGCGTCGGACAGATCGTGCGGCTGTACGGCGGCCTGTACGGGGTGCGGCTCTCCCATGAGCAGATCCGGCAACGCCTGGGAACCATCGGGCTGGATGGTGAGATCGGCAAGCGCTTCAAGCAGCTCTCCGGCGGTCAGCAGCAACGGCTGGCCCTGCACATCGCGACCATCCACCACCCCGCCCTGTTGCTGTTGGACGAACCGACAGCCGGCCTGGATCCGCAATCGCGACGCGCCCTGTGGCGCAGGATCGAAGGGCTGCGCAGTGACGGGAGCAGTATTCTCCTGACCACCCACTCCATGGAGGAGGCCCAAGCGGTCTGCGATCGGGTGGCGATCATCGATCACGGGGTCCTGATCACCGTGGGCACTCCGGCCCAGCTCATCGACAAACACCGGAACGACCCTGAGGTGCTCGCCGTCGCGCACGGCGAGGTGACCCTCGAAGACGTCTTCATCGGACTGACGGGGAGTGAGATCAATGACTGAGCCGCGAAACACCTCCGGCCGCCCTCCCCTGGGCCTTGTGCTGGGCTCCCTGCTACGCGCCGATGCCACGGTGCTGCTCCGCAGCAGGGTCGCCGTGACCTTGAGCATCGTCCTCCCGATCGTGATCGTGGTGGTCACGACCTTCGGCAAGGCACAATCCCGCCTGGGCGGAGCGCAGCTCATCATCGGACTCGCCCTCACCTTGGGACTGCTCACCTCCTGCCTGCTCGGCTACAGCCTCACGCTCGCGCACGACCGCGAGGTGGGCGTGCTTCAGAGGCTCCGGGTCACTCCGGCACCGACATGGATGATCATGACCAGCCGGATCGTGGTCCAGGTGGCGGTCAACCTGATCGCCTCGACCGTCGTCGTCATCGTCGGCGCGATCCTTCATGGCTTGGTCCTCAGCGGCGGACAGTACGCCTTGGTCGTGGCCATCGCCGCGCTTGGCGCGGCCGTGATGCTCGCGATCGGGCAGGCCCTTGTGGGACTCGTGAAGTCTTCGGCCGCCATCAACGCCATCGGCCGCCTTCTCTTCATCGTCCTCGTACTCCTGGGCGTCCTCGGTGGCACGGGGATTCTCGGCGACACGGTCAAGACCATCTCCCAGTGGTCACCGGTGGGCGCTCTCATGACCCTCTTCTCGGACGTGCTCAATCAGCTGAGCTGGAGCAGCCAGGACGGTCTCGCCCTCGTGGCCTGTCTGGGGTACGTCATCGTCTTCTCCTTCATCGGGATCCGCTGGTTCCGATGGAACACCCAGTGATCACGCGGCTTCCGCTCAATGACGAAGGCCCCGCCGCTTCCGTCCGGAAGCGGCGGGGCCTTCGTTCTCAGGGCAGGGCGGCCCGATCAGCTCCTGGCCGCCCAGAGTCCCCTCATGCCGAACGATGCCGTCGTTCGCCGCCCACCCACGTTTCCAGGACCCGGATTCCCGAGATGTTCTCCGGATCGCAAGTCAGCGGGTCGCCCGCCAGCACGGCGAAGTCCGCGTATTTGCCGCTTTCCAGGGAACCCAGGTCAGACTCCCGGCCGAGTGAGACGGCGGCTTCGACCGTATGGGCCCGCAGGGCGGACAACGCCGAGATCCTGAGGCTGTCCGGGCCCAGCTTGTGGCCCCGGCGGGTCACTCGGGTCACCGCCGTCTGGATCGCCTCCAACGGGATCGGCTCGGCGACCGGGGCGTCCGAGGACAGGGTCATCGCCACCCCCGCTTCTTCAAACTCTCCGAGCGGATTGAACCTCTCCCCCGGCGTTCCGATGGCCTCCTCGACGCCTTCACCCCAATTGAAGTAGTGCTGGGGCTGGTTGACGGGCCGGATGCCGGACGCCGCCATCCGGCCGATCTGCTCCGGCGTCGGCAGCCCGCAGTGCTCGATCCGGTGCCGCGCGTCGTCGTCGGGATTCTCTGCGAGGGCCGCTTCGATCGCCGAGACGACCATCTCGATGGCCGTCGGGGACTGGGCGTGCGTCGCCGTCTGAAGGCCCGCGGCATGAGCCTTCCGGATCAGTTCCGCATACTCCGCCGGCTCGTGATACAGCTGACCGGTTCGGCAAGGGTCGCCCACGTACCCGTCCGGGAAATAGGCCGTCCAGCCGCCCAGGGTCCCGTCCGCATAGAACTTGATCCCTGCGAAGCTCAGATGAGCGTTGCCGAATTGACCGACCATCCCCATTTCCAAGGCCTCGTCCAGCAGGCTTGAGAGAAGGTACATGGAGACCCGCAGCGTGAGACGCCCGGCCTCGGCGAGCCTGAGGTACATGTCGAATTCGCGGCGGGTCACCTGGGCGTCACCGATCGTCGTCACGCCGCCGGCCAGGAAGCGCTGGGTCGCCAGATCGAGCTGCCGCAGGTGTTCCGCGGGCTCATCGGCCAGGTGGAAGTTCGGTCCGTGGTGTCCGATCTTCACCCCATGGACCCCCGTGAGGATGTTGCAGGCTGCGTCGGAGAGTTCGCCTGTCAGCTCGCCGTCGGCATCCCGGAAGAACTCGCCGCCAGCAGGGTTCGGGGTGTCCCGATTCACTCCGTTGACCTCGAAAGTGTATGAGTTGACGACTCCGCCGTGGCCGGAGGCGTTCATCAGGTACACCTCCCGATTCATCGCGACCTGATCGAGTTCGTGCCGCGTCGGATGCCGCTGTTCGGCGAGATTCCGGTGCTCGTAGCCGTAGCCCCGGACCGGGCGGCCTTCCGGAAGCCCGGCGGCCGCGGCGCTCAGCAGCGCCACGATCTCCGGAATGCTGCTCGCCTTCCCAGGGCCGCAGTCCACCCAGGTCATCATCTGCCCGTACATCAGGGGATGTGCGTGGGCGTCGATGAAACCGGGAACGACGACGGCGGAGCCCAGGTCCACGTGCTCGACGGTGAGGCCCGCACGGGCCGCCTCGTCGCGACACTGTTCAGCGGAGCCGACGGCGAGGATCCTGCCGCGGTCGAACAGCATGGCGGTCGCCGTGCTGTCCGCGGCGTCCGCGGTGTGGATGGCGTGGGCCGTCACGATACGCGCGGCGACCTGCTCGGGTCGGTCGAATGCTGTCAGCTTCCTCATGTCAGGAGGCCTCCTTCAGGGTGGGGCGGACAGTGAGGTCCGCGGAATCGGCGTCGGAGTGCTGCGGGGCGAACACCGTGCAGACGGCTGCGATGGCAGCCATGCCGATGAACAGGACGATCACGGACCAGACGTTGCCGGTCCACGCGATCAGCTGCGTCGCGAACCAGGGCGACAGGCCCGCCCAGAGCGCGGCTCCGACGCCATAGGAGAGCGCGATCGAGGTGTAGCGCGCCTGAGGCCGGAACATCTGGGCCAGAATCGCCGCGATGGGGGCATAGGTGGCGCTCATCGCGATCCGGACCAGCGAGGCGAAGAGGAACACCAACGGTTCCGCTCGCCCGGGCATGAGGAGCAGGAACGGCGTGAAGGTCAGGACCGAGGCGACGAGGCCGATGAGCATGATGTTCTTCCGGCCCCAGCGGTCGCCCAGCCAGGCGATGGGCAGGGTGACCACGAACTCCACGAACGAGGCCACGGTCATCGCGTCCAGGATGAACTGCTCACTCAGCGCGATCGGCTGGCCTGTCGCATAGGCGGTCGCGAAGGTGGTCGCCAGGTAATACCCGCCGGTGGAGATGGGGAGCAGGCCGATACCGAGGAGGATGGGGAGCCAATTGGTGCGCAACGCGAACGCCAACGGCATGGACTGTTTGTGTCCTTCGATCTTCTCCTCGAAGACCGGCGACTCCTCCACGCGGTAGCGGACCCACAGTCCCACGGCGATCAGAACGATGGAGAGCAGGAACGGGATCCGCCATCCTCCGTTGACGATGAAATCATCGCCTGCCCGGGCCATGATCGCGAACACGCCCGAGGCCAGGAGCGCTCCGGCCGGATTGCCGAGCTGGGTGAAGCCGCCGTAGAAGGTCTTGGACTTTTCGGGAGCATGCTCCACACTCATCAGGACGGCGCCACCCCATTCACCACCGACGGCGAGCCCCTGCACCGCGCGCAGGACGATCAGCAGGATCGGCGCGAGGATACCGACGTTCTCATAGGTGGGCAGGCAGCCGACCAGCACCGTGGACGCACCCATCAGCAGAAGGGTGATGACCAGGGATACGCGGCGGCCCAGCTTGTCACCGATGTGCCCGAAGATGATGCCACCCAGAGGACGCACCAGGAAGGCCACCGCGAAGGTGGCGAACGCCGCAGCGGTCTCAGCCTGCTGATTGCCGCTGGGGAAGAACAGATGGCCGAAGACGAGCGCGGCGGCCGTCGCATAGACGTAGAAGTCGTACCACTCGATGGTGGTGCCGATGAAAGCTGCGACGCCGGCTCGTCGCGCCTTGCTGTGTGCAATGGTCATGGACCGCTCCTTCGCGGATTCAACGTGAGGATCGGGAATGATCGTATGAGCCCGGAGTAGGTACATCAAGCACAGAACTCCAGAATTGGCCTTGCTCCACTGGTGTTTTGTCAGCACACAAGAGCCAATATCTCAATTTGCCGGTAGAAGGCAGCAGTAGACTGGATTAATGACCCATTCAAAGAGCATCCCAAGGTATCTGGGCGAAGTGGCCTGAGTCACCATGGACTTCGACACACAGCTCATCAGAGCCCTCCAGGAAGACGGGCGAGCCAGCATCCACGCACTCTCGGAACGGCTGGGGCAGTCCCGCGCCACGGTCTCGGCCCGGCTGCGCACGATGGTCTCAGACGGCACGGTGCGCGTCGTGGCCGCGGTCGACCCCGGGTTCCTCGGCCAGCACGTCCTGGCCCACGTCTCCATCCGAGTGGACGGCCCGGCCGCTCCCGTCGCCGTGCGTCTCGGCGAACTCCCGGAGACAGTCCTGGTCTCGGCCGTGGCCGGCGTCTATGACCTGGTGACCGAGGTCCGGCTCGCCACGATGCCGGCGTTGCACGACCTTCTGGCCCGGATCCGGGCCATCCCCGGGGTCAATGACATCAACACGCTCATCTACACGAGCATTCTCCGGGGCTTCTTCGTCTCCGAGTACCGGGGCGGCATCACCCTCGACGGAATCGACTCCGCTCTGATCGAACAGCTCCAGCTCGACGGGCGCACGAGCTACCGGCGTCTCGGCGAGATCGCACGGCTCTCCCCCTCCGCCGTCGCGAGCCGCGTACAGCGACTCGTCGAGGCGGGAGTGATCAAGATCAGCGCGGTCGAAGGACGGTCCCTGAGTTCACGGCAGCTGTCCATGGGCATCGGTCTCAACCTCGCCGGGCCTGGCCAGGAACTCGTCGAAGAACTCCGCGGCTGGCACGGCGTCGAATTCGCCGCGCTGACACTCGGCCGCTTCGATGCGGTCATCACCCTCGGAGGGCCGACCGCCGGGGCACTGCACGCGAGCCTGGAGCGCATCCGGTCCCTCGCCGGCGTCGAACGCACTGATTCGTGGCAGCATCTGGCCGTGTTCAAAGAGGACTACGCGCGCACGCTGCACGCCCGGCCTGCCCACTGACGGCCGGAACACCGCCGCTCAGGCGTCGATGCGTTCCCGGTCGAGCTGCTGAGCACCCGCGACGATGAAGTCCTTGCGCGGTGCCACATCGGAGCCCATGAGCAGCTCGAAGACCCGCTCCGCCTGCTCCGCACTGTCGATGCTGACCCGCCGCAGGGTGCGGTGCCGGGGATCCATCGTGGTCTCGGCCAGCTGGTCCGCGTCCATCTCGCCCAGACCCTTGTAGCGCTGAATGGGCTCCTTGTAGCGCTTCCCGTCCTTCTCAAGCCGGGCCAGCAAGGTGTGCAGCTCCTGCTCCGAGTAGGTGTAGATGAACTCATTGGCCTTGGACCCGGCATTGACGACTTCGACACGGTGCAGCGGCGGCACCGCGGCATAGACCCGGCCAGCCTCCACAAGAGGCCGCATGTAGCGGTAGAAGAGCGTGAGCAGCAGCGTCCGGATGTGCGCGCCGTCGACGTCGGCGTCCGTCATGAGCACCACCTTGCCGTAGCGTGCCGCGTCCAGATCGAAACTGCGTCCGGATCCCGCACCCACCACCTGGATGAGCGCCGCACACTCCGCATTGGAGAGCATGTCCCCCACCGAGGCCTTCTGCACGTTCAGGATCTTGCCACGGATGGGAAGCAGCGCCTGGAAGTCAGAGGAGCGGGCCAGTTTGGCCGTGCCGAGGGCCGAATCGCCCTCCACGATGAAGAGCTCGGAACGCTCGACGTCGGAGCTGCGGCAGTCCGCGAGCTTGCTCGGCATCGTGGAGGATTCCAGCGCGTTCTTGCGCCGCTGAGTCTCCTTGTGCACCCGCGCGGACACGCGGGACTTCATCTCGCTGACGACCTTTTCCAGAAGCAGCGAGGCCTGCGCTTTGTCGTTGCGGTTACTGGAGGTCAGCCGAGAGGTGATCTCCTGCTCCACCACACGGGAGACGATCGCCCGCACTGCCGGCGTGCCGAGCACCTCCTTCGTCTGCCCCTCGAACTGGGGTTCGGCCAGACGGACCGTGAGGACGGCCGTGAGGCCCGCCATCACATCGTCCTTCTCGACCTTGTCGTTCCCAGCTTTCAGCTTGCGGCTGTTCAGCTCGACCTGCTTGCGGAAAGTCTTCAGGAGCGCCTGCTCGAAACCCGAGAGGTGCGTCCCGCCCTTCGGAGTGGCGATGATGTTCACGAAGGTACGCACGGTGGTGTCATAGCCGATGCCCCAGCGCAGCGCGACATCCACCTCGCAATGCCGTTCCACTTCCGCCAGCTGGCTGTGGCCGTGATCGTCCAGCACCGGGACGGTCTCCTTGAAGGTGCCGGAACCGTTCAGCCTCCAGATGTCCGTCACGGGGGCGTCCGCGGCCAGGAAGTCCGCGAATTCGGACAGTCCGCCATCGTGATGGAAGACCTCCTCGTGCGGCCCGTCTTCACCTGCGGTCCCCGGCAGGCGGCGCTCATCACGGACCGTGATCTTCAGACCCGGGACGAGGAAGGATGTCTGGCGGGCGCGTCCGGCGAGTTCGTCATAGGAGAAGCGCGCATCGGGAGTGAAGATCTGGCGGTCCGCCCAGTAGCGGACCCGCGTGCCGGTCACTCCCCGCTTCGCCTTGCCGACCACGTCAAGGGTGGAGTTCTCGACGAAGGGGGTGAATTTCGCCTCCGGGTTGAGCTTGCTGCCGGTGTCCGCGAAACGTCCGGGCTCGCCACGCCGGAAGGACATCTGGTAAGTCTTGCTGCCACGGTCGACCTGGACATCCAGCCGCGCGGACAGCGCGTTGACCACTGAGGCGCCCACACCGTGCAGACCGCCGGAGGCATTGTAGGAGCCGCCTCCGAACTTTCCGCCGGCGTGCAGCTTGGTGTAGACGACCTCGACGCCGGTCAGCCCGGTCTTCGGTTCGATGTCGACGGGGATGCCGCGGCCGTCATCGTGGACCTCCACGGAGTTGTCGGCGTGCAGGATGACCTTGATGTCATGCCCGAAACCGGCGAGGGCCTCGTCCACCGAGTTGTCGATGATCTCCCAGAGGCAGTGCATGAGGCCGCGGGAGTCATTGGAGCCGATGTACATGCCGGGGCGCTTGCGGACGGCTTCGAGCCCTTCCAGGACGGAAAGATGCCGGGCGTTGTATTCGGAAGCGGGTGACACGGGCTGCGAACTCCTTCAGGGACCTCAAGACGCTCTTCCCAGGATATGCCGCCGCGCGCCCCGGCCACCGCAGGCGCACCGCGTCAGTAGCCCTCGCCGTTGCGCCAGGCCGCAGGAGACTACGCGCTGAGCGAAAGATGCCGTTTTGTGGCATGCGGAGCGGGCCCGTGCTGGTTATATGGATGTACAGATCTATTGAAGGAGGCCCTCATGTCAACAGCAATCGCGGAACGTACGCTCAATGCGGCTGACCGTTGCGACCGTTGTGGCGCCCAGGCATTCGTCCGGGTGGTACTCGAGGCCTCCGGTGGGGAACTCCTTTTCTGCGGGCACCACGCCCGCGCAGTGGAGGCCAACCTCCGCCCTCTGAGCCGCGAGTGGCACGACGAGACGTCCCGGCTCCTCGAGAAGGAACCGGTCACCGAGTAGCGCCACGTCGTTCCAGACGCGAAGTGCCCGGCACCCTGAGGTGCCGGGCACTTCTGTGTCAGAAGCCGGGCCGGCGAACAGGCGGACCGGCCTGTCTGACGAGGCGCTCAGTCACGCAGCGGCTCGATGGTGCCGTGGAAATGCCGCCGGGCGCTTTTCTCATTCCAGGCTTGGAATGAGGTCCCACCCCAGGAACCTTCCTCGTCCTGGCGGTCCGTGATCCTCACCGCAACGGAAGACGGCAGGTACACCGGCGCCTCGAAGAAGACCTGCCAGGACACCCCGGCATCACCATCGTGACCGGACTCGGCCAGAACACGGGCCACCGAGTACATCCCGTGCGCCAACGAGGTCTTCATTCCCAGCGCCTTGGCGCTCAGAGAGCTCAGGTGGATGGGGTTGAAGTCGCCCGAGACCCCGGCATACTCCCGCCCGGTCTCAACACCGAGCCGCCAGCGCCCCGTGGGGGTCGGCTGGGTGAACGGCTCCCGCTCCGCCACCGCGGACGGCTTGTCGACGCCTGGGAAGAACACCCCTTTGGCGAGGTACCGGGACCGTCCGTGCCACAGCAGCGCGCCTGTGTCCGCGGAGGACACCTCCGCCACCATGTCCACCGTCGTGCCGGTCCGGTGCCCGGCAAGAGCCTCGGCGTGGGCGCGGACAGTCAAGGGCATGCTGAACGGAACGGCTTCGTGGTGCTCGACGTGGTTCTCCAGGTGGACGAGGCCCAGCAGGGGCAGCGGGAAGTCCTCCCGGGTCATCACGCTCATGGCCACCGGGAAGGCCAGGGTGTGCAGATAGGCCGAGGGCAGTTCATCTCGCACCGTGGCGTGCATCAGCCGTTGGAACGCGGTGAGATGCTCCAGGTCCACGGACAGCGCCGGCAGCTCGTGTACGACGTCGGGCAGCGTCTGTGCGCCGGGGCGCTTCCGCACGCGCTGACGCGCCGCCGAGGCTGCGGCGTTGAGGTACAGCCTCGGCAGTGCGGGCGCGGCCTGAAGCACGACCGTCTGGCGGCCGTTCATGCCCCCACCAGATTCTGTCCGCAGACCCGGAGCACCTCACCGTTGACCCCGCCCGCCGATTCACTGACCAGGAACGCGATCGCCTCGGCGACGTCCTGCGGCTTCCCGCCCTGCTGCAGCGAGTTCAGGCGGCGGGCCACCTCGCGCGTCGCGAACGGGATCCGGGCCGTCATCTCGGTCTCGATGAACCCCGGGGCGACAGCGTTGATGGCTCCACCGCGTTCGGCCAGTCGAGGCGCCGTGGCCCGTACCATCCCGATGACCGCCGCCTTGGACGCGCCGTAGTTGGTCTGGCCACGGTTGCCCGCGATCCCCGAGGTCGAGGCCAGGCTGACGATCCTGGCTCCTTCCGCGAACAACGGCGAGGCCAGGAAGACCTCGTTCATGCGCAGCTGGGAGGAGACGTTCACAGCGATCACGCTGTCCCAGCGGGCCGGATCCATATTGGCCAGCAGCTTGTCCCGGGTGATGCCGGCGTTGTGCACCACGATGTCCAGCTTGCCGAAGCGGGTTCCGGCGAGTTCGAGGATTCTGTCCGCTGCGTCCTCGGCGGTGATGTCCACCTGGAGCGCGACACCCCCGACCCGGTTCGCGGTGGCCGCCAACTGCTCTCCCGCCGCAGGGACGTCGACCAGGATGAGCTTGGCGCCGTCTCGGCTCAAGGTCGCCGCGATCGACGCGCCGATGCCACGGGCGGCCCCCGTCACGACGGCGACCTTTCCGTCAAGCGGACGCACGCCGCCGTCGGGCACGGCCTGCGCGTCATCGACCCGGAGGAACTGCCCGTCCACGAACGCGGAACGCGCCGAAAGGAAGAAGCGCAGCGCACCCATGGCCGAGGAGGCACCGGCGTCGACACCTTCGCGCAGGATGACACCGTTTGCCGTCGCACCGGCACGCAGTTCCTTGGCCAGCGAACGGGTGAAGCCGTCCACCGCCTGGCGGGCGGCCGCCGTCGCCGGGTCGTTCGCCGTCGCCGGATCGCGTGAGACCACTACGACGCGGCCGGACGCCTTGAGCTGCCGGAGCAGCTGACCCGCTGCCTGCACCGGGGCCGAAAGCGCTGACGGGTCGGCGAGTTCATCCAGCGCCAGCACGAGGGCTGCGATCTTCTCGGAACCACCGATGTTCCTGCGCACGTCCAGACCCCATCCCAGGAGCTGAGCCGCGATCGACTCGGCGCCGGAACCCGGCCCGAGGACCACGACCGGGCCCTCCAGCAGCGGGTCACCGGGGGTGTAACGGCGCAGCGCGACCGGCTGCGGGAGGCCCAGCTTGCGTGCGAGGTCGCGCCCGAAGCCGCCGCTGACGAATTGCGTGTACTTGTCTGTCATCTCCGTCTTCCTCTTCGTCTCGGCGGGCTCAGTAGGACTCGAGAATCGCAACGACGCCCTGACCGCCGGCGGCGCAGACGGACACGAGGCCACGGGCCGGCTTGCCGTCGACGGCGGCCTTCTCGTGGAGCAGCTTGGCCAGCGAGGCGACGATGCGGCCACCCGTCGCGGCGAACGGGTGTCCTGCGGCCAGCGAGGAGCCGTTCACGTTCAGCTTGGCCCGGTCCACCGCACCGAGCGGCGCGTCGAGGCCCAGCCTCTCCCGGCAGAACTCCTCGTCCTCCCAGGCGGCGAGCGTGCTGAGCACGGTGCCCGCGAAGGCCTCGTGGATCTCGAAGAAGTCGAAGTCCGCGAAGCTCAGGCCGTTACGGGCCAGCATCCGCGGAACGGCGTAGGCGGGGGCCATGAGCAGGCCCTCCTTGCCGTGCACGAAGTCCACTGCGGCGGCTTCGCCGTCCACCACGGTGGCCAGCTTGGGCAGTTCGCGCTCGTCGGCCCATTCCTCCGAGGCCAGCAGCACGGCCGAGGCACCGTCCGTGAGAGGCGTGGAGTTTCCTGCGGTCATCGTGGCCGGGGTGGGAAGCTGCTTCCCGAACACCGGGGACAGCTTCGCCAGTTTCTCCAGGCTCGTGTCGGCCCGCAGATTGGAGTCACGGCTGAGCCCGCGGTAGGCGGTGATCAGATCGTCGAAGAAGCCTCGCTCGTACGCCGCGGCCAGGTGCTGATGGCTTGCAAGGGCCAGTTCGTCCTGAGCCTCGCGGGTGATCCCCCACTGCGCCGTCGTGATCGCCTGGTGCTCGCCCATGGAGAGGCCGGTACGGGGCTCCCCCGTGCCGGGAGCGTTCGGGGCGAGGTCCTTGGGACGGATCTTCGAGAGAGCCTTGAGCTTCTGCTGGGTGGTCCGTGCGCGGTTGAGTTCCAGCAGTATGCGGCGGAGTCCCTCGCTCACGGCGATCGGGGCGTCGGACGCCGAATCGACTCCACCGGCGACGGCGGAGTCGATCTGGCCGAGCTTGATCTTGTTGGCCAGGCCGAGCACGGTCTCCAGACCGGTGGCGCAGGCCTGCTGCAGATCATAGGCGGGAGTGTCGGGGGCCAGTGCCGAGCCGAGCACCGCCTCACGGGTGAGGTTGAAGTCGCGGGAATGCTTCAGCACGGCGCCCGCGGCGACCTCACCGATCCGCTCCCCCTGCAGGCCGAAGCGGGCCACCAGACCGTCCAGAGCGGCGGTCAGCATGTCCTGATTGGACGCGCTGGTGTAGGCGCCGTTGGCGCGGGCGAAGGGGATGCGATTGCCGCCGACGACGACGGCCTTCCGTACGGTGGTCATGTTCCGCTCCGTTTCTGCGTGGCCCGGTGGCCGCTCGCTACAGTCTTCCTCGAAGAGTTACCGATACCCAGCGTACCTGATACGCTGGGTATCGTGAACCCGGTCACAGAGCAGACATCGCCTCTCAGCGCAGCCGCTGACGCCGCCGAGCCGCAGGGCACGGACGGACGCGCAGCCCGCTGGGAGAGCCACCGCCTTCAGCGCCGCACGGAACTCATCCGTGCCGCACGCCACGCGGTCCACGCCCTCGGCCCCGAGGCCTCCATGGAGGAGATCGCAGGCTCAGCCGGGACATCGAAGTCGGTGTTCTACCGCTACTTCGGCGACAAGTCCGGTCTTCAGCAAGCCGTCGGCGAAGTGGTGCTGAACCGGATGCAGTCACGGATCCGGGAAGCCGCGCAAGAAGCCCTCAACCCTGCCGAGGGACTCTTCGCCATGGTCAACGCCTATCTGCAAATGGCGGAGACCTCCCCCAACGTCTACGCCTTCGTCACCCAGCGCCAGCTGAACGAAGGCACCGGACCTGTTCAGGACGCGGCCTTCGGTCACTTTCTGAGTGCCGTGACGGACATGATCGCCGAACCGATGTCGGCCCTCCTCCGGGAGCAGGGCCTCCTCCTGGACTACTGGCCCCGCGCGGCCATCGGGCTCGTCCGTGCAGCGGGCGAACAATGGCTCATGAATCCGTCCGGACCGGACCGTCCCACCCGGCCCGAAATGGCCACCACCCTCACCGCCTGGCTCGTCGACGGAGTGCGCCCCATGGTCGCCGTCGGCCCCGCCTCGGCGGTATCGACCACCCACCAGCGTGCCGGCGCAGAGCGCGGCACAGCCCCTATCCCTGGAAAGGACGATCAGCATGACTGAAGCATTCCCGGACACCCGCCGCAACGGCGCGGGAACCGGACCGGAGGATCCCCGGGTGGACGTCGCCCTGCTGGGCGAGAAGCTCCTCGGCCGCTGGGCGGAAGTCCGGCACGAGGCACGCGCGCTGGCCGGCAAGGAGGAGTTCCACAAGATCGAGGGACTGACCCACACGGATCACCGAGCACGTGTCTTCGAACAGCTCAAGGGTCTGGTGGAGCACGGTGCGGTGCACCGCGCATTCCCCCAGCGCTTCGGCGGTGAGGATGACCACGGCGGCAACATCGCCGGTTTCGAGGAACTCGTGACGGCCGATCCGTCACTGCAGATCAAGGCGGGTGTCCAGTGGGGCCTCTTCGGTGCCGCCGTGCTGCACCTGGGCACCGCGACGCACCATGAGAAGTGGCTGCCCAGCATCATGTCCCTGGAGACGCCCGGCGCGTTCGCCATGACCGAGATGGGCCACGGCTCCGACGTCGCCAGCATCGGCACCACCGCGACGTACGACCCTGCGACGGAAGAATTCGTCATCCATACGCCGTTCAAGGCGGCCTGGAAGGACTTCCTGGGCAATGCGGCCAAGGACGGCATCGCCGCTGTCGTCTTCGCCCAGCTCGTCACCCAAGGCGTCAACCACGGTGTGCACGCCTTCTACGTGCCGATCCGCGATGCCGACACCAAGAAGTTCCTGCCGGGCATCGGCGGCGAGGACGACGGCGTCAAGGGTGGGCTGAACGGCATCGACAACGGCCGTCTGCACTTCAATCAGGTGCGCATCCCCCGCGAGAACCTGCTGAACCGTTACGGCGAGGTCGACGCCTCCGGCGCCTACAGCTCGTCCATCGCAAGCCCGGGACGCCGCTTCTTCACCATGCTGGGAACCCTCGTGCAGGGCCGCGTCTCCCTGGACGGCGCCAGTGTCGCGGCCAGCAAGATCGCCCTGGCATCGGCCATCCGCTACGCCACCCAGCGCCGTCAGTTCAACGCCGGCTCGCCCGTGGAGGAAGAGGTGCTGCTGGACTACCAGCGTCACCAGCGTAGGCTCTTCACCCGGCTGGCCACGACCTATGCGGCCAACTTCGCGCACGAACAGCTCCTCGAGAAGTTCGACGCCGTCTTCTCGGGCGCGGCCGACACCGATGAGGACCGCCAGGACCTTGAAACACTCGCCGCGGCGCTCAAGCCCCTGAGCACCTGGCATGCCCTGGACACCCTGCAGGAGTGCCGCGAGGCCTGTGGCGGTGCCGGCTTCCTGATCGAGAACCGTTTCGCCTCACTGCGCGCGGACCTCGACGTCTACGCCACCTTCGAGGGCGACAACACGGTACTCCTCCAGCTGGTCGCCAAGCGTCTCCTGGCCGACTATGCCAAGGAGTTCCGCAATGTCGACTTCGGTGTCATGGCCCGCTTCGTCGCGGCCCAGGCCTCCGATGTCGCGCTCAACCGGACCGGCCTGCGCCAGGTGGCACAGTTCGTAGCGGACACCGGTCTGCCGCAGAAGTCCGCGCTGGCTCTCAAGGACGAGGAGAGCCAGCGTAATCTGCTCACCACCCGGGTCCAGAGCATGGTGGCCGAGGTCGGTGCCGCGCTCAAGGGTGCCAACAAGCTGCCCCAGGCGAAGGCCGCGGCTCTGTTCAATGAGAACCAGGACCAGCTGATCGAGGCCGCCCGGGCTCATGCCGAGCTCCTCCAGTGGGAGGCCTTCACCGAGGGCCTTGCCGGCATCGAGGACGCCGGGACCCGAGAGGTCCTGACCTGGGTCCGGGATCTCTTCGGGCTCTCGCTGATCGAGAAGCACCTCTCCTGGTACTTGATGAACGGTCGCCTCTCGATGCAGCGCGCCCGCACCGTCGGCGACTACATCAACCGTTTGCTGGTCCGGATCCGCCCCCATGCGCTCGATCTGGTGGATGCCTTCGGCTACGGCCAGGAGCACATCCGCTCCACGGTCGGCAGCGGCGCGGAACTCACGCGGCAGGACGAGGCTCGCGACTACTACCGCTCCCTGCGAGCCTCCGGTGACGCACCGGTGGACGAGAAGGTCCTTCTCGAACGCAAGAAGAGGAACAAGTAACGCTCCACGCAGTTCGACGGCGGCGCGCTTCCCCGGGAGGGAGGCGCGCCGCCGTCGTCTGATGCGAAGACTCAGTCCTGAGGCAGCACCGAGCGGTAGACATCGAGCGTCGCCTCGGCGATCGAGTCCCAGGAGAAGTGTTCCTCGGCACGACGGCGGCCTGCCTCACCCATCCGGCGTGCACACTCCGGATCGGAGACGACCTCGTTCAATGCGGCGGCGAAGTCGTCGACGAACTTCTGCGGGTCCAGGGGCGTCCCGGTGCCGTCCGTGACCTGCTCGATCGGCACGAGCAGTCCCGTTTCACCGTGGGAGACGACCTCCGGGATGCCTCCCGTCGCGCTGGCGACGACGGCCGAACCGCAGGCCATGGCCTCCAGGTTCACGATGCCGAGAGGCTCGTAGATGGATGGGCAGGCGAAGGCCGTGGCGTGGCTCAGGACCTGGATCAGCTCGCGTCGCGGCAGCATCCTCTCGATCAGCACGACGCCGTCCCGCTCGGCCTGCAGCCGACCGATCAGTTCCGCCGTCTCGGCGGCCAGTTCAGGGGTGTCCGCTGCGCCCAGGCACAGGACGAGCTGCACCTCGGGGGCCAGCTGCTGCGCGGCGCGCAGCAGATAGGGGACGCCCTTCTGCCGGGTGTTCCGACCGACGAACACCACGCTGGGACGGGCAGGGTCGATGCCGAGCTCGCGTACGGCGTCGTCATCCGAGTCCTGCTTCCACAGCGAGACGTCGATGCCGTTGTGCACCACCCGGACCTTGGCCGGATCGACCCCGGGGTAGCAGCGCAGGATGTCCTGGCGCATGCCCTCCGAGACCGCGATGATCGCGGCGGCTGCTTCATAGGAGGTCTTCTCGACCCACGAGCTGAGCCGGTAGCCCCCGCCGAGCTGCTCGGCCTTCCAGGGCCGCAAGGGTTCCAGACTGTGGGCGCTGAGCACATGGGGAATCCCGTGCAGCAGCGAGGCCAGGTGACCCGCCATATTGGCATACCAGGTGTGCGAGTGGACCAGATCGGCGCCCGCCACATCCGGCACGATGCTCAGATCAACACCGAGCGTCTGCACCGCGGCATTGGCGTCCTTGAGCTCCGGCGGGGTCGCATAGCTGCTCACCGTGGCCCCGTGATAATCGCTCTCCCGGGGCTCACCGAAGGCATGGATGTGCAGCTCGACGTGCGAGGCGAGCACACGACTCAGCTCGGCGACGTGCACTCCGGCACCGCCATAAATATCCGGCGGAAATTCTTTGGAAACAATGTCGATTCGCACGTTTACAACGTAGTCCGAAGTGCCCATCTGATCTAGTGTGAGTCGTGTCTGGCGGTCTACATGACAGCCATCACACCCGGAGAAAACCCAGGAGTCCGAATCATGGCACCGAGAAAAGTCCTAGCAATAGTCCTGGCCGGCGGCGAAGGCAACCGGCTGATGCCCCTCACGGCTGACCGGGCTAAACCCGCGGTGCCGTTCGCCGGGAGCTATCGCTTGATCGATTTCGCCCTGTCGAACCTCGTGAACTCCGGCTATTTCCGCATCGTCGTGCTGACGCAGTACAAATCGCACAGCCTCGACCGGCATATTTCGGAAACCTGGCGCCTCTCGACCCAATTGCAGAATTACGTCGCATCCGTCCCGGCCCAGCAGCGCATCGGCAAGAGCTGGTTCCTAGGCAGTGCCAATGCCATCTACCAGTCCCTCAACCTGATCCACGATGCGCAGCCGGACATCGTGGTGGTGGTCGGGGCGGATCACGTCTACCGCATGGACTTCGAACAAATGGTCGCCCAGCACGTGGCCAGCGGGGCCAAAGCGACCGTGGCAGCCGTGCGCCAGCCGCTGGAGATGGCCAACCAGTTCGGTGTGATCGAGGTGGACCAGGAGGACGCAGGCAAGATCTCCGCCTTCGTCGAGAAGCCCGCCAGCACCCCTGGACTCGCCGCAGCGCCCGACCAGTTCCTGGCCTCGATGGGCAACTACGTCTTCGACGCGGATGCCCTGGTGGAGGCTCTGACGCTCGACGCGGAGCGCACCGACACCAAGCACGATATGGGTGGCGACATCATTCCGTACTTCGTCTCCCGCGGCGAGGCCGGCGTCTACGACTTCACGACCAACGAGATTCCAGGTTCCACCGAACGGGACAGGACCTACTGGCGCGATGTGGGCACCATCGATTCGTTCTACGACGCCCACATGGACCTGATCTCCCCCGTCCCGGTGTTCAACCTCTACAACCGCGACTGGCCGATCTTCACCCGCCAGACCATCTCGCCGCCCGCCAAGTTCGTCAAGGGCCGGAACAACACGGTCGGTACGGCGCTGGACTCGATCGTGGCCAATGGCGTCGTGGTCTCCGGCGGCATCGTCGAGGGATCGGTCCTCTCCACGGACGCCTACGTCGACGCCGGCGCGCGGGTGCTGGATTCGGTGCTCATGGACAATGTGGTGGTCGGCGAAGGGGCGATCGTCCGCCGGGCCATCCTCGACAAGAACGTCCGCATCCCGAAGGGCGCCACCATCGGAGTGGACAAGGAACTGGACGAGGCCCGCGGTTTCAAGGTCACCGAGTCGGGTATCACCGTACTGGCCAAGGGCCAGACCGTTCCCGAACCCGGTGAGGATGAGCTGGCGCTCTCCAAGAGCCTTCGAGGCACCGTGCCGGAGAGCGTGCGCGCCGCCGTCGAAGAGTACGACGATCTCAAGGCCGCCATCGACAAGGTCTCCCTGGTCCAGACCGAACGGCCCGTGCTCTCCGACCCTGTGACGCCGTCGGAAGACTCCGATGAGAGCGCTGAAACCGAGGAGGAGCAGGCCGTTTCGGCGCTCGGCGGGCACCCGTCCTGAGCCTGATCCTTGCGGGGTGAGACGGCCTGGGCCGACCCACCCCGCAAGGCCCACTAAAATGGGGGAAATGACCACTCCGGAACTCACGCCCGATGAGATCGAAGCCTGCCTCAAGGTGCTGAACACGATCCACGTCTACGACGAGGACCACCCGGATTACGTCGCGGTGCGGCGCGCCACCGGAAAGATGTTCAAAGCCGTCAAGCGGCATCGGCGCAATGAGAAACGTGACGCCATGGCTGCCGCGGATCGTGCCGTGATGGCGTTGACTGCCACGGCGGCTCCAGACCGGATCGACGACGAGACCCGCGGGAACAAGCTTGCGAGCTCCGCCACGGGAGAGATCGCCGGACACCTGCTCCGCTCGCGGCCGTGCTACATCTGCAAGCAGCACTACACCCAGGTGGATGCCTTCTACCATCAGCTCTGCCCTGACTGCGCCGCCATGAGTCACGCCAAACGCGATGCCCGGACGGATCTGACGGGCCGCCGCGCGCTGCTCACCGGCGGCCGGGCCAAGATCGGCATGTACATCGCCCTGCGTCTGCTGCGCGATGGCGCGCACACCACCATCACCACCCGTTTCCCCAAGGACGCTGCCCGGCGCTTCGCCGCCATGGAGGACAGTGCCGACTGGCTGCACCGTCTGAAGATCGTGGGCATCGATCTGCGTGACCCGTCGCAGGTGATCTCCCTGGCGGACTCCGTCGCAGCGGCCGGACCGCTGGACATCATCATCAACAATGCGGCGCAGACCGTCCGCCGATCGGGCAACGCGTACAAGCCTCTTGTGGACGCCGAGGACGAGCCGCTCCCCCTCGCCTTGCAGTCCGCCCAGGGCGGACCTGAGCTGGTCACCTTCGGCCACGCTCACGACAAGCACCCCCTGGCTCTGGCCACGAGTGTTCTGGAGCATCCGGTACTCGCCGGGGACGCCGTCACTTCCCTGGCCCTCTCCACCGGATCCGCCTCCCTGGAACGCATCGCAGCAGGAACCGCCATCGACGCCGGTGGCCTGGTCCCCGACCTGGCCGCCGTCAACTCCTGGACCCAGGTGGTGGACCAGGTGGATCCCCTGGAGATGCTGGAAGTCCAGCTCTGCAACGTCACCGCACCGTTCTTGCTGGTCAGCCGTCTGCGGGAGACGATGCGGCGCTCGACGGCGCGTCGCAAGTACGTGGTCAACGTCAGCGCGATGGAAGGCCAGTTCGGCCGCCAGTACAAGGGCCCGGGACACCCGCACACGAATATGGCGAAGGCCTCTTTGAACATGATGACCCGGACGAGCGCCGGTGAGATGTTCGAGGAGGACCAGATCCTCATGACGGCAGTCGACACCGGCTGGATCACGGATGAGCGTCCTCACTACACCAAGGTCCGCCTCATGGAGGAGGGATTCCATGCGCCTCTGGACCTTGTGGACGGAGCCGCTCGGGTCTACGACCCGATTGTGATGGGTGAGGCCGGCGAGGACCAGTACGGGGTCTTCCTCAAGGACTACAAACCCTCCCCCTGGTGAGAACCGCCCGGCCTGCCCCGTATGCATGATTGAATATTCGGGTGCAAAACCACAATCTCACACGCAATGAAGCACAGGAACGATCAGCGGCGGTCCGTACTCTCAGCTACGACGTCACCCTCGATGTCCGGGACGCCGAGGACCCGGCCGTCTCCTGGTTCCCCAGTGAAAGCGTCATCACCTTTGAAGCCGAGCCCGGCTCAGCGACCTTCCTGGACTTCATCGGAGAGAGCGTGGAAGCGGTCTTCCTCAACGGGAAGAAGCTCTCGATCGACGACGTCGTCGACGGCAGCCGGATCAAGCTGCCGGAGCTGCGCGAGCTGAACCAGGTCACCGTCCTCGCTCACGCCCTCTACAGCCGTTCCGGCGAGGGCCTGCACCGTTTCGTCGACCCTGCGGATGGGAAGACCTACCTTTACACCCAGTACGAACCCGCCGACGCGCGCCGTGTCTTCGCGAACTTCGAGCAGCCCGACCTCAAGGCCCGCTACACCTTCCACATCACGGCCCCGGCTCACTGGCACGTGGTCTCCAACGGCGTCGAGACCTCCCGGACACCTCTGGCCAGCGATCTTCAGGCGGCCCGCTGGGACTTCGCCGAGACGCTCCCCCTGAGCACCTACATCACCGCGGTGCTTGCCGGTCCCTACTTCCGTGCCTCTGATGCGTGGACCGGGCAGACATCCGACGGCGAGACTCTGCACGTGCCGCTGGCGCTCTACTGCCGCGCTTCCCTCTCCGCTTCCTTCGACACGGAACGCCTCTTCGAACAGACCAAGCGGGGACTGGCGTTCTTCAACGAGCTCTTCGACTACCCGTACCCCTGGGGCAAGTACGATCAGGCGTTCGTGCCGGAGTACAACCTCGGCGCCATGGAGAATCCGGGCCTCGTGACGTTCACGGAGGAGTATGTGTTCTCTTCCAAGGCCACTCAGGCGCAGTACGAAGGCCGGGCCAACACGCTGCTGCACGAGATGGCCCATATGTGGTTCGGCGATCTGGTGACCATGCGCTGGTGGGACGACCTCTGGCTGAAGGAGTCCTTCGCGGACTTCATGGGGACCCTCGGTGTCGACCGTGCGAGCGAGTTCACGACCTCCTGGGTTAACTTCGCAAATCAGCGCAAGGCCTGGGCCTACGTCCAGGATCAGCTGCCCACGACGCATCCGATCGTCGCGGACATCACCGATCTGGAAGCCGCCAAGCAGAACTTCGACGGCATCACCTACGCCAAGGGCGCCGCCGTCCTCAAGCAGTTGGTCGCCTATGTGGGCTTCGACGCCTTCATCGAGGGCGCCCGCCGTTACTTCCGCAAGCACGAGTTCGGGAACACCACCCTGGCGGATCTCCTGGACGAACTCGACGCCGCCTCCGGCAAGCAGCTGGGCGAATGGTCCAAAGCATGGCTGGAGACCTCCGGGATCTCGACGCTGCGCCTGGAAATCCAGGACGAGGACGGCACGATCACATCCGCCGGGATCGTCCAGGAGGCTCACGATCCGGTGACCGGCAGGACCACGCCCCGCCCGCACCGGCTCCGGCTCGGCCTCTACGACCTCGACGACGACGGCCTGCTCGTCGCGACGGAAACCCTCGACCTGGAGGTGGACGGAGCCGAGACCGAGGTTTCCGCCCTCGCTGCGCGCAAGCGCCCGGCATTGGCCCTGCTCAATGATGAAGACCTGAGCTACGCCAAGATCCGCCTGGACGACGCCTCCTACGAGACCGTGACCCAGAGCCTGGACGCCCTGCAGGACCCCATGGCCCGTGCCCTCTCCTGGAACGCCGTATGGAGCGCCACCCGTGACGGCATCCGGCCGGCCGAGGAGTACATCCGGATGGCCATGCGTTTCGCCCATACGGAGCCCACCATCGGGGTCCTCCAGTCCGTGCTCAGCAACGCCGTTCTGGCCGTCAACCACTACGTCCCGGCCGCCGGCCGTGCCGGGTTGCGTGATGAACTGACCCAGACCGCCGTCGCACGTCTTCAGGACGCCGAGGCCGGATCGGACGCACAGCTGGCCTGGGCACGCTGTGTCATGGCGCTCAGCCTGCACAGCACGAAGGCGCTGCACCTCCTCACCGGTCTGCTGAACGGCGGGCAGCAGGTGGACGGCCTCGCTCTGGACACCAAGCTCCGCTGGGCGGCCTTGGAGGCGCTGGCCGCGCACGGTCGACTGGACCAGGCCGCGCTCGACGCCGAACTGGCGCGCGAGGACAACGCCGACTCCCGCGCCGGTCACGCCATGGCACTGGCCGCCCGCCCCACGGCGGAGGCGAAGGCGGCCGCGTGGAAGGCCAGCGGGGCGGATACCGAACTGTCCAACCGCAATCTGAGTGCCACCATCGCCGGCTTCATGACCGGCAGCCTTGCACTGCTCGCTCCGTACGAGGAGCGGTACTTCGAGGGGCTCACCACCGTATGGACGTCGATGAGCATCGGGATGGCCAGCCGGGTGGTCCTCGGGTTCTTCCCGGGTTCCCAGGATCTCGCCGCCGGGCAGGCACCTGAGACGCATCCGACCGCGCTGCGGTGCGATGCGTGGCTCGCGGCGAACCAGGATGCGCCGCGCGCACTGCGCCGTCTCATCATCGAGGAGCGCGACAAGCTGCTCCGCTCGCTGCGGGCCCAGGCGGCCTGATAGCGGCACGTGATGTCCTGGGCCCGGCAGCCTGGCTGCCGGGCCCTTGCCGTCAATGCCTCAGGAGAGGAGTCGCAACGGGATCTCCCGTTCGACGGCCGAGCCGCTGCCATCGGGTTCCACCCGGAAGGCCTGACGGCCCGGCTGTTCACTGATCCCGTCCACGAGCACGCCGTCCTTGAAGATCAGGGCGGCATATTCATCCGCCGCGTAGCCGCCGCCCAGGGCACCGGAACCGACCCAGCCGAGGTACCGCTCGCGACGGAGTGCTTCCCCCAGGTAGTGCGGGCAGGCACTTCCGGGCACGAAACCCAGGCCGTCGTTCAGTGGCGCCAGCGGGCCGAAAGAGTCTGTGGACGAGGAGTCGAACCAGCAGTTCATGCCCGCGCTGATACCCGCGAGCACCGTACCCTGCTCGGCCGCATGTTCCAGGATCTCCGGCAGGCCGTGCCGTCGCCAGAGCTCCAGGAGGTTCACCGTGGAGCCGCCACCCACGTAGACGACGTCCTGCTCCAGGAGCAGCTGCGGGTCCGAGTAGCCCCAGGGTTCCCGGCAGAAGAGCGAGAGCACCGAGGTCTCTGCCCTGCCACGGAAGGCGTCTTCGAAGCGACGGCAGTATCCTTCGGCGTCGCCGCTGGCTGTCGGGACGAAACAGACGGATGGACGTTCCTTGCCGCTCAAGGCGAGAATCTCGTCGTCGATGAGCGAGGCGCCGTCGTCGGACATCGAAAATCCGCCGCCGCCGAGCGCGATCACGGTGCCTCTCATGGCACCCGGTGAAGCCACTCGGGGGTTGCGAACTTCGTGGCGGCGAGTTCGCGGGCGGCGGCCAGTTCGGTGTCGTCCACAGTGCTGCGGACCGCACTGTAGCGCTCCTGGAAGACTTCCATCATCACCTCGATGATGGCCAGGCGGTCCAGGCCCGCCTGCCGCTTGAGCGGGTCCACTCTCTTCTTGGCGCTGCGGGTGCCCTTGTCCGAAAGCTTCTCCTGCCCGATGCGCAGCACCTCCACCATCTTGTCCGCATCGATGTCGTAGCTCATGGTGACGTGGTGGAGCATTCCGCCATTGGCCAGGCGCTTCTGGGCGGCCCCGCCGATCTTGCCCTGGTCGGTGGCGATGTCATTGAGCGGGACGTAGCGGGCGGTCACCCCGACCTTGGCGAGGGCTTCCAAGACCCAGGAGTCCAGGAAGGCATAGGAAGCCTCGAAGCTCTGCCCGTCCACCAGACTTTGCGGCAGATACAGCGAGTAGGTGATGCAGTTGCCGCCCTCCATGAACATGGCTCCCCCACCGCTGATGCGGCGCACCACGTTCACCTGATGCCGGGCGACACCTTCGGGGTTGAGTTCGTTGCGGTACGACTGGAAGCTGCCGATGACGACGGCGGTCTCCTCCCAGTCCCAGAACCGCAGCGCAGGGCGCCGGCCATCGCCGACGGCACGGGTCAGCACTTCGTCGAGTGCGACATTCACCTCGGTGGGCAGGACCGTGGGCGGGATGACCTCCCACTCATGGTCCCACCAGGTGCTGGCCAGGCCGAGCGCACGCCGGACCGCCGTGGCGACGCCCTCCGGCGTGATTCCGAAGAGCTGGGTGTTCACCGGCAGCGCATCGCGGATGCGCGCGGCGAGGACGGCCGAGGCGGCGTCAGTGGGGGCGCCGAGCAACGCACTGTTGATGGCATCGAGTGCCTCGTCCGGTTCGAGGAAGAAGTCGCCGCTGATCGAGACCTTCTCCAGCACTCCACCGGCCGTCTGGAGGTCTGCGACCACCAGCTTTCCGCCCGGAACCTTGAATTCACCATGATGCGTGGACATGGTTTCAAGCCTAGTGGCCCAAGGGACCGCGCCGAAGGTGCCCGGCTGATTGTGGGGTTAAACACGGAAGGGACCACAGCCGTGCTGTGGTCCCTTCCGTGTGGGCAAGAAGCTTACTTCTTGCCGAAGCCCTTGAAGCGAGCGTTGAAGCGCTCGACGCGACCGGCGGAGTCCATGATGCGCTGCTTGCCCGTGTAGAACGGGTGCGACTCGGAGGAAACTTCGACGTCGATGACCGGGTAGGTCTTGCCGTCTTCCCACTCGATGGTCTTCTCGGAGGTGGCGGTGGAGCGGGTCAGGAACTTGACGCCGGAGGCCAGGTCGTTGAAAACGATCGACTGGTACTTGGGGTGAATATCAGACTTCATCAGTGGACCTTCGTTCGCGCCGCTGGATTTTGCCAGCAGCAGGGATGATGTTCGGCCTGGACGGCCAGCTATGAAGTCTACAGGATCGGACGGCGTGCACGGAAACTCATGCGCACTGCCTGCGCTCAGCGCGCCCGCAGCTCCCAGAACGCGACGGCCGAGGCTGCAGCGACATTGAGCGAGTCGACCCCTGGACGCATCGGGATCTCGACGGCGACGTCGGCCGCCTCCAGGGCGGCCGCGGTCACCCCTGCGCCCTCGGTGCCGAGGATCAAGGCGAGCTTCTCCGGGTTGCGGGCCGCAAGCACGTCGATGGTCAGCGATTCCGGGGTCAGCTCCATCGCCGCCACGGTGAATCCTGCGGCCCGCAGCTCCCCGATGCCCTCCGGCCAGGACTCCAGACGGGCCCACGGGACCTGGAAGACCGTGCCCATGCTGACCCTGATGGCCCTGCGGTACAGCGGATCCGCGCATCGAGGGGTCACCAGGACGGCGTCCACGCCGAGACCGGCGGCGCTACGGAACATCGCGCCGAGGTTCGTGTGGTCCGTGATGTCCTCCAGCACCGCCACCCGGCGTGCGCCGTCGAGCACCTCAGCCAAGGGCCGCGCCGCAGGCCGGTGCATCGCCGCCAACGCGCCGCGGTGCAGGTGGAAACCGGTGATCGCCTCCAGCATCGCGGCGTCGCCGACATAGGCGGGGACCTCGGGAAAACGTTCCAGGAGGTCCTCGAGGTCCGCCATCCATTTCTCCGTCAGGAAGAAGGACCGGGGCCGGTGACCGGCGGCGATGGCCCGGCGGACCACCCGGGACGACTCCGCGATGTAGAGACCCCGCTCGGGCTCGGTCTTGAGCCGCAGCTGGACGTCGGTCAGGTTCAGATAGTCGGCGACGCGCGGATCGTCCGCGGACTCGAGATGGATGACAGGCACGTCAGAGGATTATGCCAGCAGCTTCGAGACCATGACTGCCAGGGCCACCAGGCCGAGGACCACGATCACGGTCCGCAAGGCCACCGGTTTGAGCCTCTGGCCGATCTTCGCCCCCACGATGCCGCCGATCAGCGACGAGACCGCGATGATGAGCACGATGCCCCAGTCGATCCGCCCGAACGCGAAGATCAGGTAGGAGACGGCCGCCACCAGATTGACGGCCAGCACCAGGAAGTTCTTCATGGCGTTCGCCTGCTGCATGGTCCCGGCCATGAAGACGCCGAGGATGCCCACGAGCAGCACGCCCTGTGCCGCGACGAAGTAGCCCCCGTAGACGCCCGCGAGGAACACCAGGGCCACGAGCAGCACACCGTGGTTCTTGTCCTTGGCGGCGTTCTCGGGATTCTGCTCTCTGCTACGGACCCAGCTCTGCAGCTTCGGCTGGAACACCACGAGCAAGAGCGCCAGGACGATCAGGACCGGTGCGACGTACTGGAACACCGTCTCCGGAAGATGCAGCAAGAGGTAGGCACCCGTCACCCCGCCCAGCACGGACGCCGGCATCAGCCGTGCGAGAGCTCCCCACTGGCCATGCAATTGCTTCCGGTACGCCACAGCGCTGGAGACGCCGCCTGCGATCAGTCCCATCGCGTTGCTGATGGACGCCGTCACCGGAGCCGTCCCCAGAGCCACCAGGACGGGGAAGGTCACGAGTGTGCCCGAGCCGACCACGGCGTTGATGGTCCCGGCCCAGAGGCCGGCGATGAAGATCAGAACGCTGTGCAGCCACTCCATACGGTGCGGCCCTAGCGGCGCGCGCGGGCCGTGAAGCGCCCGGCGTCCTGCGTGACCGTGAGGGGCAGACCGAAGGTGGTGCTGAGGTGTTCCTCCGTGAGCACCTCAGCGAGCGGCCCGGCGGCCACCACGCCGCCGTCGCGCAGCAACAGGGCGTGAGTGAACGACGGCGGGACCTCCTCAAGGTGGTGGGTCACCAGGACCGTGACGGGTGAGTAGGGGTTGGCCGCCAGCACTCCGAGCTCGGCGACCAGCTCTTCGCGTCCGCCGAGATCCAGTCCGGCGCCGGGTTCGTCCAGCAGCAGCAGCTCCGGATCCGTCATGAGCGCGCGTGCGATCTGAGCACGCTTCCGCTCCCCCTCGCTCAGCGTGGAGAACTGCCGGTTCAGCAGGGGACCCATCCCCCATTCGTTCAGCAGCCGGAAGGCTCGCCGTTCGTCGGCGCGGTCATACCCTTCCCGCCAGCGGCCGGTCACGCCGTAAGCAGCTGTGACGACGACGTTCAGGACGGTCTCATCCTCGGGAATCTGATTCGCCAACGCCGCGGAGGACAGGCCGATCCGCGGCCGCAATTCGAAGACGTCCACCCGTCCGAGACGCTCATCCAGGATGTCCACGGTGCCGCCACTGGGGTGCATCCGCGCCGCAGCCAGCTGAAGCAGAGTCGTCTTGCCGGCGCCGTTCGGTCCGAGGACCACCCACCGTTCCCCCTCATTGACCTGCCAGGAAACATCGTTCAAAAGGGTTTTCCGGCCCCTCCGGACCGTGACATGGCTCAGCTGAAGGACATCACTCATAACACAGAACCCTAGGCCAAAGCAGGGTTCCATGGATAACCGCAACGCTGGCTACCATGGCAGCATGCAGTCACACTTCACCGCCCTTGCCTATGCCCCGGAACTGACTCTGAACGCGCTGGATCAGGTCGCTGAGGTGATCGGAAGGTTCGGAGCGGTGAACAACCCCTGGACCCCGATCCCGGCGGACGGGTTCTCCGCCGCCGAACTGGCCGTCACCGCCCCGTCGGAGGAGACGGCAGCCTCCGTGGTCGCTGAACACTGGCTGGTGTCAGTCCGCGAGGCTCTGGCCCAGGAGGAGCTTCCCGTCGATGTCGCAGTCGTCCCCAGCGCTCTCCGTCATGCCGAGCGCAAGTTCCTCATCATGGACGTCGATTCCACGCTGATCCAGCAGGAAGTGATCGAACTCATTGCAGCTCATGCCGGCAAAGAGGCCGAGGTGGCGGCCGTCACGGAGGCCGCCATGCGTGGTGAACTCGACTTCGCCCAGAGCCTCCACCAGCGGGTCGCTCAGCTCGCCGGGCTTCCGGTGTCCGTCCTGGACGAGGTGCGTGACGCGGTCCGGCTGAGCGTCGGCGCCCGTCGTCTCGTGGACGCGTTCCACGCGCAGGGGCACCAGGTCGCCGTCGTCTCCGGCGGCTTCAGTCAGGTTCTGGAGCCGATCGCCCAGGATCTGGGTCTCGATCACTGGCTGGCCAACGATCTGGAGATCCAGGACGGTGTCCTCACCGGGCGCGTGGCGGGCGATGTCGTGGACCGCGCCACCAAGGCCGGCAAGCTGCGTGAGTGGGCTCAGGCTGCAGGAGTGCCGCTCGACGCCTGCTTCGCCGTCGGCGACGGTGCCAACGATCTGGACATGCTGGCCACGGCCGGGCTGGGCATCGCGTTCAATGCGAAGCCCGCCGTCCAGGGGGCGGCGGGAGCCGCCATCAACCAGCCTCACCTGGACGCCGTCGCCGTGCTGGCGGGGGTCCCGCTCGCCTGAGACCGGACCGTACCGAACGCGGAGAGGGCCGCCTTCCCATCGGGAAGGCGGCCCTCAGCCGTCAGGGGGTCACTTCTGGAAGTGCCCCGCACCACCGGCATACTCGGTGTGCCCGGTGGGGACGTCTGCGCTGACCATGGCGGCCACCTCGACACCGAACTCCTCCACCGTGAACAGCTTGCCGGCCGAGGCACGACGCTCCTCGATGGCACCGGGACGGGCGCGGTCCAGCAGGGTGGCCGTGACGGTGCCCTCGATCATGTCGCCGGAGATGACCACGAAGCTGATGCCCTTGGCTTCGAGCTCCGGAATGAACTCGCGGAGAGCGACCTCGCCGGCGCGCTTGCTGCGGGCCACCGGCTCGTACTCCGGCATGGTCGGAACCGTGTCGATGAAGTGTGCCTGGTGACTCGTCACGAACACCACGCGGGATCCTGCCGGCATGACAGCCGTGGCGGCCTTCAGCATGTTGACCTGAGCGTCGCGGTTCAGTCGCAGAGCGTAATCTTCGCCGAGGTGGGACTCCATGCCGCCGGAGGCGTTGAGAACGAGGATGTCCAGGCCACCGAAGTTCTCCTGCGCGGCGGCTACCAGCGACTCCGGGCCGCCCTCTGCGGTCAGATCGCCTGCGACGGCGACGGCGCGGCCACCGGCCTCGGTGATCTGCTGCACCACCTTGTTGGCCCGCGGCGCCTTCTGCCGGTAGTTGACCACGACGGCTGCGCCCTCGGCACCGAGGATCTTGGCGACCTCCGCGCCGATGCCTCGCGAGGACCCCGTCACGATCGCGGTCTTGTTATCCAGAATTCCCATGTATTGCTCCTTGGAACGGTGAAGAAAGGTCGGAAGTCTCAGTGGCCCATGCCCAGTCCGCCATCCACGGGGATGACGGCACCGGAGATGTAGGCGGCCTCGTCGCTGGAGACCCAGCGGACCACACGGGCCACCTCGGCGGCCTCGGCGAAGCGCCCGGCAGGGATCGTCGCCAGGTAGTTCTTCTGCGTCTCCTCCGGCAATTCCGCGGTCATGTCCGTGTTGATGAAACCGGGAGCGACGACATTCGCGGTGATGCCACGGGAACCGAGCTCGCGGGTCAGGGACCGGGCCATGCCGATCAGACCCGACTTGGATGCCGAGTAGTTGATCTGCCCCGGCGATCCGTACAGTCCGACCACCGAGGAGATGAACACCACGCGGCCCTTGCGGAGCCGGATCATGCCCTTGATGGCGCGCTTGAGAACGCGGAACGAGCCAGTGAGGTTCGTGTCGAGCACCGAGGTGAAGTCGTCTTCGCTCATCCTCAGCAGGAGCGTGTCCTTGGTGATTCCGGCATTCGCCACGAGAACCTCGACCGGCCCGTGTGCTTCCTCCACCTGCTTGAAGGCCGCATCCAAGGAGGCCTCATCGGTGACGTCCGCCTGGACCCCCAGAATGCCCTCGGGCAGTTCCGTGGCGCTGCGGTACGTGACGGCGACCTTGTCACCATTGGCCAGGAACTCCTGTGCGATCGCCAGGCCGATTCCCCTGTTCCCGCCTGTGACCAGGACGCTGCGGCCCGTGGTGCTCTGCTCGCTCATGCGTGCTCTCACTTCCTCAATGCTGACGTGAATACCGAATGCATCTTATCGGTCCGCTCGTTTTTGGGCTCATGCGGGACGGTGAGACAATGGAAACGAGCACATTGGAGCGTGAGTGGAAACCATGACGGAGCCCGAGTTCAGCGGTCGACGCGGCGGGCGGCAGGGCAAACCGGCCCACGATGCCGAGGTCGTGAGCATCACAGATGCAGGCGCTGCGCACTCGGATGAGATCCGGGCGCGAATGATCAAATACGCCGTCGCAATGGGCATCCGTGTGGTGTGCCTCGGACTGCTGTTCGTACTGGACGGCTGGTTCAAATTGATCGCCATCGCCGGCGCCGTGTTCCTTCCGTGGATCGCCGTCGTGATCGCCAATGGCGGCGACATGGCCGAGGCGCCGAGCGAGAATCTGATCGGCACCCCCCTGCAGGCCGAGCTCACTGCGGAACCGGACGCTCAGGACGCCACGCCCTCCGGTGAGACGGCGGGAACCGTGATCCAGGGAGAGATCCTTTCGGAACAGACCACGCAGGAGCCCCGCCCCGGACACGCCGACCACACCGGAGACGCCGCGTGAGTTTCTTCGACACCCTCGGCCAGGGCCCGGCGACGATGCCCGAAGCCATCTGCTCCCGCAAAGCCTGCCGTACCCCCGCACAGTGGAAAGTCCTCTGGAACAATCCGAAGATCCACACCCCTGAACGGCGCAAGGTCTGGCTCGCCTGCCAGGAACACCGCGAATGGCTGGAGGACTACCTTCAGCAGCGGAGCTTCTGGAAAGAGACCGTCCCTTTTGACGCCACCGGACCCGGTGACGTCCCCGGAGCAGGAGGCCGGGTCTAGATGTATCGTTTCCTCTTCTCACGTCGTTGGCTGAGCTACCTCGTCCTGGCGATCATCTTCGCTATCGCCTGTGTCTTCCTGGGCCGCTGGCAGATGGGCCGGATGGACGAAACGAACGCCACCATCAAACGCATCGACACGAACTACAACGCCACTCCGCTGCCCTTCGCCCAGGCCCGGAATCTGTTCGTCCAGATGGACGCCGCGAAGGAGTGGAGCCAGGTCAGCCTGAAGGGCCGTTACCTTTCCGAGGACCAGCGGGTGGTCCGCAACCGGCCGCTGAACGGTCAGCCCGGCTACGAGGTCGTTGTCCCTTTCCGCCTGGACACCGGTGAGACCGTCATCGTGGACCGGGGATGGCTTCCCATCGGCAACAAGGAGAACGGCTATCCGGACACCATCCCGGCACCGCCTCAGGGCGAGGCGACAGTGGTGGTCCGGGTCCGTCCCTCCGAGCCTGCGTTGAACCGCGGAGCACCGCAGGGCCAGATCGCCACGATCGATCTGAGCCAGTACGGCACCCAGCTCAGCTACCCGATTCTCCAAGGGGCCTACGGTCGGATGGCGTCAGAGTCCCCCGCCCCTGCCACGGCACCTGCGCAGCTGCCGATGCCGACCCTGGATGACGGAACGCACCTTTCGTATTCACTCCAGTGGTTCGCCTTCGGTGTTCTGATGCTCTTCGGCTTCGGCTACGCGGCCCGTCAGCAGGCCAAGAATGACGCGCTCGACGCCGAGGATGCCGAGCTCGCACGCCTCGCCGCCGGTGAGGAACAGGCCGACCACGACGGCGCCGTCGTTCCGTCCGAAGTGCCGAGCACGCACACCGCGGCCAAGTACTGGCGCCAGAACAGGAAGAGCGCCGAACGGAAGCAGGCACTCCGCAAGGCCTCCGGGCGACGCACCGCCGAGGACGAGGAAGACGCCATCCTGGACGCCCAGGGATTCCAGTAGGACCGGAAGTTCCCGGGTCCGCTGGCGGGTCAGTTTCGAACGATCCGATCCGATCCGGCCAGGTGACAGTACCCGAGCTCCGCCGCGCCGTCGTGGATATGGGATAGCGATATCAAGCCGATCAGCTCTGATGAATCTCGCCTGCACATCCCCCATGCCAGCCCGGTCCCTGCAGCCCAACAACCGGCAGGAATCGCTTCCGTGATGAAACTCAGTGCGTCCTGGTGCAGACAGGGATCCGGCACCGTGGCGAAGGCCATGATGTCCGGGTCCTGGCAGATCGCCAAGACCCTGTCGACGTCCTCCCACCCTGGGCGTCGAAGGCTCAGTCGGTCCGTTGTGAGGTCCACCTACTTCATCCGGCCAGCTTAGTCGCCCGGCAATCGTGCCCCGGAGGCTCCCTCGCCACCGACGGAAGAGCCCCCTCGGACAATGTTCGAGGGGGCTCTTCCGCACGCCGCTCAGGCGAGAGTGATGAGATCCAGGTAGTCGGCGTTCCAGATGTCCTCGACGCCGTCCGGGAGCAGCACCACACGCTCCGGGTTCAGGGCCTCCACGGCGCCTTCATCGTGGGAGACGAGCACGACGGCGCCCTTGTAGTTGGCCAGGGCGCCCAGGATCTCGGCGCGGCTGGCCGGGTCCAGGTTGTTGGTGGGCTCATCCAGCAGCAGCACATTGGCGCTTGAGGCGACGATGGTGGCGAGGGCCAGACGGGTCTTCTCGCCGCCGGAGAGGACTCCGGCCGGCTTGTCGACGTCGTCACCGACGAAAAGGAACGAGCCCAGGATGCTGCGCACCTCCGTGTCCGTCATATGCTGCGGCGCGGAAGAACGCATGTTCTCCAGCACGGTCCGCTCGTGGTCCAGGGTCTCGTGCTCCTGGGCGTAGTAGCCGATCTTCAGCCCGTGTCCGGGAACCACCTCGCCCGTGTCCGGAGCGTCCACACCCGCGAGCATGCGAAGCAGGGTGGTCTTACCGGCACCGTTCAGGCCCAGCACGACGACGCGGGAACCGCGGTCGATGGCCAGATCCACATCGGTGAAGATCTCCAGGGACCCGTACGACTTGCTCAGGCCTTCCGCGGTCAACGGCGTCTTCCCACACGGTGCGGGCTCCGGGAAACGCAAAGCAGCCACCCGGTCCGAGGCACGCACCTCTTCCAGTCCGCCCAGCATGCGTTCGGCGCGTTTGATCATGTTCTGCGCCGCGGTCGCCTTGGTGGCCTTGGCGCGCATCTTGTTGGCCTGGTCCAGCAGGACGGCCGCCTTCTTCTCGGCGTTGGCGCGCTCACGACGGCGGGCCCGCTCATCGGTCTCGCGCTGCGAAAGATAGCGTTTCCAGCCCATGTTGTAGTAGTCGATGGTGGAGCGGTTGGCATCCAGGTGATAGACCTTGTTGACCGTGGCTTCGAGCAGCTCCACATCGTGACTGATCACGATCAGCCCGCCCTGATGACTCTTCAGGAAGTCGCGGAGCCACGTGATGGAGTCGGCGTCCAGGTGGTTGGTCGGTTCGTCAAGGAGCATGGTGTCCGCACCGGAGAACAGGATGCGGGCCAGCTCCACACGACGTCGCTGACCACCGGAGAGCGTCTTGAGCGGCTGGTTGAGGATCCGCTCCGGCAAGGCGAGATTCGCCGAAATGGTGGCTGCTTCGGATTCCGCGGCGTAACCGCCGCCTGCGAGGAACTCCGCCTCGAGACGGTCGTAGCGGTTCATGGCCTTGCGGTGCACAGCCTCGTCCTCGCTGGCCATGTCGATCTGCGCCTGCTTGAGCTTGCGCGTGATGACGTCGAGACCGCGGGCGGAGAGGATCCTGTCCCGGGCGAGCTGTTCCATGTCAGGAGTCCGCGGATCCTGCGGCAGGTAGCCGATCTCACCGGCACGGGTCACCGTGCCACCGGCGGGCAGCCCTTCACCGGCCAGGACGCGGGTCAGAGTCGTCTTGCCGGCGCCGTTTCGGCCCACCAAGCCGATCTTGTCGCCTTTGTCGATGCGGAAGGTCACCTGGTCCATGAGCAGGCGCGCTCCGGCGCGCAGTTCGAGTTCTTGGACGCTGATCACAAGGGTGCCTTCCGCTGGGTGCGTGGTTGAGGCCCTCCGCCATACCGACGACGGCGTATCCGCGACGGAGAATCGTCCGGGAGTGCAGGGGCCCTGTCGATTCTACCGGCCTGTCGAGCATGCCGACGACGGCAAGGTACCTGCACAGGGGTGAGCCGGCCTGCTTGGGCAGCCATAAGGGGCCAACCCTGGCTCGAGGGGAGAACGGGGCCCTAGAGCCTCACGCCGGCGGGACCTCAAGTTGCATGACGCAGTTGAACTGCCCTTTCGGCCTGACGTAGACGAAACCCACCCGCTCATACATGCGCCGAGTGCCGTTGTAGAGGAACGACGAGGACGTCTTCTTACCTTCTTTGAGCGCCATATCGTGCGGGTATCCCTCGACCAGTCCCCCGCCTCGGGCGGCGATCAGTTCCACGGCCCCGCGCAGCGCAAGTTCCGCAAGCCCCTGCTTACGCCATCGCTTATCGACTTGGATGCAGGTGATGCGGAAGTCGGCGTCTCGCTCCTTCTCGGCGTCGTACTGCTTGCGGTGATGAATGTTCGGCAGTTCCTCTGGCGTGCCGTATTCCGCCCAGGCAACGGCCTCACCGTCACGCACGACGAGCGCCGCGTGCGCGACGCCGTCGCGTACCAAACGCTCTTTGAATGCCCGGGACCCCTCAGCGCCAGGCTCACGCTCTCCACGCTCACCATGAAAGTAGCTGCACCAACAGCCCCCGAACAAGCCGCCCTGACGCTCGTTGAGGTCCGCGAAGAGCGGCCACGTCTTTGCATCGAGGGGAACGATCGTGTCCACGACGGCAGGCTACCACTGCACCGTTCCACGCGCGCGGCTACCCACGAACTCAGCTGCACGGAGCTCTTGAACCCGTACACTCACCGCGCCACGCCCGTGCGCGGCTCCGCACCCGAATTGCGGAAAGCACCAATACCCGGCCCGATTCTTGTGGAGGAGCTCTACAAAAATACTCGTGCAGGACGCTCCTAGGGTGGAGCCCATGACACAGCTGAACGAGGAGAGCATGAGCACAGCGACTCCCCCTGCCACCACGAACCGTCCCGGCTGGACGCCCCGCGACCTGGCCCTGGTGGCCGTCTTCGCCGCCTTGGTGGCCGCGTCGGCGTTCGTCCCGGGAATCAGCATCGGCGGCGTCGGTGTCCCCATCACCATCCAGACGCTCGCGATCGTGCTGACCGGTCTGGTGCTGGGCGGCCGACGCGCTTTCGCCGCCGTTCTGCTCTACGTGGTGCTGGGCCTGGCCGGGCTGCCGATCTTCTCCCAGGGGCGGGCCGGACTCGGCGTCCTGGCGGGCCCTTCGGCCGGATACATCGTCGCCTTCCCTCTGGTCGCAGCCCTGGCCGGTTTCTTCGCCTCGAAGATCCTCCAGCGGGGACTCAAGCCCCGGGCTCTCTGGTTCTTCGTGGCCGCCCTGGGCAGCAGCGTGCTGCTGACCCACACTCTCGGCCCGCTGGGCATCATGCTGAACGCGAAGACAAGCCTCGGCCAGGCGTTCGTGGCGGACCTCGCGTTCTACCCCGGCGATGTGCTCAAGAACATCGTGGCCGCCATTCTCGCGGTCACACTGCATCGTGCCTTCCCGGACATCCTCCTCCGCCGCGCCCAGCGCACCATCGCCACGGACGCCGGTGCCGATGCCTGACGAGGCTGCCGACGGCATCGAACTGCGCGACGTCGTCGTCCGCATCCCCGCCGAGGACGGACGCCCGGCACGCACCATTCTGCGCGTCGGGCAGCTGACGATGCAGGAACGCCGGATCGGTGTGCTGGGAGCCAACGGCTCTGGAAAGTCGACCCTGTTGCGCCTGCTGAACGGCTTGCAAGTACCTGATGCAGGCACCGTCCGGGTACAAGGACTGGATTCCCGCCGCGACGGCCGGGCCGTGAGGACACGGGTCGGCTTCGTGTTCACGGATCCGCTGAGTCAGCTCGTGATGCCGACGGGAAGGGAAGACATCGAGCTCTCCCTCCGGCGTTCGGTCCCCCGCCGGGAGCGCAGCGGGCGGGCTCAGGAGATCCTGGATCGCTTCGGCCTGGCGGCATTGGCGGACCAGAGCGTGTACGGGCTTTCGGGCGGCGAACGGCAGCTCATGGCACTGGCCAGCGTCCTCGCCGTCGAACCGTCCGTCCTCGTCCTGGACGAACCGTCCACACTGCTGGATCTGCGGAACCGGGAACTGCTGCGGCATACATTGCGGGGACTTGAACAGCAGCAGATCATGGCCACCCACGACCTCGAACTCGTGCAGGAGATGGACCGCGTGCTCGTGGTGGACCAGGCTTCGATCGTCTTCGACGGCGGTCCGGAGGATGCGGTGCGCTTCTACCGGGAGCTGTCGCTGGCGGAGCGGGCATGAACGGGCATCGCACGCCTCTGGGCGAGTATCTTCCGGGGAACTCCTGGCTGCACCGCACCCCGGTCGGGGTGAAGACTCTCGCGGTACTCATGCTCGGTCTCGCCACTTTCTGGCTCAGCAGCTGGCAGGCCTCCTGCGTCACCCTGCTCATCGTGGCCCTGCTCTTCGCGTCGATCCGTCCCGGCTGGCAACGCTTCCTCCGGCTGTTCACCGCGCCCGCTCCGCTGCTGGCCCTGATCCTGGTGTTCCAGAGCTGGCAGTTGGGCCCGGGACGCGCCGTCAGCATCGTGGCCAACATCGCCTGCTGTCTGCTGGGTGCGGCAGTACTCACTCTCACCACGCCGATGACGGTCCTCCTGGACGGCGTCGCCCGGGCTGCCCGCCCGTTCCGGCGCTTCGGCCTCTCCCCCGAACGCGTGGCACTGCTGATCGGCATCACGCTGCGCAGCATCCCCTATCTGCTGGGCACCTTCGGCTCGGTTCGCGACGCCGCCCGGGCCAGAGGCCTGGAACGAAACCCCCGGGCGCGCATCCTGCCGGTCCTGATCGCCTCCGTCGCCTACGCTCAGCGCACCGGGGACGCGCTGACCGCACGAGGCCTCATGGACGGCGAAGATGATCGTGAAGAACATTGATTCCCTTGAACTTCTGAATTTTCTCCACTGAATCCGTTGCTTAAACACGGCTTTTATTACAGAATCGGAAGATGAGCCGCGCCAAGAACAGCATCCAGCTCGATGCTACGTCCAAGAAACTGGTGGAACTCCTCCAGCAGGATGGACGCCGCTCGTATGCGGAGCTCGGCAAGGCCGTCGGCCTGAGTGAGGCCGCCACCCGGCAACGGGTCCAGAAGCTCATGGATGCGCAGGTCATGCAGATCGTGGCCGTCACCGATCCCATGAGTCTGGGCTTCCACCGTGTGGCCATGATCGGCGTCAAGACCAGCGGGGACACCCGGCGCGTGGCGGACAGCCTGGCGCTTCTCCCCGCGGTCTCCTACCTGGTCATGAGCGCCGGCTCGTTCGACATCCTCGCCGAGATCGTCTGTGAGGACGATGCCGATCTGATCGAACTGCTCAACAGTCAGATCAGGACGATCGAGGGTGTGGCTTCCACCGAGACGTTCGTCTATCTCGAACTGAAGAAACAGAAATACGGATGGGGAACACGATGAGAACACCGTTCAGCCCTGAGGGCCCGCACGACACCGCTGCGCTCCAGGCGAAGGCGGCCAAGCACCTCTGGCCTCACTTCACCTCCCGCAAGGTGCTCAATGATGGCATCCCGGTCATCACCCGCGGCGAGGGACACCACATTTACGACGCCGCGGGCAAGCGTTACATCGACGGGCTCGCGGGCCTCTTCGTGGTCAACGCCGGCCACGGGCGTCAGCGGATCGTCGACGCCGCGGCCCGTCAGATGAAGCAGCTCGACTTCATGCCGATCTGGTCCTATGCCCATCCGGCGGCGATCGAGCTCTCGGAGCGGCTCTCCTCCTATGCGCCCGGCGAGATGAACAAGGTCTTCTTCACGACCGGTGGCGGCGAGGCTGTGGAATCGGCCTTCAAGCTGGCCAAGCACTTCTGGAAACTTCAGGGCAAGCCGATGAAGCACAAGGTCATCTCCCGTGCGGTCGCCTATCACGGCACCCCACAGGGCGCGCTGGCCATCACCGGCATCCCCGATATGAAGAAGTTCTACGAACCCCTCACCCCGGGCGGCCACCGCGTGCCGAACACGAACTTCTACCGTGCCGCCGAGATGGGTGCCCCGAGCGACGACGTCGAGGCCTTCGGCCAGTGGGCGGCGAACCGCATCGAAGAGGCGATCCTCTTCGAGGGCCCCGACACCGTCGCCGCCGTCTTCCTCGAACCGGTGCAGAACTCCGGCGGCTGTTTCCCGCCGCCTCCGGGCTACTTCAAGCGGGTCCGTGAGATCTGCGATCAGTACGACGTCCTCCTCGTCTCCGACGAGGTCATCTGCGCCTACGGCCGCGTCGGCGATTTCTTCGCTTCCAAGGCCCTCGGCTACGAACCGGACATCATCACCTCCGCCAAGGGCATCACTTCCGGGTACCTCCCACTCGGTGCCATGATCGTCGCGGACAAGGTCTCGGAGCCGTTCAATTCGGTGGACAACACCTTCTATCACGGCTTCACCTTCGCCGGGCATCCTGCGGCTGCCGCTGCGGCGCTGGAGAACCTCGACATCTTCGAGGAAGAGGACCTCAACGGACGCGTGCGGGAGAACTCCCCTCTCTTCCGGGCCGAACTGGAGAAGCTTCTCGAGCTCGACATCGTGGGCGACGTCCGTGGCGAGGGTTATTTCTTCGGCATCGAACTGGTCAAGGACAAGGCCACCCGGGAGACCTTCAACGCGGAGGAGTCTGATCGGCTCCTGCGGGACTACCTCTCCCCTGCCCTCTGGGAGGCCGGACTGTACTGCCGCGCCGACGATCGTGGCGACCCGGTCATCCAGCTCGCGCCGCCGCTGACCATCGGCCCGGCCGAGTTCAGCGAGATCGGCGGAATCCTGCGTTCCGTCCTGAAGGACGCCTCCGCGAAGATCTGATCCGAGTAGATCTGATCTCCACAAGCGCGGGGTCAGTCAGGGCCCCGATCCGCACCTCGGATCGGGGCCCTGACTGACCCCGCGTCGCCGCTAAAGGTCTGCGCACCAACGGAACGCCGCCGCCACCCCCTGGCCGCCGGCCCCGCTGATGAGTGCCAAGGCCTGCTGTCCGTCGACCCCGGAACGATGGGCCTGATGAAAGAGCCGGACGGCAAGAACGGCGCCCGACGCCCCGTAGGCGTGACCGAGAGCCAGGGCACCGCCGTCGCGGTTCACCGCCTCCTCCTCGATGCCGAGAGCCCGCAGGCAGGCCAGGGCTTGCGCGGCGAAGGCCTCGTTGAATTCCACCAGGTCCACGTTTCGCAGCAAGGCTTCCGGCAGCTTGCGTCCGGCCGCCACCGCGCCGAGCCCCAGCAGCCCGGGTTCGACGCCGGCACTCGCCGCGTCCTCGAACATCAGGCCGCTGCTGAAGCCCAGTTCCCTGGCACGGCTTCTACTGGTCACGAGCACGGCCGCCGCACCATCGACATCCTGGCAGGAGTTGCCCGCGGTGACCGTCCCACCCGGCCGGAACACGGGGGCGAAGCGTGCCAGAAGACGCGAGTCCAGACCGGCACGCGGACCGTCGTCGCGGGCATCCGGCGCCCCCGGCACGACGACCGTCTCCGCCGCGAAGCGACCCTCCTGGGCCGCCTGCACGGCCCGCGCATGGCTGCGTGCCGCGAATCGATCCTGCTCCTCACGAAGGATTCCGGAGTGCTCCGCGACGGCCTCAGCGGCCTCCCCCATCTCCGGGTCGGCCCAGCCACGCGGTGTGAAGCGGGCCCGTTTGTAGGGCCTCAGCCCACCGTCAGGTGATCGTTCGGAGCGCTGCGGCGCCGTACTGATGCTCTCCGCGCCCCCTGCGAGGAACACCTCACCCGCCCCGGCCTGCACGAGACGGGCTGCGTGCACGACGGCGTCGAGCCCGGAGGTGCATTGCCGGTCGAAGGTCATCGCCGGAATCGAGACAGGAAGCCCCGCGGCGAGTCCCGCCTGCCGGGCCACGTTCCCTCCGGCGGCCACCGCGTTGCCCACGAACACCTCATCGACGTCCCGCCCGGAAACTCCCCCGGCCTCCAGAAGAGTGCGGAGCACGGGCGCCAGCAACTCGTCGGCCGTCAACGCTCCCAGCGAGCCTCCCGTCCTGGTGAGCGGTGTGCGCAAGCCGGCCACCAGCACCGGCGTCCGCTCATCCGGGCGGGCGCTCACGGGCGCATCCTCGGGGTGCGTGGATCGCCCTCAGCGATCCAGTCGCGGAGCATGGCCCGGCTGGGCTTGCCTCGCTCGGTCAGCGGCGCTTCGCGCAACTCGTAGTACTCCTGGGGCAGCTTGCGTGCATCGAGAAGATCCGCCAGGCCCATGCGGAGCTGCCCTGATCCCAGGCCACTGTGCCCCATCCGGACTGCCGCCACGAGCCGCTGACCACGCACGGGGTCAGGCACCCCGGTGACGAGCGCCAGTTCCACTCCAGGCAACGCCGAGAGAGCCCGTTCCACTTCTTGCGGGTAGACGTTGAGGCCCGCCGTGTTGATCATGTCCGAGGCCCGGCCGAGAAAATGCAGCCGCCCCTCACTGAGATAGCCCTGGTCGTGCACGGTGCACCAGGACCCGCGCCGGGTGAAGGCCTGGGAATCGTCCCCCCAGAGATATCCCTCGCTGACCATCGGGCTGCTGACCGCGATGGAGCCTGTGACTCCCTCGGCGAGCGGCTCACCGTCGGGGTCCAGCACGGCGATCTCCACGCTGGGGAACGGCGTACCCACGCTCGTGGACACGAGGGTCTGGGCGTCGACGGGATCCTGTGGGTCCAGCCGCGTTCCACTGACGAAACTCAGTTCCTGGGCACCGTAATACTCGAAGATGGTGGCCTGCGGGGCCCAGCGCCGGGCGGCCTCCAAGGTCCTGGGGTCGAGCTTCGCGCCGGCCGCGACGATGCTGCGCAATCCGCCGGCGTCCGCTCCCGCTGCGATGCCCCGCTCGGCCAGCAGCCTGAGCAAGGCGGGGACCAGAACCAGGCGCGTCACGCCGTCGTGTTCGATCGCGTCGTGGATCTCACCGACATCTGCCTGCTCCACGGTTCGGAAGGCGGATCCGCTGTACAGGCACTCGGAGAGCGCATACAGGCTCAACCCGGAGGAAAGCGGTCCCGGAGCCAGCGTCACGTCGTCCGGCCTCACGCCGAAGAACTCGGCGGAGGCGGTGAAGGAGGCGGCCCAGGAGGCCCGGGTGCGGATGATCGCTTTCGGAAGACTCGAGGTGCCCGAGGTCAGGGCCAGCAGGAACAGGCTGTCCTGCGCCCCGTCGTCCAGCGCGGGCGCGACATCCTGCCGGTGGTGGTGCACGACGACGGTGTCCCCGCCCCTTCGGCCTCCTTCACGATGGTCCTCGGCGAGGGCCAGCGGGTTCTCGGCACCCCAGGACCGGTTCAATTGCCGGAGGACGTCCCGCAGCTGGGCTTCGGGGAGTGAGGAGTCCAGCACCGCGCACCGCCGGGTGCCACTGATACCGGCCACCCACCGTCGGATGAAGTCCACAGAGTTGCGCTCGCGCAGGACGTTGTACCCGCCGTCCGGCACTCCCTGAAGGAGTGCTTCCGCACTTGTCCGGAGTTCGGCCCAGCTGAGACTCTCCTTGCCGACGGCGACGGCGAGCTCGTGCGGACGTTCGGCGGCCCAGCGGCACAACTGCGTGAGAAAAGGCACGCCAGGATTCTACGCGGCAGAGGCGAGCCCTGTCCGGCATGTGTCGTTTCGCCGGCTTCCGAGACTCATCGGCTGGGAATAGCTTGGCAGTAGGCTGTGAACCATGAGCTTCAATGAAGGCAGCCGGCTGGATCCCTCGCAGGTGCAGGACCGGCGAGGCGTCGGAACCGGCGTCAAGGTCGGCGGCGGCATCGGCGGCGGCCTGTTGATCCTGGTCCTGACACTCCTGGGCGTCAATCCCCAGCTCCTGGGCGACCTCACGGGAACCGGCGAACAGCCCGCGGTCCAAAGCCAGCAGGGCGGCGTCGCCGATTGCAAGACCGGGGCCCAGGCCGATCAGCGGCTGGACTGCCGCATCACCGGGACGGCGAACAGCCTCAACAGCTTCTGGCCCGGATACCTCCAGAAGTACGGCAAGCAGTACCCACGCCCCCAGACGGTGCTCTTCACACAGCGGACCCAGAGCGCCTGTGGTCCGGCGACGACGGCCGTCGGCCCGTTCTACTGCCCATCGGACCGCACCGCCTACTTCGACCCCGGGTTCTTCCAGCAGCTCGTGACCCAGTTCGGCTCCTCGGGCGGACCGCTCGCGCAGGAATACGTCGTGGCCCATGAATTCGGCCACCACGTGCAGAACATCCTGGGGACCATCGACTATGCGCAGCAGGATCCGCAGGGGCCGCAGTCCGGTGGAGTCCGGGTGGAGCTCCAGGCGGACTGCTTCGCCGGCATCTGGGCGCACTACGCGAGCACCGAGCCGGACGCCGCCACAGGCCAGCCCTTCCTTAAGCCCCTGCGGCAGCAGGACATCAAAGACGCGCTCTCCGCGGCCTCCTCCGTGGGCGATGACAGAATCCAGCAGGCCGCCACGGGAAGGGTTTCTCCGGAGTCCTGGACCCACGGGTCCAGCGCTCAGCGCCAGAAGTGGTTCCTCACGGGCTACCAGTCAGGTGATCTGAACCAGTGCAACACCTTCAAGGGCAGGATCTGAGCGCCTCTCGGAGGCTCGCCGGACGGCCCGGATGATGGACAGAACTCCCCATGGCGGCGTCGGGAACGGGAAACTATAGTCGGTGGAGTAAAGGGGCTTAAAGCCTCTGTCAATGACGCGGCCATGCACGCATCATCGACAGATCGTAGATGCAAACACAGGGGGACGCGATGGCCGGAGTCTTTTACGGAGCGGATGTCCAGGAACTGAGGAAACTGGCCACAAAGGTCAAGACCTCGGGCAAGACCTTGGAGTCGCAAGCCAGGACTTTGTCCTCGGCAGTCGCGTCGGTCTCGTGGCCAGGACCGGACGGAAAGCGGTTCCGTCAGCAATGGGACACCGAACACTCCCATACGATGAATCGGGCCGCGCGGTTCCTTGCCGCGGCGGCACAGGCTTTGCAACGGCACGCCGATGAGCAGGAACAGGCCAGCGCCGCTTCGGGCGGCGGCACCGGCGGTGTGAACGCGAGTGTGCCATCCGCCGGTGGTCAGGGCACCCCCGGTATCGGTGACCTCGACGGAAAATCCGCAGCGGAAATCCAGAAATGGTGGAATGGGCTGAGCGAAGCACAGCAGCAGGACTTCATCCGTCAGCACCCTGTCGAAGCCGGCAACACGAACGGCATCCCCTTCGACGCGCGAGTGGAAGCCAACCGGATCAACGCCCAGAACCGGATCGACTGGCTGAAGAACCACGATCCGGAACCCAAGATCAACCCGTTCCTGACGATCGGCGGACGACCGTACATCGACCAGGTCGCCAAGGATCACGCGGCATGGGCGCAGCGCCAGAACAGCATCCCCTACCTGCAGTCCGTGGTGGACGGCAAGACCAAGCTCGCCGCCTATGACCCGGCTCATTCCTCAATCGTGGAGATGATCGGCGACTACAACGCCAGCACCAAGCACGTGATCACCTATGTTCCCGGGACCACCACCAACGAGTCCTCGTTCTACAAAGGCGGCGCCCAGGAGATGGCCAACCACCTGGTTCAGAACGATTCGAGCAAGTCCACCGTGGCCTTCGTTTACAAGGGCACGGAATTCCCCGACGGCGGTTTCGTCGAAGCCTTCCTCCAGGAAGCGAAGAGCGACGAGTTCGTCGCGAAGACCGCCCCCGTGCTGGCTGATTTCCAGGCCGCGGTCGATCTGGAAAGGCCCCCGGGCGCCGAGAGCGTGGGCATGGGCCACAGCTGGGGCCTTCGCAACGTCACAGGATCGGAGATGAGCGGGGCCCACTTCGACAAGGTGATCGCCCTGTCCGGCGCCGCCATGCCACCCGGGTGGACGCCGTCTCCGGGAACCGAGTACTCCAGTTACACCTATCCCGATATCCTTCAGGTCGCGGAAAAGCTGGGCGTGGTCGGGGAGAACTATCCCATGCGTGACCCGGTCTTCGACCGGCATGTCTACGAGTCGCCGGGAGGGACCACCGGAATGGACATCGTCGACGATCACAGCCTCATCGCAACAACCGGCCCGGACAACCAGACCGCTCTCCGCGACATCGAGAAGGAGATCTACGGATGAAACTACGCCGCGCTTCCCGGAGGCTCACACCCGCCATCACGATCATTGCGGCCACACTCGTCCTCGCTGCTTGCGGAACACCTGGAGGAAACCCCACCATGAACAAACCCACCCTCGATGAAGCCAAGAACAACGTGCTCTCGCTGGAACGCACCATCCTGGACTTCGTGCCCAGTGAATCCCGGGGCAACAGATTCCTCAACGAGAAGTCGAAACTCATGAGCTGCCAGGGAGACCAGAAACTCTGGTCCGGGGCCGGCGAAGTGACTCTATTGGAGGGCGCCGACAAGGCGGGAATGCTCGCAAAGGTGAAGGCAGAGTTCGCTGCTAAGGATGGCTGGACGATGGCGGACAAAACCGACTCCGATGGCCAGTCCGCGGTGGACCTTCTGCACCGGGATGGCATCCACCTGATCGTGGGGTTCTTCTCCGGCCCCGACCGTCTCCGCGTGGACGCCTTCAGTGCCTGCTTCGACTTCCCGGACTACAAGTACGGCGAAGAGTACTGAACCCTCTCTGAGTCGTCGACAGCACGTGCCGGTCCGGATCAGTCCAGGCCGGCACGTGCTGTGTCCAGGAGTTCCTTCCGCCGTCGCGCGTGCCTAGTGACCGGCCTCGTGCCAGCTCTTGCCGACTCCGATCTGGACGTCCAGCGGCACGCTGAGCTCTGCGGCGTGACCCATCTCCCGGGTCACCAGTGCCTCCACGGCCTCCCGTTCGCCGGGCACGACCTCCAGGACGAGTTCATCGTGGACTTGCAGAAGCAGACGGGACTTCAGCCCCTCGTCCTTCAGCGCCTCGGCGACGCCCAGCATGGCCCGCTTGATGATGTCCGCCGCAGAACCCTGGATGGGCGAGTTGAGGGCGACGCGCTCGGCGATCTCCCGGAGGTGCCGGTCTGTGCTCGTCAGATCGGGCAGATAGCGGCGGCGCCCCTCGATCGTGGCGGTGTAGCCGTCCTGCCGGGCCTGCTCGACGACGCCGCGCAGATAGTCGCGCACCGCACCGAAACGGTCGAAGTAGTCCTTCATCAGCGTCCGCGCCTCATCAACCGAGATCTCCAGCTGCTTGGACAGGCCGAAACTCGTCAGGCCGTAGGCAAGACCATACGACATGGCCTTCACCTTGGACCGCATCGCGCTGCTGACCTCCTCCGGGGCCACGTTGAAGATGTGCGAACCGACATAGCGATGCAGATCCTCCCCGTCCTGATAGGCCTGGATGAGCCCGGCGTCAGCCGAAAGATGGGCCATGATGCGCATCTCGATCTGGGAGTAGTCGGCCGCCAACAAGCACTCGTAACCCTCCGCGACAACGAACAGATCCCGTACCCGTCGCCCTTCTTCGCTGCGCACCGGGATGTTCTGGAGGTTCGGGTTGTTGCTGGAGATACGGCCGGTGGCAGCCACGTTCTGTGCGTACGTGGTGTGGATCCTCCCGTCCTCTCCCACTGACTTGTAGAGCGTCTCCACCATCTGCCGGAGTTTCGACGCCTCGCGGTGCGCCATGAGCTGCACCAGGAACTCGTGGCCCGTCTTCTCCAGGAGGTTCTTCAGGCTGGCCGCATCCGTGGTGTACCCGGACTTGATCTTCTTGGTCTTGGGCAGCCCCAGCTCCTCGAACAGCACGATCTGAAGCTGCTTCGGCGAGCCGAGGTTCACCTCGTGACCGATCGCCGCGTAGGCGGCCTGTTGCGCGACATCGACCTGCTTGGCGAGATCGTCCAGCTGCTCCTGCATCTTCTCCCGGGACACCGCGATGCCCGCGATCTCCATGTCGGCCAGCACTCGTGCCACCGGGAGTTCAAGGGTGGTGAGCAGGTGATCGGCCTGACGCTCGGCGAGCATCGGAGCCAGGTGATCGCTGAGCGCGCGGACCGCGGCCGCTTGGCGTACCAGAGCCTCGGCCCGGGCCTGAGCCGCTGTGCCGTCCGCATCCAGACCGAGATCAAGCTGACCGTCGGGCACTGCGGGTGCTTCCTCCAAGGTCACCTTCAGATGGTGCTGGATGAGCTCCGCGAGCTCATAGTTCCGCCTGTCCGGCTGGATGAGGTAGCCGGAGATCGAGGTGTCATCCACCACGCCCTCCAGCGTCAGCCCCCGTGCGTGGAAGGCCTTGAAAGCCTCCTTGTACTCGTGGATGGCCTTGGCCTGCTCCGGAGCGGCCAGCCAGTCCGCCAGGACCTTCTCGGTCGCGGCGTCGAGTTCGGCCAGCTCGAGGTACCGGGCCGACTCCCCGCGGAGGATCGCGACGGCGGTGGCCTCCCGGCCGATGCCGCCCGGCGCCGAGTCCACGGCGAGAGCCGCCGGCACGCCGCCGTCGTCGCCCGCCAGGAAGAGGCCGAGGCTTTCGGCGGTGGCACCACGCTCGAAGGGCGGGAGTTCGATGCCTTCCTGCTGCGCGGCGGCGGTGTCCTCGCCATACAGGGCGAAGAGGCGGGTCCTCAGCGTCTTGAACTCAAGGGCGTCGAACAATTCCTCCACGGCGTCCTGGTCCGGGCGCGGAGCGGCCAGCTCGTCGAGGGACACTCCGAGGTCAAGGTCCTTGAGCAGCTGGTTGAGATGGCGGTTCCGCTTCACATCGTCCAGATGTTCGCGGAGCGAGTCCCCCACCTTGCCCTTGATCGCGTCGAGGTTCTCCAGGATGCCCGGCAAGCCACCGTAGAGATTGATCCACTTGGCCGCGGTCTTCGGGCCGACGCCCGGTACGCCCGGAAGGTTGTCGGCGGTCTCTCCCACCAGGGCGGCGAGGTCGGAGTACTGATCCGGACCGACGAAGTACTTCTCGCGGACAGCCTCAGCGTCCATGCGAGGGATGTCGGAGACGCCCTTCTTGGGGTACAGCACGAAGACGTTGTCGGTGATGAGCTGGAAGGCGTCGCGGTCCCCGGAGACCAGCAGAACCTCCCAGCCGGCCTCTTCGCCCCGGGCCGCGAGAGTCGCCAGGATGTCATCCGCTTCAAAACCCGGCATCTTCAGGGTCTTGACGCCCCAGGCGTGCATGACCTGGTCGATCAGGTCGATCTGGCCGCTGAACTCCTCCGGGGTGGCGTTCCGGCCGCCCTTATAACCGTCGTATTCCTTCTTGCGGAAGGTGGTGTCATCGGAGACGTCGAAGGCGACGGCCACGTGGGTCGGTTTCTGGTCCTTGATGAGATTGATCAGCATCGAGGTGAAGCCGTGCACCGCATTGGTGTGCTGTCCCGTGGACGTGGCGAAGTTCTCCGCCGGAAGGGCGTAGAACGCCCGGAAAGCCATCGAATGGCCGTCCAGGACCAGGAGCCGGTTCCGCTCCCCCGTTGCCGTTTCCGCCGGGGAGGCCCCGCCGTCGTTGCCGTTCTCCGCCGCCGCGCTCTTGCCTGTTTCGCTCACCCTGCCAGCGTAGTGGTCGACTGCGACATTTTCATCCGGCGCGGCGGAGCATCAGGGACGTGGCGCCGCCTCGTACCGCAGTTCGAGGACGCTCCCGACGGCGCGGCTCTCCCGCAGCTCCCACAGGCGGCCGCCGCCTTCGAGGGGCAGGATGCGTTTGCCGGAGCCCAAAGTGATGGGCATGACGGTGAGGATCAGCTCATCCAGGTGACCTGCGGCCGCGAACTGCGCCGCGAGCTGACCGCCACCCATCACCCAGACGTCCTTCTCCCCTGCGTCGCGAAGGAAGTCAGGCACGAATTCCCGGACCTCACCCCGGACCAGGGTGATGTCAGCTCCCGGATAAACGGGAAGCTCATGGTGGGTGAAGACCCAGACCGGCGTGCCCGCATATGGCCAGGGACCTTCGAAATGCTCCAGGAGCCACTCGTAGGTGATGCCGCCCATCACCACGCAACCGACGCCGCTGTAGAACTCCTCGTAGCGGCCCGGTGTCCCGGTCTCTTCGGCGTTCAAAAGCCAGTCGAGAGAATCGTCATCCGTGGCGATGAAGCCGTCCAAGGACACTGCCGTGAAGTACTGGAATTTCCCCATACCCCACCATAGCCCGGCCGAAGGCCCGGAGCTTCCAGCCGGAGGGGCGCCGTCTACTTGGTGAAGTAAGGCACGATCAGGTAGATCCCGAAGAGCACTACGGCGCCGCAGGCACCGAAGCACAGATACGCGATCGAACGGGTGATCCGCGGGGATTTCTGTTCAGCGTCGGCCGCGATGGCCGTCAGCCGCACACCGAGCGAGTACAGCACCACCAGGACGACGGCGGAGACGAGGGTCGCGCCGGCGACCTGCAGCAGTTCCAACCACTTCATTCCTGGACACCCTTGTTCGCGGCCTTGGCGGCCTTCTTCTTTTTCTGGAAGCGGACGGCCGTGCCGGCTTCTTCGACCTCGACGGCGTTGTTGTGGCTCACGTGGGACTTCCGGGAGTGCAGGAACATGGCCACGATGGTGCCGATGCCGACCGCGATGGCAATGGCGGTCCCGACAGGGCCGGTTCCCACGAGAAGCGCCGTCAGGGCGCCGACGATCGCAGCGGCAGGCAGCGTGAAGAGCCAGCCGGTGGCGATCTTGCCGACCATGCCCCAGCGCACCGTGGTGCCCTTGCGGCCGAGGCCGGAACCGATCACCGAGCCCGACGCCACCTGGGTCGTGGAGAGCGCGAATCCGAGGTGGGAAGAAGCCAGAATGGCGGCGGCCGTGCTGGTCTCCGCGGAGAAGCCCTGAGCGGGCTTCACCTCCGTCAGGCCCGAGCCCATGGTCCGGATGATCCTCCACCCACCCGAGTAGGTGCCGATCGCGATGGCGAGGGCACAGGCCGCGATGACCCAGAACTCCGGGCCGGAACCGGCCGGCTGCGTTCCGCTGGCGATCAGGACCAGCGTGATGATGCCCATGGTCTTCTGAGCGTCGTTGGTGCCGTGTGCCAGCGCCACGAGGCTCGAGGTGAAGATCTGTCCCGTACGGAAGCCACCACGCTTCTGGGTGAGCTTGTCACCGGTCTCCGGATCGTGGCGCGAAGTCAGCGCATAGGCCAGACGCGTGCAGATGTAGGCGACGCCGCCTGCGATCACGGGGGCGAACACGGCGGGCAGGATCACCTTCAGCAGAACCGTGTCGAAGTTCACCGAATACACCCCGATTCCCACGACCGCTGCGCCGATGAGACCACCGAACAGGGCGTGGGAGGAACTGGAGGGCAGGCCCTTGAGCCAGGTGAACATGTTCCAGAGGATGGCCCCCATCAGGCCCGCGAAGATGATCTCAGGAGTGATGTGGATCCCGTCCGAACCTTCCCGGATGATCCCGCCGGAGACGGTCTTGGCGACCTCGGTGGACAGGAATGCTCCCACCAGGTTCAGCGCCGCGGCGAGGGCCACTGCCGTCTTGGGCTTGATGGCCCCGGTGGCGATGGGGGTCGCCATGGCGTTCGCCGTGTCATGGAAACCATTTGTGAAATCGAAGAAGAGAGCCAGCACAATGACCAGCGCTGCCATGAAGGTGACGTCCACCCGGGCCCAATCTGTGTGTCGTGAGTCAGCCGCAGCGCGCAGGACGCCACATCGCTATGTTAAGGGCTGTTGACGACAGCATGAAAATCCGGTGAACACCCGGTGAGGAATCAGTGCGCGGCTCCGGGCGGGGCTGCACGGTGCGGTCCGTCCAACGCGGCTGCGATCTGGCGTTCCAGAGAGGCGAAGGCTGTTTGCGGCACGGCGATCAGGCCGTCGAGCTCCTTGCGCACCCTCCGGTACGCCGCCTGCCGCTCCGGTGCCGTGGCTCCGGGGTCGACGGCGATGTTGAGCAGCTGGCGTGCCCTGGCGAGGTGCTCCCGTTCTTCCGGAGAGAAAGCCGAGTCCTTGATCCGCTGCGCATTCCGCTCGGCCACGTCGAAGGCATGGCCATACGCCAGAACGGCATCACGATAGGCCTGGAACTCCTCATCGGGCAGTTCTTCGCCGGGGACTGGGCGCAGGGAATCCGCCCGGCGCTTCGCCTTGAGGTACTCGACGGTCAGCGGCTCCCGGACGTCGCTCATCCCAGGGAAGTCGATCATCTTCGCGACGTCGAGTTCGTACTCGAGCCAGCGGGAGTTGATGGAATCGTGTTCGGAGAGCACGCGACTCAGGTCAAGCGCTCCACTCTGCGGGGGCTCCTGTGGTTCGTGTCCGTCGCCCTCCGGCTCGGCCGCCGGGGCGGGCAGACCCGCGCGGATCCGCTCGATCTCCACCCGACGCTGGTGGCGCCGTTCACCCGCTTGGGAGATCCTCCTCGCCCAGCCGGCACCGACACCGCCGAAGACGAAGACGAGCCACCAGTAGTGGCCGATGAAATCGAGAATTGGCTGCACTCCTCCACGCTACCGGAGCGGACGTATGCTCAGAAGCATGGCCCGCTATTTCGATATCCATCCCGTCGACCCCCAGCCGCGTCTCATCCAGCAGGTGGTGCAGATCATTCGCGACGGCGGCTTGATCGCCTATCCGACGGATTCCTGTTACGCGCTCGGAGCGGCGGTGGGCAATCAGGCGGCCCTCGAGCGGATCCGGCAGATCCGCAGACTCGATGACAAGCACAACTTCACCCTGGTCTGCAGCAACTTCGCACAGATGGGCCAACTGGTGAACATCGGCAATGACGCCTTCCGCGACATCAAGGCCGTCACGCCCGGCAGCTACACCTTCGTCCTGCCGGCCACCAAGGAGGTGCCCCGGAGGCTCCTCCAGCCGAAGAAGAAGACCGTCGGGGTACGCATCCCCGACCACCGCGTCACGCACGCGATTCTCGAGGAGCTCGGAGAGCCTTTGCTCTCCTCCACCCTCCTTCTGCCCGGTCAGGACGAGCCCTTGGTGCAAGGCTGGGAGATCAAAGAGGAACTCGACAACCAAGTGGATGCGGTGATCGATGCGGGCGAATGCGGCACCGAGCCCACCACCGTCATCGACTACTCCAGCGGCTACCCGGAAATCGCCCGATACGGCATGGGCTCCACCGAACGCTTCGAGTGAACCCGGATGTTCCTTCCGGACGAGCTGAAAATAATATACAATCCTTGCCAACCTTGAACTGAGATCCACGTCACAGACGACGCGGGCTCCGATCAGAGGACGGGAAGCATGACCTACTCCTCCCACGGCCTCGCGGCCGACCAGGGAATCACCCTTCAGCGCAGCCATGAGTTCGAGGCGTTCCGGAAGACGGTGTCCTCGGCATTCGTCCCCTTACAGGTGTCCTCCGGACAGCACGGCGCGTTCCTCAGCAGCATCCGTTCCGCCTCGGCCCTGGACTTCCACCTGACCGAGCTGTCCGCCGGAAGCCATCAGGTGGAGCGGACGAGCGAGCTCATCCGTCAGGGTGGCCCCGACTACTACAAGGTCAGCCTGATCCTCGCCGGTTCAAGTCTCCTGATCCAGGACTCCCGTGAGGTGTTCCTGCGGCCTGGCGACCTCGCGGTCTACGACACCTCCCGGCCCTACTCGCTCATCTCCGAAGAGCAGAGCCGCATCATCGTCGCCATGTTCCCGAAGTCGTCCTTCGAACTGCCCGAGTCGCAGATCCACCAGGTCTCGGCGATCAACCTGGCCGCGCCCGGTCAATTGGGGAGTCTCGCCGCGGCGCTGCTCGCGAAGGTCTCAGGCAGCCTGGATCAACTCGCCGGCCCCTTCGGCGTGCGCATCGCCCATTCCTGCCTCGACGTCCTCGCGACGGCGTTCGCCGGGTCCCTGGGCACCGACAGGCCGGTCACCGACCCGCGGGAGAGGCTGCTCCTGGACATCCACGCCTACATCGACCGTAATCTGGCCTCCCCCGAACTCACCCCGGGTTCGATCGCGGCCGCACACTTCATCTCCACGCGCCATCTGCACGGCCTGTTCCATGCCGAGGGCGTCACCGTCTCCTCCTGGATCCGCCAGAAGCGCCTGGCCCGCTGTAAGCGGGAGCTCTCGGACCCCATCCTGGTCAACCGCTCGGTGGCCGCCATCGCCGCAGCATGGGGATTCCCCGATCCGGCGCATTTCAGCCGGACCTTCAAATCCTCCTTCGGCGAGAGTCCACGCGATTTCAGAGCGCGTTTCATCAGCTGAGACGACCCTCCCAGCCGCCTCTTGGCTCAGAGTGAACAGGCCTTGACCGTGCCCGAACCGTTCCCGGCGCCGTCGGGTGTCCGCACCTACCGTGGGGCCAGGAACTGTGTGCCCGGACCACCGGGCATTCCGGCACGACGGGAGGACTCCGCATGGAGAATCGGCATGACGACAGTGGGGACACGCACAAAGGATCCCCTCTTCACACGCACGGCCAGCGGGTCACCGAGCCGGTGGAGGTCCGTCATCCTCTCGACCCGCTGACGGCTGCGGAGATCGCGGCAGCGCGAGCTCTGCTGCACCGTGAGGGTCACCTGGGTGACACCGTCCGGGTGGCCCAGTTGCTGCCTTTGGACCCGGATCCTGCATGGCTCCGCGGCTGGCAGGACGGCGACGCGCTGCATCGCCGGGTGGAGGCTGTGCTGCTCGACATCGCGAGCGGCGTCGTCGTGTCCGCCGTCGTCGCCCTGGACGGGGCCGGTGCGATCGAGTCCGACCGCGTCATCGACACCGATAGCGAAGGTCAGCCGCAATACCTCTTCGAGGAGTACGAGCGCGTGGAGCGCATCGTGAAGGAGGATCCGGCGTGGCGGGCCGCCATGACCCGCCGGGGTCTGGGAGATGCCATCGATCTCGCCTTCTGCGCGCCTCTCGCCCCGGGGTATTTCGGCCGCGAGGACGAGCGCGGAACCCGGGTCATCCGTTCACTGACATTCCTCCGCGGGCATGAGCAGGACAGCCCCTGGGCGCATCCGGTGGAGGGCCTCGTGGTCCACATCGACCTCACGCGGGAAAGTGTCATCCGTATCGACGACGAGGGCGACGTTCCTGTACCGGAAGCGCATGGAAACTACACGCCGGCGGCACAGGGTCCGGCCCGCAGCAGCCTGAAGCCGATCGAGATCACCCAGCCGGAGGGGCCCAGCTTCCAGGTGAACGGTTCAGCGGTCACCTGGGAGAACTGGTCCTTCCGCGTCGGCTTCAACGCCCGGGAGGGGCTGGTCCTGAACTCCCTGACGTTCCGGGACGGAGAGCGGGAACGGAGCGTGCTGCGCCGTGCCAGCGTTCCGGAGATGGTGGTGCCCTACGGCGACACGGCGGTGGGACGCTACTGGATCAGCTACTTCGATGCCGGCGAATACCTTCTCGGCAAGAACGCGAACTCACTCACCCTCGGCTGCGACTGCCTGGGCGTCATCCACTACTTCGACCAGTTCGTGGCCGACGACCACGGACACCCTGTCAAAATCCCGCAAGCGGTCTGCATGCACGAGGAAGACTACGGCATCCTCTGGAAGCACACCGACACGGAAGGCAACACCGAGGTCCGCCGCTCACGCCGCTTGGTCATCTCCTACTTCTCCACCATCGGCAACTACGACTATGGCTTCTTCTGGTACCTCTACCTCGACGGCACCATCCAGTTGGAGGCGAAGGCGACCGGCATCGTGTTCGCCGGGGCCGGCGTGCCCGGCACCACTAATCCTCATGCCCCCGAGGTCGCGCCGGGCGTCTTCGCCCCGGTGCACCAGCACCTCTTCTGTGCCCGCCTGGAGACGGCCGTGGACACTCCGGAGAACTCCCTGTACGAAGTCGAGGTGAAGGGCATCCCCATGGGCCCCGACAACCCGTACGGCAACGCCTTCACCTGGGACGAGCGTCTCCTCTCCAGTGAGTCCCAGGCCAGGAGGCGTGCCGATCCGTCGCTGGGCCGCCTGTGGGAGGTCCGGAGCAGTACGGCCCACAACCGGCTGGGCCACTCCACGGCCTACCGCTTGCATCCGCACACCGGTCCCGTCCTCATGGCCCAGCCGGAGTCCTCGGTCTGGCAGCGTGCCACCTTCGCGACCGAACACCTCTGGGCCACGCCGTACCGCAGCGACGAACGTTTCCCGGCGGGCGACTTTCCCAATGCGAACCCCGGTGGTGCCGGGCTTCCGGCCTGGACGGCCGCGGACCGGCTGCTGCAGGACGAACGACTGGTGCTCTGGCACGTCTTCGGCCCCACCCATGTGCCCCGTCCCGAAGACTGGCCCATCATGCCGGTCGACTACTCGGGCTTCAGCTTCAAACCGCACGGCTTCCTCGATCAGAATCCGGCGCTCGATCTCCCGGACGGCGGACGGCACGGCAGCGGAGGGTGCTGCGGCGACGGCCGCGCCTGCACCTGCCACTGACGACGGCGGCCGGTGCGCCGTCGTCGTCGCCCCTCGATCGTGCGCTCCTGGACAAGGCCCGCACGCTCGCGTCCGATGACCTCCCGCACGCCGGAACCTACCGTGAAGACAGCACTGCTCATCAGGAGGAGAACCATGGAACAGTATGAGGAATTGCTCGCGGCCATCCAGCCGGCCCAGGGCGGCCGGGAGATCCGCGATGTCGCCACCGGCGAGGTGATCGGCAGAGCTCCCGTCGAAGGCGTGGATCAGCTCGAGGCCGCCATCGCCCGGACCACGGCGGCCCAGCCCGGCTGGGACGCCGTGGGTCACGCGGAGCGAAGCCGTTTGCTCCATGCCGCTGCCGACGCCGTCGAACAGCATGCCGAAGCGCTCGCCCGTCTGCTCTCCCGTGAGCAGGGCAAGCCGCTGGACGGTCCCAACGCCCGCTTCGAAGTCGGCGCCTGTTCAGCTTGGTTGCGCGCCTCGGCGGACACCGTCCTGGAACCCCAGCTTCTGGTGGACGACGAAAGCGGCCGGGCAGAGCAGCACTTCCGTGCACTCGGGCTGGTGGCCGCCATCGGCCCGTGGAACTGGCCCATGATGATCGCCGTGTGGCAATTCGCCCCGGCGCTGCGCATGGGAAATGCCGTGATCGTCAAGCCCTCTGAATACACCCCCCTGAGCGTCCTCGCCCTGGTGCATGTGGTGAACTCCGTACTCCCGGACGGCGTATTGGAAGCGATCAGCGGCGACCGCGAAGTCAGCGCCGCTCTCGCAGCACATCCGGCGGTCGCCAAAGTCATGTTCACCGGTTCCACCCGGACCGGCAGCTCCATCATCCGCAGCTCGGCCGACACCATCAAGCGACTCACACTGGAACTGGGCGGCAACGACGCCGGGATCGTTCTGGAAGACGCCGATCCGGCCGCGATCGCCGAAGACCTGTTCTGGGGCGCGTTCATCAACACCGGCCAGACCTGCGCGGCGCTCAAGCGGCTGTACGTGCACAATGCCGTCTACGACGCCGTGGTCCGGGAGCTGACAGCCGTGGCGGCCAGGATCCCCATGGGCCCGGGGCTTGAGGAGGGCAATCTGCTGGGACCGGTTCAGAACCAGGCGCAGTTCGAGATCGTCCAGCGTCTCGTCGAGTCCGCCAAGGCCTCCGGCGCCACGATCGCCTCAGGTGGGACACCGCTCGGCGGCACCTTCTTCCCCATCACCATCGTCACGGACATCGCCGACGACTCGGAGCTGGTCCAGCAGGAACAGTTCGGGCCGGTCCTCCCGGTGATCCGTTACGACGACGTCGAAGACGCCGTCGCCATGGCCAATGCGGCGTCCGTGGGCCTCGGCGCGTCCGTGTGGTCCTCCGACCGCGAGCGCGCCCTGCAGGTGGCGAGCAGACTCGAAGCGGGCACCGTGTGGGTCAACAGTCACGGCGGTCTGCACCCGATGGTGCCGTTCGGTGGGGTCAAGCAGTCCGGCTATGGCCTGGAATTCGGCGTCGAGGGTCTGAAGGCCGTCTCCGCCAGCCAGATCATCCGCAGCTGATACCGGCTTCCCACGAGGAGGGACATGAAGATGGCCCCGGACGGATTCACCGTCCGGGGCCATCTTCATGCCGGTCTCAGCCGAAGTCGAGCGTCTCCGGATGCACCGTCATGGACACCAGGCGTCCGAGGGCTCCGAAGGTGAAGTGCGTGGGCACTTCGCCGCTCTCGTCCAGACCGAAGAGCACGCCGTGCGAGCGGATCGCCGCACCGTTCCGGTGGTCCGCGATCGTGACGGAGGCGCAGGGGATGACCTTCTCCCGCCAGGCGAAAAGGTTGATGCCGGGCCGGATCTCCCAGACCGAGTTCTCATCCGTGTCGGCCAGGCCCTTCTCCGGGCCGGCCAGACACTGCCAGGTGTACCACTGATCGGAGAGGTAGATGTGCTCGTAGGCGTGCTCGGGGCTGTAGTCCCAGACCACTCGCCGACCGATCATGGAATCGGTGGGAGCAGGCCGCTTCCCGTGCACCGTGGCTCCCTCGATGACCCCTGGGGCGAAGTCATGACGGACCCTGGTGGCTCCCGCGGGCCGGCCGTCCTCCGGGAGGATCGTGCTGATGGTGCTCAGGGCGTGCCCGTTCCGCAGATCGAGGACCAGGGAGATCGCCTGGGTGGGGCTGTCGCGGTGGTGGAACTGCACGAAGTACAGGCCGTCGTCCACGAGGAACGCCTCGTAGGAGTCCGTTCCCCGATGCGGCTCCAGCGGATCCTTCGGGCCCGGTTGGTAGTCCCAGCTGACCTCATGCTCGCTGAACTGGTGCGAAACCCGTGTGCCGCGTTCGTCCACCACCGTGATCACCCGGCCCGCGAGCGCCGTGTCATGGGGCGCCTTGTTGGCATCGAATCCCGGGGCGAGCCCGTCCAGCGGAAGCCAGGTCGAGGTGTCCGAGAGGGTCGTGGACCCGGAAAGCGGATTGCCGTTGTCCGTCATGGTGCTCCTTCAAAAAGTCCGTGCCTGAAACAGCTCTTGGTCCGGCACTGCAGCCGGGTCGCGTCCAGTCTCCTCCCCCGGGCTTGACGATCCCATGGCGATCCGCGCCGGCTTCTTGACCCTGGGCGAAGAACCCCTGAGGAAATCCGTGGAGCACTCACGCCACTTGCCATGTACGGCAGGGCAATAGCACTTCCGTGCAGGTCCTGGCCTCTTGACGGTGCCAGCGGACCAGGATGGGCCCATGAACGAATCGCAGACCTCGTCCGGTCCCGCATTGAGTGCGGTGCCGAGGTGAAGCTGGACTTCAGGGGGCGCCGGGCCCTCGTCACAGGTGCCGCCAGCGGGATCGGCAGGGCAGTATGCCGTGCGCTTCTGGCCGAAGGCTGCACCGTCTTCGCCTTCGACCGCGACGCCTCCGGTCTGAGCTCCCTCGCCCGGGACGGTTCGGTCCCGAAGGAACCCCTCTCAGGAGCACCAGGCGGGACGCCGGACGCCGGCACTCTGCGTGCCGTCGTCGTCGAGCTGTGCGAGGAGCAAGCGGTGCGCGAGGCTTGTGACGAGCTGGCACGCGAGGCCGGGGCCCTGGACCTGCTGGTCTCCTGCGCCGGAGTCTCCGGACCGGTCGGCACCCCGCTGGAACTGACACAGCTGGACGCCTGGCGGCAGGTCATGGATGTCAATGTGCTGGCTCCCTTCCTCCTGTTCAAGCACACCTTGCCTCTTCTGCGCGAGGGGCATGATCCCGCCGTCGTGCTTCTCGCGAGCGATTCGGCCGTGGTGACCGCGCCGGGGATGGCACCGTATTGCGCGTCGAAGGCTGCTCTGGTCCAGCTCGGCCGGGCGGCCGCCGTGGAATGGGAGCGGTACGGCATCCGGGTCAACTCGCTCTGTCCTTCCGTGGTGGACACCCCGATGAGCCGCGGTGATCTGGGTCTTCCCCACGGTTTCTCCGGGAGCGCCTATCCCGTGCAGACGGCGGACGACGTCGCCGGCCAGGTCCTCGTGCTGCTCTCGCCCCTTCTCTCCCCCGTCACCGGAACCGCTCTCCTGAGCGATTTCGGCTACAGCGCCCGCAGCGGATTCCCCGCCTGAAGATCGGAGACATCTCAATGACACTCGAAACCCCCTCAACCCCCCGTACTGTCCTGATCACGGGAGGAGGCACCGGCATCGGCGCCGCCGTGGCCCGGCGCTTCGCCGCGGCCGGAGACTCCGTGATCGTTACGGGGCGGCGGCCAGGGCCGCTTCAGGAGATTGCGAAGGAGGTCGGCGGACACGCGATCGCGATGGACGCCGCCGATTCCGCCTCGGCGGAGGCTGCCGTCTCTGAAGTGCTGGGGCGGTATGGCCGGCTCGACGTGCTGGTCGCCAATGCGGGCGGCCACGGCTTCTCCGCGGCGTTGGACACCGACGACGCCGCTTGGAATGCGGCCCTGGGCGCCAATCTGAACACCGCCTTCACCACCGCCCGCGCCTGCCTTCCGGAACTGATCCGCAGCCAGGGTCAGATCGTGGTCATGTCCTCCCTCGCGGGGCTCTTCGCCGGTCCGTCCGTTGTCGGGTACACGACGGGCAAGCACGCCCTGATCGGGCTCACCAAGAGCCTCGCCCGTGACTACGGCCCGCATGGCGTCCGGGTGAATGCCATCTGTCCCGGCTGGGTGAGGACCCCGATGGCGGACGAGGAGATGGATGAGTTCGCCGCCAAGGCCGGGCTGTCCTCCCGGGAGGAGGGCTACCGCACGGTCACTCGCAACGTCCCGCTCGGACGTGCCGCCGAACCGGAGGAGATCGCGAACATCGCCTACTTCCTCGGCTCTTCGGCATCTTCGTACATGACCGGCAGCGTGCTCGTGGTTGACGGCGGCGCCCATGTAGTGGATGTCCCGACCATCGCTTTCGCCGACGCCGGTCTCTGACCGCTCCATCCGATCCTGTCTGGAGACTTTCATGGAAAATCACGTCGCCGCCACGGCGCTGCGCAAGGAGACCCTCGGCACGCCGGGCATCGTGTTTCTGGTCCTCGCCGCCGTCGCTCCTCTCACCGGGACGGTCGTCGTCGCCTCACTGGCCATCGCCCTCGGGAACGGCGGCGGAACACCCGTCTCCTTCCTCGCCATCGCCGCCTTGTTCCTGATCTTCGCCGTCGGCTATGCGCAGATGTCCCGGGTCCTGGTCAACGCTGGCGGCTTCTACGCCTTCGTCCTCAAAGGACTGGGGCGCACCGGTGGCCTGATCGCGGGACTGATCGCGACGCTCGGATACAACTTCTTCGTCGTGGGGACCATCGGCACGAGCGGTTTCTTCATGCAGACCGTCATCTCGCAGCTCACCGGACTGGACCTGCACTGGTACTTCTGGGGCCTGCTGTCCATCGTGGCGTCATTCCTGCTCGCCCGCCGAGGCATCGACATCAGCTCCACCGTGTTGGGGATCGCCCTGGTCCTCGAAACCCTGGTGCTGCTGGTCTTCGATGTCTCGGTGTTCGTGCGTACCGGCTTCAGCGTCGAGGCGTTCTCCCCCGCAGCGATCTTCTCAGGCTCGCTCCCCATCGGCTTGCTACTGGCTGCGACGGCCTTCCTGGGCTTCGAAGCGACCAGTCTCTTCGGTGAGGAGGCCAAGAACCCCTCCCGCACCGTGCCACGGGCAACCTACATCGCGGTGAGCGTCATCGGCGTCGTATTCGCCCTGACCAGTTGGGCGGTGGTGAGCGCCACCGGCGTCGAACAGGCCCAGGGCGCGGCTCAGGATCATCTCGAATCAGGCGATCTGCTCTTCAGTCTGGCCGGACAGTATCTCGGCGATCCTCTGGTGAAGGTCATGATGGTGCTGCTGCTGGTGAGCCTCTTCGCCGCCATGCTCGCCTTCCACAACTCCGCGGCGCGCTACCTGTTCGCGCTCGGCCGGGCCCGGGTCTTCCCGCACGCGCTGGCCCGGACCAACGCTGGCGGCTCCCCCGTGGTGGCGTGCATCGTACAGGCGCTCTTCGCCGTCGTCGTCGCGGGCGCGTTCGCGCTGGCCGGACTGGACCCGATCACCTCGCTGGTTCCGAGCATGATCGGATTCGGCACACTCTGCATCATGGTTCTGCAGGTGCTCGCGGCCCTCGCGATCATCGTGCATTTCCGGCGGCAACGCGACCCCCGCCTGGGCCGCACCCTGATCGCCCCGCTCATCGCGATGCTGGGCCTGGGGACCATCGTGGTCATGGCGATCGTGAACTTCGACATCGTCGCCGGATCCGATGCGCTTGCCGTGCGGCTCCTGCCTCTTCTGCTGGTGCTGGCGGTCCTGGGAGGCCTCTTCCTGGGCCCGTACCTCAGGCGGAAGCGTCCGGCGGTGTATGCGGCGCTGGCCGAGGACATGGACCGGACCGAGCAGGAGGGCTCTCGCGCCGGGGCCTCTACGTCCGTCGCCCCATAGCGCCTCGTCCGAGGGCATGTGGGTGACACCGTTGATGGGTAGGTGAGCAGCGGTTCGTGTGAGGCGTCGTCGGTAAGAACTGCGGGGGGTGGCGGTCAGTTGCTTCCACTGAGCATCGGGTTCGGCAGTGAGGCGAACTTCGCGCAGCGCTCCCTGAAAGCCCGTTCGGTGGGAGAGGTCCAGGAGGCGTTGTTGTCGTAGGAGACGGCTCGCCACGCCCCGTTGTCCTCAACCAGTTCAATACGGGTCGTCTGGTCAGTGGTGGTGCCGGTCGTGATGGCGGGTACCCCGCGCAGGTCGGTGCAGGTGAAGAGGGTCACCGCTGAACCGTGAGGCTGCGGCGCGTCGATCAGTACACGCATGACGCCGGTCGCCGGCTTCTTCCGCGGATCGCTCCACCACTTGATCTCTCTCTCCGAGACGACCTTACCGGTGGTGAGCGCGGCAGCGGCCGTGCGAATCTTTGCCACGTCGGTCCACGACGGCGACCCGTAGCCGAGATCGATCAGCACGATCAGCCGCTGGGCCACCTCCACGGACGGGTCAGCGGGAGCGGCGCCCTGGGCGAAGCTCCACTGGAAGCGCAGCTCGGCATCACCCGTGAGCGGGACGACGTCGCCCGCAGGATCCGCTGTCGCCGCGGTGGCGGGCGTCGTCGCACTGTACGACACGCTGGCGGTAGGGGTGGGCGAAGGCCGTGGGTCGTTGCCGTTGCAACCGGTCGTCGTCAACCCGATAACAGCCAGGGCTGCCGCGAGCGTCAGTGCGGGAGCAGGGCGGGTGGTCCGAGATTCCACGGTGGTCTCCTCCCTGAAACGGCGTGTCGACACCAGGCAGTCTATCGACCCGGCATGAGTCTGTCGCGCCATCCCTGAGGGCGAGAACAGTCCACATCCGCCTCGCCCTTCTTACCCGATGAGGGCGCCGCATCACGTCTCGCCGATCGCGCATCACTGCTAGGGTGACGAAATGAGCCAATTGTCTCGGGCTGGGCTAGTGATTCTCACACCCCTTCTACTGATGGCGACCACGTGTTGCGGTTCCGCCGAACCGGACTCTCCCGGCTCGGTTGCGGAGAAGTGGGCCTACGACGGCCTGCTCAAGAAGGATGTCAGCGCGCTGGAGTGCCGGCCCGATGTCGCCGGCCAGCTCGCCCCGATTCGGCTGACTGTTGCTAACGTCACCGGCGTCTCGGCCACTAAAGTCGAACAGACCGGCTCCTCGTCCTGGACGGTGACGCTGGCCACCGAGCCCGGGGATGACGTCACCTTCTCCACGACCGTGATCCGCACTGGCGGCAAATACCTGGTCTGCGACCAGGACGGCTCAAAGTGAGGCAGCCCACCGTCAACCGCCGCGCTGATCGGATGGTGTTCTCGTTGGAGCAGCGCTGCCAGGAAGTGGAGTCGCAGAAGTAGACATCGGCTCCCAAACTGCTCGACCCGGAGCACATGCTCAGACATTCCTCGTCCGGGGAACGCGAGGTGACAGTTGATGCCCGAATACAAGTCGTATTCGGGCATCAACTGTCACCTCGCGGAACGGGTCAGTCCTGGTTGCTGAACGCGGCGTCGAAGGACTGCGAGCTGGGCTCGAAGTCGAAGCGCTTCAGGGCCGCGAGAGCCTCGGGTGCACCTTGCAGCCGGTCCATCCCGGCGTCCTCCCACTCCACGGAGATGGGGCCGTCGTAGCCGATGGCGGTGAGGGCGCGGAAGGAGTCCTCCCACGGCACATCGCCCCGGCCCGCGGAGACGAAGTCCCAGCCGCGGTGCGGATCACCCCAGGCCAGGTGCGAAGACAGGATCCCGGCCCGGCCGTTGCCCATCCGCATCCGGGTGTCCTTGCAGTCCACGTGGTAGATCCGGTCCGCGAAGTCCGTGATGAAGGAGACCGGGTCGATGCCCTGCCACATCATGTGGGACGGGTCCCAGTTCAGGCCGAACGCCTCACGGTGCCCGATCGCCTCCAGGGTCCGCTGCGTGGACCAGTAGTCGTAGGCGATCTCGGAGGGATGCACCTCATGGGCGAAGCGGACGCCGCATTCGTCGAAGACGTCCAGAATCGGATTCCAGCGATCCGCGAAGTCCTGGTAGCCGGCGTCGATCACCTCGGCCGGGACGGGTGGGAACATGGCCACGTACTGCCAGATCTTGGATCCGGTGAAACCCACCACGGTCTTCACGCCGAGCTTCTTCGCCAGTCGGGCGGTGTTCTTCAGTTCCTCGGCCGCCCGCTGCCGCACGCCCTCCGGGTCGCCGTCACCCCAGACCTTTGAGCCGACGATCGCCTGGTGCCGGAAATCGATGGGATCGTCGCACACCGCCTGGCCCTTGAGGTGATTGGAAATGGCCCAGAGCTTCAGGCCGTACTTCTTCAGAATTCCCAGGCGCTCGGCGATGTATTCCTCGTCGTCCCAGCGCCAGGCGTCCAGGTGTTCGCCGGAGACGGCGATCTCGAGGCCGTCGTAGCCCCAGCCTGAGGCGAGCTTCGCGACCTCCTCCAGCGTGAGGTCGGCCCACTGGCCGGTGAACAGGGTGAACGGTCGTGCCATGGTCAGGCCTCCTGCTGCTTGGTGGGTACTGATGCGGGGACGACGACGGCGCCACCGGACGCCGCGGAACGCTCGGCGGCGTCGAGGATCGCCTGGACGCCGAGGCCCTCCTCGAAGGACGGGCTGGGCTGGGTGCCCTCGTCGACCGCCACCAGGAAGTCGCGGATCTGATGGGTGAAGCTGTGTTCCCAGCCGATGACGTGCCCCTGGGGCCACCAGGCGGAGAGGTAGGGGTGCTCCGGCTCCGTGACGAGGATGCGTCGGAAGCCCTGCTCCTCCACAGGATCGGTGCCGTCGAGGAACTCCAGCTCATTGAGGCGTTCGAGATCGAAGGCCAGGGCCCCGGCGCTGCCGTACACCTCGATCCGCAAGGAGTTCTTCCGTCCGAGCGCGACCCGGGAGACCTCCACCGAGGCGATGGCACCGCCGTCGCCCGCCGCTTCGCCTCGCAGACCGAGCGTGAGCCAGGCTGCGTCGTCGACCGTGACGGCTTCCGGGCCGCCCGGCCCGGGACGTTCCGGGACGAAGGTCTTCAGCCGGGCCGAGACGTCCGCGACGTCAAGCCCTGTGAGATGGCGTATCTGATCGATGGCGTGGCTGGCGATGTCCCCCAGGGCTCCTGAGCCCGCGGTCTCCTTCCGCAGCCGCCAGCTCATGGCCGCCTCCGGGTCGGAGAGCCAGTCCTGCAGGTAACTCGCGCGGATCTGCCGGATGTTCCCGAGCCGACCGTCCCTGATCAGCTTCCGTGCCTGCGCCAGCGCAGGCACGCGCCGGTAGTTGAACCCGATCATCGACACCACGCCCCGCTGCCGGGCCGCGGCGGCCGCCGCCACCATCGCCTCGGACTCCTGGAGCGTGTTGGACAGAGGCTTCTCGACCAGCACGTGTTTGCCCGCTTCCAGGGCCGCGATCGCGATCTCAGCGTGCGTCCAACCGGGTGTGCAGATGTCGACGACGTCGATGTCCGGGCGGGCGATCACCTCGCGCCAGTCGGTGGCAGACTCGGCCCAGCCGTAGCGCTGCGCGGCCCCCGCGACCTGCTCGGCATCCCGCCCCACCAGCACCGTGCGCTCGAAGTCCGGCACCTCGAAATGGGAAGCGACGGTGCGCCAGGCCTGGGAATGGGCCTTGCCCATGAAGGCGTAGCCGATAACGGCGACGCCGAGGGGACGCCCCGCCCTCATGCGCCGCCGCCGAGGGTCGCCTGCATCGGATCCCAGCCGGACGGCAGAGGTTCTGGCTGAGGCGCCGAACTCGCGATCTCGACGAAGGAGGCCGTCTCCACGGACTCCTGGATGGCGATCATGGTATCCAGCACGTGATAGGCCAAGGCCCCGGTGGCACGGTGCGGGACCCCGGCCCGGATGGCTCGCGCCATCTCCAGAACCCCCATGCCACGGCCCTGTGTGGGGCCTTCGACGGGAATGGTGGTCCAGTCGTCCTCGCCGGGACGGATGACCGAGAGCTCGCCGTCGAAATTGTTGGGGTCCGGGACCAGCAACGTGCCCTCGGTGCCCGTGATCTCCACATAGCCGGCCTTGGCGTGCGCGGACTGGAAACTGAAGACGCTGTGCGAGGTGGCTCCGGCCTCGAACTGGATCTGCGCGCTGACATGAGTCGGCACCTCAACCGGGAATTCCTCACCCTGCTTGGGACCGGAGCGGACCGTACGGGTCTCCCACGCCTTCGAGCCCATCGCCGCGACACGGCGGGCGCTCCCGAAGGCCTGCACGAGGGCGGTGAGGTAGTACGGTCCCATGTCGAAGAGAGGGCCCGCGCCCTGTTGGAAGAGGAATGCCGGGTTCGGATGCCAGTAGTCCGGGCCCGCGTACTGCATCACCGTCTGCGCGGAGAGCGGCGTGCCGATGTCTCCTCGGTTGATAGCCCGCAGAGCGGACTGCAGACCGGCACCGAGAAAGGTGTCCGGGGCGCAGCCGATCCGCAGTCCCGCCGCGTCAGCCTGCTCCAGCAGAGCCCGCCCGCTGTCCCGGTCCAAGGCGATGGGCTTTTCGCTCCAGACGTGCTTGCCTGCACGGACAGCTTGCGCTGCAACCTCGGCATGCACGGCGGGAATGGTCAGATTGATGATGATCTCGACGTCCGGATGCCCGAGCGCGAGTTCGGGAGCGCCATGGAGCCCGATCCCGTATTCCTCGGCACGGGCCTTCGCGGCTTCGGGGAAGAGGTCGGTGATGGCCACGACCTTGAGGTCGGGGAAGGTGGTGAGATTGTCCAGGTACTGGGTGCTGATGTTGCCCGCGCCGATGAGCGCGACGCCGACCGGCCCGCCGCTCATGCGGAGGCCTCGGAGGCCAAGGACTCCAGGTAGGCGAGAGAGGCTGCGAGCCCTTCGAAGATGTCACCGGCGTAGTCGTCGAATTCGATGACACCGACCTCCAGGCTCGGGCACGCCGCAAGAATGGCGGGGAGGTCGACGTCGCCCTGTCCGGCGGGCAGCTGCCGGCTGGTCAGGGCGCCGAACTCCTCAGGGTCGAATCGTTCCGCCGAGACAGCTGTCACGGGGCCGTCCTTTAGGTGGACCGCCACGACGCGGGATCCGAGCCGCTCCAGCAGTGCGGCCGGATCCACACCCCCGACGGCGGCCCAGTAGGCGTCGACTTCGAGGACCACGGCAGGGTCCAGCAGGCCGGCGAAGTACTCGAGCGCGGTGGCGCCCTCCACGCTGTTGGAGATCTCCCAGCTGTGGTTGTGGTATCCCACCCGCAGGCCATGTGCTGCTGCGGCACGGGCTGCATCGTTCAGTCGCTCCGCGGTGGACCGGATGCTCTCCGCATCCTGCCACCGGTCGGGGCCGACGAAGGGGTCGATCACCGTGCCGATGCCGAGTTGCTTCGCTGCGGCGAAGATGGCCTCCTGATCACCGTCCAGCAGTCCGACGTGCCCGGTGGGGGCCGTGAGGCCGTTCTCGCGCAATGCCGGGCCCAGTTCTCCGGCGAGCTCGGCGAAGTTGTACGGCTCGACCCGGGTGAATCCGAGTGCGGCGAGCCGCCGGAGCGTGCCGGGGAGGTCGTGGGACAGCGCTTCGCGAACGCTGTACAGCTGCACTGAGTAGGACACGGGGGCTCCTTCGCGGTGCCGCACACGGGCGGCTCATCGGTGAACTGGGTCACCGTCCACGCTAGGCCGACTTATAACCACGGTCAAGCAAAAGTAGGGAATCAATTTCACAGAAGTGGCCCCTCGAACCGTCCGGCTGTGCTAAGTCTTATGCATGAACGCCACCGCCTCCGCGAGCCCCTCCCTCCCGGATTCTCCAGCCCCGAGCGGGCCCGGACAGCTTCTCCAGCTGCTCCGGGACGGTGAGGCCCGGACCCGGGCCGAGATCATGGAGCTCACCGGACTGGCCCGGACCACCGTCGTCTCGCGGCTCGACGCCCTCCTCAGCACCGGCCTGATCGCAGCCGCCGGCGAAGCCGCATCCTCCGGGGGAAGGCCGCCGTCGCGCTTCGCCTTCCAAGCCTCCGCCCGTGTGGTCCTGACCGCGGACATCGGCGGATCCCATGCCACGGTCGGCGTCGCAGACCTGGCCGGGACCATCCTGGCCCGGCACACCGAACCCCGCGACATCGCCGAGGGGCCGGAATCCACCCTGGCCTGGCTTCTCGCGACGGGCCGCCGGCTCCTCGCCGGTCTCGGGAGGGACGAACGTGAACTCGCAGGCGTGGGGCTCGGTCTTCCAGGGCCCGTGGAACACGAGACCGGGCGTCCGATCAATCCGCCCATCATGCCCGGCTGGGACGGCTACGACGTCCCGGCCCGCCTGGGACAGGAATGGCCGGTCCCCGTCCTGGTGGACAATGACGTCAACATCATGGCGCTCGGCGAGCATCTCACGCATTGGCCGCAGCACCGGGACTTCCTCTTCGTCAAGCTGGCCACGGGCGTCGGCTCCGGAATCATCGCCGGGGGCGTCCTCCAGCGGGGCGCCGACGGCACCAGTGGCGACATCGGACACGTCCGAGTGCCAGACGGCGAGCCACTGCCGTGCCGCTGCGGCAACACGGGCTGCCTGGAGGCCCTCGCCTCCGGCCCGGCACTCACGGCCAAACTCCGGGCACAAGGCCTGGATGTCAGCAGCGGCTCGGACGTGGTGCGACGTGCCGGGCTCGGAGACATCGCCGCGATCCACGCCCTGCGCCAAGCCGGCCGCGAGGTGGGCGAGGTCCTCGCCACCTGTGTGAACCTCCTCAACCCTTCGGTGATCGTGGTCGGCGGAAGCCTCTCCGAGGCCGGCGACCCCTTGCTCGCCGGCGCCCGCGAGGCCGTCTATCGGCGGTCTCAGCCCCTCGCCACCCGCCGCCTGCGCATCGAACGGTCCCGCGCAGGGGACGATGCCGGCATTCTGGGGGCCGCTCGCCTGGTGATCGAACACCTTCTCTCACCCGAGTCCGTCGAGGCGGCCATCGCCGCCTCCTGAGGGCACGAAAATCCAGGCAAGCGTTTACGCAAAACCTCTTGACGCACCCTTGACTCCGTGAAAATCTACTTACGGCTTTTCGCGCTTTACTTATGACTTCCAAAAAGCAAAAGTCTCCTCTTCCACCCTCCGAAAGGAATCCCCTGTGACTCAGGAAACCCCACAGCCCGGCGCAGGGCAGCCGCTGCGGGTCGGCGTCGTCGGCCTCGGCTGGGCAGGACAGCAACATCTCGAGGCGTATACGCGCATCCCCGGCATCGAGGTGACCGCATTGGCCGCGATGGAGACGGACCAGCTGACGAAGCTGGCCGACGAATTCCAGGTTCAGAACCGCTACTCCCGCTGGGAGGACATGCTGGAGGCCGAGAAGCTCGACGCCATCAGCATCGCCGTCCCCACCTTCCTGCACGCCCCCATCGCCATCGCCGCTCTGGAACGCGGCATCCACGTCCTGAGTGAGAAGCCGATCGCCAAGGATTCCGTGGAGGCACAGGCCATGGTCGACGCCGCGCGCGCCGCCGGACGGGTCCTGGACGTGGCCTTCAACCACCGGCGCCGGGGTGACATCCTGGCCCTCAAGTCCGTCATCGACGGCGGCGAGATCGGCCGGCCGTACTACGCCAAGGCCGCGTGGCTGCGCCGCCGCGGCATCCCGACCCTCGGCAGCTGGTTCACGAACCCCGCCCTCGCCGGAGGCGGGCCACTCGTCGATATCGGGGTGCACGTGCTGGACTACGCATTGCATCTCCTGGGCGAGCCGAAGGTCCTCTCCGTGAGCGCCACCACGCACTCCGAACTCGGGCCGCGGGGCCTGGGCGGCAACAGCCGCTACTCCGCCTTGGCGGGCGGAAACCAGTTCGAGGTGGAGGACTTCTCCTCCGCGTTCCTCCGGCTCGAAGGCGGCGGCGCGCTGCTCATCGAGGCCGGCTGGGCGAGCTACCGGAACCCCGACGACGAGATCAACTTCCTGGTTTACGGCACCGAGGGCGGGGCGGAGCTCCGGGTGGCCGGCGAGCCCATGCCGGAAGCCGGGCATCTGACGGTTTACAAGGACACGGGTGAGGACAACTCCGACTACTCCCCCGCCATCGGTGCGAACGGCATGCACCAGCGCGTCGTGGAGGACTTCGTCGAGGTGGTCCGCGCCGGGTCCGAGGAATGGGGCCGGCACGACGGCTCCCTGGCCCTCGGCCGCGCCCGCATCATCGACGCCTGCTACCGTTCCGCACGCGAAGGCCGGGAGGTTCAGCTGTGAGCACCCGTCCGCTGCGCATCCTGGTGTGGAACGAAGGCGTCCACGAACTCCGCAACGATCCCCCGCACATGGCGGAGATCTACCCGGATGGCATCCATGGCGCCATCGCCGACGGCCTCAGGGCGCTGCTTCCGGACGCCGTGGTGTCCACCGCCACGCTGGCCTCCGGGCCCGATCACGGACTCTCCGAAGAGGTACTGGCAGCCACCGACGTATTGCTCTGGTGGGGCCACATGGCCCATGACGAGGTCGGTGACGAGGTGGTGGAAAGGGTCCAGCGGCATGTGCTGGGCGGCCTCGGCCTCCTGGTGTTGCACTCCGGGCATTTCTCCAAGATCTTCATCCGGCTCCTCGGCACGACCTGCTCCCTGGCCTGGCGGAACGACGGTGAGCGCGAACTGGTGTGGAACGTCAAACCGTCCCACCCCATCACCCAGGGCGTGGCCAATCCGATCATCATCCCGGAACAGGAGATGTATGGAGAGCTCTTCGACATCCCGGATCCTGACGATCTGCTGTTCATCAGCTCCTTCGCCGGGGGTGAGGTGTTCCGTTCCGGTGTGACGTTCACCCGTGGCAAGGGCCGGATCTTCTACTTCAGCCCCGGCGACCAGGAGTACCCGGTCTACCACCACCCGGAGATCCGCAAGGTCCTGGCGAACGGAGTGCGCTGGGCAGCTCAGCCTGATCTGCTGCGGGCCGAGCCGTCCGTGAGCAACCGTGAGCGTGGCTGGTACGAATCCGGCAACGTCGTACCCACCGTCTGAGTCACCGGCCGCTGAGTCACTGGCCGCTGCGGGTCCTCCGTCCCGGACGGCACGAAGGCCGGGCACCCTTGAGTTGAGGGTGTCCGGCCTTCGCCGCGCCGGGATCCGGTCAGGATGCGGCCGTCAGACGAACGCCCACAGGAGGCTGGCCATGCCGAAGCCGACCACGGAGAGCACGGTTTCCAGCACCGTCCAGGTCTTCAGCGTGTCCTTGACCGACATGTTGAAGTACTTGGAGATGATCCAGAATCCCCCGTCGTTGACGTGGCTCGCGATGATGGAGCCCGAGGAGATCGCCATGACCAGCAGGGCCAGCTGCGGCTGCGAGTACTGCCCGGAGGTCAGTGCGGGAGCGAGGATGCCACCGGTCGTCACGATGGCGACGGTCGCCGAGCCCTGGGCGATGCGCATACCGCAGGCGATCACGTAGGCCGAGACGATGAGCGGCAGCCCCGCCTCCGAGAGCGAGGTGGCCACGGCTTTGCCGACGCCCGTCGCGGCCAGAACCGCGCCGAAGAAGGCGCCCGCACCGACCACGAGCAGGATCATGCCGACGGGACGCAGCGAGGAGGAGCTGAGTTCGGAGAGGTCCTTGGACGTCATCCCGTTCCGGATGCCCAGCAGCCACATGGCCAGCAGCACGGCCACGGTGAGCGCGATGGCCGGATTGCCGAAGAAGGTCAGGATGTCACGCAGCGGGCTGGCACCCAGGAAGACGTTGCCGAAGGTGGCGCCGAGGATGAGCAGCATCGGCAGGCCGATGACCAGAGCCACCACGGCGATGTGGGGTTCGTGCTTCTTGGCGTCCTCCGACTCGGGGACGATCCGGTCCTCCGGCACGGCGATGTTCACCCGCTTGCCGATCCAGGTGCCCCAGAGGATGCCGGAGACGAACCATGCCGGGATGCCACAGGCCAGGCCCATGATGATGATCCAGCCCAGCTCTACGTGGAACAGGCCTGCGGCCGCCACCGGGCCGGGATGGGGTGGCAGGAAGGCATGCGTGACGGAGAGGCCCGCCAGCAACGGCAGGCAATACAGCGCCAGGGACTTGCCACCGCGCACCGCCGCCACATAGACCAGCGGCGCCAGGACGAAGATGCCGATGTCGAAGAACACCGGAATGCCGAGCACGAAGCCGGTGACGCCCATGGCGAGCGGCGTGCCCTTCTCGCCGAAGACCTTCACCAGACGGCCCAGCAGAACCTCGGCCCCGCCTGAGCGTTCCAGGATGGCGCCGAGCACGGTGCCGAGGCCGATGATCAGGGTGATGTGCCCGAGAATCCCGGCGAAGCCCTTCTCGATGAGCGAGTCGCTGCTCTTGATGGGCGTGCCCACCAATTGCTCCACCGTCACACCGCCCACCAGGGCGACGAGCACGCCCGTGCCGACGAGCGCGATGAACGGCTCCACCTTGACTTTGATGATGAGGAACAGCAGCAACGCGATACCGGCGGCCGCCAACAGCAGCAATCCGGTGGTGTCATGGCGCAGCCACGACAGGAATCCATCCATGGTCTCTCCTTTGAGCTGTCCGCCGCGCGCAGCGCGGCGTGGATGTTGAGGGGGTCAGAGTGCCCGGACGAAGTCCTTGGCGCGAGTGGTGATGTCGTCCCAGGCGCCGGCATCGACAGCCGACGGCGGCACCACAGAGGTGCCGCAGCATACGGCCAGTGCGCCGGCGTCGAGGTAGCTTCTGGCGTTGGAGGCGTCGATGCCGCCCGAAGGCAGGAGCTTCACCCCGGGGAACGGTCCCTGCAGATCCTTGAGGTACTGCGGCCCCACATGCCGGGCGGGGAAGATCTTGACGATCTCGGAACCGAGATCCAGCGCGGCGGCCACCTCGGTGGGGGTCAGCGAACCCAGGCTGATGGGCACACCTGCTTCCCGGGCCACGGCTGCGACCTCGGGACGCAGGCCGGGGGTGACCAGGAACTGCGCCCCCGCGTCGATGGCCTCCCGGGCCTGCGCGGCCGTCATGACGGTACCGACGCCGACGATCGCGCCGTGGTCCCCCGCCGTCTCCACGACCCGGCGCACATGGCGTGTGACATCGGGCGTGGTGAAGGTCAGTTCGAGGGTCCGGATGCCTCCGGCGGAGAGGGCTTCCGCCAGGCGCGCGGCATCGGGGATGGTGTTGGCGCGGACGACGGCGAGGGTGCGGTCGGCGGCGAGGACGGCTTCGAGTTCGGTGCTGTTCATCGGGGTGCTGTCATTCCTTCCGGGGTTCGGCGGAGGGCGCGGCCCGCGCGCGCTCCCGTGGGTCGTCCGTCTTTGATGGCTGCGACGCCGTTGACGAACACGTGATGAATGCCCTCGGCCGGTTGCCGGGGGTCGTCGAAGGTGGCGGCGTCCCGGATGGTCTCCGGGTCGAAGAGGACCAGATCGGCGGCATACCCTTCGCGGACCTGACCACGGCGTTCCAGTTTGAGCCGCGCCGCGGGGCGTCCGGTGAGATGGTGCACCGTCTCTTCGAGAGTGAGGAGACCGAGTTCGCGGCAGTAGTGTCCGAGGTACCGGGGGAAGGTCCCCCAGGCGCGTGGGTGCGGCTTGCCACCGACGAGAATGCCGTCGCTGCCGCCCGTATGGGTGCTGTGCACCATGATGGCTCGGACGTTCTCCTCATGACCGACGTGCTGGAGGATCCCTGTGCCACAACGGTCGGCCAGGAGGATCGCCGTGAACACCTCGAACGGCTCTTCGCCTTCGTCTGCGGCGATCTGTGCGATCGTCCGCCCCGCGTGGCGCGCGAGTTCCTGGTTCTGCACACCGCTGATCTCCAGAGTGTCCCATTCCGCGACCACGCCATGGCAGCCGTCGGATCCGTAAATCTCGACGTTCTCACGGATCCGCTCCCGGGTCCCGGGGTCACGGAGGCGTTCCAGCGTGGCCTCGGTGCCGCCCGCGGATGCCCAGCTGGGCAGGATCGCGGAGAGCGTGGTCGCCCCGGGCAGGTACGGATAGGTGTCCAGGGTGATGTCCACGCCGTCGTCCAGCGCGGTGTCGATCAGGCTCAGAAGTTCCGCCGCCCGGCCCTTGTTCTCCGCGAAGTTCATGGTCGCGTGGGAGAGATGCAGGGCGCAGCCCGTGTCGCGGCTGAGACCGATCATCTCGGCGTAGGCCTCGAGAGCGCCCTTCCCGTAGGAGCGATGGTGTGGTGCGTAGAAGCCTCCCAGTTCGCCGACGGTGCGGCAGAGCTCGCCGAGTTCCTCGGTGCTCGCATACATGCCCGGGGTGTAGGTCAGTCCGGAGGACATCCCGACGGCACCTTCCTCCATGCCCCGGCGGATCACCTGCTGCATGCGGCTGATGTCCTCCGCCGTGGCGACGCGGTCGTCGAAACCCATGACAAGGGCCCGCACGGTGCCCTGCGGGACAAGATAAGCGGCGTTGGTGGCGATGCGCCCGCCGTCGTCCGGCCGGTCCAGACGGTCGAGGTACTCCCCGACACCCCGCCAGTCCCAGTCGAAACCATCCGGATTGTCGTTCCAGCCTGCGATCTTCTGCCGCACTCCCGCCAGCGTGGGCTCGTCCACGGGCGCATAGGACAGTCCGTCCTGGCCGAGGAGCTCGGTGGTGACGCCCTGGCTGAGCTTGGCGTAGTGGTCCGGGGTGAGGAGGAGCTGAAGGTCCGAGTGCGCATGCATGTCGATGAATCCGGGGCTGAGGACCAGTCCCCGGCCGTCGATGAACTCCGCTGCGTCACGCTCCAACGTCTCTGGACCGGCGATGCGTTCGATGATCTCGCCCTTGAGCAGGACGTCGGCCTGGCGACGCGGTGCGCCGCTGCCGTCCACCACGGTGACGTTGCTGATCAGGATGCTCATGCCGCCGTCCTAGAAGAACGTCCGCACGGCACCGACCACGGCGGCCCGTTCGGGGTCGGCCACCGTGTCGAGAACCGGGATGAGGGTCCACTTGTCCAGCGCGGTGCAAGGGTGGGAGAGGCCCAGCCGGATGACCTGCCCGGGCCGGATCTCGGTTCCCTCGGCGAAGCGCAGGAACGCGTGCTGGTCGTTGACGGCGGTGATCTCCGCCTTGCGCAGTTCCGTGGCGGGCTCCCCCAGTCCGTCGCTGATCAGTTGCGGCACGGGCAGGCCCTCATCGAACGGCAGGTCCCGCTTGCCGCCCTCCAGGATGGCGAGGCCCGGTTCGGGCTGAGAGACCACGCGCACCCAGGCGTGCATCGCCGGGCGGAAGGACTGCTCGCCGTCCGGGTCCTGTCGGGAGAACGGCGAGATGCCACGGTAGAAGCCATCGTCGTGAATGATGTAGGCGCCGCTGCGCAGCACGATCTCGACGCGCGGGCGGCCCGTGCCACCGGCATCGCGCACCGGGGCGAGGACCTCGACGACGTCGTCGAAGTACGCGCTGCCGCCCGCGGTGACGAGCACTTCGTCCGCGTCGTAAAGGCCCTCGGCGAGCAGCTCGCCGTGCAGTCTGGCCACCTCACCGAGATAGCCACGCACGGCCCCGAGTCCGGCGTCGTCCGCGGTGTGCGCCAGTGCACCCTCGTAGCCGCCGACGCCGACGAGGCGCAACGCAGCCGAGGCGTGGACGGTCCGGGCGATGGAGAGCGCTTCCTCATGGCTGCGGGCACCGGTGCGGCCGCCCGCTCCCCCGCGTTCAACGATCACGTCGAGGGTGCCGTGCCCGGCAAGCTCGCGCTCCAGCAGCGCCACGGTCTCCGCGGAGTCCACCCAGGAGACGATCCGGGCACCGTCCTCGGCCTGGCCGGCGGCCCAGCGGATGGCCTGCGGGTCGGTGAGGCTGTTGGCCAGCATGAGCCGTGTGAAACCGAAGGCTCGTGCCACGCGGAGCTGAGCGGCGTTGGCGAGCGTCATGCCCCAGGCGCCGAGTTCGATCTGACGGGCCCAGAGCTCAGGCGACATGGTGGTCTTACCGTGCGGGGCCAACAGGACACCGTGATCGTCGCACCAGGCGGCGAGCAAGCGCGCGTTGAAGTCCATCGCGGACTCATCCAGTGTCAGCAGCGGCGTCTGAAGCTCCGCCAGGCCCAGCCGCCGCGCGGCGAGAGCACCGATGCTCATGCCGTGCAGGGAGGCGGGCACGGCCTTGTGGCGGAAGTCGAGGATCTCCTCATCGAGTCCGTCGACCTTGGCCTGGTCATATGCTCTCTGGCTCACTGTTGCTACCTCGTCGTCGCGGTTAGGTGTCTGCCGTATGGGTCCGTTCAGAGACCCTTGATTCGCTGATTGCGTATTTTGCAACGCGTATTGCAAATACTCTGCATTCATGTTTAGCATTGAGCCGGAAGCCGCGTCAATGGATTTCGTCCGCGGCCCGCCCGGTGCCTTGCGAAGGAGCTTTCGATGCCACGAGCCATCTGCCTGGGAGAGACCATGGCCATGCTGACCCCTGGCGACCAGGGGACCTTGGAGACCGCCAGCAGCCTCCACTTGGGAGTCGGCGGCGCGGAATCCAATGTGGCCATGGGTCTCGCCGCAATGGGCGTGCCGACCGGCTGGATCAGCCGCCTGGGCGACGACGGCTTCGGCCGCCGCATCCTGCACGAACTTGAACGCCATCGGGTAAGGACCGGCGGAGTCCAGCTCGACGATCGCCGTCCCACCGGCCTGTACGTCAAAGTCCCCGGTGAGGACGGCACCGGCATGCTCTACTACCGCAGTGGCTCTGCCGCCTCCGCCATGAGTCCTGCGCTGCTGGACGATCCGGCCGTGGCGGACCTCCTTGCAGAGGCCTCACTCATCCACCTCAGCGGCATCACCGCCGCACTGAGCGATTCCTGCCGGGAACTCCTCCTCGCACTCCTCTCCCGTCCCAGACAGTCCCAACGGATCAGCTTCGATGTGAACTGGCGCCCCGCGCTCTGGGCCGGGCGTGATGCCTCGATCCTGCAACAACTGGCAAACCTCTCGGACATCGTCCTGATGGGCAAGGACGAGGCCCTGGCCGCGTTCGGCACCCACGACGAAAGCCGCCTGCGGGAACTCCTCCCCGACCCCGAGGTTCTGATCGTGAAGAACGAATCCACCAGCGCCACCGCCCTGGGGCGCGACGGCGAACGCTGGGAGGTGCCGGCCCTCTCGGTGGAGGTGGTGGAACCCGTCGGCGCAGGCGACTCCTTCGCCGCCGGTTACCTCAGCGGGGTCCTCTCGGGCCTCGACCACCGCCTCAGCCTGCGCCGCGGCCACGTGGCCGCCGCCTGCACGCTCACGGTGCACGGGGACCGCGGCCCGCTCCCGGAAGACGACGATCTGGTGCACATCCTCAACTGCAGCGACGAGGACTGGGCCGGCATCCGGGTCGCGCAGGGCCGCTTCCTCGTGAGGCAGCCATGAGCCAGAGCCTGCTGCGAGCACTCGACCTCTTGGGCGCCTTGGCGAAAGGGCCCGCCACGCTGGATGAACTCGCCTCGACCGCCGATGTCCACAAGACCACGGTGATGCGGCTGCTGCACAGCCTGGAAGACCGGAACTTCGTCGTCCGGGATGCCCAGCAGCACTATCGGCTCGGCTCTCAGCTGTTCCAGCTGTCCAGCCTGGCCCTGGAGCAGCGCGACATCCGCGGCACCGCCAGGCCGCATCTGCAGCGCCTGAATGAGAGCACCGGGCACACGATCCACTTGGCGGCGTTCGAGGGACGGGACGTGGTGTACATCGACAAATTGGAGTCCCGGCATCCGGTGCGGATGTACTCCCGGATCGGACTCACGGCCGCATTGAACGCGGCCGCCGTCGCCAAGGTGATCCTTGCCGATATGCCTCGTGAGCAGCGGGAGAGCCTCACGGCCGGCCTGGACTATCGCAAGTTCACCGAGAACACCCTCCCGGACCAGGCGAGCCTGCTGAGCGCGATCGAGCTGGCAGGACGCCAAGGCTGGGCCCTGGACGATCAGGAGTTCGAGGAATTCGTCCACTGCATCGCGGCTCCCATCCGGGATGCCAGCGGCGGCGTCGTCGCGGCGGTCTCCTGCTCGGTACCCACCGTCATGCTCGATCGGGACGGGCTCCTGGGCCTGTTGCCGGAACTACTGGACTGCACCCGGTCCATCTCCGCCGAGCTGGGCCACACGGCCCCCTGAACTTTCCCCATCCGATCCGCACAACCCCGAAAGGACCACACATGAGCTCCAAGGACATCGTCTTCACCGGAAACGCTCCTGCGCCCGCCCACACCTTCTCCCAGGGGGTCAAGAAGGGCGGCCTGTTCCAGGTCTCCGGCCAGGGCCCCATGGACCCCGAAACCAACCAGTACATCGGCGACGGCGATGTACGCGTTCAGACGCGCCGCACCCTGGAGAACGTCAAGGCCATCCTCGAAGCAGGCGGCTCGTCGGTGGAGGATGTGGTGATGTTCCGCGTCTACCTGACCACCCGGGACGACTTCTCCGCCATGAACGAGGTCTACGGCGAGTTCATCCAGGAGAACGTCCCGAGCGGCCAGCTGCCCAGCCGCACCACCGTGTTCGTCGACCTCCCCCACGAGGTCATGCTGGTGGAGATCGACGCCCTCGCCGTCACGGCCTGAGCCTCAGCTCCGCTCCCCCTGCTGAGCCAGTCGCTCCAGCAGGGCCCGGGTCCGGTACGGCATGGTCTCCTGCAAGGAGACCGCCGTGCTGGACCTGACCACGCCCGGCACCGCGACGAGCGCGTCCATGACGCTGTTCAGATCCGCTGTGTCACGGGCGACGAGCTTCACCAGGAAGTCCGCGTCACCCGTGGTCTTGTGCACTTCCACCACCTGCGCGATCTCCTGCACACCGAGGATGGCATCAACGCTCTCCGCCTGAGAGATGGCCAGTGAGACGAAAGCCACCAACCCGTACCCCAGCGCTGCCGGGGAAACCCGCTGAGTGAAGCCCAGCAGCAGATCCTCCCGGTTCATGCGTTGCAGGCGGGCGTGCACCGTGTTCCGCGAGGCACCGACCCGGTGGGCCAGTGCCAGCACCGAAGCACCCGGGTCCTCCTCCAGGGCCAGCAGAATCCGCGCATCCAGGGCGTCTGCCTTGTGAGCTGGAGCACTCATCCCAGAATCTCCTTCAGAATCTTGGCATTCTGCACGAATTATTCATGCTTTAGGCGCAATCATCCCACTGTTCCGGATTCAGCTTGCGCGCATGTACTGCTCTGCGGATGATTTTCCTCCGTGACCGCCAGTACCGCAGAACGCTTCCCCGCCTCCTCTCTTCCAAACCCCGCTCCTGTCGCGGACCGTGCGAAGCCGCATGGGCTTGTGGAGGACGTGCTGGGCCTGGTCACCGGAACCTTCCTCGCGTCTCTGGGTCTTTACCTGCTCCACAGCAGCGGCACGGTGACCGGCGGGACCGCTGGGCTCTCGCTGTTGCTCAGTTATGCGGCCGGAGCCCCCTTCGGGCTCATGTTCCTCCTGGTGAATGCTCCGTTCTTCGCACTCTCGGCATGGAAGAAGGGCTGGAACTTCACCTTGCGCACCATCGCCTGTGTCACGGTGGTCTCGGGCCTGTCCTCGCTGCATCCGGTGGCGCTCGGCGCCCTTCACCTGGACCCTGTCTACGGGGCACTCGCCGGAAATCTTCTGGCGGGCACCGGCCTGCTGGTGCTCTTCCGGCACCGGGCGAGCCTGGGTGGCTTCAACATCCTCGCCCTCTTGCTACAGGAACGGCTGGGCTGGCGCGCGGGCTACGTCCAGATGGTCTTGGACCTCCTCGTGGTACTCGGCGCCCTCACCGTGGTGGCCTGGCCGCTGGTCCTGCTCTCCGCGGCAGGGGCAGTGGTGCTGAACGTCATCCTCGCGTTCAACCACCGTCCCGGGCGCTACACCGGAAGCTGACGACCGACGTCGTCCGCACCCGCTCCACCCTGTTCAGTGGCCGCCCGGAACCGCTTTCCTGACCGCGAGCCACTGCCCGGCACCGTATTCTTCGAACCGGGCCGTCTCAATGAAACCGAGCTTCGCGGCGACACCCCGCGCCGAGGTGTTGGCCAGTTGAGTGCAGAGAGCCATGGCCTCACCCGGGAACACGCCGTCGAACCACGTGAGAACAGCCCTGCAAGCCTCCGTGGCGTAACCCTGACCCCACGCCTGCGGCAGGAACAGGTACCCGAGCACGGCAACGCCCGGATCCAGGTGGCCCCGCCCGGGTCCCTGCGGATCATGGCGGTCCACGGTCACCATGCCGATCATGACACCGTCATGTTCCACGACGAAGAAACCAGGGCGTCGCCCCGGGACCTCCGGGACGTTCCGCTCCAGTTCGGCTCTGGGCTGAGGGCCTCCGATGAACGCGCCCACTTCAGGCGAACTGAACAACTCGATCAGGGGCGACCGGTCCCGGGCCGCGGCTTCCCGCAGGAGCAGTCGATCCGTGATCAGAGCTTCCGGCGGCCAGGAATCCGTCTCCAGAGGGAACATCCGGCCACGCTAACACCGTCGCAACAGGGATGGCGGGAACCACTCCGCTTCCTTGCCGACGGATTCCCTGCCCACCGGATGAACACTCGGCGAACAAACCCGGGATTCCCTACGCAACAGACCCCGGCACTCATATTCTCTCCTGGGGACACTCGCACGCCATGGGAAACAGCAGCATTCAGTCACAGAAGGATCCCCATGCCGCACCCTCAGCTCCGGACAGCCGGCGCACTCAGCGCGCTCTCCCTCGCCATCGCGGGAGGCTGCCTCGCCGGCACCCTCCCCGCGCAGGCCGCATCCTCCATCGAACCGGCTCGCGTCGCGCAGTCGACGACCACTCCCATCAAGCACGTCGTGGTGATCTTCGGAGAGAACGTCTCCTTCGACCACTACTTCGCAAGCTACCCCCAAGCAGCAAACGCCCCCGGCGAGACCGTGCAGGGAACCGGGGCTCAGGCCTCGCGCTTCACCCCGTCCCCTGCGACGCCGAAACACATCAACACCCTGGCCGCGGCGGGTCTGCTGGCCCCGAACAACCCCAACTCGGTCCAGCCGTCCCGCCTGACTCCGGGACAGGCCGTGACCTGCGATCAGGATCACGAGTACAGCGCCGAGCAGCGTGCCTTCAACAACGGTGCCATGGACAAATTCGTCGAGAACACCAGCGTGGACAACTGCAAAGCACCTCAGTACGCCGCGCCTGGCCTCACCATGGACTACTACGACGGCAACACCGTCACGGGCCTCTGGAACTACGCGCAGCACTACTCGATGAGTGACAACAGCTTCGGCAACGAGTTCGGCCCATCCACCCCGGGTGCCCTGAATCTCGTCTCAGGGCAGACCCACGGAGTGGTCAGCATCGGCCCGTTCACCGGACAGCAGACGGGCGCTCCGGACGCCTACACGGTGAAGTCCCCCGACGCCCACGGGGTCGGCACGGTCACCGGCGATCCCGACCCGGCTTATGACGACTGCTCCGACGGCAGCCACTCCCAGAATTACGCCCTCGCTTCCATGCAGGGGAAGAACGTCGGAGACCTGCTCTCCGCGAAGAACGTCTCCTGGGGCTGGTTCCAGGGCGGCTTCACCCCGCAGGGAAACAAGACCATCAAGGGCACCGACTACGCCCAGTGCACTTCCACACACCGCAACATCGTCGGGGCCACGCCCACCGACTACAACCCGCACCACGAACCGTTCCAGTACTACAGGTCCACGGCCAACCCCCACCACCTGCCACCGGCCTCCCCTGCGGAGATCGGCCATGCGGGGCAGGCCAACCACCAGTACGATCTGAGCTCCTTCAACCAGGTGCTCAACACGGACAACATGCCCGCGGTCTCCTTCCTCAAAGCGGCCAACTACCAGGACGGCCACGCCGGATACTCCGACCCTGTCGACGAGCAGAAGTTCGTCGTCGACGAGGTCAACGCCATCCAGAAGTCCAAGAACTGGGACTCGACCGCCGTGGTGCTGGCCTACGACGATTCCGACGGCTGGTACGACCACGTCGCGACCACGGTCCAGAACGCCTCGGCGGACCCGGCAAACGACGCGGCCGTATGCCTGAACGCCGCGCAGGCCGGAACTCAGGTGCTGGGCGGTTACGCGGATCGCTGCGGTCCCGGGCCGCGTCTTCCGTTGCTGGTGATCTCCCCGTACGCCAAGCGCAATTTCGTCGACCACAGCCAGACCCAGCAGTCCTCCATCCTGCGCTTCATCGAGGACAACTGGAAACTGGACCGCCTGGGCGACGGCTCCTTCGACGCACTGGCAGGCTCGCTCCGGAACATGTTCGACTTCGGGCACGCCCGGACCGACACGCTGACCCTGAACCCGGCCACCGGAACCGTGGTCCCCGCCCGCTATTGCGCGGGGAACAACGGCCTGCACCTCGGCCAGGGCGGCGGCTGCCGCTGAGCGTCACCCCCGGTACGACGACGGCGTGTGGCAGCGATCGCTGCCACACGCCGTCGTCGTGCGCCCTTCTGATCCGGCCACCGCTTCGAACGGCGGCCGCTGCTCAGGCGTTGCGGATTCGGAAGGCCATGATGATCGACACGACGCCGAACACCACACCGTAGACACCCGCCACCCAGATGAGGGCCACCAGTGCCGAGGCGGGGTTCGCAACGATCATCACGGCCAGGAAAAGGCCGAAGAGGATGTTCAGGATGCCGAGCACCACCCCGGTGACACCCAGCCGGCGGTCCCCGAGTTCCAGAACGCCACGGACCACCAGTCCGATGGCCATGAACCAGAGCACCATGAGAGTGCCGAAGGCTGCTGTCGACAGCGGGAAGATCAGCGCGAGAACACCCGCCACGATCGCTGCGATGCCGCCGGCCAACGCCCAGCCCCAGCCGGGGAAGCCCGCCCTCTTCTCGCGCATGGCGAGCCCGCAGGTGCTGAATCCGTCGAAGACGAGCCAGACACCGATGCTGACCACCACCAGCACACCGATCGCCGCACCACCGAGCCCGGGTGCGAACAGCAGCAGTAGGCCGAGAAGCAATGCGAGGATGCCTCGGGTCAGCAGCACCGCGAAACCGATGCCGCGGATCTCCTCGCTCAGGCTCTGGAATGAGTCCCTGTCCTGCGTTGTCATAGCCACCTCCGGAGTGAGCCGGACCGGCCCCTCCGGTCCGCGCTCTTCGAGTCTACGACGCTCCGTGGACCCTACGGGCGCTCTTCCACGGGCCCGCGTTTCAGCCGGCCGGCCACCGCGAAACAGCCCCAGACCAGGAGGAATGAGGCGACCAGCAAAAGGCCCGCCTCCCCGAGGTCGACATCCGCGAGGAATCCCGACACCGGATCCTGCCAGCCGAGCAGTTCACGGAACAGCCCGTCGAGCGTGATGACAGCCACGAAGAGCGCCGAGACGGCTGACATCCCGGTCACCACCAGATTGAAGCGCACGCGGTGCAGTGGCCGTGCCAGAGCGCTCCGGTAGAGCGCCATCATGGCGAGACCGTTCGCGCCGTCGCACAAGGTCATGGCCGCCGAGAACGCGAACGGCATGGCGAGCAGCGCTATCGCCGGAACGCCCGCCAGTACGGCGGAGGCCGAGGCGACCAGCAGGCCCACCGTGGTTGCGGTGTCGAAACCGAGACCGAAGAGGAATCCGACGGCGTACAGATGACGCGGCCTCCGCACGGCACGCAGCGGTGCTGCCACCATCCGGGCGGCCAGCCCCCGTGGTTCGAGCTCGGCGGCATCGACCGTCTCCCCCGCGCTGAGCCGCCGGGCCGTCCGGGCTGTCGTCAGGAAGGCACCGCTGTTCCCGAGCCCGAGCAGAAGGAGGAATCCGCCCGACACCGCAGCGCCGATTCCTGCGAGGGCCGTGTTGGCCGGGCTTCCCTCCTCGAACAATTGGTGCATCGAGCCCACCCCCAGCACCACCAGGGAGCAGGCCAGCACCACCACCGTGCTGTGTCCCAGGCTGAAAGCCAGACCGACACCGGGGTGATAATGCCCACGGGCCGCGAAGCGGCGGCTCGAATTGTCGATCGCCGCGATGTGATCCCAGTCGTAGGAGTGCTTCACCCCGGCGAGATAGGCCACCGCGCACAAGCCGACCGCCTGAGCCGCATGTTCACCGATCGAAAGGGCCAGAAGGCCGATCGCGAGCACGTGCAGCGCCAGCACGACGACGCCCGCACGCGCACCGGGTGAGAGTCTCATCAGTACTTCCTCAGATCCAAAGGCTGCTGCCCGTGCCACTGCCGGCGCATCCAGTTCAGCGCCCCCTGAAGCACGGCCTCGACCATCTGGGTGCTGCCGCCCACGCTCCGCAGCGCGAACCCCGGAACGGCCAGCAGACTGAGAGCGCTCACCGCGCCCGTCGTACCGCTCCGTCCCGTGATCCCGAGCTCCGCGCGCAGCTCCTCGACCGCCGCCGTCGTCGCCCGGGAGTCGACCACCAGCAGGGTGCCCAGGTGAGAGGCCCCGCCGAGCATGAGCGGGCCGACGCCGTCCTGCCCCGGTCTGAGCAGGAGGTTGTCCAGGACCGCCAGCCTGCCGTCCACATGGATCTCGGTGCGCAGCGAGACTTCGTCGAAAGCGAACGGCGTCCCGTCCGGCGACCAGCCATGGGTCACGGTCTCCGCCAGAGCCAGAGAGGCGGCTGAGGACATCCGGACCACGGTGTCCTGGCGATAGCTCGCGCCTTCATAGGCGATGAGCCCGTCCGGCACGGACTCCAGCCGGGCTCCGTCCTCCAGGACGAACTCCTGCCGCGCACTCACGGGTCCCTGTGGCGTGCGGTAGACCTTCGTCGCCGATTGGGTGGTCAGCTGCAAGGCGGCCCCCGCGGTCATGGATGCCGAGAGACGGTAGCTGTCACCCCCGAGATACCCGCCGCCCGGGTTGATCGCAATGACCGAAACCTGGCCCGAGGTGTCCGGATAGTGCGGGCGCAGGACCCGCAAGGCACCCGAATGCCCCTGCCGGACCACCACGGAACGGCCGGCCCGTGCCTGGACATCCAGCGTGAGTTCCCCGGTGAAGGCCTCGCCCACACCCTGCGGCACGTGCGACACCGACAGGGCCGTCACACCAGGTCCGTCATCAGGACGTCCCGCCGGATCCACTCCAGCACGTAGTCCAGGCCTTCATCACTCTTGAGATTGGTGAAGCAGAACGGCTTCTGGCCGCGGAACGAGCGGGAGTCGCTTTCCATGACGGCCAGATCGGCCCCCACGTGCGGCGCCAGATCGGTCTTGTTGATCACGAGAAGGTCTGACTTGATCATGCCCTGCCCGGCCTTGCGTGGGATCTTCTCCCCCTGTGCCACATCGATGACGTAGACGGAGAAATCCACCAGCTCCGGGCTGAACGTGGCGGACAGATTGTCTCCCCCGGACTCCACGAAGATCAGCTGAAGATCGGGGTGCCGGGCTTTCAGGTCCTCAATGGCGGCCGTGTTCATCGAGGTGTCCTCACGGATGGCCGTATGCGGACAGCCGCCGGTCTCCACGCCCACGATCCGGTCTTCGGGCAGCACACCGTTGCGGGCCAGGATCTTCGCGTCCTCGATCGTGTAGATGTCGTTGGTGATCGCGGCCATGCTGAGCTCCCCGATGAGGGCTCTGGTGACGCGCTCCACCAGCTGGGTCTTGCCCGCTCCCACGGGACCGCCGATTCCGATGATCACGGGGTCGTTCATGTCTTGCTCCTCTTCCGGCTGATTCAACTGGCGAACATGCGGGCACGCTGATGTTCGTGCCGCATCTGATGTATTTCCAGGGCCGGCGCTGCCGCCCCGAAGTATCGCGGATCCAGCTCCCTGGACCGCTCGAGGGCGGCCGGAAGCCCTTCGCGCACGGCCGCCAGGACGCGCTGCCCGGCGAGCTGCCCGAGCGGGATGGCCCGCACCGCGTTGTACGCGAGCGAGGTCAGCGCCGCGTACAGATGGGCCTCCACGAGGGTGTCCTCGTCAAAGCCCTGCCCCGCCCCGGCGAGGGCGAAGGCGAGGACGAAGTGCCCCTGACTCCGGCCGTCCGCGAGTTGCCGGGCGTACTCTTGCACGCCCGGTGCGGGGAACGCCTGCTCGGCGATCTCGAGCAGCCTGCGTCCCATCCTCAGGCTGGCTTCCCGCAGCTGGCGCGGCAGCAGCAACGCGCCCAGCTCGGCGTCGAGCCGTTGCAGACCCTCGCTTGCAGCGCCGGCGGCCGGACCGCCGTCGTCGAGCTCCTTACTCAGGCGGCAGGCCCGACGGACCGCGACGGCGTCGGTGAAGCTCAATTGCGTGCTCAAGTACGCCAGCAGCCAGTCACGAAGACTCGTTTCGTCCTGGACCTCCCCGGTTTCCAGAAAGGACTCCAGGCCGAAGGAATGGCTGAACGCCCCGGTCGGGAGAGCGGAGTCCGTCAGCTGCATGAGCGCCGCCAGGCCGGCGGACCGGGACCCCGCGGACTGTGGAACGGTCATCAGTGCGTGTGCTCCGCATGCCGGAAGGGCACCGACATGATCCGGTCCTGCCGGCTGAACGGCACCCCGTGATGAATCAGGAAGTCCTCCACCGTGTGGTCGTACTGGCAGACCAGGACCTCCGCACCGTACTCGGAGTCCACTCCGAAGAACTGGGCCTGCAGATGCCGGTTGCCCAGGGAGTGTGCGGCGAACAGTGCCTCTCCCACGCTGCGAGGCGCGATCACCAGCACGTCACTGGCCTCCACGGACACGACGACGGCGTTACCGTCTTCCGCGAAGAGGACGTCACCGTCTTTCAGATCGGCCGAGCCGGCCGGGAGCCTGACGCCCAGTTCACGTCCGTGATCGCTGGTCACGCGCTGAATGCGCTTGCTGAGCTCGGCTACCGGCAGGACGACTTTCTCCAGATGGCCGGAGGCATAGGGCGTTCCGTCCTCGTGGACATTGCCCAGGATCCGGGTCACGATCATGCGGGCCTCCTTGTCGAGGCTCCCGTGCGGACGGGAGCGGTGTGATGGCTGGGTGATGGAGCGGACCGGCTCAGAAGAGGACAGGCATCAGAACAGGAAATAGCGCTGTCCCAGGGGAACGACGTCCACGGGATCGCAGCTCAGGGCTTCGCCGTCCACCCTCACCTCGTAGGTCTGCGGATCGACCTCCAGTTGAGGGGTCTCCCCGTTGAAGGGCAGGTCCTGCTTCCGGAGCGATCTGATGCCCCGCACGGGCCGGATCACCTTCCGCAGACCGAGCTTCTCCGGAACACCGGAGTCGATGGCCGCCTGAGAGAGGAAGGTGATCGAGGACGCCTGAACGCTGCCTCCGTGGGCGCCGAAGGCCATTCGAAGAGTCTGCGGCTGCGGGGTCGGGATCGATCCGTTGGGGTCTCCCATGACCGAGTTGGCGACCGTTCCACCCTTGATGACGAGGTCCGGCTTCACACCGAAGAAGGCCGGGTCCCACAACACCAGATCGGCGAATTTGCCCACCTCCACGGAACCGACCCACTCCCCGATGCCCTGGGCGAGGGCCGGATTGATGGTGTATTTGGCCACGTAGCGCTTGATGCGGAAGTTGTCCGCCGGGCTGCCGTCGGGCGAGAGCGGGCCCCGCTGGGCCTTCATCTTGTCCGCGAGCTGCCAGGTGCGCAGGACCACCTCGCCCACCCTTCCCATGGCCTGGGAGTCGCTGGACATGATGGAGAAGACCCCCAGATCATGCAGCACGTCCTCGGCGGCGATGGTCTCGGGACGGATGCGGGAATCGGCGAAGGCGACGTCCTCCGGGATCGCCGGGCTCAGGTGGTGGCACACCATGAGCATGTCCAGGTGCTCCTCCGCAGTGTTGCGGGTGAAGGGGATCGTGGGATTGGTGGAGGCCGGGAGGACATTGGGGTGCGCCGCGATCGCGATGATGTCCGGCGCGTGGCCGCCGCCTGCACCCTCGGTGTGGAAGGTGTGGATGACCCGCCCGTCGATGGAGGCGACGGTGTCCTCCAGGAAGCCGCACTCGTTGAGGGTGTCGGTATGGATCGCGACCTGGACGTCGTATTCGTCCGCGACCGTCAGCGCGGTGTCGATCGACGAGTGGGTGGCGCCCCAGTCCTCGTGGATCTTCAGACCGACTGCGCCGGCGCGGATCTGTTCCGCGAGCGGCTCGGTGGTGCTGGCGTGGCCCTTGCCCAGGAGCCCGATGTTCACCGGAAGATCCTCAGCGGCCTGGAGCATCCGGGCGATGTGCCAGGCGCCTGGGGTGACGGTGGTGGCCTTGGTCCCTTCGGCGGGCCCGGTCCCACCGCCGATCATGGTGGTCACACCCGAGGTCAGTGCCGTGGGGATCTGGTCCGGGGAGATGAAGTGGATATGGGTGTCGATCCCGCCCGCGGTGAGGATCTTCCGTTCCCCCGCGATGATCTCGGTGGAGGCTCCCACGACGATGTCCACACCGTCCTGGATGAGTGGGTTACCGGCCTTGCCGATCGCCTGGATGTGACCGTCGCGGAGTGCGACGTCGGCCTTGTAGACGCCCGTGTGGTCCACGATCAGGGCGTTGGTGATGACCGTGTCCGGCACGTCCTGGTCACGTGTCATGCGGCCGTTCTGCCCCATGCCGTCTCTCAGCACCTTGCCGCCGCCGAAGACGACCTCCTCGCCGTAGACGGTCAGGTCCTTCTCCACCTCCGCGAACAGCCCGGTGTCGCCGAGCCTCACGCGGTCGCCCGTGGTGGGGCCGTAGAGCTGCGCGTACTGAGTCCGTGGAATGGTCAGATTCGGTAAGGAAGTTCCGGACGCGGACGACGGCGCGTCGTCGCCCTGCGGGGCATCCAACGGACCTTCGGTCAGTCCGCGCAGTCCGTAGACCTCGCGGGAACCGCCGAGCGGAATGAGCCGGACGGTCTTGCGGTCTCCTGGCTCGAAACGGACCGCCGTGCCGGCGGGGATGTCCAGTCGGAGACCGTGCGCGGCGTCCCGGTCGAAGTCGAGCTTGCGGTTGGTCTCGGCGAAGTGGAAATGGGAACCCACTTGCACGGGGCGGTCTCCCGTGTTCGTGACGTCGAGTTCGGTCACCGGCCGGCCGGCATTCAGGGTGATGGAACCGTCCGCGACGAGGGTCTCGCCCGGAGCGAATGAGGTGTTCTGCTCAGAGGGGATCATGGCCTGTCCTATCGGATCGGTTCGTGGACGGTGACGAGCTTGGTGCCGTCGGGGAACGTCGCTTCGATCTGCACATCGTGGATCATCTCGGCGACCCCGTCCATCACGTCCTCCCGGCGAAGGATCGTCGTACCCCAGGACATGAGATCGGAGACGCTGCGCCCGTCCCTGGCCCCCTCGATCAGTTCGTAGCTGAGAACCGCAACGGCCTCCGGATAGTTGAGTTTCAGCCCTCGGGCCTGGCGTCGCCGTGCCAGATCCGCGGCAACCACGATCATGAGCTTTTCCTGCTCACGGGGGGAAAGACGCATGGGCGTTCCTGTCCTACTGGGCGCCGTCTCAGGGGCTGGCGCACTCTCTGCTGGGGATTCCGATCGTACGACTCGATGAGCCGAAAATTGTTTCATGGAGCAACAGAAATTTACCGTGTCCCGTTTGTGACTGTCACGCGGCGTGCTGCACCTGATCAGCGCTGGGCGGGCAGGACATGTTCACCCTCGCGATCCGTGGCCAGGGCGAGCGACGACACATAGCGAACCTCGCCGTCCGGGCCATCCACCGCCGACCGGATCATGTCCGGGCGTTCGAACTCCAGACCCGTCACGTGGCACAGCAGCGTCTGGCCCGAAGGGTTGCCGTGACGGTCGAACATCGGCAGATCGACGCCGTCGTCCGTTCTGCGCAGATAGTACTTTCCGCGGGTCAGGACCGCCATGAACGGGGTGGCCAGGAAGGCGACCAGGATCGCCACCACCGGCGAGTAAGGCTGGACCACGGCGCCGAAAGCCCCGAAGAACACCGCGATGGACAGACCCGCCGAGAGCAGCATCGACACGAAACCCACCGGGTTCACCGCGTACAGCATCCCCCGGCGGAACTCCGGAACCTTCGGTGAGATCTTCAGAAGGTACTTGTTCACCCCGATGTCCGTCGCCACGGTGACCACCCACGCCATCGCGCAATTGGCGTAGAAGCCCAGAATCGCGTTGAGGAAGGAGAACATGTCCGCCTCCATCAGGACCACGGCGATGCCGACGTTGAGGACGACGAACACCAACCGTCCAGGGTAGCGCCGGGTGAGCCGGGTGAAGGAGTTGGTCCAGGCCAATGACCCGGAGTAGGCGTTGGTGACGTTGATCTTGATCTGCGAGATGACCACCAGCACCACGGCGAGCGTCATGGCAAGCCACGGCGGCATCATCTCCCGGTAGACGCCGAGGAACTGGTGCACCGGTTCGTTGGCCGTGGCGGAGGCGGACGGGTCGAGCCGGGACACCAGATAAACGGCGATGAAAAGGCCCACGGCCTGCTTGACGGCGCCGAACAGCACCCAGCCCGGCCCGGCAAGGATCACTGCCCGCCACCATGAGCGGCTGTTCCCGGGAGTCTTCGGTGGCATGAAGCGCAGGTAGTCGATCTGTTCTGCGATCTGCGCCATGAGTGAGAGACATACTCCGGCGGCCAGCATCGCCGAGCCGAGGTCCACTCCGCCCTGGCCCGAGGTTCCCTGATATGACAGGAAGGACCCGAGCGAGTCAGGATGTGCGATCACGAGATACCCGAGTGGAACCACCATGAGGATCAGCCAGAGCGGCGTGGTCCAGACCTGAAGTTTCGCCAGGGCGTTCATGCCGAAGATCACCAGCGGGATGATCAGTACCGAGGACACGAGGTAGCCGAGCCAACGCGGGATGCCCAGCCCCAGTTCGAGTCCTTGCGCCATGATCGAGCCTTCCAGGGCGAAGAAGATGAAGGTGAAGACGGCGAAGATGACGTTGGTCAGAATGGAGCCGTAGTACCCGAAACCGGATCCCCGGGTGATGAGGTCCAGGTCGATGTTGTATCGCGCGGCATAGTAGGCGAGCGGGAATCCGGTCACGAAGATGACGACGGCGGCGATCGCGATCCCGAGCAGGGCGTTGGCGGTGCCGTAGGCCATGCCGATGTTGGCCCCGATGGCGAAGTCGGCCAGATAAGCGATGCCGCCCAGCGCACTGGTCGCCACGACGCCGACTCCCCATTTCCGGTACGAGCGCGGCGCGAAGCGCAGGGTGTAGTCCTCCAGGCTCTCCCGGGTCGCGGCATGTGCCGTGGAGTCCGTCGGTGGACCGCCGGCCGCCGGTTGCCCAGAAGCGTGCGGCGGCGTCAAAGTATCCTGCGTCATGGGGCCTCCTGATGACATGAGATGCGTGCTGGGCGGGAGCGGGACGGCCAGGGTCGTGGCCGGCCGAACCCTGCCCTGACCGCTCGGTTTCGTCACAGAGGACGCTACGGAGCCCGGGTACCCACGGCATGTCGGAGGTGTTTCGCGCGAGTATCCGCGCGTATCACGCAGGTAAAAGCGCGTTACGGTCAGATTTCGGCCGAAGTGTCCCGGAGCGACCCGACAGCCCGGAAACCCTCAGCCGAGCAGGCCCAGCTCCGCCAGGGCACGGGCCACTCCGTGTTCCGCAGGACGGGCCGTCGTGCGGTCTGCCACCGCGAGAACCTCAGGAACGCCGCCTTCCACGGCGATGCCGATACCGGCATACTCGAGCATTTCCAGATCATTGGCGCTGTCGCCGATCGCAACGATGTCCTCGCGACGCAGGCCGAGATGCTCCTGCACGGTGCGGATGCCCACCGCCTTATGAACACCGGCCACATAGATCTCGCCTGCGGTGTCACCGAGGGACGACAGTGAACTGGGCACCAGGGCCACCTCGGGGCCCAGATCGGCGATCACAGTGGTCAACGCGGTGTCCGCCGCGAAACAGGAGACCTTCGCGAAGGAGACTCCGCGCAGATCGTCTCCGTACTGCATGGGCCCCAGGATGTCCGCCGTCGGATCCACTGCGGCGCTGTGCTTTCCGTGCGCAGCTTCCCGGGCCGCGAAAATGGGCGTCAGGATGTCCCTCAACCGTCGGTCGACGCCGCGTCGCCCGTGAACCTCGTGCGGAGCCTCCAGGATGTAGGCCGCGCCATGGGCGTCCAACGCCTCGATCACGCGGTCCCCGAGCCGCTGTTCGAAGCGAGTGTCCCGCAGGACTTCTCCCCCGATGTCGACTCGCGCCCCCGCTCCGGAAACGACGCCGTCGAAACCCGGCTCAAGGATATGGCCGGCGATCATCGCCAGTGGCCGGCCAGTGCAGAGGAAGATCTTGTGACCCATCCCCCGGGCAAGCTGCACAGCCTCCACATGCGCATCCGGAACGAGCCCGTGGTCCGCGTAGGTGCCATCGATGTCCAGAAAAACTGCACGGGAATGAGTCCCCGACTGGCTGTTCATGCTGTTGACTCCTCCATGGTCGACGGTCCTCGGATTCTATCGGGGAGAGCTCAGCGGCCGGGGGGATCTGAACGGTGGCGTCCGGGAGTTCGGCAGCGTCCTGAACGGCATGGTGCGTCTGCTCAGCCGCCCTTCGGACTGAGCTGGCGGACACGATCCCGGTTCCGGAGTGGTTCCCCGGACGGAGACGATGGCCCTCCACTGCTGGAGTGCGTTCCGCTCCCGCCCACGATGCAGGCGATCGCGCCGATCACGAGCCCGGCGAGTACTCCCGGGCTGGGGAGCTGGGCAAGCAGGATCCAGCCGAACAGGGCTGCGACGGATGGGATGACCGCGAACAGGAGCGACACCCTCGCCGCTCCGCTGCGTCTGACCGCGGCCATGTACACGGTGGTGCCGACCGCGGCGCTGAGGATCACCATCGCAGCCATGCTCGCTGCAGCCCTGCCGGGGTCCCCGAGAGACGGGGGTGTCAGTGCCGCCCAGATCGCCATGGGGATCGCCGAGACGAACTGCCCCACGGCGCTCGCCGGCAGCGGGTCGATTGTGGGAAGGAAACGCTGCTGGTAGACCCCTCCGGCGGACATGCCCAGGAGAGCCAGAAGCGTGAACAGGACGGCGGCGTCGATGCCGTCTGCCGAGACCCTGCCTGCGAACGCCACGCCGATGGCGACAAGACCGAGCACCAGGCCTGCGATGCCGCGCCTCGTCGGCCTTTCGCCGAGCCAGAGTCCGGCGAGCACGGTCGTCACCACAGGGTTCATCGCGATGACGAGGGCCGTCAGGGTGGGCGCGACGCCGAGGCGCATTCCTTCGTAGGCGAAACCGAATTGAACGGCCTGGGTCAGGATGCCGACGACGATCACGTGCCCCCATTGCCGGCCCCGGGGCCACCGTCGGCCGGTCAGGACGGCGACGAGTGCGAGCAGGGCCGCTGCGGCGACGAAACGGATCGTCAGCACCCAGGGAGCCGCGAGTTCGCCCAGTGCAAGGGCCCCGAGCGGGTATCCGAGCCCGTAGAGGAGGGTGATGGGTATCGCATGATGCGCGCGGAGTCTCATGCTTTCCATGCTCGTCTTGAGGGAAGCCGCACGTCCAACAATGATTAGCGTTCGTGATCAATCACAAATCGTGATCGAACTAGACTGGGGTAATGGACACCCTGGACGTCGTTCCACTCCGCTCGCTCGTGGCCGTCGCCTCGTGCGGCGGCTTCCACCGCGCCGCCGCAGCATTGCATCTCAGCCAATCGGCCGTCAGCCAGCACGTCCGACGACTCGAACAGGTCGTGGGGGCGCCTCTCGTCGAGCGGAGCGGAAGGCGGACCACGTTCACCCCACGCGGAGAGGCACTCATCGCCGAGGCGCGCCGATTGCTGGATCTGCACGACGACATCCTCAATGCCGTGCGAGTCCCCCGCGAATCGGCGACCCTGGTGCTCGGCTCCACCGAACACGGCGCTGAGCAGATCCTGCCCGAGATCATCGCCACCCTCGACCGCGTGGCCCCGGACACTGAGGTCAGAATCCGCCTGGATCGCACCGCCCGCGTGTCCGAGGCGCTGGCCGCCGGCCGCCTCGACCTGGCCGTGATCCTGAAACTGGGTGAGGCGAGCCCCGCTCAGAACAGTCTCCGCCTGGAGTGGTATGCCGCACCGGATTGGAAACCACCGGCAGGCGAGCCCGTTCCTCTCGTCCAGTTCGACCCGCCGTGCGTCCTCCGTCCAGCGGTTCTGGACCTCATGGCGGCCAGCCGTCACCCCTTCAGGACGGCGGTCGAAGTCGGCGATCTCGCCGGAGGCCAGTCCGCTGCCCGCTCCGGTCTCGGGGCGATCCTCCTGCCCGTCGTCGACAGCGGCCTTGAGGGGCTCCGTCCGGTCGCCGGACTCCCGGAGCCTCCCCCGGTCCGCATGGTCGTCCAAGGGCGGGACGGAGTGCCCGGCCATCTGGTCGCGACCGTCCAACGCGCCGTCGACCTCGCGCTGAGCGACACCGAACGTCCCCTCAGGAACGGCTAGCGGCTCCCGCGGGCCGCATCCACGAGCCCGGTGAACACCCCGAGGTCACTGTCCGTCTCGGGGTGCCACTGCACGGCCAGCACGAAACGTTCGCCGGGCTTCTCGATGGCCTGCAGCACGCCGTCGTCGTCCTTCGCGGCGGCAAGGTAACCCGGGTGCTCGGCGACCGCCTGGTGGTGGTGACACGGCGCCACCACCTCGGACGCGATGAGACCCGCCAGACGACGCCCGGCCTCCACCGCCACGCGCACTGTCCCGTAGGCGTTGTCGCCCCCTCCGTGCTCGTCGTGCCCGAGCTGATCCGGCAAGTGCTGGACCAGGGAGCCGCCGGCCGCCACGGCCATGAGCTGCATGCCGCGGCAGATGCCGAGCACCGGAAGACCGCGCACATCCGCCGATTCCAGCAGCCAGAACTCCGAGGCGTCACGGTCCTCGTACCAGAGCTCGACGCTCGGATGCGGCTCCTGGCCGTAACGGGCCGGGTTGATGTCCGCCCCTCCGGCGATCAGCAGGCCGTCCAGACGCCCGACGACGGCGCGCGCCGCCTCCGCGGACTCCTGCGGCGGAATGAGGACGGGGACTCCGCCCGCTGCCGCGACGCTGCGGGCGTAGGCAGCGGGCAGGAGATCCGCCGGGACGCGCCGCCAATGAGCCCAGTCGGCATCCTGGCGGTACGTGGTGATCCCGATCAGCGGCGCTTCACTCAAAGTCGGACTCCAGAGAGGTCACGTAAGCGTTGGAGAGGCCCCCGTCCACCAGGAAGTCCGTGGCCGTGATGAAGCTCGACTCGTCGCTGCCCAGGAATGCCACCGCATTGGCGATCTCCTCGGGCTCTGCGAAGCGGCCCATGGGCACATGGATCAGGCGCCGGGCGGCACGTTCCGGATCCTTGGCGAAGAGCTCCTGCAGCAACGGCGTGTTGACCGGCCCCGGGCAGAGCGCGTTGACGCGGATCCCCTTGCGGGCGAACTGGACGCCGAGCTCACGGGTCATGGCGAGCACGCCGCCCTTGGACGCGGTGTAGGAGATCTGCGACGTCGCGGCCCCCATGATCGCCACGAAGGAGGCGGTGTTGATGATGGAACCGCCACCCTGTTCCAGCATGTACGGCAGGACCGCCTTGCAGCACAGGTACACACTGGTCAGGTTCACGTTCTGGACCTTGTCCCAGGCCTCGATCCCGGTTTTCAGGATCGAGTCGTCGTCCGGCGGGGAGATTCCCGCGTTGTTGAACGCCACGTCGATCCGGCCGTACTTCTCCTTGGCCTGTGCGAACAGGGCCTCCACGTCCTCTGCGACGGTGACGTTCGCTTTGACGAAGAGTCCGCCCAGTTCCTCCGCGATCCGGGGACCGTTGACCTCGTCAAGGTCCCCGATGACCACGGTGGCCCCTTCCGCGGCGAACTTCCGGGCCGTCGCCAGGCCGATTCCACTGCAGCCGCCGGTGATGACGCCGACCTTGCCCTCAAGCTTTCCCACGGTGCTCCTCAATTGCTCGATTGATGTGTGTTGGTGAAGATCAGGATTCGGTGGAGATGAAGACGTTCTTCACATCCGAGAAGGAGTCCGGAGCATCCGGACCCAGTTCACGGCCCAGGCCGGACTGCTTGAAGCCTCCGAACGGGGTCCAGTAACGCACCGAGGAGTGCGAGTTCACGGACAGATTGCCGGACTGCACGCCGCGCGCCACGCGCAGCCCCCGGCCCAGATCGCGGGTGAAGATGGAACCGGAGAGCCCATACTCGGTGTCATTGGCCTTGGTGACGGCGTCTTCTTCATCGCTGAACGGCAGCACGGCCACCACCGGTCCGAAGATCTCCTCGCGCCAGAGCGGGTCCCGGTCGCCACGGGGCAGCACCACGGTGGGCGGCAGCCAGAAACCGTCCGATCCGGTCACGGTCCGCCCCGCGAAGGCTACGTCGGCGCTGTCGAGCCTTCCGGCCACGGAATCGCGCTGGGCGGCTGAGATCAGCGGGCCCATCTGGGCGCCTTCCTGGGCAGGATCATCGACGACGAAAGCCTCCACTGCGGGCTGGAGCAGTTCCAGGAAGCGTTCGTAGACGCTCTCCTGGACCAGGATGCGCGAGCGGGCGCAACAATCCTGACCGGAATTGTCGAACGCGCCGCCGGGCGCGCTCGCGGCGGCCAGCTCCAGATCGGCGTCGGCGAAGACGATATTGGCGTTCTTGCCGCCCAGCTCCAGCGTGACGCGTTTGATCTGGTCCGCACAGCCGCGCATGATGCCCTTGCCCACCTCGGTGGATCCGGTGAAGCAGACCTTCCGGACCAACGGGTGGGTCACGAAGCGCTGACCGACCACGCTGCCCTTGCCCGGGATCACGGTGAAGACGCCTTCCGGCAGACCCGCCTCCAGCGCCAGTTCACCCAGCCGCAGCGCCGTGTACGGGGTGAGCTCTGCGGGTTTGAGGACGACGGCGTTCCCGGCGGCGAGCGCCGGGCCGAAACCCCAGGCCGCGATCGGCATCGGAAAGTTCCAGGGGACGATGATCCCGACCACGCCCAGAGGCTCGTGGAAGGTCACATCGATGCCTCCGGCCACCGGGATCTGCTTCCCGAAGTGCCGTTCCGGTGCGGCAGAGTAGTAGTTGAGCACGTCGCGGACGTTGCCTGCCTCCCAGCGGGCATTGCCGATCGTGTGGCCTGCGTTGGCGACTTCGAGAGCCGCCAGTTCCTCCAGATGGCTGTCCACCACGGCGGCGAAGGAGCGCAACAGCCGGGCACGCTCCCCGGGTGCCACGAGCCGCCACTGCTCGAAGGCCCGCTGCGCACGCTCGATCGCCGCATCGGTCTCGGCGATGCCGGCCAGGCCGACATCGGCCAGCGCCGCACCGGTGGTTGGGTTCAGGACGGTGCTCTCGCCGGCTCCCGAGTAGGGGGAAGAAGGGAATCGCATGCTCACAGCCTTTCGAATCCGCGCCGGACTTCCCAGTCGGTGACGGCCGCGTCGAAGGCCTCCAGCTCGACGTCGGCGTAGTGCAGGTAATGCCTCACGACCTCCTCACCGAACACCTCCCGGGCGACGGCGGAGGAGGCGAGCGCTTCCCGGGCTTCGCGGAGAGTCGTCGGGACGTGAGGTGCGGCCGAGTCGTAGGCGTTGCCGACGGTCTCCGCTTCCAGTTCCAGGCCTTGTTCGACGCCGTACAGTCCCCCGGCAAGCATGGCCGCGAGCGCCAGATAGGGGTTCACATCGCCGCCGGGCAGCCGGTTCTCCATGCGCGCTCCGAGACCATGGCCCACCAGACGCACCGAGCAGGTCCTGTTGTCCTGGCCCCAGGCGATGGCGGTGGGGGCGAAGGAACCCTTGACGAAACGCTTGTACGAGTTGATGTTCGGTGCGTAGAAGAGCGTGAACTCCCGCATGGTGGCGAGCACGCCCGCGATGAAGCTCCGGTAGGTCTGAGTAGGCTCGCCGCCGTCCTCGAAGACCACCGAACCATCGAGCCCGCGCAGCGACATGTGGATGTGGCAGGAATTGCCTTCCCTCTCATTGGGCTTCGCCATGAAGGTGATGGACTTCCCGTGCGAGTGGGCGATGTCCTTGGCGGCCGTCTTGTAGACCGTGTGGTTGTCCGCCGTGGTGAGGACGTCGTCGTATTTGAAGGCGATCTCATGCTGCCCGAAGTTGCATTCGCCCTTCGCAGACTCCACGGTCATGCCCGCGCCGTACATGGCGTTGCGGATCTCCCGCAGCAGCGGTTCCACCCGGTTGGAGCCGAGCAGCGAGTAGTCCACGTTGTACTGATTCGCGGGAACCAGGTTCCGGTACCCACGGTCCCAGGCGTCTTCGTAACTGGTGTCGTAGACGACGAACTCCAGTTCCGTCCCGGCCACGGCTCGCCAGCCGTGCCCCGCCGTGCGGTCCACCTGCTTCTTCAGGATCGCGCGGGGCGAGACCGACACCGGCGTGCCGTCGGTCAGGGTCAGATCGCATTGGATGAGCACCTGGCCCGGCTGGTGCGGCAGACGGCGGATGGTTTCGAGGTCCAGGACGAACTCCATGTCGCCGTAGCCCTTCTCCCAGGAGGAGATGTCGTAGCCGTCCACGGTGTTCATGTCCACGTCGACGGCCAGCAGGTAATTGCAGCCTTCCGTGCCGTGCCCGAGCACCGATTCCAGGAAGAAGGGTGCGTGGATGAGTTTGCCTTGAAGCCTGCCCTGCATATCGGTGAAGGACAGGACCACGGTGTCGATCTCCCCCGACTCGATGGCGTCGGTGAGCTGCTCGACACTGAGCATGCGGTCGTTGCGTAGTGCTGTGGTCTGTTGGGTCATGCGCATTCACTCATTTCAGGAGGCCCTTCAGGAGGGCGGCGGTGGCGTCGCAATGTTCGTGCATGATGGAGCGGGCGCTCTCGGCGTCACCCGTGAGGATGGCGTTGACGATGCTGCGGTGCTGCTCATCCGAGTTGCTGATGTTGGCTGGCAGGAACGGGATCTCCGCCAGGTACTGATGAATCTTGGTCTGAACCACACTCGTCGAATGGGCCAGGGCGTCGGAGCCGCACACGGTGGCGATGGACAGGTGGAGCCGGGCGTCGGCCTGACGGTAGTCGCTCGGGTTTCCGGCCTGTTCGACCTCCGCGAGGCAGTCCCTGAGGAGGGCCTCCTGGGACGGCTCCAGCGCCATGACCGCGGCCTGATAGGCCGCGCCCGGCTCCAGAATCGAGCGGAACACGAGCGTCTGTTCGACATCCCGACGGCGGCCCGCCTGATCGGCGTCGTCCGCCCCGGTGGCCGCACTGCGGCCAGGGGTCCATTCGCCGGCCTGGGGGTTGACGATGGTTCCGCCGCCGCGCCCGCGGCTGGTGGTGACCAGGCCCGCGGCGCGCAGGGCGCTGATGGCTTCGCGGAGGGTCGCCCGGGAGACGTCCATGCGCTCCGCGAGGTCCCGTTCGTTGGGGAGCCGGTTGCCCGGACGGAGGACCCCCAGCCTGATGGCGGAGCCGAGCTGTTCCACACACGACTCGAAGGCCATGTGCCCTCGGACGGGACGCAAGACTGCGTCCACCAGGGGGGATTCGTTCTCCATCGCAGGCTCCTTCCACCGCGTATTGGCGCTTACTCTTCCAGAAGTTCTTCGGCTTTCAGCGTCAGATGGCTCTCCTCCTCTTGCGTCATGAAGTGTTTGCGACCGTTGGTGAACCAGAGCGCCGTGGCGATCAGAAGGACCACGACGACGGCGATCGGTGCGTAGTTGAAGGTGTCCACCGTGATCGGGGTGACCGGCGGGAGGATGAACAGGATGATGATGAAGACCACCCACACCACGGCGATCCAGCCGATCACGGTGCTCCAGCGGCCCAGGTTCCAGCGGCCCGGCACGAAGTTCTTGTCCAGCCGGCGCAGGAAGACCGGGGTGACGTATGCGATGTACAGGCCGATCACGGCGATGGACGTCACCGCCAGGTATGCGGTGGTGTTGAACAGTGCGGGAATCGTCAGCAGAACGGAGAGACCGACGCACAGCCAGATCGAGTTGGTGGGGGTTCCGGTCCGCGGGTTCACCTGGGACCAGAGCCGGGAACCGGGAATGGCGTTGTCGCGGGAGAATGCGTAGCTCATGCGCGAGTTGGCCGTGACGGAGGCCATGCCGCAGAAGAACTGGGCGCCGCAGACGATGAACAGCAGGAACTTCGCCACGGTCGGGTTGTTGAGGGAGTCCAGGAAGATCTGGGCCGGAGGGAGGCCTGTGGGGGTTGCTGCGAGTGCCGCGAGTCCTTCCTGGCTGCCGTCCTGGATTGCGGCGGTGATGGAGTAGAGCAGGATCCAGCCGCCGATGAGCGAGATGACGACACTCATGACGATGCCCCGCGGCGCGGCCAGCGTGGCGTTCTTGGTCTCCTCCGCCACGTGAGCCGAGGCGTCGTAGCCCGTGTAGGTGTACTGGGCCATCAGCAGGCCCATGAGGAAGACGTAGGGGCCGAATTCCCAGCCGGTCTCGTTGTGCCAGGCCGTGAACGTCCAGGCGACGTCCTGGTGCTTGGTCGGCAGGATCCACAGCGCACCGATGATCACGAGCGAGCCGCCGATGTGCCACCAGGCCGAGACATTGGACAGGAGGCTGACGAGCGTCACTCCGAAGGTGTTGAGCAGACCGTGGATCACGATGATCACCACGAAGAGCAGGAACGTGCTTCCCGCCGAGGGTTCGACGCCCCACACGAGGTTGGCGAAGGCCATCATCGTGGTGGCCGCGCCGAAGTCGATGGCCGCGGTGACCGCCACCTCTCCGAGGAAGTTGAACCAGCCGACGAACCAGGCCCATTGACGCTTGTTGCGTTTCGCCAGGCGGCCGGCCCAGAAGTACAGGCCGCCGGCCGTCGGGTACTTGGAACAGACCTCGGCCATGGCGAGCGCCACGCAGAGGACGAAGGCTCCCACCAGGGGCCAGCCGATGTTGATGGCGGCCGGCCCACCGGACTTCAGGGCGATCGAGTAGGAGGTGATGCATCCCGCCAGGATCGAGATGATCGAGAAGGACACTGCGAAGTTTGAGAACGCGGACATGCCGCGGTGGAGTTCTTGCTTGTAGCCGAGTTCGGCCAAGGCCGCCGCGTCGGCATCCAGGGCGTCATCCGCCGTCGATTTTTCACTCATGCACTCTGCCTCACTCACGTTGGAGCACGGGGTTGATGCAGATAGCGTGACGCGAATCACATGATTAAGTCAATGGTCTGACTTCAGACATTTAATTCATCGCGGAGCCCTCCAGCTCCCAGGAAGGCTCCACCTCGACCCCCAGGACGCTCAGGACATGAGGGTGGATGTCCGCGTGGTCGACGCCGTCACCCCGCGTGATGCCTGGGCCCGCGGCGCAGATCCACGCCGTCCGCTCCTCGTCACTGTCCCCGCCGTGGTGCCCGGCGTCCCGATGCCCGTGGTCGGTCACCACGATGACGGTCCATTCCTCCTCGTCACGGCCCGGACGGGAATCGATCGCGGCCAGCATCACCCCGATCTGCTCGTCACAGCCCTCGATGGCGGCGCGATATCGCGGGGTCACGCCTTCGTGATGGCCCACCATGTCCACCAGCAGAAGGTAGGCGAACGTCACAGTGGGAGCATCGCGGAGCAGACGTCGCGCCACCCGTGACGTGACCGCCTCGTCCATGAGCGCGATGGTGTCCAGCTCCCCGTCCTCCGAATCGGCGGGGAACGCCGGGCGGTAGCCTCCGGGCGCGAAGACGGGCCCGCCGGCCGCAGGGGTGACGAGAGGGCCCCAGGCGGCCGCCGCGAAGGTGCTCGCTCCGGGAACCAGTTCGCGGACCCTGCTCAGGAAGTCCGGATAGCGGTCCAATCGGTGTCCTTCCAGCCGATTGTCCCGGATCAAGTGCCGGTCCGAATAGACCCCACTGGCCACAGTGGACCAGACAGGGCCCGAGATCGTCGGGTTACGCTCATCGACCCGGACCGGGGCCAGGAATCCCCGGGACGCCAGGGCGTCAAGAACAGGGGTGTCAGCGGCCACCAGGCTGTCGTAGCGGCAGCCGTCGACGCCGATCACCAGGACGTGCTGCTTCTTCACTGCGGACATCTTCTCGTCTTTCGTCGCGCCGGGCATTCAGCCGGCGATTTCCGGATACGACAGCGTGGCTCCCGCCCGGGCGGGAGCCACGCCTACTCTGTCAGGCACCGGTCCGGGGGCTCAAGCCCCCTTCCGGTCAAGCCTAAGAGTCACCGAGTGGAGATCTCACTCACCGCCAGGTTGCCCCAGCTGAGGTTGGCGGCCTTGACCAGCAGACGGATCTTGCCCGTGGTCACGGCGGCCGGCAGCTGGACCGATTTCCGTTCCACCTGAGCGGAGCTGCCAGTCCAGCTCAGCTGCGCGTTGGACAGCTGCGTGACCCAGGCGGCGCCGTCCCAGCTCTGGACATCGAAGGTCTTGATGCCCTGCCCCGTGCCGAAGATCGTCGCCAGTTCCACCGCGTTCACGGTGCGAAGGCTGGGGAACTCCAGCGTGATGGTTCCCGGGAACTGCACCCCGCTCGATGGGCTCGCCCACGGCGTCAGATCACTGCCGTCGGCGATCGCAGCGGGCGTGGTCGACTGGCCGTTGCCGAAGCTCGTGGTGACCGTGGGGGCCGCCTCATTGAGCCCCTGCCCGGCCACCGACTGCACCGCACCCAGGTCAACCATCCCGGACGGAAGCGGTGTCCCGCGGACATCGCGGCCGCCGTCGAGCGGGATGTCCAGGCCCTGGCCGACGACCGGAGACCCCGACGTCGGCGTGTAGCCGGAGAGCTGGTTGATCGAGGCCGCAGCACCCGGAGCACTCAGTCCCGCGGTACCGCTGAGCGGAGCCCGCTCCCGTGTGGGGATGGGCCCGCTCTGATAGAAGTTGCGGTCGTAGCTCACGGCATCGGAGTCCCGGTAGGCGAGATTGGCTCCGTTGTAGATGATGTTGTTCCGGAAGGAGACGTTGGAGACCGAAGTGTTCCAGACCTTGACCATGCTGAACTGTGCGTGATCAGGGTTGTTGGCGATGAACGAGGTCAATGGCGTCCAGATCGTGTTGTTGTAGATGTCGATGTTCTTCGCGTTCGTGGACAGGGCGAAGATCTGATTGCCGTCGCCTTGACTGACGTTGTAACGGATGGTGGCCTCGGCGGGCCCGGTGCCGGTCGAGACGGCGATGAAGAAGCCCCCCTCGTTGTCGTGGCTGTAGTTGTACTGCACGACGCTGCGGTGCACGGAGGCATCGGCGTCGAAGCCGTTCCCGTCACTCGCCAGACCCCAGTACTTCGTCCCGGAAACCTCGTTGTACTCCACCACGGTGTCGTCCGCCCCGGCCCACCAGATGCCCACGTTGCCGTGGTTCTGAGCGGTCTTGTCGACACGGTTGTGATCGATCCGTGCGCCCTGCGCCTGCATCACGGTGATGCCGCCGGCCGAGATGTCGTGCACGGTGTTTCCGCTGACCACGACGCCGGTGCTCGGCGTCCAGGCGCGGTAGCCGCCCGCGGGCACCGGCATGAAGTCCCAGAGGTCGTTCCAGCCCTCGCGCTGCATCCAGGAGGACCAGGTGACGATGCCGTAGGAGCGGGAGTTGGCCACTTCGTTGCCGGAGATCGTGAGGTTCCGGTAGTAGGTGGGCGTGGCGCTCCCGAGGGCCGAGACGATGATCCCGCCCACCGAGGGATTCGAGCTGTCGTTGCCGCTCGTGGCGCCCTGGATGTCGTGGACGTAGTTGCCCGTCACCGACACACGGTCCACGGGGCCGTAATCGCCGGCGGTGACCTGAATGCCGATCCGCGGCGTGACCCCTGAGCCGGTGTTGGTCACCTCCAGTCCGCTGACGGTGATGTCGTGCTGATTGGCTACCTTCACCGTCGCGTCGACGACGCCGCCGCCGTCGAGGCGGGGCTTGACTCCACTCCCGTAGCTCCCGACGACGATGGGCGCCGCTTCGGTGCCGGAGCCTCGGGTCGCGAGCTGGCCGCTCCACTGCCCCCCGGCCTTGAACAACACGTGATCCCCGGGATTGAGAGTCTGAGCCGAAACCTTGCTCAGGCTCTTCCACGCCGTCCCAGGCGACAGGCCGTCTGCGGCGTCGCTTCCGGTGGGGTCGACATAGTAGGTCGCGGCGCTCGCCGCCTGCGGTCCGGCCGGTCCGTCTCCGGCCGTCAGCGTCCGGGCTGACGCCGGGCCGAGCCCGGTCGTCAGAAGCAGGCCGCTGCTGGCAAGGACGACGCCGATGGTACTGATCCGTCGCTTCATGGCACTCCTCATCGAGGTACTAATGCAAGGAGTTTTAATTAAGTACAGGCGGCCCGGGCCTCCGTCAAGGGTTCGTCGATGGATTTCGTCTCAGAGCGGCAGAGGGTCCGGGAGCGCCCGGTCGACGTCGTACAGCTGCTCCTCGACGAGGTTCAGCGCGTGCCTCACCGCCCCGGCGACCACGGCCCGCTCCCCCAGGGCCGACAGGCTCAGGCTGGGCGCTTCGATGCACAACGGCTCGAGGTAGCGCGCGAGCGGTTCCAGCAGGATGTCCCCTGAACGCGAGACACCACCTCCCAGCACGACAAGCTCGGGATCCAGCGTGAGGACCAGCGCCGCAATGCCTTCAGCGAGGTCACTCGCGTACCGTTCGACCGCCCAGCGCGCCTCGACATTCCCGCCTTTCGCCGCCTCGAATACGGTCGCCGCCACGGCTTCGCCGGGCATCCCCGGCTCCAGTCCGGAGAAGGCGGCCAGTCGTTCCGGCGCGCGATGCCAGCCCACCAGAGGCAATGCGCCGATCTCTCCCGAGAGGCCTCGGGCGCCCCGGTAAAGGCGTCCATTGATGAACAGACCCGCTCCCGTGCGCATGCCGCAATGGATATAGGCCACTTCGCTGAATCCCGCCGCCACCCCCTGCCACGCCTCGGCCATGGCGGCGAGGTTGCAGTCGTTCTCCACCACGACAGGGCAGTCGTACACCGCACCCCACTCGCCCGCCAGGTCCGTTCCGGCCCACCCGGGGAGCGCCACGGAGTGGGTCACCACACCACGAGGACTGACCGTTCCCGTGGTCGCGATGCAGACGGCGGACAACGCTTCCGGACCGAGTCCCGCGTCCTTTACCGCATGGGCGGCCACCCGCCGGGCCGCTGCCAGCCGAGCGGCGGGTGGATCGCCAGGCCCGACGGGACCAGAGGCCCCTCCGACCGCTTCGCCCGACAGATCGGCCACCACCGCTCGCACCGTGACCGAGCCGATGTCCACTCCCATGATGTAGCCGGATGACGCCCGGAACTCCACCAGGCGTCGAGGCCTGCCCACCTGCCCGGCCTCCGGCTCCTTGGCCGCCAGCCACCCGGACCCCAGGAAGTCGTCCACGATCCCCTCCACCGTGGGGCGGGAGAGACCGCTCTGAGCGGCCAGGTCCGTGAGACCCATGGCTCCGTGCTCGCGCAACAGTCTCATGGTCAGCACGGCATTCTGCCGTCTGAGTCTCGTGGTGTCTCCTCGACGCAATTCCATGTTCACTCCTTCGCCGGCTCTTGACAGCCCCGCCCCCGGAGCCTCAGATTAAAGAAACTTCTTTTAATTTCTATCCATAGTCAGGGGTACGAGTGCACTCTGCAAGTCCAACAGTGGCCGTCCTGGGAGCAGGGCTCCGCAGCACGGTCTACGCCCGGCGTGCTCTGAGCACCGGTTCCGCACGGATCGTGGCCGTCGCGGAGCCGGACGATGAACGCCGGGAACTCTTCAGACGGGAGCACGGCATCCCGGAGGAGAACGTCTTCCATGACTGGCGGGAGCTGCTCGCCGAAGAACGGCTGGCCGACGCCGTCATCATCGGGACGCAGGACCGCCAGCATCTGGAGCCCGCGCTGGTCGCAGCCGCACGGGGCTACCACCTCCTGCTGGAGAAGCCCATCGCTCCTACGGAAGAGGAGGCCACCCGCATCGTCGAGGCGGCGGAGGCCCATGACGTGATCCTGGCCGTCTGCCATGTGATGCGCTATTCGCCCTACACCCAACGGCTCCGGGAGATCCTCCGCCAGGGCACGATCGGCGAGATCATCAACATCCAGCACCTGGAACAGGTGGGCTGGTGGCATCACGCTCACTCCTTCGTCCGGGGGAACTGGCGCAAGGAGTCCGAGTCCACCTCGTTCCTCCTGGCCAAAGCTTGCCACGACGTCGACTGGGTTGCCTACATGATGGGCGGCCTCCCCCGTCGCGTGTCCTCGTTCGGTGCACTGACGCACTTCCGCCCGGAGTCCCGCCCCGAGGGCGCCGCGGACCGCTGCTGGGATTGTCCTCTGCAAGCCGTCTGCCCGTATTCGGCCAAACGGCTGTACCTCGGCTGCCTCGGCGATTCCGAGAAGGAGTTCTGGCCGCTGGGCGCCGTCACACGGGATGCCACCCCCGAAGGCGTCGAGCACGCGCTCCGCACCGGTCCGTACGGCCGATGCGTCTATGCCTGCGACAACGACGTCGTCGACACCCAGACCGTCTCGCTCGAGTTCGACGGCGGCGCCACGGCCTCCATCACCGTCACCGCCTTCGCGGCGCTTGAACACCGCAAGACACGCATCTTCGGAACCCGCGGTTCGATCGAAGGGGACGGCGAGCGCCTGTGGATCCACGACTTCGTGACCGACACCGTGACCGAGGTCGACACCGGCGAGGGCGCCGATGCCTCCATGGCAGGAGGGCATGGCGGAGCCGATGCTGCTCTCGCCGACGCCTTCTTCGACGCCATCCGGCACACCGATCCCGGCCGCATCCTCACCAGCGGCCGGGACAGCCTCAACACCCACCGAGTGGTCTGGGCCGCGGAACGCGCCCGGCAGCACGGAACCGTGATCACCATCCCTTCAATGACGAAACAGGAAGAATCGGAGTCCAACGCATGATCAAGCAGACAGTGCGGGTCCTCACCGCCGCCGTCGTCGTCGGCACCCTGGCGACCGGGCTGGCCGCCTGCGGTCAGAAGAACAGCCCCGCCGCGGCCAGCAACACGACGCTCAGCTACCGTTCCATCTGGAGCGCGGACGAGCCACAGGCCAAGATCCTCAAGAGCGCCTTGGACGAGTTCGCCGCCAAGGAAGGCCTCACGGTGGACGTCAAGTTCGTCGGGCGTACCGGCGGCGACGCCCTCACCACCGAAATGGCCGCAGGCAAGGGGCCGGACCTCTTCGATGCCGGCTCCGACAATCTGCCGGCCTGGCGCGCCCAGAACCTCGCCGCCCCCGTGGACGATGTCCTGAAAATGGAGGTCCCCGGAGAGAACGGCAAGACCGTCGCCGACGTGATTCCCGTATCCCTCCAGAAGGCGGCCTCCGACGACAAAGGCCTCGGATTCCTCCCGCACACCGCCATTTCGACCGCCGTCTGGTTCGACGCGGCAAAGCACCCCGAGCTCGCATCCAATCCCCCGCGCGACTGGGACGCCTTCATCTCCTACCTGGACAAGGCCAAGGCGGCCGGACGGACCCCCATCTGTCAGGACGGCACCGTCCCTTTCTACAACGTGTACTGGCTGTACTCAGCCCTGGTGAACGCCAATGGCTCCGGCAGCCTGCTCGATCTGCAGAAGAACGCCGACTCCTGGGACAAACCTGAAGTCCTGGACGCCGCCAAGAAGGTCGAACAGCTGGCCAAGGGGGGTTACTTCCAGTCCAACTTCATCGCCACCAAGTATCCGGCGGCCCAGAACGACTGGATTCAGGGCAAGTGCGATCTGAACATCAATGGAACCTGGCTGGCCAGTGAGGTCTCCCCGTCCACCCCGAAGACCGCGGAGATCCGTTCCTTCCAATTGCCCGTGGGCGGCAAGGAGTCGGTGGAGGCCGGTGCCCTGGGCCTCGGTGTCAATGCCAAGGGGAAGAATCAGGAGGTCGCGAAGAAATTCCTGGCCTTCTTCGAGCAGTCCAAGTACCAGGAGCAGATCGCGGCGCAGGCCAACAACATCCCGGCCCGCAGCGACGTCGCGGCTCCCAAGCCGCTCGCCGATGCCCAGAAGGCCCTGGCCGACGCCAAGGACGTACACCTGACCTATGACACCGCCGCGGGCAACAAGGCCTGGTGGAACGACATGTTCCTGCCGCTGGACGATCAGCTCCTGCAGGGCAAGATCAGCGCCGAGCAGTTCGTCCAGCAGGGCAAGCAGAAGTCGGCCCAGATCACGGCCGGCCAGAAATGAGTCAGCTGATCGAAGCCGAGGCGGTCCGGCCGGTCCGGGCCGCCTCGGCGGCGCCCGGCAAGAAGCCCTTGAAATCGTCACGGGAGCGGGTCTTCTGGTCCTTCCTGGCCCCGGCGCTGGTCCTCTACACCCTGCTGTTCGTGCTGCCCTCCTTCTTCGGCCTCTGGGTCAGCCTCACCAAGTGGGCCGGGCCAGGTTCCGAGATGTCCTGGAGGGGATTTCAGAACTACCTCTCGTTGATGGGCAATGAGGCCTTTCTGCGTTCCTTCGTCAATACGCTCGTGCTGGCCGTGGTCAGCGGCGCCTTGGTCTTCGGGGTGACGTTCCTGAGCATGATGGTGCTGCGGCAGCTCAAAGGCCGCTCGTTCATCCGCTCCGTGGTGTTCCTGCCGGTCATCATCTCCCCCATCGCGGTCGGTGCCGCCATCGGCTTCCTGCTCAACCCCGACGGCGTGGTGAACCGGCTGCTCGGCTTCCTCGGCTTCGCACCGATCGGTTTTCTCGGCCCCGACACGGTCTTCGCATGCATCATCGCCGGCGTCGTCTGGTCCGCTTCCGGTCTCTACATCGCGCTCATGCTCTCCGCCATGGACGCGATCCCGGAGACGTTGTACGAATCGGCGGTCCTGTGCGGCGCGTCCAAGTGGCAGCAGTTCCGCTTCATCACGCTCCCGCTGTCCTGGGACGTCTTCGCGGTGGCTTCCGTGCTCTGGGTGGTCAACAGCTTGAAGACCTTCGAGATCGTCATCGCCTTCACCACAGGCGGCGCGGTCGGCGTCCCTCCCCTGCAGGCCCGGACCGTGGCGGTGCAACAGTACAACTCGGTCGTGGTCAGCGGCGGTGTACCGGACCTCGGCGCAGGGGCTGCCATGGGTGTGGTCGTCACCCTGCTGACCATCGTGCTGATCGTCCTGGTCCGCAAGATCACGGCACGTGAACAGGTGGAACTGGCATGACGGTCGCGCTGAGAAGGATCGGCCGCTTCTGCGGCAATGTGTTCGTGCCCTCGTTCACGGTGGGTGCGCTGTGGCTCTGGGTGGCCTTCAACATCGTGCTGGTGCTCTGGATCGGCTTGCAGTCGCTGAAGACCTCCGGGGAGATCCTGCAGAACCCGTTCGGGCTGCCCGCGGATCCCCAGTGGCAGAACTACGGCACGGTGTGGCAGCTGGGACAGTTCGCCTCGGCAGCGTTGAACAGCATCGTGATCACCGGTGTCGGAGCGTTGCTCATCGTGGCGATCTCGGCACCGGCGGCGTATGTTCTGGCGCGCTCCAGCAGAAAAGTGGCGGGACCGCTGACCGCCTACTTCGCCATCGGACTCTCCATTCCGTTGCAGACGCTCGCCGTCCCGATCGTGGTGGCCAAACTGGGCGTCAGCACCTTCATGGTGGACTGGGTCACGGGCTGGTGGGATGACCGCATCACCCTGATGGTGTTCGAGGTGATCTTCTCGCTGCCCTTCGCGGTGTTCGTCCTCACCGGTTTCTTCCGCTCCCTCCCGCGGGAGGTGGAGGAGGCTGCCGAGGTGGATGGGGCCGGGCCGGTCACGCTGTTCCGCCGGATCGTTCTGCCGCTGGCCCGCCCGGGCCTGACCACGGTGCTGGTACTGAACATCATCGGCCTGTGGAATTCGGCACTGCTGGTGATGCTGATCGTCTCCGATCCGGAGCAGCGCACCTTGCCGGTCGCCCTGCTGAACCTGTATTCGGCGATGCAGTACAGCTCGGACTGGGGAGGGCTCTTCGCGGGGATCGTCATTCTGGTCTACCCGATGGTGGTGCTCTACCTCTGGGTCGGGCGCCGGATCATCGACGGCATGACGGCCGGCATGGGCAAGTGAGCCATCGGCGGGAGGGCCGGGCACCTCGTGGGTGCCCGGCCCTCCCGCTCATGCCCGGCGGTCCGGGCCGTCGGTTTCAATCGTCCAGAGGCCACCCGTTGCCCTTGAGCCGCTCCCCCACTCGCTGAACGTCCTCGTCAGCGGGAAGGTCATGCAGGACCTTGGAGATCAGCACCTGAGCGTCGAGCCTGGCGATGGGCGCGCGGGTTCCGTCCGGACGGATCTCGCCGTCGGCGATCAGTTCGGCCGCGATCCCGGCGGCCTCCTCCTCGCTCAGACGCCGCCGCAACAGTGCCAGGAGCGGGACGTAGTCGGTGGCCGGGACCCCCTGGGGGTAACCGGCGCGGAGCCAGGAGACGATCCGGCTCAGCAACCCGGGACGTTCCTCCGGTGCCGGCTCCGCGACCTCCTCCAGACGCCCGAGCGGCCAACCTGCCAGGGCGAGTCGCGACGCGACGAGACGAACGTCCGCTTCGGCAGGCTCCGCCGTCGTACCTTCAGAGCCTTCCCCCGGGGACTGCCGGCACTCCTGCTCCAGACGTGCGGCGAGTTCGCCGTACTGATCCTCCGGGACGGACCTCCGCAGCAGCGCCAGGAGCGGATGGTAGTCCTTGGGCGGCACGCCATCCGGGTAGCCTTCCCGCAGCCAGTTCAGCACCGACGCGGCAAGCCCACCGCTCATTTGGACGCTCCGAAGGGCTGCCAGCCGAAGTAGTGGTGCAGGCTCGACTTGGTGATCCAGAGGACCGCGATCAGCACGATCGCCACCACGACGGCGAACAGTACCCAGGAGGCCGCGGTCAGCGCCGGCCTGCCCGAGGTCACCGTGCCGTCGGACGAGGTGCCCGCCGCGCCGTCATTGCGCAGGCGCAGAGCGACCGCGAAGAGGGCCGGAAGCCCGGCTCCGAAGATCAGGCCCGCCAGAAGGACCCGGAAGGTTGCGAGGGCCATGGAGCCCCAGTCGATGTCCATGGAGTTTCTCCTTCGGTTCAGGCCGCAGCCGGGGTGGAGGGTGCCGGGGCGGGTTCCCACTCGGCGTTGACATTCTGGTGGTCCACCCGCTGCCGCCGGCTGCGCAGGTACATGTAGCCGGACAGGAGGATCAGGACCGCGAAAATGGTCAGTGCGCCTCCCAGCCCGCCGATCAGCTGAGAGACGAGGAAGCAGAGACCACCGACGACGGCGGCCGCCGGCAGGGTGATGACCCACGCTGCCGCCATGCGCAGGGCCACGTTCCAACGGACCTGCGCGCCGGGCTTGCCGACGCCGGAGCCGAGAATGGAGCCCGTGGCCACATGAGTGGTCGAAAGGGCCATCCCGAAGAAGCTCGACGTGAGGATGATGGCGGCCGAGGACGCCTCAGCCGCCATGCCCTGCGGCGACTCGATCTCCACGAGTCCCTTTCCCAGGGTGCGGATGATCCGCCAGCCCCCGAGATAGGTGCCCAGGGCGATCGCCAGGGCGCAGACGAAGATGATCCACACCGGAAGTCCGCTGTTCGTGATGTCGGAAGCGTTCAGGGAGCCGTGCGCGATCAGTGCCAGGGCGATGACGCCCATGGTCTTCTGCGCATCTCCCGTGCCATGGGCCAGGGAGACGAGGGACGCGGTACCGATCTGGCCCCAGCGGAATCCCGCCTCCTGACGCTCGTGGCTGACCTTGCGGGTGATGCGGTAGACCAGGAACGTTCCGACGGCGGCCACGAGTCCCGCGATGACCGGCGAAAGAACGGCGGGGACGAGGATCTTGCCGATGATGCCCGGCCAGTTGACGGTTGCGGCACCGGCGATGCCCGCGCCGATCAGCCCTCCGAACAAGGCGTGCGAGGAACTGCTGGGAAGCCCGAGCAGCCAGGTCAACAGATTCCAGAGGATCCCGCCGATCAGCCCGGCGAAGATGATCAGCATCGCCTTCTCCGCGTCCAGGCCCGGCACCAGGGCACCGGTGCCTGTCTGGATCTTCAGCACGTCTTTGGTGATGGTCGCGGCGACCTCGACTGAGAGGAAGGCCCCTACAAGGTTCAGCACGGCAGAAAGAAGGACGGCGGCCTTCGGTTTCAGCGCACCGGTGGCGATCGAGGTCGCCATGGCGTTGCCGGTGTCATGGAAACCGTTGGTGAAATCGAAGGCGACTGCGGTGATGATCACCAGCAGGAGAATGAGGAACTCGGCGTTCATGCCGTCAGTGTGGCAGTGCGGCCCGGTGCCCGGAAGGGCTCCGGGCCGCACATCCCGCATCCCGCGGACTTCTTCACGCAGTGTTCATCCCGGGGACGGATTGTGTCGTCGTCCGGGCTCTCCGATGACGCGGTTCAGGAACCGACGATCCGCTGATTCGTGTTGGTGTAGCTGATCGAATCGGCGATGCTCCCCACCAGGCCCATGGTCACGCGCAGCAGGCCCGGCTTGACGTCGTCCAGCGGCGGCGGTGTGTCCGTGCCGAGGGTGAGAGCCTTCCCGCTGGATGTCGTGGCCGTGACCGAGCCGAGGTAGACGCTCACGTGTCCTTTGAGGGTCATCGAATCCGCGGTGGTGACCAGCCCGGGGCCTCCCGGAGGCCGCACGGTGAGCGAGAACCCGGTGATCGTGATCGAGTCGGCCGTGATCTTCAGAGCCCGGACCGTGCTTCCGTCGATCGTGGGAACGCTCACGATCCCGATCGAACTGAGCCCGGTGAAGGAGAGTCCCTGCGAGCCCATCGACGCCGGGGTCTTGGTGAAGATCGGTGCGCCGTTCTCACGCTGAGCCTGCACTGGGGCGGTGCTGCTCGGCGAGGGGTTCGGAGTGGCTTTCGGGGAGGACGAGGAGCCGGGAGTTGGACTGGCGGCCGTGCCCGGAGCGGGGTCGCCGCCCGTGGCGCCGGTGCCCGGCGATGACCCTCCGGAGGTGCCGCCCGTGGTTCCTCCCGTGGGAACGGGAGCCGTACTCGGTGCGCCGCCGGATCCAGGGTTCCCGGGGGCGGGCTTTCCAGGAGTGGGGCTGCTCGGCACGGGGGTGCCGGGTGCCGGACTGCTGGGTGCCGGACTGCTGGGCGCTGGGGAGGGGCAGTACAACAGGGGGATGCACCACGACGCCGGCTGGCTCTGCGGTGCCTGGGCGGCACCGAGCATCAGGGGGCTCAGTGCCAGCAGCCCCGCCACGACGGCGGCACCCGCCACACGAGGGCGTGCCGTCATGGGCTGTCCTCCACTGCGACCCCCGCATTCTTCCGTGCGCCACCCATCCACGCCGTCACCAGGATCCCGCCCACGACGGACAGGAGCATGCCGATGAAGAACCCGCCGAGGTTCACGCCGACCAGCGAATACAGACCCACGACGATCGCCAGCACACCGTAGAACACATGGTGGTCCGGCATGGTCATCGCCAGTACTCCGAGGAGCAGGAGCGCGATCGGGATGATGGTGGCCTGTAAGCCCTCGATACCGAGCTGGACGTGAAGGTGGCCGATGTCGAGCTGACCGGAGAAGAACATCTCGATGCCACTGACGGCCACCATGGCGGACCCGATGAAGGGCCGTCCCTTGCTCCAGGCGCGGAATCCCTGGACCTCAGCAGGAGCCTTCGCGCTCTCCACGGCGGCCGGGACATCCCGCCGCTCGCGGCGTGACATGCCCGTCACCATTCCGTCGTCGGCCATCGCCGCATCGCCGTTCAGAAGCATCCCTTGGATCCGTCCGTCAGCTGCAGGCTCATCCCCGTGAGGGTGAACACCGAGGCCTGCGTACTCCAGGCCGTCTGCTGCAGGCCCTTGATGGAGATGGTGTCGGAGTCCTGGGCGAAATCGCCCGCCGTGCCCTTCGCCGATGTGTTGACGGTCGAGGCGTCGACGCCGATGCGGATCTTGCCGAAGGTCGCGTCACCCTTGAGTCCGGTCATGCCGATCTGGAGGTCGGAAGCGCTCGCAGGGTTCCCTCCCCCGCCGGCCTTGATCAGGACGCCGACCTTACCGAGGGGGGTATCGGTGGTGACGGCCTGGCACAGATCGCTCAGGGTGGCGCTCTTGATGTTGGCGATGGCGACTGTGTGATTCTTGCCTTCGGTGTCCTTGGCGACGCCTGCGTACTGGGAGAAGCCGGTGCCTTCGAGCTGCGAGGCGCCGATCTGGAACTGGCTTCCCGAGACGGCGAACGACACGGGCACGGCACCCTGGGCGATACCTCCCATGAGGACCGTCGCGGCCAGGGCGGCCGGAACTGCGACGAGTGTGATGCGACCGGCGTGCGAGGAACCGATTCTGCGGAGACGCTCAGACCTGGGGAACTTCATCGAACCTCCTGAAAAGGGCGCCGACACCTTCGACGACGCGTACTTCTGAAGATAACCACCTTGTTGACTAGGAGTCAATAGAGTGTCCGGGCACACCGCCACAGTCAGTAGACTCATCTCGTGCCCGAATTACAGCGCGCCCGCCTGAGTCCTGAGGAACGCAGGGCCCAGCTCATCGCCACCGGAGTGAACTTCCTGGCGGACCACTCGCTCGACGAGCTGACCATGGATGAACTCGCCCGCCGGGCAGGGGTCTCCCGTCCTCTGCTGTTCCACTATTTCGAGACGCGCCAGGGCATGCAGCTGGCCGTGGTCATCAAAGCCAGGGACAGTCTTCTCGTCTTCACCGAGCCCAGGCTCGAGCTGCCACCCAGGGAGCGGATCCAGGACACCCTGCTCCGCATCACCCAGTTCGTCCAGCAGCACCGCGGCACCTTCTACTCACTGGTCCGCGGCATCGCCAGCGGAGACCCCGCGGTGCGCAAGGTCGTGGACGAGTCCAGGGAGTTGAACGCCGAACGCCTGCGCGACGCCCTGGTCGAGCTCGACCTCCCGGATACGCCCATGCTGCGCGTGGCCCTGCGTTCCTGGGTCGCCTTCGCCGAGGAGACGCTCATCAGCCTCGCGATCGACCGCGACACCCCGGCCGACGACGTCGTGCGCTTCCTCGAGGCCGCCCTGCGCGGCATGGTGAGTGCCACGCGGGAGCTGAACGCCTAGCGCGACACCGAGCGGCTAATGTGACAGGGTGCGTATCGGTGCCCTGGAAGTCCAACCCCTGTTCGACGGACGGGGACGGGAGAATGCCGGCGAGATCATCTCCCGTTTCTCCGTCCCTGACGCCTGGAGATGCCATCCGGAGACGTTCGGCGAGCACGGGCGGTGGGAGTTCCCCGTAGGCGGGTTCCTCATCCGCAGCGGCGAGCGCGTCATCGTCCTGGATGCAGGAGTGGGCCCCATGGACGATGGTCAGTACAAGGGTGGCGAGTTCCTGAACCAGCTGAGGAGTCACGGGGTGGCTGCCGACGAGGTCACGGATGTCGTGTTCAGCCACCTGCACTTCGACCATATCGGCTGGGCGAGCGTGGACGGGACACCGACTTTTCCCCGCGCCACCCACCGGGTCCATGCGGCCGACTGGGAGCACTTCGTGAGCGGCCCCGAGGCGAGGCCCGAGGCCTCGGACAAGCTCAGGCCCATCGAGGACCAGCTGGAGCTTTTCACAGATGATCACGTACTGGCACCCGGCGTGGATGCCCGCTGGAGCCCCGGCCACACGCCGGGGTCGACCGTCTTCGTGCTTTCCTCAGGCGGAGAACGGGCGATTCTGCTGGGCGATGCGGCACACTCGGTCGTCCAGCTCGCCGAACGGGACTGGACGGTGATCTGGGACGTCGACCCGAAGGCCGCGTCCCGGGTGCGGAACCGTCTCGCGGACGAGGCCGCCGAACGGGGAGATCTGGTCGTGGCCGCGCACTTCCCCGAGATGCACTTCGGCCGGGTCGTTCTGAGTAACGGTGAGCGCCGCTTCCTCGCCGTCTAGGCTCGCCCGCGTTCCGCTGGCCTCCCCCGGCGGACCACCGGCCGATCCGGGCTGAGCCGTCCGCACTCGACGAAGCCGGATGTCAGAAACGGCTGGAGCACTCCGGTGAATCTGTTCCTGGTCGCCTGCGGCACCTCAGGATCGACGGGGTAGGCCTCGAGGGGAACATCATGATCATCCGCCCACTCCGCCGCCCCGGAGATCAAGGCACGCATCACCCCGTTCCTGCGCCATGACGACGACACCACGAAGCAGGACAACGTCCACGGGTCGTCGTCCGCGAAGCGGTACGAGCGGTAGCGCGTCGTGAGCCACCGCAGGGAGGATCGCGGGCTCAACCGGGCCCAGCCGACGGGTGCACCGTCGGCAAAGGCCAGCAGCCCGGTCGTCCCCTCGGTCACTTGGCGGTGCAGATCATCACGGTTCTCCCCACGGTCCCTGCGGTGATAGTCCGCGCCGAGAAGCCAGTACTGACACCAGCAACCATTGGAGCCTCCACCGCGGCCGAAAAGCGCCTCCACCGCCGTCCAGTCGTCGGCAGTGGCCGGACGGACGAGGAGCGATGACGTCTTGTCCATGATCCCAATCCTGCGCCCGGAACCACCGACTGGGAAGGGACGGCGACATGCCCGTAGCATCGGATCATGCGTCTTGCCCTGACCGGTCTCGGTCTGCTTCTTCTCGGCGCCCTCGCCATGGTCACCGGGCTCCTTCCCCCCACGGACGCACTGCAGCTGGGCGAGCGCGTGCTGCCGGTGCTGGTGTTTGCCGCAGCAATCACCGTCGTGGCCGAGCTCGCGGCCGATGCCGGGGTCTTCACCGCGGTCGCCGGGGTACTGGCACGCGTCTCCCGGGGCCGGACGCTGGTTCTGTGGTTGTGTGTGGCCGCCCTGTCCATCCTGAGCACGGCGTTCCTCTCCATCGACACAACTGCCGTCCTGCTGACACCCGTCGTCGTGCTTCTGGCCCGTCATGCGGGGCTCCGCCCCTTGCCGTTCGCCCTGACCACCGTCTGGCTCGCGAACACGGCGTCGCTATGGCTTCCCGTCTCCAACCTGAGCAATCTGCTCGCCGCCCCGAAGCTGAGCCCGTCCGGCGCCGGAGGGTTCCTGAGCCTGTTGTGGGCTCCCGCCCTCGTGGCCAGCGTGGTCCCTGTTCTTCTCCTCTTCCTGTTCTTCCGCCGAGAGCTCAGCGGGCGGTTCAGACCGGAACAGACCGCGTCACCGTCGGACCGCGTCCTCTTCTGGAGTTCGGCCGCGACAACGGTGGTCCTGCTGCCACTCCTGACCACTGGGCTGGAGCCATGGATCCCGACGACGGCGGCCGCCGCAGTGCTGCTGATCGTCTTCGCGATCCGACGGCGACGCTCCCTCAGCTGGCGCCTGTTCCCCGGCTCCCTCATCCTCTTCGTCTGTGGGCTTTTCCTCGTCGTGTCGGCAGCACATTCACTGGGCCTCGGACGGCTGCTGGGAGGGCTCGGTCACGGTACCGACCTGCCCGCGCTCCTGGCCATGGCCGGCTCCGGGGCCCTCGGTTCCAACCTCGTGAACAACCTCCCCGCCTATCTGGCGCTCGAACCCGCGGCCGGCACCCCGGTGTCGTTGGCCGCGCTGCTCATCGGCGTCAACGCGGGCCCCCTCGTGACGCCATGGGCTTCCCTTGCCACCCTGCTCTGGCACTCACGGCTCCAGGCGCTCAATGTCAGGGTGAGCTGGCGTGGCTATCTGACCCTCGGTCTGGTGGTCACTCCTCTGACCGTGCTGGCGGCGACCTCGGCGCTCTGGCTGTTCGCGGCTCAATAGACCATCCCCATGGCGTGCCGGACCTCTTCCAAGGTCCGTTCCGCAACGGCCCGTGCATGCTCATTGCCCGCTCGCAGTACAGCCGCCGCGTCCAGTGCACTGAGTTCCGCACGCCGTCGCCGATGCCCGGCCAAGAACTCATTGACCGCCTCGGTGGCGAGCTTCTTCAAGGCACCGCTGCCGGCATCGCCGAGTTCGTCGGCGAGGCTCTGCGGTGTCCGCCCGAGGCACACCGCAGCCGTCGCGAGCAGTCCGGAAACGCCGGGCCGCCCCTCCGGGTCGTAGCTGATGACCCGTTCATCGTCCGTCCGGGCGCCACGGATCACCGCAGCCGTCTCATCCGCGCTCATGCCGAGCGAGATGGCGTTTCCGTAACTCTTGGACATCTTGCGCCCATCCAGGCCGGGAAGCTCCGGTGCATCGGTGATGAGCGCCTCCGGTTCGGGAAAGACCGGCCCGTACCGCTCATTGAAGCGCCGCGCGATGGTCCGGGTGAGCTCCACGTGCGGGAGGTTGTCCTTGCCCACGGGCACCAGATTCCCTTTGCAGAAGAGGATGTCCGCGGCCTGATGGACCGGATAACTCAGCAGCAGGGCGCTGAGGGCACGGCCGGATGCCGCCAGCTCCGCTTTCACCGTCGGGTTCCGGTGCAGCTCGGCCTCGGTGACGAGGCTCAGGAAGGGCAGCATGAGCTGATTCAAGGCAGGAACTGACGAATGCGTGAAAATCGTGGTGTTCCGGGGATCGAGGCCTGCGGCCAAGTAGTCCAGCACGGCGTGATGAACGTTCTCCCTGACCTGCCCCGCGGTCGCACGGTCGGTGATGACCTGGTAGTCGGCCAGGATGACGAAAGTCTCGACACCTGCTCGCTGGAGGTGAACGCGCTCTCTGATCGTCCCGAAGTAGTGGCCGAGATGCAGTCGCCCGGTGGGCCGCTCCCCGGTCAGAACCCTGAACCGGCCGGGGTGTTCGGCGATGTCGGCACGCAAGCCCGGCATACGGAGAGTAGTGGCTTTGAACGAGTCCATGGATGCTCCTTGAGGTTGAGGAGCTGCACGGACAACACGCTGCCGCGGGTTTCGCGGGCTGCCGTGCAGCCCGCGTGGAAATGCGCGTTCGGGCTGCTAGTGCAGCCAGGTCCAGGAAGAAGTGCTGAAGCGCATGCCTTCAGGATATCCTCCTCGGCGCGTGGCCCGGCGTCAGGCCACGGCCAGGAGGGGTGAGGACCCCGACAGTTCAGCGAAGACCTCCCGGTTGAGCCGGAACCCCAGCGCCGCCTCGTCCACCACTCCCTCTCCTCGGTGGTCCTGCGCAAAAGCGTCCAGCAGTTCCCGGTAACGGTCCTTGTACGGTTTCGCCTTGGGGATCTCCGGGAACGACCACATGGTGAGCATTTCGGCCGGCACACCGTAGTGCCGCGCCACCAGGGCGCCGATGGCCTGGCCGCCGGAGAGGTCGCCCAGGTAACGCAGATAGTGGTGGGCCAGCAGACGTGCCGGGTCCGCTTCGGCGGCCACCTCGGCGATACGGTGCGCGTAGCGGTCGGTCGCCGGCACCACCGGCAGGGACGTATCCGCCAGTCCCGCCCATTCCTTCAGCAGTCCGAGATCGGATTCCAGGGACGCGAGCCGGTCAAGGGCCGGATCGAACAGCTCCGTCACGGCCGGCTCGGCGCGCCGCGCGTCCACGGCGCGTTCCAGCGTGCCGTAGATGACCTGGTACTGGGTCAGAAGCAACACATAGTCCGCTGCACTGCGCTTGCCTTCCATGAGGGAGGCGATGAACTCGGAACTCTCCGCTTCACTGTGGTCCACCCTCGTCGCCTGACGGAGGCTGGAGGAAAAGGTGACGGCTTCGGGAACCATGAGATGGCCTTTCGGTGGTGCGAGTGCTCTGATCAGCAGTGATGCCTATTAGATAACATCCTTGTTGTTTAATTCAATAAGGTTAGCTTACGCTTACTTCGCGGGTTGCGAATCCCGCTGTTTCATCACTCGATTTCTGGAGTTCTCCCATGTCATCCACTCAGCTGCCCTGGTTGCGGCGCGCCTTGGGGGCTGCGACCGCGACCGCAGTGCTCGCCGTCGCGGCCTTCACCGGCGCACCCGCCGCACAGGCCGCCGACCCGGCCACCGGAACCGTCTCCGACGCCACCCTCAGCTGGGGCGTCAAAGAGTCGTTCCGCAAATACCTCCTCAGCCCCATCGCTCAGGGGAACATCACGCCCGCCGGTGGAGTCAGCCAGCAAGCCGGCAACGGCCCCTTCGACTGGAGCGGCGGCACGGGGAGCCTGCAGAACGGCACCGGTTCCCTTTCCTTCCCCGGAAGCGTGCACTTCACCGGCCACGGCGGCCAGCTGGACGTCACCTTCTCCAATCCGACGCTGGAGGTCACCTCCTCCACCACGGGCTTGCTGCGCCTCGACGCCAAAACCAAGGCGTTCGGAGCCAACCCAGCCCTCGACGTCACGCAGACGGACTTCGCCGACGTCAGCTTCTCGCCGCTCGCCATCACCAGCGGCAAACTTGAACTGACGGGCGTCTCGGCCCTTCTGACCGCCAACGGGGCCAAGGCCTTCGCCGGCTTCTACTCGGCCGGTACGGCGCTCGACCCGGCGTCCGTCACCGGAGCCATCACTCCACCGTCGCGCTTCAACCCCCAGACCACTGTCGGCGTGACCTCCGCCGACGCCACCGACGGTCTGAAACTCGCCGTCGGCGGGACCGGCTATCTGGACCTTCCGAAAGCCTCGACGGGCAAGGACGCCGTCGGCGTGTACGCCGCCGTCATCGAACACTCCGCCGCGTCGACCGATGTCAACGCGGGCAACACCCTCGGAAACAACTTCGCCTACCTGCCCGCCGCGGCCCAGGGAGCATTCAACACCGCGGTTTCAGTGCCCATCGCGAAGCTGACCAAGGACGCCGCACTGGACGTGATCCTCTGGTCCGCGCACGGCAACCCCACCGCGGACAACGTCATCTACCGGCAGCCGCTTGTCCTGAGCCAGGCTCAGCGTGAGGCGCTGTTCCCCACCCCCGTCCCCACTCCGAGCACCAGCCACAGCGTCAAGACGGCGACCGCGCAGGACGGCCTCGCCCTGACGGTCAGCGGCAAGGACTACAGTGCCGAGCTGGTCAACGGCGTCTATGTCGGCGTCGTGGACCGCAGCAAGGCCACCGGATCTTTCGGCGCCGCCGACGTGCTCGGAGCCAATTGGGCCCGCTCCCTGGTGAACAACACCTTCACTCAGGACACCAAGAACATCCCGGCCGCTTCGCTCGACAAGGCCGCCGCCTACGACGTCCTGGTCTGGAAGGGACACACCAATCCCGACGCCGGAACAGTTCTCTACCGTGCACCGCTCACCTTGAGCCCCGCCCAGCGCCTGGCGCTCTTCCCCACCACTGATCCCGGCACCGAGAACCCCGGAACCCCGGTGAGCGGAACCGTGACCGTCACCGGCAAGGGGTTCACCAGCCTGCCGCGCGCGTCCACCGGCAAGGACGCCAACGGCGTCTACGTCGCCGCTGTGAAGAAGGGCACCGATCTCTCCACGATCACGATGGAGAACATGCACGACGTCACCATCGGCGAACCTCAGTGGATTCCCGGAGCGCTCATCACCAACGGCGCCTTCAGCACCAGCATCACGATCCCGGCAGGTACGGCTGAGCCTCTGGAGGTCATCACCTGGGTCGCCCACGGACTCGTGACCAAAGAGACGCTGCTCGGGCGACAGGATCTCCTCAGCAACGCCGTGGCCTTCAGCTACAGCCCCACCAGCACTCCGGACGGCTCCGGACAGGGCGGCAACGGCGGGAAGACCCCTGGAGGACAGGGCGTTGTGACTCCCTCGGCCAAGCCGAGGGTCCCGCAGCCGACGAACACGGCCCAGCCCACGACGTCGGGGCGGCTGGATCCGCAGGTGAAGTGCACCGTGGAGCAGACCCCCGGCACCGCCGGCACTCCGTCCCTGAGCTGGGGCGTCAAGTCCTCCTTCCGCAGCTACGTCGTGGGAGGTATCGCCAAGGGCAGTATCGCCACCGGTAACGGTGCCACTGCGAGCGGGGACGGTTTCCTCTGGGGCGCCGGCAGCGGCAGCCTCGACACCGCCGGGCTCGGAACCCTCACCTTCCCGGGCAGCGTCACCTTCACGGGTCACGACGGGCTCTTGAACACCACGATCAGCGGAGTCCGGGTCCAGATCACGGGCGCGAACTCCGGCGTTCTGGTGGCCGACGTCAGGAGCCAGGACATGGAACGCAAGGACCTCTCGGCGGCCAACGTCACCTTCGCAACCCTCCGGTTCGACTCGCTCTCCGGAACCGGAGGCACCGCATCCGCCACCCTGACCGCGGACGGCGCCAAGGCCTTTGCCGGGTTCTACTCGGCGGGCCAGGCCCTAGACGCACTGACCGTGTCCATGACTGGAGCCACAGAGGCCGGCTCCAAGACGGTCTGCCGTGATGCGCACGGCAATCTCGTCAACGCGGACGGCACCGCCCTCGCCTCGACCGGAGCCGCCTCCGCCGGGGTCCTCGGCCTCGCAGCCCTGCTGCTCGCTCTCGGAACGGCAGCCGTCACTCTGGCGGCCCGGCGTCGTGACAGCATCGCCACGCACTGAGTCGTGGCTCGGACCGTCCACCGAGCCGTGACACTCGAGCCCGACGACGGCGCCGCACGGCGCCGTCGTCGGGCTCGTCCTCCGCTACACCGCGGACCCGGCACTTGAGGTGCCGCAACCCCGAAGTCTCAAGGAAGAAATCCGTGAAGTCCCGCAGAACCCTCCCCGCCATCGTGGTGGCCGCCGTCGTCCTCGCCATCGCCGCCTGCTCCCCCGCCGCACCGCAGGCACCCGCTTCAACATCGCCGACGGTCTCCGCACAGACTCCGACGGCGGGCGCCGTCGATGCACTCGGCCTCCGCGGTCCGCGAGAGGCCGCGACGGTGAACGATGTGACGGCGGCGGTTCAGAACCCGCGCCCGGCCCTTCCGGTCACCGTGAAGGACGCCTCGGGCCGGACCGTGACCGTGACCTCGGCGGACCGGATGCTCGCACTGGATCTCTACGGCACCCTGACGGACACGGTGATCGGTCTCGGGCTGGAGAAACGCCTGGTGGGCCGTTCCAATTCCGACACCCAAGCGGCGCTGAAGAACCTTCCCGTGGTGACCCAGGGCGGCCACGACCTCAACACCGAGGCGGTCCTGGAACTCCATCCGGCTCTGATTCTGACCAACACCACCATCGGCAGCGAGGAGAAGTACCGGCAGCTCGAATCGGCGGGCGTCACCGTGGTCCGCTTCGCACAGCCGCAGGGGCTCGACGGGATCGCCGGAGCCATCGAAGCCGTCGGCGCTTCGCTCGGCCTGGGGCAGGCTGCACACACCCTGGCTCAGCGCACCCAGGATGATCTCGCGAAGGCGCGCGAACGCATCACGGCTCTCAAAGCCGCCACCCCGGTCCCGCCGCGGGCGGCTGTGCTGTACATCCGCGGCACCGCCGGAGTGTTCTTCATCCTCGGCAAGGACTACGGAGCTGCCGACGTGATCAACGCGCTGGGTCTCGAAGACGTCGCCGCGGAGAACGGGATCACCCAGCTCAAACCCGCCAACGCCGAATCACTGGTCAGCCTCGATCCTCAGATAGTGCTCGCCATGAAGGACGGCGTCCAATCCACGGGCGGCGTGGACGGGCTGCTCAAGAGACCTGGCATGGCGGCGACCACGGCCGGGTCTACGAAGCGGATCATCACCGCTGCGGACGGTCAGCTGCTTTCCTACGGTCCTCGCACGCCTGCGAATCTGGTGGCCCTCGCCGAGGCGATCTACACCTCCGAAGGGAAGGGCGCATGACGTCCACCGCCACACGGAAGACGGCACCGCCCGCCGCAATGGTGCCCCCGCGAAACACGGCTCCCCGCCCGGGCGGCGCGCGCCGCGGAAGGGCGGTGCTGGTCGCCGCGATCCTCGGCGTGGCGCTCCTCGCGATCATCCTGCTCTCGTCCTCACTGGGGCAGTTCTCCACCTCGCCGGCTCAGGTGGCCGGTTCGCTGGGCCGGGTGCTGTTCGGCGGAGCCGACCCCCTCGGGACCCGGCTGGATGCAACGCTCTGGACCATCCGTTTCCCCCGCACCGCTCTCGCCCTTCTCGTGGGAGCCTGCCTCGCGGTCGCCGGCACCCTCATGCAAGGGCTCTTCGCCAACCCCCTGGCCGAACCGAGCATCATCGGCGTCTCCGCCGGTGCCTCCGTCGGGGCGAGTCTGGCCATTGTGAGCGGTGTCGCCGCCGCCCTCCCGTGGGTTCTCCCGGGCTCCGCCTTCCTCGGAGCGATCGTCGTGACCGGCCTGGTCTGGTCCCTGGCGCGGTCCAACGGCCGCGCCGTGGTCCTGGCGCTCGTCCTGACGGGCATAGCAGTCAATGCGGTCGCAGGTGCCGCTACGAGCTTCCTGGTCTTCCTGGGCGATACCAGCTCGCGTGAGCAGATCATCTTCTGGCAGATGGGGACCCTCTCAAACGCGTCGTGGGAGTCCGTCGGCATCACGGCAGGACTGTTCCTCGCTTGTCTCTTCTGCTGCCTGCCGCTGAGACGATCGCTCGATGTCCTGGCCCTCGGGGACCGGACCGCGTCCGCCATGGGAGTCGGCGTGGAACGTCTCCGGCTGATCACGATCCTGCTCAGCTGCGTGCTCACGGGCGTGGCTGTGGCCTTCGCCGGAGTGATCTCGTTCGTCGGGCTCATCGTCCCCCACGCGCTGAGGCTTGTCGTGGGGCCGTCCCAGCGCTATCTGGTGCCGCTGTCGTGCCTCGGCGGGGCGGTGCTGCTCGGGCTGGCGGACATCGCGGCCCGGACGGTCATTCCGTTCGCCGATCTCCCCGTGGGAGTCTTCACGGCTTTGCTGGGCGGCCCACTCTTCCTCCTGCTCCTGCGCAGGACGCTTCGGGGAACCGGGGCAAGCTCATGAACGCATCGCTGAGCCTCCGGGACGTGAGCGTGAAAATGGGTCCGAAGACGCTGGTGGACGGAGCCGCCGTCGACCTGCACCCCGGTGAGGTGACTGTCGTCATCGGCCCCAACGGCGCTGGGAAATCGACGCTGCTCTCGGTGGCCGCCGGACAGCTGCGGCCGAGCTCCGGGACCGTGTTGCTCGGAGACCGGGAAGTCCACCGCTTCCAGGCGGCTGAGGCGGCCCGACGACGGGTCATGATGCCGCAGGACTCCTCCGTGTCCTTCGCCTTCACCGTGGAGGAGATCGTCAGCATGGGCCGGACTCCCTGGCGAAAGCAGCGGGCCGACGACCGGGCCGCCGTCGCCGGTGCACTCCGCATGACGGGGCTGAGCCATCTCGCCGGACGTGAGGTGACCACGCTCTCCGGAGGCGAGCGTCAGCGGACCGCCCTGGCCAGGACCATCGCCCAGGCCACGCCTGTGACGGCAGGGTCCGTGGTGCTGCTCGACGAGCCGACCAGCGCCATGGATGTGGCCCATGCCGAAGCGACGCTCGCCCTGATGCGGGATCTGGCCGCGCAGGGCGCAGCAGTCTGCACGGTCCTGCACGATCTCGACGCGGCCGCCTCCTACGCGGACCGCCTGGTCTTGATGGAACGGGGCCGGATCCGTGCACAAGGACGGTTTGAGGAGGTCTGCCGTCCGGAGCTTCTGAGCGAGGTGTACGGCACGGCGGTGGAGGTGCTCGACGCCGGAGGCCGCCTCCGGGTCGGACCGGCACGGTCCGCACGGACCGGCTGAGACGGGCGGAAAGACAAGGAAATCATGCGCTTTTCCCTCCTATCGCCCATCGTGCCAAAGGTCTAGATTCGAGCTATAGGCACCATCCAGACCGAGGAGGAATCATGACCGCGAGCATTCCGGAAGTGTCCACGTGCACGGTGGACAACTGCGCCTTCAACCACGAACACGAGTGCAACGCCTACGCCATCACGGTGGCCGGCTCAGCCGACCACGCGAGTTGCGGCACCTTCATCGACACTTCCGCCCTCGGCGGACTTCCGAAGGTGCTGGCTCATGTGGGCGCCTGCCAGCGCGGCGAGTGCGTTCACAACGATCACCTGATGTGTCAGGCCTCCGGGGTCCGCATCGGTCCCGGCACCGATGCGGCGGACTGCCTGAGCTACCAGCACGGCTGAGTCGGCACAGCCTCGTTTTCGGCCAGTCCCCGGTGTCCACCCGGGGGCTGGCCGAGCCGTATGAGGCATGCCGGTCAGCGTCGCCGCCTCATCTCAGACGGCAGTATCCGTCTCCACGAGCTGCGCGAGGGCCGCGGTGACCGCGCCCCAGCCCTCGAAGAAACCGAGTTCCTCGTGGCGGTCACGGGATGCCGGGTCACCGTGCCGGACCACCACGTGATAGTCAGTGCCTTCGGGGTGATCGCTGAGCGTGATCTCGGCCGTCATGGCCACCGGCGCCGGAGCGGCCGGCCTCCATTCACTGTTCACGGCGTTGGTGAAGACCAGCCGTCGGCCGTCCTCGATGACCAGGAAGATCGAGTCGGTGTGAGGGACGAAATTCCGGCCGTCGTCACTCATGCTGGTGACGAACGCTCCCCCAGCCTGGACGTCCAGACGGTCCACCCGGGCGACCGTCGGGGACGGAACCCACCAGCGCTCCAGCTGGGCGGCTTGCGTCCAGGCCCGCCAGACAGCGCTGCGCGGGGCACGGATCACCCGATGAAGGCTGAGGTCGAGTCGCGGGTCGAGCGTGGTCATGATTCCTCCTGGGTGGTGATGACGAATTGTTCGAGCCGGTCGGTGCGCTGTTCCCAGAGTCCGCGCTGCTCGGCGAGCCAGTCGTCCACCAGGGCAAGGCGTCCACGATTGAGCCTGCAGGTCCGCACGCGGCCTGCCTTGCTCGTGCGGATCACCTCGCTCGCCTCCAGCATCCTGATGTGCTTCAGGAAGGATGGCAGGGCCATCGCGAAGGGCTCCGCGAGCTCCCCGACGCTCGCCGGACCCCGGCCGAGACGACGGATCACCGCGCGTCTGGTCGGATCGGCCAAAGCGATGAAGACATCGTCCAGCACACCATACTTAGCCATATAGCTAAGTATGGTGTGCTGGTGAACGCATGGCAAGAGGTGCGCCGCGGCGTAGGCTGGCAAGGAGTTCCCGTGGAAAGGACGAACGGATGGCCAGTCGGCTGGAGTGGGTCACCCTGGACAGCGCCGACCCGCGCAGCTTGGCGGAATTCTGGTGCGATGTTCTCGGATACGTCATCTATCAGGACAAGAACGGCCTGACCGTGGAGATCGGGCCGGATCCGGAGTCCCCCGACGAGCAACGCTTGGCGGAGCTGCGCCGGGGTCCTGCGGTTCCGAGCATGGTGTTCGTCCTGAGCCAGGATCCGAAAGGCCACAAGAACCGCCTGCACTTCGAGATCACACCGATCGATCGCCGCCACGACGAGGAACTGGAACGGATTCTCGCGCTCGGAGCCGTGCGCACGGACATCGGGCAGGAGGAGAACCAGTCCTGGACGGTGCTGGCGGATCCCGAGGGAAACGAGTTCTGTTTGGCTCGCAGCCTCGCACCAGGCGAGTTCGAACTGTAGAAGGGGCCTGCGCTTTTCACGAGAGGGACGACGCCGGGTGGTGTCGCTCGGAAGCGAGAGGCGGTAGTCTCCGTGCCAAGGCCCCGAAGCCGGACGGCTGAGGAGTTCTCCTGATCCGCTGGCCGGAAGGACCGAGATACCCGATGACCGACAAGATCGACTTCAAGAAGAGCCTCGACAGCTATCAGGCCGTGCGCGGGGATTTCCGGGTGCTGGAGATACCGCAGATGCGGTACCTCATGATCGACGGCCACGGCGACCCGAACACCTCACCGGCCTATGCGGCGGCGCTGGCCGCGCTCTACCCTGTGGCGTACAAACTCAAGTTCGCCAGCAAGAAGGAATTGGGGCGCGACTACGTCGTACCGCCATTGGAAGGCCTCTGGTGGGCGGAGGACATGGATGCCTTCACCACCTCGCGGGACAAGTCACGCTGGGAGTGGACGATGATGCTCATGGTTCCTGAATGGATCGATGAGTCGACGTTCGCCGACGCATTCGCTCAGGCGGGGGCGAAGGCCCCACCTGAGCGTCTTTCGGAGGTGCGCCTTGAGACGTTGTCCGAGGGCCTCAGTGTGCAGACGCTGCATCTCGGATCCTTCGACGACGAAGGGCCGGTGCTCCAGCGGATGCATCATGAGTTCATACCCGGCAACGGCTTCCAGCTCAGCGGAAAGCACCACGAGATCTACCTGAGCGACGCCCGCAAGGTCAGCCCGGAGAAACTACGGACAATTCTCCGGCAACCGGTGCAGAGGGCATGAGCTGCGGGTGCGCCGGAGGCCATGCCTCCGGCGCACCCGCGCTGAACGGCTTCGCCGCGCCCAGCCGGTTCACGGCAGTCTCAGGCCGCGCGCCGCGTCTCTGGCGCGGGCCTGCGTAAGAACACCGCGACCAGGAGTGCCGTGACCAGGCACAGACCGGCATTGACCCAGATCGCAACGATCACACCGTGCAAGACGGCCGGGGCATCGCTCGTCCCGGCCGCCAGCAGTTGCGCCGTGAAGATGGCGCTCATCACCGGAATCCCCATGGTGATTCCGATCTGCTGACTCATGGTCGCCAGGCCTGTGGCCAGGCCCTGCTCGGCGTCCGGAAGGCCCGAGGTCGCGGTGACCATGAAGCCGACGATGACCACCAGATTCGCCGCTCCGCCGATGAAGCTCGCGATGAGGAGCAGGGCCAGAGAGGCCGCGCTCGGGGTCAGAAGGACCAGGACTCCGGTGGCAAGCGCCTGGACGATGAAGCCGTAGACGATCGCCCGCTTGTTGCCGGCCCTGGCGATGACCTTCGGTCCCAGGATCCCGCCGAGCACAGTGCCCAGACCCAGCACTGCGAACGACAGTCCAGCCCCGAGCGGCGAATATCCGAGCACTCTCTGCAGATAGAGGGTCAGCAGGAAGACCAGGGAGGTCTCGGTCACGAACGCAAGAACACCGGCGATATTGCCCCATGCGATGGCGGGACGGCTCAGGACAGTCAGGGGAACGAGCGGAGAATCGGCGCGCCGCTCGATCGCGACGAACGCCACGATGAGGGCGAGGGACGTCAGTAAGGAGACCACTGTCAGAGGGGCCGTCCAGGAATGCTCGGCGGCGTTGCTCAGGCCGAAGACCAGCGCCAGCAACCCGAGCGTCACCGTGACGGCTCCTGGGACGTCCAGGCGTGTTTTCCCGGATGGCCGGCTCTCCGTCAGGACCGCCGGAGCGATGAGCAGGACTGCGACGGCGACTGGGACGTTGATGAAGAAGGCCCAGCGCCAGCTCAGCAGATCGGTCAGCAGACCACCGAGGATCGCACCGGCGGTGAACCCGGCCGCCATCAGGGATCCGTTCAGGCCCAGGGCCTTCTCCCGCAGCCGCCCCTCCGGGAATGAGCCCAGCAGCAGGGCCAGCGCGGACGGGACGACGATCGCCGTCGCGATGCCCTGGCCGACACGGGCCAGGATCAGCAGTGCCGGGTCGAGGGCGAGACCACCGGCAAGCGAAGCAGCGCAGAGCAAGGCCATGCCGATGAAGAACATCCTGCGCCGACCGGCCAGGTCCGCCACCCTGCCGAACAGGAGCGTGAAACCCGCCGCGCACAGCGAGAACGCCGTCGCGATCCATTGCAGGTTCTCAAGAGTGAACCCGACGTCCGCTCCGATGGCGGGCAGAGCCACGTTGAGGATGGAGAAGTCGACGGCGAGTGTGAAACTGGCAGCCAGAAGAACGCTGAGCGCCGTCTTCTGGCGGCGGGTCATCTTTTCTGGAGGGACGACGCCGGACGTTGGCTGCGGGTGTGCGGCCCCTTCCGTCGTGATCGTCGAATCCGAGGTGGTGCTCATTTCCTGGTGTTCCTTCTGTGGGGCTACAGCCGTCTCCGCGGCTCCGTCATTGACCACGGTGCTCGGTTCGGATGCAGGCAACCACTCCCTGTTCTGCCTACCCCTGACAGGGGCAGGACAGAGCCGTGCCACTGTCGGCAGAATGGGACCATGAGCGATCACAGTGAACTTTGGGGAGTTTCTCCGCGTCCGCCGGGCCGCATTGAAGCCCGAGGACGTCGGTCTGCTGAACTACGGCACGCGGCGGGTGCCGGGGCTTCGGCGGGAGGAACTTGCCATGCTGGCGGGCGTGAGCAGCACCTACTACACCCGCCTCGAACAGGGCGTGAGCAGCAATGCCTCCGAGGCCGTGATCGATTCCATTGCGCGGGCGCTCCAGCTAGGTCCGGACGAGCGGACTCACCTGTTCGATCTGGCGCAGCCGGTGAAGGCGAAGCGGCGGACCCCCGCCAGGCCGGACAAGGCCCGCCCAGGAACCGTCCGGCTCATCGCCTCCATGCCGGGCACGCCCGCCGTCGTTCTCGGCCGCCGGAGCGAAGTGCTCGCCTGGAACCGTCTGGGACATCGCCTCCTTGCGGGCCATCTCAGACTCGGGTCACCGGAGACCCCGTCGGACCGGCCCAATATGACGAAGTTGCTGTTCCTCGACCCCCACACCCGGGAGCTCTACGGCCGGTGGTCCGAAGAGGCGGCCCGGGCTGTCGCATCCCTTCGACTCCTGGCCGGACGGATGAACGACGACCAGGAACTGGCCGCGCTGATCGGTGAATTGTCTTTGAAGAGCGAGGAGTTCGCCACGCTCTGGGCCAAGCATCCCGTGGAGAACTGCATGTCCGGTATGAAGTACCTGCACCATCCTGAGGTCGGGGACGTCGAGCTCAACTTCGAGGTGCTGAACCTTCCGGACGATTCCGGGCACCGGGTCCTCATGTACGCGGCGGATGCGGGTTCCCCCGGCGCCGAGGCTCTCCAGCTATTGGGGAGCCTGCTCGAGCAGAGCGCGGCTGCGCCGGATGTGGTCCCGTCGCCACGACCCCGGTGATGCACCTGGCCGACTTCGAAGACAGCAGGACTCGACGCTGCCCGATCGTCATTCACCGCATGAGATACACGACGATGATCGTTGCACCTCTCAGAGGAAGGGACAGCGCCCGCGGCGAGGATGCCAGGCTGGGATGCGGCTGAGCCGACGAGGGGCTGTGAGCCAGAGTGACCAGGAGTCTCCGACGAAATGTCGTCGCCGGAAGCTCCTGGCTATCTACTCAGCGACATCCGGGACGACGATAGGCTTTCAACCCTTCGGGGAACGTCAAGATGGTCGGCCGCGCCGCCGGAGGTTCTCTTCCAGAGAACGGACTCTCGTCCGCTCGTCCATGACAGAGGGAGGCTCAAGCTGGATGATTCCTTCATTCGCCATCGCTTCTGGTTCCGTCCTTGCAGTCGCCCAGCTCCCGTACTGTTTGGACTCGTACTCCGTGTCCCCCGGTGCCAGCTTGATGACAGACCAGGAACGTGCAGACTCTTCGGGCCAGGCCTGAACGAGAACTTCCTCAACCATCGCGCTATCGGCGCCTTCGATCTGCACACCCGCGCGAAGGTGGAATCGTGCTCTGGTGACGGTTTCGTCGCCCGAAACGAGATCGAGAAGCGACTCGTCCTCCCGCTCGGCACCGACCAATCGCACCGGCGCTCCGTCCCGTACAACCTCATCATAGGTCGTGAGGCGGCCGGGCATGATGCTGATTTCGACGACGGCGTCGTATCCATCCATCCCGACGGACGGCATCGAAACGTGAAGATCTATATGAACCAGCACCGGGACCTCACCCAAGCCGCCCGTGAGGATCTGAACGGAACGGTCGGACTGGATGCAGAGCTTGCCTCCGATCACGGCGGCTTCGGTGCCGGCAGCGACAGCACCGCTTAGCCAGAGCGCACCGAATTCCGGAAAAGCACGGTATGAACCAACCACTTGGCCCTCCTCTACTTGACGTTGATATAGAAGTTGTCGCCCGCGAGGACGTGGTACTTGGCCCAGAAGGCGCCCATCTGAGCGCCCGCTGAACGATTTTCAGCGGCGGAGATCATGCATGCGCTGAAGCCCTTGGCACCGTTGGCTCCGATGGCATACCGCTTGTCGTTGATCCCGCATCCTGCGAAGGTTCGCCCGGTCCCACCGTTGAGCGCCGCGCCTTGCTTTGTCGAAGCGAAAGGATACTCGTCGCAATCCATGCCGGAGGGTCGCTTCAGATTCGTGGGGCAGGCCTTGTTTCGGTTGGCAATGGGTGACTGGTTCGCGTCCAACCGGGTGAGGGGGACTACCGCACCGGGGAGGCCGCTTCCCTGTGCGAGGCTGACGTGGCGGCCGAAGCCGGGCCAACTGGACTTGGCGTAGGTCATCTGCATGGCGCTCTGCTTGACGACGCACCCTGGCAGTGCAGAAGCGGAGCCGTTCTCGTTGTCGCATCGGTAGGAGACGCCTGGACCAGCCGTGATTTGCGGGTTGCCGCCTGCTTGGGGGTTGGCGAAGGAGATAGTCCAGGTCATGGTCTGTTCCGTGCGGGCCTTGGTACCGGTCCAGGTGTAGAAGCTCTCGGTACTGATCTCCGACTTTGGGGTGAGCTTGCGGCCGGCGATCGAGGGGACGTTGCCGTCTAACTTGCAGTTTCCCTTGCACGCGGGAGTCGCTGAGGCGACAAAGGTTTCGGCGCCGCTACCGGTGAAGCTGCTTGGCAGGATGGTGAGCTGGTTAGCGACAGTGGCCTGCCTGAGGGAGCTGTATTGGTAGAGGTAGGTAACTATCTCGTTGGTTCCGACGATGGTTACGCCGGTCTTGCTTTCCCGGACGATCTGTACGGTCATGAGCAGGGAGGTACAGGACTCCGTCCGAGTTACCCGGACAGTCGCTTGCCCGGTGGGCATGCACAGTGCGGTCGGAAGGGGTTGAGTCTTGAAGCTTCTGATACCCGCGCCTCTGTTCAAAGCGGCCGGCTCCTGCTTCGCGGCGTGGGGAGTCACGCAGATCTTCACACCCTCAGTATCCGACGCCGAGCACTGTGGGCTGGTGGGTACGAACGTGAAGTCGAGCTGGATTCCGCGCTGGTCGTCTGCCTGGAGGTCGCCCTGCTGGCTGGAGGCACCCACCGGGGACCGCACTTCGGCGGATACGCCCTCACCCAGCTCAGCATCAGGCCCATTGTTCTGGGCGACAGCGGGGGCCGTGAGCGTAAATGAAAGTGCACAAACGGCGGCCAGGGCGCCGATGGCCTTCGAGACAGTGAGGGCACGTCTCTGCTTTGAGAATGAGATCACGTCTATTCCTTGATCGAGTAAGCGAGTAGAGATCACGCCCTAGTTGGCGAAAGTCGCCCGACTGCGCGGGAGGCACTTCGAGGACGCCAGGTGAACGTAGCAACCGGGAATCGAAAATGGGATTCCAGAAGCCGTTCGCAACCAGGAACCCTTGATGTAGACCAAGAGGTCAAATGACCGACATTTCAACGATTCCGACTGATGCAGCCCTCGTCACGCATGGCGGTGAACTGGAATTATGACGAAATATGAAGCAAAAACGGACGGTTTGGAGCTCAGACCCGGTCGATGTGCTTCGTCGATCAGACGAAGGTGACCGACACTCCCCAGTTCCAGGAAGGTGCCGCGCACAGCTAGGGGTGCTTCAGCGCCGGCCAGCAGTCGCAGCACCAATCACCTTCCTAGCCGCTGTTCAGCGCTCGAAGACCCTATCGTCTTCTGCGGAGGCCTCCGGTCTCCCGGGACGTCCCGGAACGCCGCAAGCCTGAAAACCTTTACCCTCGCTTCTCAGCAGGAAAGTCGGGCCAGATCACCAGTCAAGGTCCTCCAGGCGCACTACGCCGACGCGATCCCCCACGACCAGGTCAAGGCCGAGCAAGACCGCATCCGCGCCAGCCTCCATGCAGTCACCAGCCGCCGCGACTCGCTCCCGACCTCCTACGACCAGGTGGAGACCGGACTTGACGCGATACTCAGACTCCTGAGCAATATTGGCGACGTGCGTGCCAAGGCTGAACCTGTCGAACGCCGCATGCTCAACCGAGTCTGTTCGACCGCATCGCCATCGACGACGAAGACCAAGCCACCCCCGACCCAAAGCAAACGATCGCCACGATCGTCACCACGAAGACCAGCGCACACAACGAAAGAGCCCTGCCCCGCAATCACGCGGGACAGGGCTCAAACACTGTATCTCGGTGGAGGTAAGGGGATTCGAACCCCTGACCTTCTGCATGCCATGCAGACGCGCTACCAACTGCGCCATACCCCCGTATTCATGAATCATCGCTCCGCTAGGTTCCCCCGTCGAAGCGACTCATCCAATATAGACCACCCCCGCCCCCGGACCAAATCGGCCGGCCCCGGCGGAGCACCACACCATGCACCGTGCAGCACCCCACGGGGCCGGCCGAAAGCTAGGCGTGCATGTCTTCCAGACTCTTGCCTTTGGTCTCCTGGACGAACCTCATGACGAACAACAGGGACAGCAGCGCGAAGGCCGCATAGAGGCCGTAGGCCAGTGCAAGCGAGATGTCTTTGAGTCCTGGGAAGGACACCGTGATCAGCCAGTTCGCCACCCATTGAGCACTCGCTGCCAGCGCCAGCGCGGCCGCGCGCATCCTGTTCGGGAAGATCTCCCCCAGCAGAACCCAGACCACCGGACCCCAGGACATGCCGAAGGCGACCACGAAGAGATTCGCCGCCACAAGAGCGATGGGCCCGGCCGCGCCGTGCAACACCGGCGCCCCGTTCTCGACGGGCGCGGTTCCGAAGATCACGGCCATGGTGGCGAGCGTGATGGTCATGCCGATGGAACCGACGATCAGGAGCGGCTTACGGCCGAAGCGGTCGACCGTGGCGATGGCGATCAGTGTGGTCAGAATGTTGATGGTGGCGCTGATGACCGTGATCACGAACGCCTGCTCCTCCTTGAAGCCAACGGCCTCCCAGAGGATGTTCGAGTAGTAGAAGATCACGTTGATGCCCACGAACTGCTGGAAGATCGAGAGCAGGAGGCCCACCCAGACGATGCCGGCGATCCGCCCGTTCCTGCCCATCAGGTCCTTCCAGGACGGGGCCGTATCGCGCTCCATGGATTCCTGAATGCGTTCCACGGTGGTCTCCACATGAATACCGCCGGTCAGTTTCTTCAACACCACGGTGGCTTCGGAGACCCGGTGCTGAGCGATCAGGTACCTCGGAGACTCGGGAATCGTCAGGGACAGGCCACCGTAGATGAGGGACGGGACCGCCATGGCCAGGAACATCCACTGCCAGGCTTCCAATCCCCCGAGCGGCGCCCCGGAACCACCGGCCGCCGTCGCCAGGAGGAAGTCCACCAGCAACGAGATGAAGATGCCCGTCACGATGGCCAACTGCTGCAAGGACGCCAGACGCCCACGGATCTGGGCCGGTGACACCTCCGCGATGTACGCCGGGGCGATCACCGAAGCCATACCCACGCCGAGGCCACCGACGATCCGGAACACCACGAGCACCCACAGGGCCGGTGCCAGGCCGGCACCGAGAGCGGAGACCAGGAACAGCACGGCGGCGATGCGCATGACGGACAATCGACCCACCCTGTCGGCCAGCCTGCCGGCGAGCAGCGAGCCGACAGCGGCGCCGATGAGCGCTGAAGCGACCGCGAATCCCAGCGACACCGGATCGACGTCGAACCTCTGCTCGACGGCGGATACCGCGCCGTTGATCACGGCGCTGTCATAGCCGAAGAGGAAACCTCCCAGCGCCGCCACGATCGCGATTCTGACGACTCCCTTGCCGCCATTCCCGTCCTCTTTGTAGATGGACGGTTCATTCGATACTGCTCCACCACCATGCGGCGCCATCATCAGCTCCCTGCGTTGGATCGGCACAGGCCACCGGGCCCATCGGACACTTCCGATTCCACACCTGCCGACGCTGACAGACAAGAGGGATCGCCGACGGAACGAAACACCCGTTCACGTGCGGCGATTCAGGACATCAGGCCTTCTTCACCACACTGGACTTCAACTGCATGGGGCCGAAGCCGTCCACCTTCGCATCGATGTCGTGATCCCCCACGCCTGCCACGAGACGGATGTTCCGGACCTTCGTCCCGGCCTTCAACGGCGTCGGACTGCCCTTCACCTTCATGATCTTCACGATGGTCACCGAGTCCCCGTCGCTGAGCAGATTGCCCACCGCATCGCGGATCACGCCCTCCTCGGAGGACGACTCGACGGCACTCGCCTCCCACTCATGGGCGCATTCCGGGCAGACCAGCAGGGCGCCCATCTCGTAGCTGTACTCGCTGGAGCATTCAGGGCAGGGCGGCAGGTTTTCAGACATGCCCCGATTTTATCGGCGGCATCAGTCACATTCGCCTCCGGATCCGGGCCGGAGGCCTCGAGTGGCAGACTTCTCACTCAGTGGGCCGCGCATGTGACCCATCTCATCCATCGGCCCATTCACGACACGAACCAGGGGAATCCATGGCAGCTCTGCACACCGCCCTCCAAGAGATCTACGACGAGGTCCTTCAGAGGAACCACGGTGAAGCCGAGTTCCACCAGGCGGTCCACGAAGTCCTCGACAGTCTCGGCCCCGTGGTCGCGAAGCACCCGGAATACACCAACGCGGCCATCATCCGCCGCATGTGCGAGCCCGAACGCCAGATCATCTTCCGCGTCCCGTGGGTCGATGACCAGGGCATCACGCAGTTGAACCGCGGTTTCCGGGTGGAGTTCAACTCCGCCCTCGGCCCGTACAAGGGTGGTCTGCGCTTCCACCCGTCCGTCTATCTGGGCATCGTGAAGTTCCTCGGTTTCGAGCAGATCTTCAAGAACTCACTCACCGGTCTGCCCATCGGCGGCGGCAAGGGCGGCAGCGACTTCGATCCCAAGCGCCGCTCCGACGGCGAGATCATGCGTTTCTGCCAGTCCTTCATGACCGAGCTCTACCGCCACATCGGTGAGCACACCGACGTCCCCGCGGGTGACATCGGCGTCGGCGGCCGCGAGATCGGCTATCTCTTCGGCCAGTACAAGCGCATCACCAACCGCTACGAGTCCGGCGTCCTGACGGGCAAGGGCCTGAGCTGGGGCGGCTCCCTCGTCCGCACCGAGGCCACCGGCTACGGCGCCGTCTTCTTCACCGACGAGATCCTCAAGACCCGCGGCGACTCCTTCGACGGCAAGAAGGTGGTGGTGTCCGGTTCGGGCAACGTCGCCACGTACGCGGTCCAGAAAGTCCACCAGCTCGGCGGCACCGTGGTGGCCGTGTCCGATTCCAGCGGTTTCATCGTCGATGAGGCCGGCGTCGACGTGGACATCCTCAAGGAGATCAAGGAGGTCCGGCGAGGCCGCATCTCCGACTACCTGCAGCAGCGTCCGGCCGCCCGTTTCGTCTCGGACTCCTCGATCTGGACCGTCCCCTGCGACATCGCGATTCCCTGCGCGACTCAGAACGAACTCGACGGCGGGGACGCGCTCACGCTGGCACGCAACGGCTGCGCCATCGTCGCCGAAGGCGCCAACATGCCCTGCGACCCGGACGCCGTCAAGGTCTTCGCTGAGGCCGGCATCACCTTCGCGCCCGGCAAGGCCGCCAATGCGGGCGGCGTCGCCACCAGCGGTCTGGAGATGCAGCAGAACGCCTCCCGCGATTCCTGGTCCTTCGAGCACACGGAGAACCGCCTGGAGGAGATCATGCGCGGAATCCACGACCGCTGCCTCGAGACCGCCGACGAATACGGTGTCCCGGGCAGCTACACGGCAGGCGCCAACATCGCGGGCTTCATCAAGGTCGCCGACGCGATGCTCGCCCTCGGCGTCGTCTGACAGCCGACGTGCCGCCGTCGTCGGGCCCTCACCATCGGCCCGACGACGGCGGTCGCGTCATTTTCCGCGGATGGCCTCGCCAAGGCGGCGCACACCCTCACGCAGCGTGTCCTCCTCCTCCAGGGAGAAGGCCAGCCTCAGCTGCGAAAAGCCGGGAACGCCCGGGTCCATGTCCGGGCCGGTGTAGAACGCCGTTCCGGGAACGAACACGACCTTGGCATCGATCGCGGCGTCCAGGACGGCATGGCAGGAGACGCCGTCCGGCAGATCGAGCCAGGTGAAGAAACCGCCGCGCGGTTCACTCCAGCGGACGCCTGCCGGCATATGCTCCGTCAGCGCCTCCTGCACCGCGGCGGAACGGCTCCGGTACAGCCCCCGGGCCTTCGCCAGCACAGCTTCCCAGTCGTGGCCGAGGATGTACTCCTCCACGAGGGTCTGGCTCAGGACCGAGGCACAGATCGTGGTCGCCTCGGACGCAAGCTGCAGTGGCCGCCTCAAAGGCTCAGGGGCGACCGCCCAGCCGACACGCAACCCGGGTGCCACGATCTTGGAGAAGGACCCCAGGTAGATGACGTTGTCCGGGTCCAGCTGATGCATGCTCGGCAAGGTGGCGCCGTCGAAGCCGAGCAGCCCGTACGGGTTGTCCTCGATGATCGGAAGGCCCGCCCGGGAGCAGATCTCGACGATCCGCGGACGCCGTTCGGCTGAGAGCGTGATGCCGGTGGGGTTGTGGAAGTTCGGGATGGTGTAGAGGGCTTTGACGGTCCGTCCCTCGGAGCGCAAGCGGGCGATGGCTTCTTCGAGCGCTTCCGGGATCAGACCGTCGGAGTCCATCGCGACATGGGCGACGTCGGTCTGCATTCCGGCGAAAACGCCGAGTGCGCCGACATAGGTGGGGCCTTCCGCGAGGATCACGTCCCCCGGGTCACAGAGCAGCTTGACCACCAGTTCGAGGGCCATCTGTGAGCCGGCGGTGATCTGAACGTGCTCCGGATCCACCGGATTGCCTTCGGCAGCCATGACGCGCGCAACGGCGTCACGGGCGCCTCCTGTCCCGGTACCCGAACCGTACTGCAGGGCATCGAGACCGCGTTCGGTGATGATCCGGGACGCGGCTTCCCCCAGCCCGGCGAGGGGCAGGACCGTGAGGTCCGGGTTGCCGCCCGCCAGGGAGATGACGCCCGGCTGCATGGAGACCTCCCAGAAGTCCCGCACCGGTGAGGGGCGGTAGCCCGCGGCACGGGCCGCCAGGTGAAGGAAGGTTGGCGTGCTGCTCATCTGTTCCTCGCTTGGGTTTCGTAGTGTTTCCGGCGTCGTCGCCGGTGGTCAGTGGTAGCGGGTGTTCGCGGGATCGGGCTCGCCGAGCGAAAGACCCAGCTCCGTGTCGATGAATCCGTAGAGGATCCGGTGCATACGGGACACGGTCATGCCGAAGGTGCCGTTGATGGCTTGGAACGCCAAGCCATCGGTGAGGCCGAGCAGGGCTCCGGCGAGTTCGCTCACGGGACGGCCCGTGCGGGCCTGACCGGAGGCATAGACGTCGTGCAAGGCGTCGGTGAAGAGCCGCTGCCAGTACTGAAGGCGTTCGTTGACCTTCCCGGCCAGCGCCGGGTCCAGGCGTGCCGCCGCGTAGAGCTCGAACCAGAAACCCCACGCATCACTGAAGTCCTTCTCCCCCATCACCGAGTAGTCGATGAGCTCCCTCAGCCGCTGCACGGCGTCATCGCCGCGTGCCGCCGTCGTCCGCCATTCGCTCTCCGACTCCTCCATGCGGTGCTCGACGCAGGATTCGATCAGCTTGTCCCGGGTGCGGAAGTAGTGCTGGATCATCCCGACGCTGAACCCGGTGGCGTCTGAGACCGCGCCGAAGGAGCACCCCGAGAGCCCCGAGGACACGATCACGGCGGCCGTCGCCCGGAGAATCTCCACCCTGCGCTCGGCGATGGCTTCCTCAGTGACGGCGTTGCTTCTGCGGCGCACCACGGTGCCCATGGTTTTCCCCTCTCGCGATGTCGTGACAATCAGAACGCTAGCGGATCGCTCTTGACAGTGACCTGCATCACCAAAATAATAAGTTGAACTTATTGAAGTTTTCAACACTCCCCTTCTTCTCGATCCCAAGCCGCCAAGGAAGCCTCATGAAGAACATCACCACCAGCCGCCTGGCACGCCAGACCGCCCTGGCCCTTGCCGCCGTCGCCCTCGTGGCAGGAACCTCCGCCTGCACCAACACGGAAACCCCGACGCCGGCCGCCGGCACCGGCGACGGATCCTCCGCCGCACAGGGGGTCGGCGCCGGCGGTCGCGCGGCCGCCGAAGCGGTCCAGACGGACCCCGCCGTCGAAGCGCTCGTACCCGCCGCGCTCAAACAGAAAGGCACCCTGAGCCTGGTCACCGACCCGACCTACGCGCCCATCACCTTCACCGACAGCACCGGAGCCATCGTCGGCCTGGAACCGGATCTGGCCCTCGCCGTCGCCAGGAAGATGGGCCTGAAGAGCGAGTTCAGCAAGGGCGACTTCAACGGCATCATCGCCGGTATCCAGGCCAAGCGCTACGACGCCTCCTGGGCGGCCTTCTCCATCACCCCGGACCGCGAGGCCCAGGTGAACATGGTCAGCTACATGAAGGGCGGCACCTCGGTCATGGTGAAGAAGGGCAATCCGGACAAAGTCGCTCAGATGCTGGACCTCTGCGGCAAGACGGTGGCCGCCCAGACGGGCACCACCCAGGCCCTCAGCGTCCTTCCCGAATTCCAGAAGCAGTGCTCAGACGCCGGAAAGGGCCAGATCACCCCCTTGATCCTGCCGCAGCAGGACAACGTCAACCAGGCGGTCTCCACCGGACGCGCACAAGCCATGGCCGCCGACAACGCCCTGGTCGCCTACTACGCGCAGCTCCAGCCGGACGTCTTCACCCCGGTGGACAGCATCCTCGTCGAACCCGCCGTCAGCGGCGTCATCTCACCAAAGGATGATCAGGGTCTGGCCCAGGCGTTCCAGAAAGCCATCTCCTCGCTCATGGCCGACGGCAGCTATCAGAAGATCCTCGGGGCCTGGGGCATGTCCGCGTCGGAGATCACCTCCTCCCAGATCAACCCGGCCAAGTGACGCCGGCACCGCAGCTGGAGAACCCCATGACAATCCCCGCACCATCAGACACCGCGGCCCCGGGACACGGCCGCATCGACTACCTCGCCATGTCAGGCCGCCCCGTACTGAAACGACGCCGCCCCGGACAGGTGATCACCGCCATCATCCTGGCCCTCCTCATCGCTCTGGCCGCCGGAACACTCGTGGCCAACCCCGGCTTCGGCTGGGTGACCGTGGGCAAGTATCTCTTCGACACCCGGATCCTCTCGGGGCTCCTCATGACCCTGGAACTGACAGTCATCGCCGAAGTGATCGGATTCGCCGTCGGCATGCTCCTCGCGGTCATGCGCATGAGCCCCAACCGGCTCATCTCCGGCGTGGCCGGCACGTACATCTGGTTCTTCCGCGGCACGCCCCTGCTGGTGCAGCTCCTCTTCTGGGGCTTCGCCGCCGCATTGTTCCCCACCATCGGTATCGGTATCCCCTTCATCGGACCGAACTTCGTCGAGTGGAACACGAATGACGTCATCTCCCTCATGGGGGCCGCCATCCTGGGCCTCGGCCTCAACGAGGCCGCCTACACGGCAGAGATCATCCGCGCGGGCCTGCTCAGCGTTCCGGCCGGCCAGAGCGAAGCCAGCCGTTCGATGGGCTTCAGTCACCTGCGGACACTCTGGTACGTGGTGATCCCCCAGGCCATGAAGGTCATCATCCCGCCCATCGGGAACAACGTCATCTCGATGCTCAAGACCACCTCCCTGGTGATCGTGATCGGCGTCGGAGATCTCCTCTACAACGCGCAGCAGATCTACGCCCAGAACCTCAAGCAGATCCCGCTGCTGATCGTGGCCAGCATCTGGTACATCGCCCTGACGACGGTGCTGAGCTGGTTCCAGTCCCGGCTGGAGAAGCGCTACTCCCGAGGAACCGCCCGCCTGGCCACCAAGCCCGCGAAGAAGGAGGCCCGCTGATGGCAACCGTCGAATTCCTCAACGTCCACAAGAGCTTCGGCCCGGTGGAGGTGCTCAAAGGCATCGACTTCCGCGTCGAACCGAGCCAGGTGGTCTGCCTCATCGGTCCGTCAGGCTCCGGAAAGTCCACCCTCCTGCGGTGCATCAATCATCTGGAGGTCACGAGCTCGGGCGCCATCCTGGTCAACGACCAGATGATCGGCTACAACGTGCACGGCGACCGCCTTGTGGAAGCCTCCGACGCTGAGATCGACCGGCGTCGCTCCAGGATCGGGATGGTGTTCCAGAGCTTCAATCTCTTCGGCCACATGACCGCCTTGGAGAACGTCATGTTCGGCCCCACCAAGCTGCTCAAAACCCCCAAGGCCCAGGCGGAGACGGAGGCCAGAGAACTGCTGGCAAAGGTGGGCCTGGCCGAGCGGGCCAACAACTACCCGTCACAGCTCTCGGGCGGCCAGCAACAGCGGGTGGCGATCGCCCGGGCCCTGGCCATGAAACCTGACCTCATGCTCTTCGACGAACCCACGTCCGCCCTGGACCCCGAGCTCGTCGGCGAAGTGCTGGACGTGATGAAGCAGCTCGCCGCGAGCGGCATGACCATGATCGTGGTCACCCATGAAATGGGTTTCGCCCGCGAAGTCGGCGACGTCGTGGTCTTCATGGATGGCGGCGTCATCGTCGAACAGGGACTGCCCGATGAAGTGCTGCTCCGGCCGCAGCACGAACGGACCAAGTCGTTCCTCTCCAAGGTGCTCTGACCGCCTTCCCCCCGACCTATCACCAGGCAACCGCCCCGATCCTCAGGACTGAAGCAATGGAAACCCTCGCCACCCCCGGAACCCAGCAGGCCATCGGCCCGGACACCCACCGGAACGCCGGACTGGCCATCATGACCACACTGAAGAACTACGGAATCGACACCGTCTTCGGCATACCCGGCACCCACAACCTGGAACTCTACCGACATCTAGCCCCACTCGGGATCCACCCCGTGACGAGCCGCCATGAACAAGGCGCCGGCTACGCAGCGGACGGCTGGGCGCAGCAGACCGGACTGCCCGGCGTCGTCATCACCACCTCCGGCCCAGGCCTCCTCAACGCCCTCTCCGCAGCGGGCACCGCGTACTGCGAGTCGCGACCGCTCCTCCTGCTCTCCCCCGGCCCGGCGCTGGGTGACGAATTCGCAGACCGAGGAACTCTGCACGAGACCAAGGACTCGACGGGCGCGGCCGGAGCCATCGTGGAATGGAGCCTGCGAGCGGCGAGCGCGGAGGAGGCGGTTGACGCGATCCACCGCGCCTTCGAGCTGTTCCGCAGTACGCGGCCCCGGCCGGTTCATCTTGAGATCCCGCTCGACGTCCTGGAAGGAGCCGCGGAGCTGCCGGTCGGTCTACTGGCCGCCCGCCCCTCGCCCGCGCCGCAGCGCGCGGACGACGACGCCGTCGCCACCGCCGCACGGCTGCTCACCGCGGCTCGGCGGCCGGTGGTCCTGGCCGGGGGCGGCTCGTTACCCGGCCGGGACGCGCTGCTTGCCCTCGCGGAGTTGCTGGGCACGCCCGTGGTGACCACCGTCAATGGCAAGGGGGCCATCCCGGAGTCTCATCCCCTGTCCCTCGGCTCGGATATCCGTCTACCCGGCGCCCAGACGCTCTGCAACGAGGCCGATGTCCTGCTCATGGTGGGTTCCAAGCTCGGCGAAGCCGAACTCTGGGGCGGCGAGGTCGCCCCAGAGGGCACCGTGCTCCGGGTCGACATCCTGGAACGTCAGATGGACGTCAATCTCTCCGCCGACGTGCGGCTCGTGGGCCACAGTGCCGCAGTGCTCCCCCAGCTTCTGGACGCAGTGCTGGCCGGTCGTCCGGAACTGCCTGAAGTGGCAATGGAGCGCGTGCAGTCAAAAGCCTCGGAACTCGCAGCCTTGCGCAGCGACCTGAAGGACGCCGCCCGCGCCATGGCCCCGGACCTTGCGGCTCTCGCTTGCGAGCTCCAGGCCGCGGTTCCGGCGGACACCGTGATCGCCGGGGATTCCTCCCAGATCACCTACTTCGGAACCTCGACCTTCATCCCTCAGGAAGCGCCGCACTCCTTCCTGTACACACCGGCCTACGCAACCCTCGGCTACGGGCTTCCGGCCGCGATCGGGGCCAAGGTGGGCGCCCCGGAACGCCCCGTCGTCGCAGTGGTCGGTGATGGGGCCCTGATGTTCGCGGTTCAGGAACTCGCCACCGCCGTGGAGCAAGGCCTGGACCTCGTGGTGGTGTGCGTGGACAACGGCGGGTATGCCGAGATCAAGCAGAACGAAGCGGATCGCGGCATCGCCCCGGTCGGAGTGGAACTGCGCCAGCCGGACTGGGCCGCGCTGGCCACGGCCTTCGGTGGCCATGGGGTGAGCGTCGCCTCCTCGCAGGATCTCGGACCCGCCGTCGCGGAGGCATTGTCCGCGGGAGGACTGCAGCTGGTGCACGTCCCGCTGCAGCTGTTCAGGGATGCCTGAAGCTCATTGGGGAGCCATCCGCAGGGCGCCGTCCATGCGGATGGTCTCCCCGTTGAGGTAGTCGTGCTCCACGATCATCGTGACCAGCCGGGCATACTCCTCGGGACGGCACAGCCGCTGCGGGAACGGTACGCTCTCAGCCAGACCCGCTCGATACTCTTCGCTCACCGTGGCCAGCATCGGAGTGTCCACGATGCCCGGCGCGATGGTGCAGACGCGGATGCCGTGTCGGGCCAGGTCCCGCGCCGCGGGCAGGGTCATGCCCACCACGCCGCCTTTGGACGCCGAATAGGCCACTTGGCCGATCTGCCCTTCGAACGCGGCGACGGAGGCAGTGTTGACGATGACACCACGCTGCCCATCGGCGTCGGCTTCCGTCGCCGCCATGGCCTCTGCCGCGAGCGAGAGCACCGTGAAGGTGCCGACCAGATTGATGGAGACCACCTTGGCGAAGAGTTCTGCGTCATGCACGCCCTGGCGGCCCAGAATACGGCGGCTGGGTGCGATTCCGGCACAGTTGACGACCGTGCGCAGCGGTTCGTGAGCGCTGGCCTGCTCGACGGCGGCTCGCACCTGAGCGGCATCGGTGACGTCGGCCGCAAGGTATCCGACGCCGTCGAGACGCTCGGCCTTCTCCAGCTGGTGCGGGAGATCGAGGGCGAAGACCCGCGCGCCGCGGGCTGCGAGCGCAGCCACCGTGGCGGCTCCGAGACCGGAGGCCCCGCCTGTGACGAGGGCGGCGGTGGACGTCAGTTCCATGGGTTCTCCTTAGGCGGGGCCCGGATGAACGCGGCCAGCTGTCTGGCCGGTTCCGGCAGGGGTGCGGGGCGGACTCGTGATCCACACCACGGACACTGGCAGGCTAGCAAGCCGAGCCGCAAGGGGCCAGGGCGCAATGTGTGCCACGGACTATACATAAAACTTCTTAAGTAATAGTCTTTTCCTCGTCCAAACGTGACCCGGGTCACTTGGACCCCATGAAGGCCGCAATGACGCGGTCGCGGGCATGCCCCGCAGAAAGGACGCCATGCCGGAGACACCGCCCTCCCACCTCGCCGACGAGGAACATCTCAAGGTCCTGGGTTACGAAGGATCCTTCGACCGCTCCATGAGCCTGTGGGCGAACTTCGCGCTCGGCTTCACCTATCTCTCGCCCCTGGTCGGCGTATACTCGCTGTTCGCCACCGTCCTGACCATCGGCGGACCGCCATCCATCTGGTGGATCTTCATCGTCGGAGGCGGCCAGCTTCTGGTGTCACTCGTCTTCGGCGAGATCGTCTCCCAGTACCCCATTCACGGTGGCATCTACCCCTGGGCCCGGCGGCTCTGGGGCCGTCGCTACGCCTGGATGGCCGCCTGGGTCTACATCTGGGCGATGATCGTCACCATCACGGCGGTTGCCGAGTACGGCTCCGGCTTCCTCGCCAGCTTCTTCGGCTTGCCGTCCACTCCCGAGACCACCCTGCTGCTCACCGTGGGACTTCTCGTTCTCGCTCTCCTCTTCAACTTCTCCGGCACCAAGGTCTTGGCGCGGGTGGCACAGATCGGACTGGCCGCCGAGTTGCTCGGAGTGATCGGCCTCGGCCTGTACCTGCTGATCTTCCAGCGCAAGAACGACCCGGGCGTCTTCTTCGACACCATGGGCCTCGGCGGCTCCGGTGGATACGCCGGGGCCTTCATGGGAGCCGCTCTCGCGGGCCTGTTCCTCTTCTACGGCTTCGAGGCCTGCGGCGACGTCGCCGAAGAGGTCTCCGACCCTGCCCGCAGAATCCCTCGGGCCATGTCGCTGACGATCCTCGTCGGAGGCGTCTCCGCGCTCTTCTCGTTCGGCGGATACATCCTGGCGGCCCCGGACCTCAAAGGCATCGTGGCGGGTCAGGACAGCGACCCGATTCCGGCGATCCTGACTTCGGCGCTCGGCCCGGTGGGCGCCAAGGTCTTCCTGATCATCGCCGTGACGGCCTTCATCTCGTGCGTGCTGAGCCTGCAGGCCGCCGCAAGTCGCCTGCTGTTCTCTTTCGCTCGGGACGGGATGCTTCCCGGGCACCGCTGGCTCTCCAAGGTCTCCCCCCGGAGCAAGGTGCCCACACACGCCCTGATCGTGGCGTGCACCATCCCGGTCATCCTGGCCGTCCTGGTCTACCTGAACGGCGATCTCCTCACCGCGGTGACTTCCTTTGCAGTCCTGGGGATCTACCTGGCCTTCCAAATGGTCGTGCTGGCAGCACTCCGTCAGCGCACGAAGGGCTGGCGCCCGGCGGGTCCGTTCTCCCTCGGACGACTCGGGCCGGTGGTCAACATCGCAGCCCTGGCCTACGGCCTCTTCGCCATCTTCCTGCTGGCCAGGCCAGGCGACACCGGGAATGCCCTGACGGACTACGTGGTCCTGATCGGCCTCGGAGTCGTCGCCCTCAGCGGCCTCCTGTACTTGTTCGTGGCACGGCCGGACCGCGGATCGAACGCTCCGGAGGGCGACGCGATCGCCGTCGCCGAACAGATCCGGCGGCGCACCGGCACGACGTCGGCCACCCGGCGATGAGGCGCCGGAACCCGCATGAACGATAGGCTCAGGAAGACACGGAGCCGACCACCATGCGGCAAGAACTACCCAGAATGCCCACTCCGGTGGAAAATGAATGCGTGTAGGAAATTAGGCTTGGTCTCCTGACCAAGTCACGTAGCTGAAGTGAAAAGGACACGTTCAATGGCGACGACCACAACAAATGGCTACCGGGTCACGAACCCCGCCACCGGCGAGACCGTGGAGGAGTTTCCCTTCGCGACGGATGCCGAGGTGCAGGAGGCCCTGAGCAAAGCCCAGGCCGCCTACGAGGACTGGGGGTCCCGCACCATCGAGGAGCGCGCCGCCATCATCACGCGCGCAGCGGAGCTCTTCGAGGAGCGCAAGGAAGAACTGGCCCGCATCGCCGCGGTTGAGATGGGCAAGCCGTTCCATGAAGGTGTCGAGGAGGCCGAATTCTCCAGCGCGATCGTGGGCTACTACGCCGAGCACGGTCCCGCATTCGTGGCCGACCAGGAGGTCCCCACGCTCGCCGACGGCAAGGCCGTGATCCAGCGCCTGCCCATCGGTCCGTTGCTCGGCATCATGCCGTGGAATTTCCCGTACTACCAGGTGGCCCGCTTCGCCGGCCCGAACCTGGTCCTCGGCAACACGGTGCTCCTCAAGCACGCCGAATCCTGCCCGCGTTCCGCCCTCGCGATCGAGCAGATCTTCCGTGACGCCGGAGTGCCGGAAGGCGCCTACGTCAACGTCTTCGCCACTCACGAGCAGATCTCCACGATCATCGAAGACCCGCGCATCCAGGGCGTGTCCCTGACCGGTTCCGAGCGTGCCGGTGCCATCATCGGCGCCCAGGCGGGCAAGGCCTTGAAGAAGGCCGTCCTGGAGCTCGGCGGTTCGGACCCCTACGTCATCCTCGACTCGGACGACATCAAGGGCGCTGCGGCCACTGCCTGGGGCACCCGCATCTACAACACGGGTCAGGCCTGCAACTCCAACAAGCGCATGATCGTCATGGACGACATCTTCGACGAGTTCGTCTCCGAGCTGACCGAACTGGCCAAGGGCGTCTCACCGGCCGACCCTCTGGAACCGGGCGACAACTCCTATGGCCCCATGTCCTCCCGCCGGGCGGCCGAGGATCTGAACGCCCAGGTTCAGGATGCCGTGTCCAAGGGCGCCACCCTGCACGCCGGTGGCGTGCTCTCCGAGGGCGATGACTCCTACTTCTCCCCCGCGGTGCTGACCGGGATCACTCCCGACATGCGGGCCTTCCAGGAAGAGCTCTTCGGGCCGGTCGCCGTCGTCTACAAGGTGTCCAGCGACGACGAGGCCCTGGATCTGGCCAACAACACGCCGTTCGGTCTGGGCGGCGCCGTCTTCGCCAAGGATGAGGAGCGCGCCCGCCGCATCGCGGACAGGCTCCAGGTCGGCATGGCCAACGTCAACACCCCCGCGGGTGAAGGCGCCGAACTGCCCTTCGGCGGAGTGAAGCGCTCCGGCTTCGGCCGCGAACTCGGCCCTCTGGGCATGGATGAGTTCGTCAACAAGCGTCTGTACTTCGTGGCCAACTGACTCACGCCATAATCGATCCGGGGGGCGGCACACCGTAACGGTGGGCCGCCCTCCGTCATCCTTGCTCCTTCCGTCTCTGCGATGCCGGGCGAGCTGTACCATCGAGCTACAAGGGAGCAGCATCATGGCAGAACAGACCTTCTCCGCGCGCACGGAGGATTCCCCACAGCCCGCCGGTTTTGAGGCGGTGCGGTTCTCTTCCCCCGTCGACCGTCAGTTGGTTCACCGCATCTCCTTGTCGGAGGTCTTCCTCACCGACATCAGACAGGCGGGCCCGTCCCGCTTCCTGGTGGGGGCGCAATGGCCGCGCTGGCACGTCTTCTACCGCAGCCCGGAGGACGGACTGGACTCTGCGCTCCTGGCCGAGACCTTACGCCAGGCGGTGATCCTCCTCGCGCACGACCGCGGGGTCCCCCTGGCCCACAAATTCCTCCTGCCCAGCATGTCCCTGACCTTGGACCACCCGTCGCTGGACCCCTCACGGCCCAGCGAAGTGGTGCTGGACCTGACGGTGGACCGTTTCGCGATGCGCGGAGGATCCTTGTCCACGCTCGACGTCGAGGCGCGCTTCATCCTGGACGGTCGCCTGCTCGGAACCGGCGCCGCGACGGCACGCATCGTGGATCCCTTGAGCTATCGCCGCTACCGGAGACCGGCACTGGGGCACCAGTCCATCTCACGTTTCCCGCATCGGCTGGACCCTGCGCGGCTGGGACACCGCGACGCACGGAACGTGCTGCTGGGCGCCTCGTCCGTACCGGGCAGCTGGCCCCTGGTGGTGGACACCAGCCATCCCATCTTCTTCGACCACCCGCTCGACCATGTCCCGGGCATGCTGCTCCTGGAGGCGATCCGGCAGGCGGCGCGGTGCCACAGTGGCAATCCAACGCTCGACTTCGCCCACTTCACCGCGGAGTTCCTGCATGTGGTGGAACTGTGGCACGAAACGGAGGTCACGCTCACGCGCTTCCAGGGCAAGGCTCTGCACGCCAGCATCCACCATTGCGGGGAGGTTCTGGTGCGGCTCGAGGCGCTCTGCCTCTGAGGTGCCGGGCCTTTGAACTACCGGGCCTTCCGGCCTGCGGAAATCAGCCCTGAGCGGCGGGAACCAGCCCGGGGAGGAAGAAGTCCCACATCTGTTCGATCCGTTCCAGGACGTCCTTCCGAGCGGTCATGACGTTGGAGACCATCTGCACCCCGGTGAATGAGGCGACGAGGCAACGGGCGAAATCAGGCACATTCACCTCGGTCCTGATCTGTCCCAGTTGCTGTGCCTGCAAGCCGAGCACCGTCATGGTGTCGATCCAGTCCTGATACGGCCCGGTCACATCGGCATCGAAGGCCGAGGCCTCGAAGGTGAGTCGGATGCCGGCCCGGATCACCGAGTCCTTGAGCAGCTGTTTACCGAACACCCGGCACAGTTCCTGCATGGCGGGAAGGCCGGTCATGCCCTTCTTGAGCACCTTCTCGCCACCGAGGCGGGAGCGTTCATGCTGAGCCTCGATCACCGCCAGGGCGATCTCTTCCTTGGACTTGAAGTGGAAGTACAGGGCGCCTTTGGTCACTTTGGACTTCGTGGCGATCTGGCTGAGACTGGCGTCACCGTAGCCGTTGGCTTCGAAGACCTTGGAAGCACCCACGATCACGGCATTTCGTGTCTCAATGGCCCGCTGCTGCATGGAGGAGTCCCGTCCTTTCGTCATGCTCAGCTCAAGGGATACTGATCCCATGACTGACGCCACATCCGGGACGAAGGCGGCCGTCCCATCCCGCAGAAGCTCCAGACCGAGGATCCTGCTCCTCGGCCCGACGGGCTTTGTGGGACGCCGGATCGTGGCTTCCCTCATGACTGTTCCGGACGTCCATCTGACGATGTTCGGCCGAAGCGCCCCCATGGTGCTTCCTGACCCAAACGCTACCATTTTCCAAGGTGACATCCTGGATGCCACGAGCATCGACAACGCGCTGACCGGGGCCGATGTCGTCATCCATGCCGCATCCGTCGTCAACGGGGACCCGGACCGCATCCGTCGCGTCAACGAGGATGGCGCGCGTCTGCTCCTGGACGGATGCGCACGCCACGGAATACGGAAGGTCGTGTATCTGAGCACGGCGAGCGTCTACGGTAACGGCCCCCACCGAGAGCTTGCGGAATCCGGCGCCGGCTATTCACCACAGTCCGCCGTCAGTCGCAGCCGGGCCGAAGCGGATCGCATGACGCTCGCGCACGGCGGCACGGTGGTGAGGCCACCGCTGACGTTCGGCTCCGGTGATCGCTGGTTTCTCCCAGGTCTCCTCAAGATGATGGGGTCCGGCCTCTGGCCCGGCGACGGTTCGGAGCGTTTGTCCCTGATCGACGTCGAGGCCCTGGGACGGGCCGTCACGGCCTTGGCGCTCTCGGAGGCCGATACGAGCGGCCGGGCCTTCCATGTCGCGGCGCGGGGCACCGTCACCGTTGCGGAGCTGCTCATCTCGGCGGCACAGGCCACAGGCCTGCCCTTACCGGTCTTCGAGCACGACGACGGGCGGGCCCGGGACGCCCTCCAGACCGCCGGCTTCACGGACCATCAGGTGAATCTGCTCAGCACCGACCACTGGTTCTCAACCAAGGCCCTGGAGTCCCTTCTTCCCGCGCTGGACTTCGGTCCCCGCTTGCCATCGCCCGCGCAGTGGAGGGCAGCGTACCGGGGCACAAGATGAAGGCTCCGTCCTTCAGGCGCCGGTTCGAACCGCACTGCGCGCGGGGTGTCTGATCACCAGAAGAACGCCCGCGACACAAAGAATCATCGTCAGCCACTCCGGCAGGGACGGCCAGGCTCCTCCAAGCAGCAGTACCTGGAGGAACCGCACCACGAACGGCACGAGCAGGGAGATGGTGGCCGTGTACATCGCACCCCGGGCATGAATGAGCCGGTGCTGCAAGACGTATACCGGCACATAGATCACCACACCCAGAAGCACCAGCAGCAGCCAGCTCTCCGGAGCCAGGCGCCCCAGCTCGCCCAGTTGCCCGGTCATCGCCAGGACCGCTAGAAGGAGCACGGTTCCATATCCGAAGATTCCCGGCAGGAGGTCCACGGGATCATGCCCCTGTGACAGACGTGCGTAATGGAGCCCGTAGACGGCCATGGCAGCCGCTGCCCCCAGTGCAAGAAGGACTCCCGTGAGCAACTGTGTCTCCGGCACATCGTCATTGGCCTGGAGAGAGAGCAGGACATAGCCGGCCGCTCCGAGGGTCGCCAGCAGTGCGCCCAGTACCGCTGCAAGGACTGGGCGGGCGCGGAAGAACAGGGCACCCAGGCCGAGCGTGAGCAGAGGCGTCGACGTGAGCAGCAGATTCGGCACGGAGATACCCAAGAGGGCGATTGCTGACAGGGACGCGAGGGCATAGACGGCCACTCCCAAGGCACCCGAGAGCAGCAGAGACGGGGTGCGTGTCCTCACCAGATCCCAGGACCGCCGCATCGCCCCACGGCTCCGGCCCGCCAGGAACAGGATGCCCACGCAACTGAAGAAGGACCTTCCGGCAGCCACCGTCGCGGGCTCCGCCTGCTCGACGGCGAGTCCGGAGAAGATCCAGGTGAGAGCCAGCAGCAGGGCGAGCCCTGCGGTCATGAGCGCGACGGCCACCGTCCCGGGCGGCCGGCCCGCCACCGCGCTTTCCGCTGCTGTCACGGCCCGCACACCTCAGGCCAGGTGCTCCCGGACGGCCCGCAGGTGGTCAGCACGCGGTTTCACCACGTGCTGTTCGTACTCTGGATGGCGTGGCAACCACGCAGCCACGTACGGGCATACCGGGACCACCGAGAACCCGGAAGCCACGACGTCGTCCACTGCGGCACGCACGAGAACCGAAGCGAGCCCCTGTCCTGCGTACTGCTCATCGACGCCAGTGTGGAACAGCACCCGCTGGGTGGCTCCGTCCGTGTGGACGTCCACATAGGATTCCTCCCCGATCACGGTGTCGGCAGAGCCGTCGTCGCCATGGTCCAGCAGGACGTAGCGGGATTCACCGGGACGGTCTTGAACATCGAAGCGTGCCTGGGTCATGGGTCTTCTCCTCGTTGGTCGTTGGAAGCAAGCCGCCGCAGGGTCCCCGCGGCGGAATGCAACGGGTCAGCTGCGTGGACGTAGTCGCGAGTTGGGGAGCACCGGTGCAGGGAGAGCCGTGGGCTGGCCCGGTGGGAACGTGCCGAACAGGGGACGCTTCCCCGCGTCGTCGGGGTCCGTCTCCTCGAAGCCGAGTTCCGCCTGATAACGGCGGCGGTACTCCACGATCTCCTCGTGGCTGCGTCCGACGAAGTTCCACCACATGACGATCTGCTCGTTCAACGGGACTCCTCCGAGGAGGATGACCCGTGCCCCGGCAGGCCCGGCCGTCACGTCAAGTGTGTCGGAACCGGCGGGCACGTAGGCCAACGAGCGGTGCTCCACCGTCGCACCATTGACCGTGATCGGGCTGTCCTCCGCCAACAGCGCGTATTCGAAATCAGACCTGGCCGTCAGCCGCACCTCGGCACCGGGCTCCAGCAGAAGTTCTGCCCCGAGAAGTTCGGGCGTACGGGTCTGCACGGGAGACACCGAACCGAGGAGCTCCCCCAGGAACACCCTCGCAGTGACGCCCGGAGCCGTGACCGGTTCCGGCGCGTAGTGTTCGAAATGATTCTCCGTGAAGCGTGTCGCGTCCGGCAGCGCGTACCACAGCTGGACTCCGTGCAGCGTGGTGGTCTCAGGCGCGCTGATCTCCTGGTGGGTGATGCCGCGCCCGGCGATCATGAGGTTCAGTTCTCCCGGCAGCACCGGCGCTGCGGTCCCTCCGGAATCCAGATGCTCGATCCGCCCGGTGAACAGCCAGGAGACCGTCGCCAGCCCGGTGTGCGGGTGACGCGGAACGTCCATGCCGCCGGTGGCCGCGACATCGTCCGGACCGTAGTGGTCCAGAAAGCACCAGGCGCCGACCAGCGAACGCCGGCGTTGGGGCAAAGTGCGGTAGACGGTCATGGCCCGGGGGCCGCCCAATGGCACTTCTCGCGCAGGCAGGACCTCCACGGCGGTGCACGGCTGCCCGGCGTCGAGAACCGTCAGAACCGGTTCGTTCTCCTGATTGCTCATGCCTGTGTCACCTTTCCGTCGACTCCGCGCGGACGCACTGGATGCTCGCTGAGAATGGAGATCCTGTTGAAAGCGTTGATGGTGACGGCCACCCATTCCGCGGCGGCGAAACCTCCGTCGCCCAGCACGTCCTGGGCTGCCACGAGGTCGGCCTCTGCGTCTTCGTCGAGCGGCAGACGTGTCGCGGCTTCGGCGATGGCCAGGACGGCGGCCTCCCGCTCGGTGAACACGGAGGTCTCGCGCCATGCCGGGAGGAGGTCGAGCTTCTGCTGGGGAATGCCCGCATCGCGGGCCTGGCGGGCGTGGAGATCGAGGCAGAAGGCACAGCCGTTGAGCTGTGATGCTCTGACCTTGATGAACTCCGTCTCCTGCGCGCTCAGTCCTCGCTGTTCGGCGGCCCGCGCCACTGCGGCCGAGTACGTCCGTGCAGCCTCCCACGCCTCGGGAACGGCCTTGTCCAGATACGGGCGCATTCTGCTCCTCACGGTTCCAGGATCTCAGGCGAACCACCTGATGGGAGCAAGCAACCAGCCTCTGAGCAGGCTTATTCCCGGCAGTAGCCGTCACACCTCAGTATGCCGTAGCTCATGACAATGGCGTGGCGCCCCGGCAATCCGGGGTGCCACGCCATTGTTTTCACGGGCGTCCGAAGGTTTCCACTCCCCTCGTCAGCCTGGTTTCCTCACTCAGAGGTCTTTTTCCGTTTCCTGGATGCCAAGAGGAGCACGGTGCCCATCAGGAGCAGTCCGGACGCGCCGACGATTGCACTGGCTCCCAGTGCCGCTCCCGTGTCCGGAAGTTCGACCGACGGTGTTGGAGGAGCCGGTGGCACCGGCTTTTCGGTCGTGACGGTCACCGTCGACGGCGGAGCGGTCACGGGTGGTGCCGCCCCCGGCGGGGTGCCGGTCGCCGTCGCGGTGTTGCTCAGCTTCCCGGCGACCAGATCAGCCTCCGTCACCACGTACGTAGCGGTGCAGCTGACCTCTTGTCCGGGGAGCAGGCTGGAGGCCCCGTCCTTCGGGCAGACGATCTCCGAGAGCTTCCCGGTTCCGGAGAACTCGCCCTCGTTGACCTTCACATCCTTCAAGGTCACATTGCCCGTGTTCGTCACCAGGAACGAGTAGGTGATGGTCTCACCGGCTTCACGAACCGTCGGCTTGTCCGCGGTCTTGACGATGCTGATGCCCGGCTTGGGGTCCTGCGGAACCTTCACCTCGGACGGCGGGGACGTCACCGGAGGGGCATCCCCCGGAGGTGTACCCGTCGCCGTCGCACTGTTCTCCAGCGTCCCTGCATCAACGTCGGCCTGCGTCACCACGTACGTGGCAGTACAGGTCACCTGAGCACCCGGGGCGAGTGACTGCGCACCCTCCGGGCAGGTGATTTCGGAGAGCTTCCCCGTTCCGCTGAACTCGCCCTCGTTGACCTTCACATCTTGGAGCGTGACGTTGCCGGTGTTGGTGACCACGAACGAGTACGTCAGGGTCTCCCCGGCAACGAGTTCGGTCTTGTCAGCGGACTTCACGAGCGACATGCCCGGAGCCGGATCAATCGGAACCGTCACCTCCGACGGCGGAGACGTCACCGGAGGCAGATCACCCGGAGGCGTACCCGTCGCCGTCGCCGTATTGGTGACCTTGCCTGCATCGACATCAGCCTGCGTCAGCACATACGTCGCCGTACACGTGACGGAGGCGCCAGGGGCAAGAGACATCGCCACGTCCGGGCAAGTGATCTCCGAGAGCTTCCCGGTCCCCGAGAACTCACCTTCGTTGACCTTCACGTCCTTGAGCGTGACATTGCCCGTGTTCGTGACCAGGAACGAGTACGTGATCGTATCGCCGGTCTTGCCGCCCTTCTCCGGTGAGGCCGACTTCATCAGGGAGATCCCCGGCTTGGGATCCTGCGGGATCTTCACCTCCGACGGCGGAGACGTCACCGGAGGGGCATCCCCCGGAGGTGTACCCGTCGCCGTCGCACTGTTCGTGATCGAGCCGCGGTCCACATCGGCCTGCGTCACCACATAGCTGGCGGTGCAGGTCACTTCAGCGCCTGGGGCGAGTGACTGTGCACCCTCCGGGCAGCTGATTGCGGACATCTGGCCCGAACCGGTGAACTCACCTTCGTTGACCTTCACGTCCTTGAGCGTGACATTGCCGGTGTTCGTGACCACGAACGAGTAGGTGACGGTCTCCCCGGTCACGAGTTCCTTCTGGTCCGAGGACTTCACGATCGAAAGGGCCGGGGATGACGTGATCGGAACAGTGACGTCCGACGGCGGGGACGTCACCGGAGGGGCATCCCCCGGAGGCGTGCCCGTCGCCGTCGCACTGTTCGTGATCGAGCCGCGGTCCACATCCGCCTGTGTCACCACGTAGCTGGCGGTGCAGGTGACCTTCTGCCCCGGGAGCAGGGCGGACGCACTGCCCTCCGGGCACGTGATCCCGGACATCTGTCCCGAGCCGCTGAACTCACCCTCGTTGACCTTCACATCCTTGAGCGTGACATTGCCCGTGTTCGTCACCACGAAGCGATAAGTGATGGTCTCCCCCGCAGCAGGATTCTGGCGGTCAGCCGTCTTCTCAAGGGAGATCCCCGGCTTGGGATCCTGCGGGATCTTCACCTCCGACGGCGGCGAGGTCACCGGAGGGGCATCCCCCGGAGGGGTACCCGTCACCGTCGCACTGTTCGTGATCGAGCCGCGGTCCACATCCGCCTGCGTCACCACATACGTGGCAGTACAAGTCACCTGAGCGCCTGGGGCGAGTGACTGCGCACCCTCCGGGCAGGTGATCGGAGACATCTGCCCGGACCCGGAGAACTCGCCTTCCTCGACCTTCACATCCTTGAGCGTGACATTGCCGGTGTTGGTGACCACGAACGAGTACGTCAGGGTCTCCCCGCTCACCAGCTCATTTTTGTCCACAGACTTCACGAGCGAAATGCCCGGAGCCGGATCAATCGGAACCGTCACCTCCGACGGCGGAGACGTCACCGGATCACCACTGGGCGGAGTACCCGTGGCGGTCGCCGTATTGGTGACCTTGCCTGCGTCGACATCAGCCTGCGTCAGCACGTACGTTGCCGTGCAGCTCACGGTCTGGCCGGGCAGTACCACCGCAGCGTCCGACGGGCAGGTGATCGCGGACAGCTCACCGGTCCCCGAGAACTCACCCTCGCTGACCTTCACGTCCTTGAGCGTGACATTGCCCGTGTTCGTGACCTTGAAGGAGTACGTGATCGTATCGCCCGCCTTGCCACCCTTCTCCGGGGAAGCCGACTTCTCCAAAGAGATGCCCGGCTTGGGATCCTGCGGGATCTTCACCTCCGACGGCGGGGACGTCACCGGATCGCCGGTGGGCGGGGTACCTGTCGCCGTCGCACTGTTCTCGATCGAGCCGCGGTCCACATCGGCCTGCGTCACCACATACGTGGCAGTACAGGTCACCTGGGAACCCGGAGCGAGGGTAGTTGCCTCCTCGGGGCAGGTGATCGGAGATATCTGGCCGGACCCGGTGAACTCACCTTCGTCGACCTTCACATCCTTGAGCGTGACATTGCCGGTGTTCGTGACCACGAACGAGTACGTCAGGGTCTCCCCGCTCACCAGCTCATTTTTGTCCACAGACTTCACGAGCGAAATGCCCGGTGCCGGATCGATCGGAACAGTCACCTCCGACGGCGGCGAGGTCACTGGTGGGTTGTCCCCCGGCGGCGTACCTGTCGCCGTCGCGCTGTTCGCCACCTTCCCGGCATCGGCGTCAGCCTGCGTCAAGGTGTAGCTCGCCGTACAGGTGACACTCTCGCCTGGAGCGATCGAAGAGGAGGCGGTGGGGCAGGTGATGGCGGACAGCTCACCGGTGCCGGAGAAGTCGCCTTCGTTGACCTTCACGTCCTTGAGCGTGACGTTACCGGTGTTCGTGACCTTGAACGAGTAGGTGATCGTCTCGCCCGCCTTGCCACCCTTCTCCGGAGAGGCCGTCTTCTCAAGGGAGATGCCCGGCTTCTGGTCTTCGGGGATCTTCACCTCGGATGGTGGGGAGGTCACCGGATCGCCGGTGGGCGGTGTGCCCGTGGCCGTCGCACTGTTGTCCAGCGTTCCGGCATCGACGTCAGCCTGGGTGACCACGTAGCTGGCAGTGCAGGTGACCTGAGCGCCTGGGGCCAGGGAATTTGCCTCCTCGGGGCAGGTGATCGGAGATATCTGGCCGGACCCGGAGAATTCACCTTCGTCGACCTTCACATCCTTGAGCGTGACGTTGCCGGTGTTGGTCACGACGAACGAGTACGTGACCGTCTCACCAGCTACAAGGTCGGTCTTGTCAGCGGACTTCACCAAGGAGACGCCCGGAGCCGGATCAATCGGAACCGTCACCTCCGACGGCGGAGACGTCACCGGAGGCAGATCACCCGGAGGGGTACCTGTCGCCGTAGCATTGTTCGTCACCTTCCCCGCATCCACATCGGCCTGCGTCAAGGTGTAGCTCGCGGTGCAGGTGACGGAGTCCTTCGGGGCCAGGGAAGCGGCTTCGGCGGGGCAGCTCATCTCGGACAGCTCACCGGTGCCGGAGAACTCACCCTCGTTGACCTTCACGTCCTTGAGCGTGACATTGCCGGTGTTCGTGACCTTGAACGAGTAGGTGATCGTCTCGCCCGCCTTGCCACCCTTCTCCGGGGAAGCCGACTTCTCCAAAGAGATGCCCGGCTTCTGATCCGCGGGCACATTCGCCTCGGACGGCGGGGACGTCGCCGGGGGCAGATCGCCCGGAGGGGTACCGGTGGCCGTTGCCGTGTTCTCCAGCGAGCCTCGGTCCACATCCGCCTGGGTCACCACGTACGTGGCAGTACAGGTGACCGAGTCGCCAGGGGCCAGCAGTTTCGCGCCGTCCGGGCAGCTGATCTCCGAAAGCGTCCCGCTGCCGGAGAAGTCACCCTCATTGACCTTCACATCGTTCAGGGGAACATTGCCCGTATTGGTGACTTTGAAGGAATAGGTGATGGTCTCCCCTGCTACGAGTTCCGTCTTGTCGACGGTCTTTTCCAGGGCGATCCCGGGTTTCTGGGCGGTGTTGGTGAAGGTGCAAAGCGCGGAGACACCCATAGCCCAATCCGAGGGCATCGTGAAAGCCCCCTCTGTGCCGTCCCCGTGTGCTATCTCCTGCCCGCTGTTCCTGTCAGTACAGACCCATTGGCTCTGGTATCCGGGACTCTGAGCACCTGAACCCGTCTCGGCAATGGAGATCCGATCGCCCCCGAGGACGAGCACTGGTCCGGCAGACTCTGCCTGGATACCGTTCTGGTCTCCTGTCGTGGTGGCGGTGTTGCCTCGGGTGATCCCCTCACCATTGATGCTCAGCGTCACCTGGTCTCCGGATTGCACACGGCCCTCCGGGAAGTTCTTCTGAAGTTCCACAGTGTTTGGGGTCGCACAGGAAGCGGCATCCACCATGGTTTGCTGTGTGATCGGCACATTGCCCAGATTCGCACCAGTGGTCGGATGAATCTTGTACATCCGTGCAGCGCTGCTGACGTAAAGGTATCCGTCTCCGCCGAAGGCCATACCGTTGAGCGGTTGGTTCGCAGGGGTGACCGGGCGGCTCAGTTCCTTGCCCGTGATAGTGATGGTGTTGCCCGCCGTGGTCGGCAGGTCTGCGGTGACCACCGACACCACGTTCTGACCGTTAACGCCACCCACCACATACAGGTCGCCCTGGCTATCGAAGGCCCAGTCGCCGTTCGCACCGGCCGTAGGGATGTTGCCACGGGCCACTAGGCCCAGCGACTGGCGGGACTGGGGGTTGTATCCGTAGACCAGCATTTCGTTCTGAGCTCCGGAGAATCCGCCGTAGTAGTAGATTCCGTTGGGACTCATTGCACCGTGGGTCAGCGGGGCGTTCGTCACACCGGCACCCAACCGGGTAGTGGTTCCAGTAGAGGTGTCGAACTCATAGAGCACCCGAGCATTGTTGGCTTCAGGCTGGATAGCGTAGGCCTTGGAACCATCGGCGGAGATGCCAAGTCCATTGATGTTGCCCGCGCTACCAGTCGTGGTGAACGTTCCAACGCTCGTCTGCGCGCCCGTCGAGGTGTCGACCCGCCAGAGGTTGCGTGGCGCACCGCCCTGAATACCGTACACATCCGTGCACATGAGGCCCGCCGCATAGGCGCGCTGCACCGGTGCCACGGTGAGAAGCGCGACCAACATGCCGAGCAGCATCGCGGTAATGCTCAGGAGCGCGACACCTCTACGCAATTTTGATCTCACGGACCAGGACAATCCACCGCTCATGACGCCACCCCCTCGCGCATGAACATCCATGGCTCTTCCTCTGCCTGCCTCGGTCTGCAACGAGCGAGCATTTTCCCTCCTGGTGCGATGATGGCGCAGGTCAGTACCCGCGCCATACTCAACCTTCCATGCAAATGTCGGACAGTCAACATATGACATGAATGGTTACTCAACCGTCACGCGACCCGTCCGGTGTACCGGGTTTCAGTTCAGGGGCGTCGCGGAACCTATCAGGCCCTGGAGAATTGCACGTGTACTCGTCAGCCCGGCAATTCGCTCGTCATATTCCCGAAGATGTCGAAGCAACACGGGCACCGCACAGGGATCGACACTGTTATGTCCCCGAATGCACGTGAGAAGGTCTTGCACAGCGCTCGTCGGCAAGCCTGCAGCCAGAAGCATCCGGATATGCCCCACTTGTTCGACAGTTTCCGGAGAGAACAGCCGCTGGCCGGAGGCAGACCGTTCGGCCCGAATGAGGCCCTTGCCCTCGTAATATCGCAGCATGCGCGGGGTGGTCCCGGTCCGTTCGGCCAGATCGCCAACGCGCAACAGCGCAGGACGGCCAGGACTTGCCCCTGCCACTAGCGTCAACTCCTACCGTTCCAGATATGACTCTTTCGACCTTTCATCTCAATGGTAGGACGGCAACACCGGCGGACCTGGCTCCGTTGGCATTTGCATCGCACGCCCACTTCACGGCCATGCAGATCCGAGACCAGACGGTCAAAGGACTCGATCTGCATCTGGCTCGCCTGCGTCAAGCCAGCGAAGTACTCTTCGGGACGCGCATATCCGAAGACCGCATTCGCCGATACCTCCGGCGCGCGCTCGAAAGGACGATGTCCGACGACGCATCGCTGAACTGCCAGCTATTTGTCCGCGCCCGCCCGTACGGCGCCGCACCAGCGGCATCTGCCATCGAAGTGCTCATCAAAATCACCGACCCTACTACCGCTCCCAAAGGGCCCCTCACGCTCGATGTGGTCCAGCACGAACGTTTTCTCCCGAGCATCAAACATGTCGGAGAAGTGGCCAAGACACTCTTCCTCGAGCAAGCACGCGCCGATGGCTTCGACGACGCCCTCTTCGAGGATCGCTTCGGACGGCTCAGCGAGGCGACCATCTGGAACATCGCATTCTGGGATGGACACTCCGTGATCTGGCCTGAGGCCGCGAAGCTGCCGGGAGTGACCATGCTCATTCTGCAGCGGAGACTGAATGCGCTCGGGGTCCCCCAGCAGACTCGGGAGATACGCCGGACCGATGTGGGTAAGCATCTCTCCGGGGCCCTGATGAACTCATGGACGCCTTCGGTGCCCGTCTCCCACATCGCCGGACAGTCCCTCCGACGAGACCCCCTCTTCTACGAAGTTCTTCAAACGGCCTACGCTGCGGAACCGTCCCGGAAGCCTTGACGACGTCCACCGACAAACAGAGAGGGCCGGGCTGGACAGACGAAAACGTCTTTCCAGCTCGGCCCTCTCATGCAGCGCTATTGGCGGGAACCCGCGAGCTGCTGCGCGCCGTCGTCGTCATCGGAGACCTCGACGACGGTCTCCTGAGCGCCACTGCGCTGCTCGGCTTCGAGCCTCTCGGCCTCCTCGCCACCTACCGCTTCGCCACGGGCGACCATGCCGGCCGTGTCGGAAAGCGGGATCTGCTTCAAGGTGATGGCCAGCAAGAGGGCCACCGCGATGAACGGAATCAGGTACCAGAACACGGGAGCCAGGGAGTCGGCGTAGGCGTTCACGATGGCGTCCCGGACTGTCGAAGGCAATTGCGAGAGCGTCTGCGGATCCAGCGTGCTGGTCGCCTGCGACGCCTGCTCGGTGGAGGCACCCGCTCCGGTGAACGCCTTGGTCAGGGAGTCCGCCAGGCGCGTCGTGAAGAGCGAACCGAATACGGCCACACCCAATGAGGCACCGACTTCACGGAAGTAGTTGTTGGTGCTGGTCGCGGTGCCGATCTGCTCGGCGGGAACCGCGTTCTGCACCACCAGGACGATGACCTGCATGATCAGGCCGAGACCGGCACCGAAGATGAACAGCTGAATGCAGATCACCCAGATGGGGGTGGAAGCGGTCAGCGTGGTGAACCAGAGCATTGCGGCAATCGTGAGCGCAGCGCCGAGGATCGGGAACATCTTGTATTTGCCGGTCTTGGAGATCCGGATGCCGGAGTAGATGGACGTGCCCATCAGACCCACCATCATCGGCAGCATCAGGAGGCCGGAGACCGCGGCCGAGGTGCCGGAGGACATCTGCAGGAACGTCGGCACGAAGGCGATGGCCGCGAACATGCCGAGGCCCAGGGTGAATCCGATGGCCGTCGCGTTGATGAAGATCCGGTTCTTGAACAGGCTCAGCGGGATGATCGGGTCTTCAGCCTTGCGCTCCACCAGGACGAACAGGAAGGCGGCCACGAGCAGGCCCGCACCGAACAGCCAGGTCACGGGCGAATCCCAGCCCTGATCCTTCTTGCCGCCGAAATCGGTGAAGAAGATGAGGCAGGCGGTTGCCGCGGAAAGCAGCAGGACGCCCAGGATGTCGATGCGCTTCTCGGCCTTCTTGTTCGGCAGGGTCAGTGTGAACCAGGCGATGGCGAAAGCGGCGATGCCGATGGGGATGTTGATGTAGAAGGCCCATTCCCAGGTGAGGTGGTCCACGAAGAAGCCGCCCAGCAGCGGGCCGGCGACGGCGGAGAGACCGAAGATGGCACCCAGCGGGCCCATGTACTTGCCGCGCTCCTTGGCGGGGACGATGTCCGCGATGATCGCCTGCGAGAGGATCATGAGGCCACCGCCGCCGAGGCCCTGGATGGCGCGGAAGACCACGAACATCCAGAAGTCGGTGGCGAAAGCACAGCCCACGGAAGCTGCCGTGAACAGGCCGATGGCCACCAGGAAGAGGTTGCGGCGGCCCAGGACGTCACCGAACTTGCCGTAAATGGGCATCACGATGGTGGTCGCGAGGAGGTAGGCCGTGGTGATCCACGCCTGATACTCCACTCCCCCGAGCTTGCCGACGATGGTCGGCATGGCGGTGGAGACGATGGTCTGGTCAAGACTGGACAGCAGCATTCCAGCGATCAGCGCCGAGAAGATGATCCAGATTCTGCGTTGCGTCAGCAACAGCGGTTGTGCCGCTTTAGTGAGGGTACTCATGCCTTGTCCTCGGAATGGTTCTGAGCCCCCGCGGTGAGGGACTGACTGAAAAATATGCGAGCCGCCCGGAGGTTCTTCCCCAGTAGTTCGCGGTAAGGGGTTTGGTTCTCCTCGGAGAAGAACACTTCGTTGGTCTGCTTGACGACCGCACCGAACAGAGCGGTCACGGTCACGATGTCCGGGTGATCGGCGTCGAGCCCTTCACGAGTGGCCACAAGTTCCCGGAACTGCTGCTGCCGGGCCTGTCCTTCTGCGGTCAGACGGCTCAGCAGTTGTGGTTCGGCTCCGATGGCGGCGATCAATTGCCTCATCTCGGCGGGACTCACTGTGGAGCGCCCGACGACGTCGGCTGTGAAGGTGTACAGCGCGTCCAGCAGGCTGGAGGAGATCTCCCCTGCACTCCTGGCCGGGTTGTCCACGAAACGCTCGACGGCGTCCACCGGCAGTTCGTCGGAGAAGGAGCCGATGACAGCATCCTCCTTGGTGTGGAAGTAGTTGAAGAAGGTGCGGCGTGAGATGCCGACTTCCTCGCACACTTCCTCCACGGTGAAGCCGCTCAGACCTCGCGTCGCGGTGAAGGAGCGAGCAGCGGCGGTGATCGCCTGACTGGTCGCAAGCCTCTTGCGCTCGCGGAGGCCGCCTTCGCTACTTGCACTATTAATCACAAAGTACATATTTGCACCATCCGAAAGATAGTGCAATATATTCAGCACGAGACGTACGTCACGCTGAATGGGAGCCCGTCAACGACAATGGCCCGCGTCTCCGCGGGCCATTGGTACCGAAATCGAAGGAGTCTACTCCGCGGTATCGACGATGTAGACGTCACAGACGGCGTCGTGCGCAACAGAGTTCGCCACGCTGCCGAGCACGCGGGCCAGCCCCTTCATCCGCCGGTTGCCGACCACGATCATCCTGGCGCCGTGCTTATCGGCGTGTGCGATCAACGCCTTGGCCGGCGTCCCGGCCTCGATGAACGACGAGATCGTCACGCCGTCGGCCTGCAGGCCCTGCGCAACAGTGCGCGTGGTCTCCGTGGCCTTCTCCCGGGGATCGCCAAGAACGGCGGCTCGTTCGTAGCTCGTGCCATGCGAAGAAACCCGGTCGGCATCGAATGCCGTCACAACATGCAGTTGGGCGCCGAGGCTCCGGGCCAGCTCCAGGGCTTTCTCCGCCGCCCGCGCCGATGTCTCACGCCCGTCGACTCCGACAACGATGATCTCCGTCATGCCTGCGCTCCTTCTCAAGGGTGGTCACTCCCCTCAAAAATACCGTGCGGCCAGGAACGGGAGGAAATACGGTGACGGGCCACACAATGCGGAATCAGGCCGGCTCATCAAGACCCGCTCGCACGCAGCAATCGCTCGCCCCAGTTGCGGGCGTAGTCGTTCATGGACTGCGGCGACTCGATGATGAAGTCCGCGTCGAGCATGCCGAGAGCGAGAATCGCCCAATCGAACGTCTTGGCGTGGACGACGACGCGACACCTGCTCTCGTCGATCCCGGTGACAGTGGCCCAACGACCGATCTTTTCGGAGACGAACGTTTCGGGAGCCGATACGACCGCAACCACATCGTTGACGCTCGGCACCCGTTCGACCTGATCTCTCACGAAGCTGACCGGGTCCTCAGCCGGCAAGGAGCGGGGCGCGAAACGCGCTCCGGTCAGCGCCGGATGCCCCATGCGATCCAGCCGGAAACTGCGCCAATCGCCGCGGTCAAGGTCGTAGCACACCAGATACCAGCGCTGGCCGAGACGAACCATCCTCAGCGGCTCGACCCGCCGCGCGGATACCCGTCCGTCGGCGGCCGTGTAGTCGAAGGCTATCCGCTCCTGGTCACGGCAAGCCTGGCCGATGATGATCAGGAGTCCCGCATCGATCTGCTCCTGGACGGGCTCCCAGAAGTGGGCTTCCGTTGCCGCCCCGATCGCCTCGACCCGATGCCGCAGTCCTCGCGGCATCACCTGGACGAGTTTCGCCAGTGCGCGCACTGAGGCTTCAGCCACACCGCTCACCGCTCCCTGGGCCGCGGACCGCAAGGCTATTGCCAGTGCGACGGCTTCCTCGTCATCCAGCAGCAGTGGAGGCATCGCGGCACCCGAGGCGAGCTGATAGCCGCCGTCGACGCCGCGAGCTGCCTCGACGGGATAACCCAGCTCACGCAGACGGTCGATGTCCCGCCGGAGAGTCCGCACTGAGACCTCCAATCGACCGGCCAGTTCTCCGCCAGGCCAGTAGCGTCGGGCCTGGAGCAAGGACAGCAGCCGAAGGGTACGTGAGCTCGTGTTCGCCATGTTTTCCAGTCTGCCTTTAATTGCGGACGAAAAGTGACACCTATGATGCGTAACGTTGAGTTCATCAAGAAGGAACGACTCGAGGAGAGATCATGACCGCACGGATGATGAAGACCGAGGGCACCGGCGAAAAAGCGGATCTGCTGAGTTCATTGGCACAGGCCCGGGAATTCCTGAGCTACACCTGCCGCGAGCTGAGCGAAGAGGACGCCCGGAAGCGCTCGACCGTCAGCGAACTCACCCTCGGAGGTTTGATCAAGCACGTCACCGCCGTGGAGCGCAATTGGACGGACTTCATCGTGAACGGCCCTGATTCAGCGGCCGCGAAGACCGACTACACCCAGATGACTGAGGCTGATTTCGCGCGCTACGCCGACGGCTTCCGACTGCTGGAGGACGAGACGCTGGCCGGGGTGCTGGCCGACTATCGGGCAGCGGCCGAAGAGACCACGAAAGCAGTGGAAGAACTCGCCGACCTCAGCCTTGCCCACGAGCTCCCGGAGACCCCCTGGGGTGATGGCGGGTCCTGGTCGGCGCGCCGGACACTGATCCACATCATCTCCGAAACCACCCAGCACGCCGGGCATGCGGACATCATCCGGGAGTCCCTGGACGGGCAGAAGACGATGGGTTAGTCCTCGGCAACGATGAGCAGGCTGCGCTCGATCACGATCGCCGCTTCGGCCCCAGCCGGCACGGGCCGAAGCGGCGAAATCGCAACCACACTCTCACACGCCTCACCACTCCAATTGCTCCAAGCGGCCTTCGGATGAACATTTGGTCGTCCAGCAATCCGCCCACCTCAGCACGCAGAATACTTCTCATTTCGCTGTCTTGGTCGGCCCGCACGACCGCATCGCTTCAACAATATTTCCGCGTAGCAGTAGTTTGGTCTTCCAGTTCGCGATAGGCTGTGACACGTGAGGCTGCGCGGCGATCACGCTGTAGCTGAGACGAAGGGCCGGATCGATGTCTGCAGGGCATCGACTACTTGCGGACAGAGGGCGGGCATCCGATGCAAACGATATTCAGCGAAATCACTGTTGGGGACATAGACGCAGTGCGGCAGCGAGTCCAGGGGAATCCCGGCTCGGTCCGGTCCATCGCGACAGGGGATTCGGAGGATTTCGCGGGTTACTCGCCCCTGATGTCCGCGCTCATTGCCGGGGAGTTCGAGATCGCTGAGTTGCTCCTCGATCACGGAGCCGACGTCGACTTCGTCGACGAAGCCAACTGGAACAGCTATGCCCGTCCAGTGCTTCACGACGCGATCACCGCCGCCACACTGCGTTCATTGCCGCCACGTCGGGAACGGCAAGAGACTGCGCAGACCTCAACCGCCTCATTCGCGATTCTCCGTCGCATGCTGGAACAAGGCGCCAACGTGGCGGCGATGGATTCTCAAGGCAACACCTCGCTGTTCCGTGCCGCCGGCGACGCATGGCAAGTGTTGCTGTCCAGCGACCTCCTGGAGCGGCTTGACCCCGAATTCACGACGAATCTGGCCCGGATCTTCGAGTTGCTCATCGCGCACGGCGCAGACCCTCATCATGTCGATCTCCGACTCGGCAAGTCGGTCGCCGAGTTGTATCGAGGACACCTCATCGGCACGTTTCTTGATCGGCAGGGTGAAAATCGATTCCGTTCGGCATCCTCCCGTAAATTTCCGACGATGTCTGGTGCGCGCAAGCTGACCGCCTAGCCACTTGAGCGATAGGCAGGTCACCAGCACCACGATGCGAAGCCGGCTGCACAGGCCGAGATGAGATGATCGCTAGCTATGGGTAGAACCAGTTCCGAACTCACGAGTACCGAGCAAGCTGCAGCGCGACTGGAATCGGATCGGGTGGTCGAGACGTTACGTCGCGAGATCGTGCTGGGTATTTTGCCTGCGGGCGAAGCACTCGTTGAACGATCCTTGGGTGAACGTTTCGGAGTCTCCAGCAGGCTCCCGATCCGCGAGGCGCTGCGCCGGCTGAAGGCAGAGGCTCTGATCGATCAGGCACCACGACGCCGCGCGACGGTGCGTGAATTTTCCGGAAGAGATCTCGCCAACACGGCAGAAGTGTTCGAGATCATCGATGTCCATGCGGTTCGCTTGGCGGCGCTGCGCCGCAATCATGCCGACCTGGCGGCGATGAAGCTACACGTTGACGGAAGCAAGCAAGCGCTCCTGTCCGGCGATCGGACCGCACAGAGCATGCACGCGCGTGGATTCCGGTCCGCAATATTCGCGGCTGCCAAGAACCCGGCTCTCCTCGAGGTCAGGGACCGCATCGATGCCCGGGTATGGCGCATGGTCGAGCAGAAAGTCCGCCAGACCGACCCCGGTTCGTTGTATACCGAGCTGTTCGCCGCGATCTCGGATGCGGACGCAACCTCAGCAGTGGCGTGCTTCTCCAGTTACATGACCCGATGGAAAGGGCTCTGGAGCGAGCACGCTTTCGTACGTATTGATGCTCAGCTCAAGAACCCCATCGGCACGGCTGCACAGCCCGGCCCCGCAAAACGTCGTGCGAGCAAAGAGCCGGACTTCGCTCCCGAGTTCCACGGCGTGCTCAATACACTGCGAACGCAGATCCTCGATGGCCGGCGTTCGGCCGGCGAGGTGTTGTCCGAGCGCCTTATCGGACAGGAGTTCGGTCTCAGCCGTTCACCCGTCACCGAGGCGATCGATGCCCTGGTGCTCGAGGGACTCGCGATCGCGCCCACCAACCGGAGCGCGGCACTGGTCCGCGGAGTGCCGCCCGAGGAAGTCGCGGACTTCCTCGGGGTCTGCACGATTCTCGATACCTTGGCCACGCGTTTGGCCGCGGAACGGGCTTCGTCTGCACAGATTGAACACATGCGACGCCTCGTCGACGAGGAAGACCACGCCTCGAAGAGCGGGGATGCTCGATTACTCATGCAGTACTGCGGTCGTTGGCGAGTGCTGCTCCACGAGATGAGCTCGAACGACGTACTTGCCGATGTAGGGAGACTCGTCCAGGGCCGCCTTCAATTGACAATGGGACGAACGAAGCAGAACCTCATGATGGCTCGAAGCCATCGACTCATTTTCGAGGCGATTGAAAGCCGACAGCCTGAGGTCGCAGAAGAAGTGGTCCGCCGTGCCCTCAGCTCCGCATCGCTGAACGGGATCTCCGCGACGGTTTGACTCCGGTAGAGATGTGCCCCGCACATCGCCGACGTTCAAGTGTGCTGGGAGTTCAGATCACCCTATCGATCCTGCTTCCCCAGGAGTGCGTCGATCTCCGCGCGAGACGGCGACGTCGCTGGACCCCTCCTGGTGACCGCCACCGCCGCAGCAGCATTCGCCCGGCGGACCGATGCGACGAGTTTTCGTCCCTGAGCCAGCCCGGCGCAAAGAACCCCGGTGTGGGCATCACCGGCGCCGTTGGTGTCGACAGCTGCGACAGGGAACGACTCGACGTGCAGAACAGGCTCCCCCGGGCCGGCGACCCAGGCCCCATCTCTATTGGCACGCACGACCGTCGTGACGTTCAACGCGGTTCCGATAGCTTCCGCTAGCGTCGCGGCATCCTCTCCTTCAATTCCCAAGCGCGCGGCGAGAACACGGGCCTCGGACTCGTTGGTGGTCCACACCGTGGTGTGTGCGATCACGCGTGAGAGAAGCTCCTCAGGGATCTGGCCGATCATCGGTGAGGGGTCAACCACGACATGTACGCCATATGGCAGTTCGGGCAGCCAGTCGGCGATCACCCCACCGTTGTGCTGATGGTAGAGGGAGTATCCGCTGACGTAGACGACATCCCCTTCCCGGACCCTGGCGGCTTCCAGATCCTTCATGGTGAGGTAGCCCTCGGCACCGAGCGTGGAAACGAAGGTTCGTTCTGCAGAAGCATCGACGATCGCCACGCTGAAACCGGTATCGACGGTGGGAACAGCGTCCTGGGTGACGGTGATGCATTCCTCCGCCATGGCGTACCGGACGATGTCTCCGAATCGCCCGGTCCCGTGTCCTCCGAGGTAGAGCACATCGGAACCGTCCCGGCTGGCAGCCGCCATGACGTTGAACCCGCCGCCTGCAGTGATCTGGTGTGAGGTGGCGAAGACATCGCCACCCGCCACGGGGAGCGAGGGCACATTCATGACAAGATCAACGACCGCTTGCCCGGTGTGGATCACACGGCCCCTCATGAGCCCTGTCCGATCGTCGTGCGCAGGGAAGCTGGGCCGCGCGCAATACTGAGCACGAAGTAGAGCGAACCGGCCAGAAGAAAGGCCACGACCCAGCCAAGTCCGTTCTGTCCGACCCAGGTGTCGTAGAAGGCCCCGGTGAACCAGACGTCGTCGGCCGTCACCTGTGCTCGGGTGAACAAGTATCCGATGATGGCGCCCACCAGCCAGGAGCTGAGAGCCCGCCATTCGACACCGTTCCTGTACCAGTAGCCGGAGGTGCGTGAGAGGTTCATGAGCCCGGCCTCGTCATACTCCCGGCGGCGGACCAGATCAATGAGGAAGACCGCCACCCAGGCAGTGATGGGCACAGACAACAGCGAGATGAAAGTGATGAATGGCCCGTAGAAACTCGAAGCGAACAGCATGAAGTAGATCGACCCGATGGTCGTCACGATCACATCAGCGACGACGGCGTAAACGCGTTGGATGCGAATCCCGAGTGTCAGGAGAGTCAGTCCCGCCGAGTACACGGAGAGGTGGTTGGAGAGCAGCAACCCGCCGAACGCCGCAACAAGGTAAGGAACCGCAACCCATTCGGGGAGCATGGCGCGGATCGCGGCAACAGGATCGCCGGCGGTGGCCAGAGACGGATCGCCCGCAGAAAGGAGACCCCCGAGCCCGATGAGGAGGACGAGTGGAATTCCTGCGCCCGCGGCGGCGGAAACGACCAGATGTCCGGCTCGGACCGCGGGGGCCTGGTATCGCGACATGTCTGCGCCGGAGTTGGCCCAGCCGATGCCGGTACCGCCCGCGATGATGCCGATACCGATGATCATGGCGGCTGTGGACCCCGCGGGGGTGGAAGTGACCGCCGCCCAATCGACGGTGGCGACAAGGAAGACCGCGACGAACACATTCAATGCTCCGAAGACCCAGGTCGCGTATTTCTGCACCGTCACAAGAAATCCGTGCCCCATCCCGGAGACGGCAACGGTGAGGATCACGAAGATCAGAATGCATGCGATGGCGAGCCCTGGCACATCGTGTGCACCGGGTGCAGTGTGGAAAAGCAGCGTCGACAACGACAGCAAAGCGAAGGCCGCCGTCGTCGTGTTGACGGTCTCCCAACCCCATCGTGACACCAACGAGACCAAGGTCGGGAGGATGTTGCCCCTGACGCCGAATACCGCGCGACTGAGCGTCAGACTCGGGGCACCACCACGACGGCCTGCAACGGAGACCGCGCCAACGACGGCGAACGAACCGAACGAACCGATGACGGCTACGACGATGGCCTGCCAGAAGTTCAGTCCAAGGGCCACGAGTGTGGCGCCGAGTGGGATGCCGAGGATGGAGATGTTCGCGGCGAACCAGACCCAGAACAGCTGCAATGGCCTACCGGTGCGCTCCGCGACTGGCACTGGCTCGATACCGCGCTGCTCGAACGACGACAGCGCACCGGCGCTGGACGCGACATGGGCCGGTTCGACTTCCATAGGCATGACAATGCTCCTTTGCATGATGCGAGGCAGAACGATGATCAGTGGAGAGGTGTGAACCCACGACGCAGTTTGAGAAGGGCCTGAGCAATCGGTCCGACGGTGAGGCCGGAGACATCGAGGACCTGGGCGATCACGGGCGATGGAGCCGGCGGCTCATCTGAGGTCGCCCCGAGCATCGCTCCGGCGATTGCTGCGACCGTATCCGTGTCACCACCGAGAGAGGACGCAGAGCAGAGTGCCTCGAACGGACGTCCCTCGTAGTGGCGAAGGAGCACGATCGCAGCAACCACGGACTCCTGGCTACTGACAGAGGTGCCGACCACGTCCATGACGAAGTCCCCGACCGCGGCATCATCGAACTCTTTGGCAGTCTTCAGTGCCCAGCGCGCCTTAGCGGGAACTGAGGCCCCTGCGGCCCAGTGTCCGAGCCCGGTCGCGGCGTCTCCTAGGCGCAACCCGTATTCGAGGGCCTCTGGAACGGAGGCTCCATCAATACCCGCGCTCACGACACCCGCCACGACTGACGCAGCGGCGAGAGCAATGGCCGTGTTGTGTGTGGGACGGCTTGCAGACACGACGGCCTCAAGCAGCAGCTCGCCCTCGGAAGCAGGGATCGCGATTCCGATCGGAGCGATGCGCATTGCCGCGCCGTTCGTCGTACCGTGGCGGCCACTCTCATCAGGAGAAACGCCCGCCGCGAGGGCATCGAGCGCCGCTTTGGTCGACGGTCCGAGAAGGTCGAGGGACCCGCGGGCACGCATGTCGTCCTCCCAGGCTTGCAGCGCACGGGCGAGAGCGAGGGCGTCGATGCGCCCGCCGCCGTCAATCAGCAGCTTGGCGACGAGCAGTGCCTGCTCCGTATCGTCGGTCACAGCCCCGGCGGGCATGCCGGGTGCGATCGGCTGGTCAGGAATCGCGTCCCGCAGTCGGTCGATCGGACCGTAGCGACGGGCGATCTCCGCCCGGCTCATACTCTGAGTGGGCATGCCGAGAGCATCGCCGACGGCGAGTCCGATCAGAGAGTTGTCAGCGCGCGTCATGGACGATCTCCAAAGGCGATGCGGAGGCTGAAGTGCTCGGGGTCAAGATAGGAGACGACATGCTCCACGAAGTCTCCGGACCGCGAAAAGGATGTCCTGGTGGACCGCAAGAACGAAACACCAACGGCCCGTCCCAGGACCAGTGCGAGTTCCCGGTCAAGCGGCTCGACACTCAACAGTTGTTCGCCCCGTACGGCTCGGAACCCGGCAGCGGCGAGGGTCGCTGTGAGTGAGCCGTTGATGAGTCCTGAATCGGGAATGCCCCTCAGGTCTCCGACGGCGGGAACCAGGGCGCTCTCGTAAGAGACCGCGGTACCATCCGCCAGTCTGCGGACACGGCGCACAAGGATCGTCTCTGCCGCTCCCAAGGAAGGGTCGAGACTCGGCAAGACCGACGCCGGCTGGTGGGTGACACCAAGAACCTCGACGTTCAGACTGATTCCTCCAACGGCGAATGCGTCCGCCCAGCCCCGTGGAGTGTCCAGCGCGACCCCGTCAAAGGTGACGAAGGACCCGACACCCATCTGGGTGTTCACGAGGCTGCGCCGCTGCAACTCACCGATGGCCTGCCGGATCGTGCCTCGGCTGACCTGCAACTCGCGTGCCAGGTCGGCCTCGCCCGGGAGCCTCTCCCCGTCCATGAGCTCGCCGTCCCGGATACGTCCTTCAAGCAGCGAAGCGACACGCTGATACTTGGCATTCATGCTTCTCACCATCAATTGGACCTGTCTATACCTGTCCATATTGAGGTGTGTCATCGTCCGCTGTCAATCACCGCTCAGCTGAAGATCGCCTTCGTGAAAACCACCGCCCGCTGCACTTCAGGGAGCTGCTGTGTAAGTCCACAGCCGTAGACCTCGCACAGCTCGCCGGCGAGCCCTACATCATGTATGACGCCGCTCCAGGAATCCGCAATGTGACCGACGCCTTCGCTGCGCGCGGCCTCCAGCCCAAAATCAAGGCGAAAGTCACTCAGATCAGTCTTGTCGAAGCGCTCGTCGGCCGCGGATTGGGTTATGGCCTGCTCATGTCTCGACCCAACGCCCTGCCGATGAGCACCGAGGGCCGCCCGGTTGTCATTCGGCCGCTCGATCCGCCGGTCACCGTTTCACACATCGTCGCGATCTGGCCCAACGATATGAAGCTCACTCCGCGAGCTTCGGCACTTCTCGACTTCGCTGAGGAACGGTTTGCCGGCAACGGTCATCCCAGCGATTTCCCACAGCGTGAGAAGCCTACGCAACGGAAGCGCAGTGGGGGACGGTTCAAGCCGCCGACGCCGGCCGCCGTCGTACTCAGACCTGACAGACGACGACGGCCTGCCGCGCCATCGGAGATGACAGCACGACAGGCCGCGAGGAGGGACCGAGAAGTCAGACGCTCCAGCAATTCGAAATCTGGGGAACTCCGGCGAAGCGCGCCTCGAGGAAGGCGAACTCTTCAACGAAGCTCGGAACGGCCCCACCCACGTGGGTCGGAAATCCGTTGGGGCTGAAGACGATGTTCGCCCCTTGCGTGCACCAACGCTTGGCGAGCCCCTTGCCTGCGGCATAGGGCACGACGTCGTCCAGCGCAGAGTGGGTGACGCGAACCGGCGCATTGGGCTTCAGGGTTCCGATGAGCTGATCGTCGATGATCTTGTTCCACGGAGCCTTCGCCGCGATACCCGTGAATCCTTCTCCGCTGTCCGTCAATGTGGAGAGTTGCCGGAACGCGTTGCTGGGGAGATCGAAGGTGCAATGCCGCGTGACGTCTGCGGCGACCTTGTTCCCGGCAGCATTGAGCGTACCGTCGAGATCCACATGGTACGAGGCCGCGAGGCCGTCCACGGCGAAGAGGAGGAATTCGGCGTAGAGGCTTCCGTCGAGTGCCTTGCCGACGATCCGCAGATCCGCCGGAACAGCACCCGCGAGAGTACCCTTGATCGGCAGTTCCGGCGCGTAGGAAGCCGCCAGCTCAGCGGCCGAGGCCGCCGCGCCGCCGCCCTGCGAGTAGCCCGCAATGGCCACTGGGCTCTTGCTCAGCCCCAGGCCCGGGAGCTGGCGAGCGGCCCGTGCGATATCCAGTGCGGCGTGCCCCTGAGAGAGGCGATCCATGTAACTGTGGACGCCGGGCGTGCCGAGACCCTCGTAGTCGGTGATCGCCACCGCATAGCCACGAGCGACAAGACCTGCAACGAAGATCTCCTCGTATTCGGCACCGAAGCTGAGGAGGCGGGAGGGTGCGCAGCGGTCCGCGAGGCCTTGCGTGCCGGGCGTGTACGAGACGAGAGGCCGGGTGCCGCGGCCGATCCACGGCGCCTTGGGCGTGATCACGGTCCCCGTGACCGCGATCGGTTTGCCGGTCCGGTCCGTGGAGGTGTACATGATCCGCTGCGAGGTGATGACGATGCCGCTGGCATTGAGCGGGTCCAGCACGAAGCCCGTAGGCTCGCTGCGAATCACCGCCCCCGTGGATGCCGGGAGCTGGGCCGGTGGCTGATAGAACACGGGACGGCTCGCATCGTCCGGATCGCTGGGGACCGCTGCTTGGGCCGGAGCGGGCACGGAGAGCAGCGCCAGTGCTGCGAACAAGGGAATCAGAAACGTCGCGCCGATGCGACGGGTGGTGCTTGGCATACCGGGTTCCTTCCGGTGAAGGCGAGAGGGAGATGTCAGGAGCATGAGTGACCCTCGCTTGATGACTTGAAGTTACTGGAGGGTAACTTCAGGAGTCAAGGACTTTTTCCGGCCGGCTCGTACGGCGCGTGTGATCGCCAGGAGACTAGTGGAGAGACGATGCCGGAAAACCCGTCACTCGCCAGGCGGCGTCAGCTGATCGTTGAGCGGGCCGATTCCGGAGCCGATGAGTAGTCGACGACGCCGATGACATTGCCGAACGGGTCGGCCACTTCGACCACCATTCCGGTGCGGATCTTCAACGGGCCATTGATGATCGCCACGCCGGCAAGCGTGAGCTCCGCCGCCGCTTCCTCCGCGTCGACGACCTCCAGCCAGAGACGGGGCCCGCGGCCTTCAGTCAGCGCGCCTCCGGGACGTTGCCTGAGCACCAAACCGGGTTCCTCCCGGCCGATCCGGTACCCGACGACGCCGGCTTCAGGGAAGTAGCACTTCTCGGCAAGCCCCAGCAGCTCTCCGTAGAACCGGCGCGCCTCGCCCACGTCCGCAACATCGAGCACGATGTTGTCGATGCCGAGAATCCTCACGACGCCCTCCCCCGCACATGCTCCGCAAGCGCAGCACGTTGCTGCGCTGGAAGTTCATGCCAGCGGCACCCGGCGATTGCGCCGGCGAGCGCGAGCAGACTATGGACGCAATCGAACTCCGCCGCCTGCCGCAGCTCCTCCCAAACCTCGACGGCGCCACGCTCCCGCAGCGTCGCCAGATCCTCGATCCCGATCCGCTCCAATCCGGCGGCAAGCTTCGGCCCGATGTTGACCACGCCCTGGAGTTCCTCTCGGCTCATGAGTCCGTCCACCTTTCCAGGCCGAATGCGGAAAGGGCTTCGGTGAAGGCAGCTCCGAGGAACCGGGAGCTTTCGGAGTCAGCGGCGGACCGCAGGCGGACCGGACCCGCGAGCGGAGCCTTCCTGAGCAATCGCAGGCCGTCTTCCGTCAAGGTCAAGACCCGCACTCGACGGTCCGAGTCCAACGGTGAGCTGACGAGCAATCCGAGGCGCACGATGCGGTCGACGACCTGGCCCAGAGTCGCCGGATGCATGGCGAGCCGGTTCCTCAGCTCGACCAGGGTGATCTCACCCTCCGCGATAATCCGCAGAATCGCGAGTTGTCCGCCCGTGATTCCGAACTCTGAGCGCAGATGTCGATCGAACGCTGCGAGAGCGTCCGACAATCGCATCCAGGCACGAATGGCGGCAACCCCATCCGTCGAAACCGCTGTTCCCATCACCTTTTTACTATGTGCCACATAGTAATTGTGGTCAAGCCTTCAGAAGGCCACAAACCACAACGAAAGGACCCTGCCCCGCATGATGCGGGACAGGGTCCTTGTCTTTTCGGTGGAGGTAAGGGGATTCGAACCCCTGACCTTCTGCATGCCATGCAGACGCGCTACCAACTGCGCCATACCCCCGTATTGAGTTGTTTTCCCGCGTTCTGGGTGATCATTCCCGGCCGCGGCAACTCATCCACTATAGACCACTGCGGCTCTGAGCAGCAAATCCATAGGGTCGCTCAGGCGCTGGCCTCCTCCTGCGAAGGATGCTCCGGAAGCTGCAGATCGACCACCGGGCAATCCTGCCAGAGACGCTCCAGAGCGTAGAAGACACGCTCCTCACCGTGCTGGATGTGAACCACCACATCGGAGAAGTCCAGCAGGATCCAGCGGCCTGCGGCACGGCCTTCCTGGCGGAGGATCTTGCGGCCGCTGGCGATCAGCTGATCCTCGATCTCGTCGGCGATGGACTTCACCTGCCGCTCAGTGGATGCGGAAGCGATCACGAAGATATCCGAGAAGGGCATCCTCTCACTGACATCAAGGGCGAGAATCTCCTCGCCCTGTTTGTCGTCTGCGGCCTTGCCGATCAGGCGGGCCGTCTCAATGGCTGAAGCGCTGGCGCTCACATGTCTCCTTCATAAGCCTTCGTCAGGCGATGCGGCTCCGGCCGATATGCCGGAGTACTTGAGGTCTTGGTCAGTGTCCCCCGCCGACCGTGATCACCATGATCACGCCGATCAGCAAGGCCAGGGCGCCGACACCGAGCGCGCCCCAATGCAGCAGACGGAGCCGGTTGGCCGTCTGAATACCGGCCGTGCCCGCGTCGAGCGGATCCAGACCGTGAGCGTTCCGTGCGGCCACCGGCGTCGTCGCGCGCGACCCGTCCGCCGCTGATGCTGCCACCGGCGACGGAACGGGAACCGCCGTCGGGGCCTTCTGCGGCCTCGGTGGCGCAGTGGGCTGTGCAGCGACGACGGCGTCAGCCTCGCTGCCCCGTTCCTGCTCAGGAGCTGCCTGGCCGCCCGGCTCGTCCGTCGCCTCCACGGGGGCTCCGCCGTCCAGCGTGGTCAGCTCTTCGCCATCATCCGCGACAGCGAGTGCCTCAGCCTGGGCGAGCAGCTGTGCACGCCGTCCAGGCTTGCGAGACTTGCCGCTCTTGACCGGCCTCTCCCCCTCGGCCGGAGCCTCCACCCGCTGCACGCGTGCGGTTTCGGGAGCCCCGTCCGCGGAAGCCGCAGGCCGGACATTGACGGCGTACGGAACCTGCGTGGTGGGCGTCCTGACGACGGGGTGCCCGACGCCGGGGATCTGGACCGTCTCCTGGCGAGCCATGGAGCCGAGATTGTGGGCCTGAGTGGGCACCGAACTGGTGGAAGCGCCATCCTTGGCGCTCTTGGCGTCCTCTGCGTCCCGCGCAAGCTCTTCCTTGCGCTGCGCCCGCTGGTTCAGGATCGCGGCGCGCTCAGCCATGGCGATCTGCTCGGCCAGGACCTCCTGGTCGACGGCACCGGCGTCTGCCCCGCCGTTCTCCGCCAGCTTCGCGAAGTACTCCTGGGCCTGCACCGTGAACTGCTGCCGCGCAGCGAGAGCATCCTCAACGCTCATTCCGTCCGGGAGCGGCTCCCCGGCATCCTTGGAGGTGACCTTCAGTGGTTCGGTGAGGGCTCCTGGGCCGACGGAGACGCCCATGTTCGGGCGTTCGCCCGAAGCCCCGGGCGTGCCGCTCCCCTGTGCCGGGGGCACCACGGGCCGCTGCGTGGTCTCAGCGGCCAGCTCCTGGAGCCGTCGCTGGCGGCGCGTCGGAGTGCCGCCGCTGAGCTGCTCTTCCTTGGCAGCGAGGTCCTTGATGGTGCGCAGCGCAGCACGATCCCTCGCACGCAGCTGGGAGCTTCGCTCAGGACGGTCCGGCAGGGCGTCCACCGGCCCTCCGGCGACCCTGCGAGTGCGCGCGGTGACCGGGCCGGACTGTTCCTCCGGTCGAGGGACATCCTGGATCAGCTGTTCCTGGGCCTCAGACGCTGGCCCTGACGTGGCGTCCGCCGAGTCGGGAAGTTCCTCCTCCGGGGACACCTGCGCAGCGCCCACAGCATCTGCCGTGGCACGCTCCCGCGCTTCGCGTATCTGGCGTCGTGTACGGAAAGGTTGTTCTTCCTGACTCATCAGTTCATCATCCAGTGCCGTTCAGAGTGTCCGGGCATTCCTGCTGCAGGAGTACCCCCAAGGTTTCAATCCTACTGTCCCTGTGAAGGAACGACCGGGGTGTTCGCAAGGTTCCCCGGAAGGGTGGGCGACATACCGTTTTCGTAGAGCCCGTACTTCGCAATGTACTGCACCACGCCATCCGGCACGAGGTACCAGACCGGATTTCCCGCGGCGACCCGAGCCCGGCAGTCGGTGGAGGAGATCGCCATGGCGGGCACCTCCAGCACGCTCACGTTCTCGCGGTCCAGGTGAGGCAGCTCGTGCCCCGGGCGCGAGACCCCCACGAAATGTGCCAAATCCCACATCTGCTCCGAGTCTTTCCAGGACACGATCTGAGCCATGGCATCGGCCCCCGTGATGAAGAACAGATCCGAATCGGGGCGCTGTGCGCGCAGATCCCGCAGGGTGTCGATCGTGTAGGTCAGACCAGGACGGTCGATGTCCACGCGACTGACTGTGAAGCGCGGGTTCGAAGCCGTGGCGATGACCGTCATGAGATAACGGTGCTCCGCAGGGCTGACGCGCTTCTTGGCTTTCTGCCATGGCTCACCTGTGGGGACGAAGACCACTTCGTCCAGATGGAACTTGGCGGCCACCTCGCTGGCGGCCACCAAGTGTCCGTGGTGGATCGGATCGAAGGTGCCGCCCATCACTCCCAGTCGGTGACGACGCGGCTCCTGGCCGGGGCCTGGAATGTCAGTGACCCTGACCGTGATCGTGCTTGTTGGTGTGCTGCCGGTGCGGATCAGCGTGCTCTTCCACGGCCTCGTGACGATTGCCCAGGTTCAGGAAGGACAGCGTGACCAGCAGCAGAACGATCAGGAAACCGAGCATGACGCCGCCGATCACGAACGGCGGGGCGATCAGCGGAGCCAGCTCCTCGTGACCGCCCTCGGCGCTTGCGTTGATGACAGTGGTGGCCAACTGAGCCAGCATGGTGTTCCCTTCAAAGTGTTCCAGCCCGGATCGCTCCGGTGGCGGGCGGCTGGGCCGTCCACCGTGACTTCCTTCAATCCTAGTCTGTTCCGGCCACAGCCGGATTCAGCGCGCCGCGCACTCGCGTCTCAGGGACGCGTCTGCCCCTCGCCCTGAACGATCCACTTCGTGGTGGTCAGCTCGCCGAGACCCATGGGACCCCGCGCGTGCAGCTTCTGCGTCGAGATGCCGACCTCCGCACCGAGCCCGAACTCACCGCCGTCGGTGAAACGCGTGGAAGCGTTCACGATCACCGCGGCCGAATCGATCTCGGCGATGAACTTCTCCGCGTTCCGCAGGTCATTGGTCAGGATCGCCTCGGTATGCCCCGTGCTCCAGGCCCTGATGTGTTCCAGGGCCTCGTCCATGCTGTCGACCATCGCGACCGCAAGATCCAGGTCCAGGTACTCGGTGGCCCAATCGGTGTCCGTGGCGGCGAGAACGTCCTCCCCCGGAGGCAGCAGTGCCGCGACCCGGCCGTCGACATGCAGCCGCACCCCGGCCTCGCGGAGCGCGCGGGCGACGGCAGGAAGCACCGTCGAGCGTGAGTTCACCAGAAGGGTCTCCACGGTGTTGCACACACTCGGACGCTGAGTCTTGGCGTTCAGCAGGATGTTCACGGCCATGTCCTCGGATGCGGACTCATCGAGGTAGACATGGACGTTGCCCTCACCCGTCTCGATGACCGGCACCGTGGAGTTCCTCACGACCGTCTGGATGAGTTCCCGTCCGCCGCGAGGGATCAGGACATCCACCTTGCCGTAGGCCCGCATCAGAACATTGGCGCCCTCACGGCCGAAGGCGTCGACGCTCTGCACGGCATCGGCGGGCAGACCGACGGAATCCAGAGCATCGCGGAGAATCTCCACGAGCGTCTCGTTCGTCGTCGCAGCGGCTGAGCCCCCGCGCAGGATCACGGCGTTGCCCGCCTTCAATGCGAGGCCTGCGATGTCCACGGTCACATTGGGGCGGGCCTCGTAAATGGCGGCCACCACGCCCATGGGTACGCTCACCTGACGCAGGCGCAGCCCGTTCGGCAGTGTCTGACCGCGGACCACCGTGCCGACCGGATCGGGCTGGGAGGCCAGATTCTCCAAAGCATCGGCGAGACCCTGGATCCGGGCCGGTGAAAGACTCAGACGGTCCAGCATCGCCTTCGATGTGCCGGCTTCACGGCCACGGGCCAGATCATCGGCATTCGCCGTCAGAATCCGTGGGGTGTGTTCCACCAGCGCTGCGGCGATCGCTCGCAGTGCCTCGTCCTTGCGTGCGCGGGTGGCGCGTGCAATACGGCGGGAGGCCAGGCGGGCCCGGTCTGCGATCGCATGGACGGCGTGCTCGACGTCGTCCGCACGCTCGCTGACGAGCCCTGCGGAGATGGAAGTGTCAGTCATGACACAAGTTTAGGTCAGGCGACCGTTCACAAGACCACGAGGTCGTCAACATGGACGACTTCGCGTTCATATTCGTGGCCGAGTTCCTGTGCCAGTTCCTTGGTGGACCGTCCCAGCATCTTCGGCAGCTCGTGAGCGGAATAGTTGACCAGGCCACGCGCCACCGGTTCGCCGTCCGGCGAGACGAGATCGACCGGGTCGCCTGATTCGAAATCACCCCGCACGCCCGTGATACCCGCAGGCAGCAGGGAGCGGTGGTTCCGCGTCACGGCGCGGACAGCACCGGCGTCGAGCACGATCTCGCCGCGCGAGGTGGCCAGATGAGCCAGCCAGAGCAGTCTGATGGGTTTGCGTTCCCCTTGCACGGCGAACCACGTGCCCACATCGTCACCCCGAAGAGCCTCCTGCGCGCGAGCCGTGGAGGTGACCAGTGCGGGGATCCCTGAGGTGGCCGCGATGCTCGCGGCCTGGACCTTCGTAGCCATGCCGCCGGTCCCGACTCCCGCTTTGCCTGCGCTCCCGACGACGACGCCGGCCAGGTCATCCGCATGCCGCACCTCGGCGATGCGCTGGGCGCCGTCCTTGGGCGGGCCGTCGTAGACCGAATCGACATCCGAGAGCAGCAGTAGCGCATCCGCGCGCACGAGGTGGGCCACCAGGGCCGCGAGCCGGTCGTTGTCGCCGAAGCGGATCTCGTGGGTCGCGACGGTGTCGTTCTCGTTGACGATCGGCACGACCCCCAGGTTCAACAGGCGGTCCAAAGCGCGGAAGGCGTTGGTGTGCTGGGTACGCCGGACCAGATCGTCAGCCGTCAGGAGCACCTGACTCACCGTGATCCCGTGGACTGAGAAGGCCTGCGTGTAGCGGGACATCAGCCGCCCCTGCCCCACGCTCGCCGCGGCCTGCTGGGTCGCCAGATCCCTGGGCCGGCGTGCCAGCCCAAGAGGTGCAAGCCCAGCCGCGATGGCACCCGAGGACACCAGGATGACCTCGGTCCCGGCGTTGCGCCGACCGGCCAGGGCCTCCACGAGAGAGAGCACCGCCTCCTCGGAGATGCCTCCCTTGATGCTCGTCAGGGAGGAGGACCCGACCTTGACCACCACACGTTTGGCGTCCCGCAGGACCTCCCGTCCGCCAGGGGCGAGCGAGTCCAGACTCATACGAGGTCCTCGTCGTCTCCGAAGTCGCGCTCCACGGCGCCCAGGCGTTCCTCCTGACGGCGCTGACTGGAATCGGTCCAGATGCCGGCCTTGCGCTCCGCTTCCAGTTCAGCCCGGGTGGCCGCACGGGCATCCCGGCGGTCCTGCTGCTCCTCACGCTTCTGGGCGCGGGTGGGCCGGGCCCCCGTGTCGGCGATACGGATGTCGGTGCCGCGCGGTGATGCGAGCAGTTCGGCACCGGCAGCCATGGTCGGTTCCCAATCGAAGACCACGCCGCCGTCGTCGCCGATCACGACCGTGTCCCCGGGCTTGGCGCCCATCTTGAACAGTTCGGTCTCCACACCCAGCTTCGCCAGACGATCCGCCAGGTAGCCGATGGCTTCCTCGTTCTCGAAGTCGGTCTGCTTGACCCATCGCTCGGGCTTCTCACCGCGCACCCGGAAGAGGGGCTCCAGGTTGCGCTCCTCCCGGCGGATCGTGAAACCGCTCTCGTTGACAGCACACGGACGCAACACCGTGGGAGCGACGGTCGGGGCGGACACCTCGATCTTCTCGCGGGCCTGCTGCACCAGCTCCGCCATGGCGAAACCCAGGGGCCGCAGACCCTCATGGCTGGTGGCAGAGACTTCGAAGACCCGGTAGCCCCGTGCTTCGAGGTCCGGACGGACGAACTCAGCCATGTCCTTGCCATCAGGCAGGTCCACCTTGTTCAGAGCGATGATCTTGGGCCGCTCATTGAGCGGAATGACCTCGCCATCCCCATAGGCCATGTCCACCGCGTAACGCTCGAGTTCGCCCTCGATGATGTCCAGATCGCTCAGCGGATCCCGATCGCTCTCCAAGGAGCCGCAGTCCAGCACGTGCACGATCGCCGCGCAGCGCTCGACATGCCGAAGGAAGTGATGCCCCAGCCCCTTGCCTTCGCTCGCACCTTCGATCAGTCCGGGCACATCGGCGATGGTGAATCGCACGTCCCCGGCCTGGACGACGCCCAGGTTCGGGACCAGCGTGGTGAAGGGGTAGTCTGCGATCTTCGGCCGGGCGGCCGACATCGCTGCGATCAGACTGGACTTGCCGGCCGACGGGAAGCCGACCAGAGCGACGTCGGCGATCGACTTCAGTTCCAGGACGATGTCCCGCTGGTCGCCTTCGACGCCGAGCAGTGCGAAGCCAGGGGCTTTGCGCCGCTGAGAAGCGAGCGAGGAGTTGCCCAGGCCGCCGATACCGCCGGCCGCCGCAATGAACTCCGCGCCGGGCTCGACCAGGTCAGCCAGCAGCGCGCCGTCGCGGTCCTTGACCACGGTCCCCTCGGGCACGGAGAGCACCAGCGTCTCGCCAGCCTTTCCGCCGCGCCAGTCGCCCATGCCCGGGCCGCCGTTGCCGGCGTGCCGGTGCGGCGAGTGGTGGTACTCGAGCAGCGTGGTCACCTGGGGATCGACCCGGAGGATGACGTCGCCGCCGTTGCCGCCGTTACCACCGTCCGGTCCGCCCAGTGGCTTGAACTTCTCCCGATGGACCGAGACACAACCGTGCCCGCCATTGCCGCCGGAGACGTGCAGGACCACGCGGTCCACAAAGCTCGCCACTGGTTCTCCTTTGTTCTGCTGCCGAAGATCCGCGTCGTCGCGCGGCTTCCACAATGATTCTATGGTCCCGGCCAGAGCCTGACCGGGATGTTAAACGCCGATGGGGCGGGCCCGAGGCCCGCCCCATCGAAAAGATGTGCGTCTGATTACTCAGCAGCAGCGCCGACCACGTTGACCACGCGGCGGCCACGGCGGGTGCCGAACTCGACCGCACCGGCCGTGAGGGCGAACAGGGTGTCGTCCTTGCCACGGCCGACGCCGTTGCCCGGGTGGAAGTGGGTCCCACGCTGGCGGACCAGAATCTCACCAGCGGAGACAACCTGACCACCGAAGCGCTTGACGCCGAGGTACTGAGCGTTCGAATCGCGACCGTTGCGAGTGGAGCTCGCGCCCTTCTTATGTGCCATGCCTTATGCCTGCCTTCTAGGTAGAAGTAATCCCGTGAAGGGTCTTACTTGATGCCGGTGATCTTGACGCGGGTCAGTTCCTGACGGTGACCCTGACGCTTCTTGTAACCGGTCTTGTTCTTGTACTTCTGGATGACGATCTTCTTGCCGCGCAGGTCTTCCAGGATTTCGGCAGTGACCTTGACCTTGGCCAGATCGGCAGCCTTCGTGGTGAGCTTGTCACCATCCACCAGCAGGAGGGCAGGCAGCTCGATGGTGCCACCCACTTCACCGGCGACGCGGTTCAGGGTTACGAAGTCTCCAACCGAGACCTTTTCTTGACGGCCGCCGGCGCGGACAATCGCGTACACCACTTGGGAACTCACTTCTCTCGACGAATCTAACTACGTTTGCGTGCAGAACCCTGCCGGATGACCCGACCGGTTCTTGCTGTGCCTCTGCGCCGCCAGGCTCACTACGAGCCTGGAAAAAGGAGTCCGGGAGATTCCTGACGAGGATCTTTCCCGCAATACCCACAAGTTGGCGTTAGCACCGAAGGTCTAGCTTACGCTAATGCTCACCGTTGCTGCAAATGAGGCTGGTCCATAGAGTGCACTGCGTGGTATGCCACACAGGCGCTTCTTTCGACATTCAATTCTAGCTGATCACCGCACCGACCGATGGACCCTGCGATTCGGCGCGTCAAAGAAGTCCACTTCGAAGCCCGAGGACTGAGCGAACGCGTCCTGCATCGCCTCCCACTGGGACGGGGTGGCCCGCTGTGCGGCCCGGGCAGCGTAGCCGATCGCCTGCCGGGTGGATTCGGCGAAGGCCGGATCCGAATAACTCCGCAACCAGGCTGCGTACGGGTGCGAGCCGGGCGCACCCGCGTCCTGGAATTCGCGGAACAGCACCGCGCCGACCTCGGCGTAGAGCCAGTAACAGGGTAGAACCGCCGCCACGAGCACCGCGTATCCCCCCTCAGCGGCGCGAGCCAGCAGATGGTCCACATACTGCTTGGTCTCCGGCCCCTGAGTCTTCGACGCTGCACGTCCGACCAGCCAGGTCCGGTGCAGCTCGGCCTCCACCTCCAGGCACTCCCTGGCACCCTTGGCCCAGAATGCCTGCTCCTCCTCCGTGGGGGCCAGGGCGCTGGCCATGGCCAGCGCCCTGGAGTACGTGTTCAGGTACAGCGCATCCTGGGCCAGGTAATAGGCGAAGTCCGCCTCCCCCAGGGTCCCGTCGCCCAGTGCGGCGATGAACGGCAATGCATAGATCCGCTCCAAATCCGCGGCTGCGACGGCCCACAGCTCCGCGGCGTAACCGTCTGCGTCACGTGCGAATGGCAGCACTCCATGATGGAAGTGGTTCACCGGCCCGTGGCCCGAACCCACCTGAAGCTCATCAGAGGTTCCGAGGGCCTTCAGGAGCCACTGCTTGGCCCGGCCCACGGCCTCCGCCGGTCCGGCTCCCCCGCCGAGCAACGTCGCCAGCGCGGAGGACAGCGAGCAGCCTGTCCCGTGGGTGTTCTCGGTCACCACGCGCGACGCCTCGAAAACGGTGACGTCCGACGCCGACGCACCGCTGAGGTCCACGAGGGCGTCCCAGGACGTATCCCCCTCAAGATGGCCGCCCTTGACCAATACGGACACGCCGTAGGCGGCGGCCAGTCGCTTGCCCTGCTCCAGGGCGTCCTCCCAGTCGGTGGCCGGGGCCTCGTCCAGCAGCGCAGCCAGTTCCGGCACATTCGGTGTCACGACGTCGGCGATCCTCATGAGTCTGCCGAGGGCGGATTCGGCCTCTGCATCGAGGAGACGGTCACCACTGCTGGCCACCATCACCGGGTCCAGAACCACGACGGCAGGGCGGTGTTCCTCCAGCCAGTCCGCGACCACAGCGATGACCTCGGAGTTGCCCAGCATGCCGATCTTGACCGCGTCGATGGTGATGTCCGAGCTCAGGCTGTCCAGCTGACGGGCCAGGAAGTCCGCCGGAGGCACGTGGACGTCGGTCACTCCGTGCGTGTTCTGGGCCGTGAGTGCGGTGATCGCCGCCATGCCGTAGCCGCCCAGCGCCGCAATGCTCTTCAGATCGGCCTGGATACCCGCCCCTCCGCTGGGATCGGAACCTGCGATGCTGAGGACGCGGGGCCGCGGCCGGCCCGCAGGAGGCTGCAGTGGAGAGGTGGCGGGCACACGGGTCATGGGCGAACTCCAATCGGGGATGTGCCACCAATGTAATACAGCGGGGAGCCCGGCCTCAGCCGCACTCCCCGCTGTCTGTCACATCCGGCGTCTCAGCGCTTCACGCACCCGCGCCGCGCCGTCAGAGTTCCGAAGCCGGGACTCCGACGCCCAGCACCAGAGGCTCTTCACCACTGGGGCCCTTCGCCTCCGCAGCCTGCTTGACCGAAGCGCGACGCACCGACCCGTTGTCCTCCGTCGCGGTGGCCTCCACCTGCTGCACTTCGGAAGCACCCGCCGCGCTCTGAGCCCGGCGGGATCCGCGGGTCCGGCGGGCCGGCTTGCGGGTCACCGCAGGCGCCACCTCATCGGGAGTCGCCGGAGTCGCCGGTGCTACCGGTTCCGTCGATTCACCGAGGCCTTCAAACGCCGCCGCCAGGGCATCCAGGCTCAGGACGGGAATCTCGACCTCGGGAGCCGGTTCGGCAGTGCCGACCGGCAGGATCACTTCTTCGCCACCGATCGTGAGCACCGCGGCGTGGCGCTCTTCATCGTCGTGCTCTTCGCCGTCGTGCACGTGCGCGGCATGCGCGGCGGCTGCGATGTTGGCGAGGACTGCCCGGTTGGCAGCTGCCTTGGCCGCCTTGTCGACATCCTCATGCTCGGGCTGCGGAGCCTGGGCGGGAGCGGAAGCCGGAGCGGCGGCACCGTTGTTGTCCTCCCCAGCGCCGTTTCCGGAGCGTCCACGACGGCGCTTGCGCTCGGAACGGCCACTCGGCTGGCTTTCCGTGCGGACGCCGTGCTGGTGTTCAAGGTTCCCGGACGGGCGGCGGTTCTCCAACGGCTCATCGTGGGTGATCACACCGCGGCCGGCGCACGCTTCGCACTGCTCACCGAAGACCTCCAGCAGCCCCGTGCCCATGCGCTTACGCGTCATCTGCACCAGACCCAAGGACGTCACCTCAGCCACCTGATGCTTGGTCCGGTCGCGGCCCAAGCACTCGACCAGGCGACGGAGCACCAGATCACGGTTGGATTCCAGGACCATGTCGATGAAGTCGATGACGATGATGCCGCCGATGTCCCGCAACCGCAGCTGACGGACCACCTCCTCCGCGGCCTCAAGGTTGTTCTTGGTGACCGTCTCTTCGAGGTTTCCGCCACTGCCGGTGAACTTGCCGGTGTTGACGTCGACCACGGTCATGGCTTCGGTCCGGTCGATCACCAGCGAACCACCCGAAGGCAGGAACACCTTGCGGTCCAGCGCCTTGTGCAGCTGCTCATCGATCCGCCATGCGGAGAAGATGTCCTTCTCCTCGCTCCACTTCTCAAGGCGGCTCACCAGGTCCGGCGCCACGTAGGTCACGTAAGCCTCGATGGTGTCCCATGCCTCTTCCCCGGAGACGATGAGCTTGGAGAAGTCCTCGTTGAAGACGTCACGGACCACCTTGATGGTCAGATCAGGCTCACCGTAGAGCAGTTCGGGAGCCAGGACCTTCGTGGAGCCCGTCTGGGATTCGATGGACTCCCAGAGCGCCCGGAGGCGGTTGATGTCGTTGGTCAGCTCTTCTTCGGAGGCGCCTTCCGCAGCGGTACGCACGATCACGCCGGCATTGTCCGGGAGACGGTCCTTGAGGATCTTCTTGAGCCGGTTGCGCTCGACATCCGGCAGCTTGCGTGAGATGCCTGTCATCGATCCGCCCGGCACGTACACCAGGTAACGGCCCGGGAGGGAGATCTGGCTGGTCAGCCGTGCACCCTTGTGGCCGATCGGGTCTTTGGAGACCTGAACCAGCACCGAGTCACCGGACTTCAGCGCGTTCTCGATGCGGCGGGGCTTGCCCTCCAGAGACACGCTGTCCCAGTTGACCTCACCCGCATACAGCACCGCGTTGCGGCCACGTCCGATGTCGACGAAGGCGGCCTCCATGCTCGGGAGGACGTTCTGGACCTTGCCCAGGTACACGTTGCCGATCAGGGAGTCCTGCTGGGTCTTGGAGACGAAGTGTTCGGCGAGCACACCGTCCTCAAGGACTGCGATCTGAATGCGGTCGTCCTTCTGGCGGACCACCATCTGGCGGTCCACGGACTCGCGGCGGGCCAGGAACTCGGCCTCGGTGATCACCTGGCGGCGGCGACCGGACTCACGCGACTCGCGGCGGCGCTGCTTCTTGGCTTCCAAGCGGGTCGAGCCCTTGACGCTGGCAACCTTGTTGGAGACGTTTTCGGCGGGCGTGCGCGGGGCGCGCACCCGGGTGACCGTGTTGGGCGGATCGTCGTCCAATCCACCCGTGAGTTCGAGGTCGACCTCTCCACGACGACGGCGACGGCGACGGCGAGACGTCACGCCGTCGTTCTCCTCGCTCTCCTCTTCCGGAGCATCCTGCTCTTCGGCGGCCTGGGACGTCCGTCCACGGGAACGACCACGACGGCGACGGCGCGAGCGGCTGCCGCCTCCTTCGCTGAGCTCTTCTTCTTCGTCCTCGGAGTCCTCGGCCTCTTCCTCGGCAGCCGGAGTCTCGGGGAAAGCCCGGGAAAGATCGGGGGCGTGGAAGAGCAGCGAGGTGGCGTCTGTCGGAGTCAGGAAGAGACCGGCAGCGGCTTCACCGTCCTCAACGGACGGCTCCTCCTCCGACACGGCTTCAGGTTCCTCCACCACGGGAGCGGGCTCGGACTGCGCAGGCTTCTCCGCCCTCTTCCGGGAGGTCCGACGAGGTGCCGGGGACTCCTCTACGACCGGGGCGGCGGCGACGTCCTCCACGGTGCTCTCGGTTGTCGCGGCCGCTTCCTCGGCCACCTGAACCGCAGACTTGTACTTGCTGTTCCGACGACGACGCTCCACGGGGGCGGCTTCCGCCGGTGCGGTCTCGACCACTTCGGCCGCCGTCTTCTCAGCGGCGGGAACGGCAGGGGTCTTCTTGCGACGGCGCGGAGCGCTCTTGGCACGCTGACGACCGGTGCCCGAGGCGGAGGTTTCGGCGGGGGCGGATGCTTCGGCGGGTTCCTGCGACAGGGTCTCGGTCACGGGCGTTTCGGTCCGGGGCTCGGCAACAGCGGCGGCTGCCTCAGGAGCCTGCTGCGGGGCGGACTTACGGCGGCTGGGACGCTTCGTCGCAGGACGGGTCGGAGCCTTCTCGACGGGTGCCTGTTCCTGCGGTGCCGCTGCGGCGAGCTCCGCTTCCTTCTTCGCCTTGTTGGCAGCACGCGTCGCGGCGGCCTTCGCCTTGCGCTGCTGGGCCTTCTCTTCGGCGCTGAGTTCCTGAGGTTCCGACGGCGCGACGCTCGGGGCGGCCGCCTCGTTCACCATCGGCGCACCGACGGGCGCTGTGGCGCGACGACGAGTCCGTGCGGGCTTCCGGGCACCCTGGGCGGGCGCCTGTTCAGCTGCGGAGTTCTCCCCTGCCGGGTTGTTTTCGTTATCCATCTGTCAACAACATTCCCGCTTCACGGGAGTCTCCACACCAGACCCCTCGCGAAGCGTTTCACGAAGCCGGCATCCTCAGACACCGGCGAAAGTCATCAGTACCCGCCGGTTTCGGAACTCTCGCGCTGGATGCGCGCCTCCGGCCGAAGCGGGCCAGTGGAGCCTGGAACCCGCCGTACTGAATTACGGCCAGGTGCCACAGTGGCTTCAGGGCTCCCGGGTTCAAGACGGACCATGTTGTCCACCTGGCTTCCGGGCGCCCGACGCATCACGTGGATCTTGCGGGCTTCACACTGGACTGGGATTCCGGGTGTGGTCCGGATCCAACCTCCCCCATCATCCCACAAAAGCCCGGACACGGTGGCGCGGCTCACCAGGCACGCTGCTCAGCCTTTCCCGAGGAAGGCATGGTTACAATCAGCGGCATGAGGCCGATGGAAAGGAACCCCCAAGACATGAGCAAGGCCCCGGACTCCGCGACCGCTGCTTCAGACGAAACGAAGCTGCCGCTCATGACCCGCCATCGGCCGTTCGCATGGCTCCTGCTGATCACCGGAGCGCTCGGTTTCGTCGCATCGTGGTGGCTGGTCATCGAGAAGATCCAGGTGCTTCAGGATTCCCATCACGCCACCATCTGCGACATCAACCCGTGGATCTCCTGCGGCCAGGTCATGCAGACCTGGCAGAGTTCGGCCTTCGGTTTCCCCAATATGTTCATCGGTATCGTTGCATTCCCGGTGATCATCACCACGGCGATGGCGCTGTTCTCCGGGGCCCGGTTCGCACGCTGGTACTGGATCGGCCTTCAGACCGGCGTCACCCTGGGATTCGCATTCGTCTGCTGGCTCTGGTCCCAGGCCCTCTACTCGATCGGCATTCTCTGCCCGTTCTGCATGGTGGTCTGGGCGATGATGATCCCCATGTTCGTCTGGGTGACAGTGCGGAACATCGTCCACGGCGTGATCCCGGTCCCCGAGAAGTTCCGGCGCTCTGTAGGGGATTTCGCCTGGCCACTCATCGCTCTGCTGTACATCGGCGTCATCGCCTCCATCCTCTTCCGCTTCAGCGGGGTCTTCTTCGGATCCACCATGTGAGCTCACCCCAGCGGTAGACAGGGCACGACGAAAGGGGCCGGCCGGGATTGATTCCCGGCCGGCCCCTTCAGTATCCATCGCGTCTCAGAACCAGATGGCGATCTCACGTTCGGCGGACTCTACAGAGTCGGATCCGTGCACCAGATTCTGCTGAACCGCCACACCCCAGTCGCGGCCGAAGTCACCACGGATGGTGCCGGGGGCGGCAGCCGTCGGGTCCGTGGCACCGGCCAGAGAACGGAAGCCCTCGATCACACGGTGCCCCTCGAAAATTGCGGCTACGACGGGGCCGGACTGCATGAACTCCAGCAGCGGCTCATAGAAGGGCTTGCCTTCGTGCTCCGCGTAGTGCTGCTCCAGCAGTTCGCGGCCCGCGGTGAGCTTCTTCAGCTCGGCCAGGACGTAGCCCTTGGCTTCGATACGGGCCAGGATGGCTCCGGTCAGCTGACGGCGGACGCCGTCGGGCTTGATGAGTACAAGGGTGCGCTCAGTGCTCACGTCTGCTCCCGGTTGAGATGGTTTGTTGTCATCGGTAATTCTAGTGGGCGAGCCGCGCCCGCCGGTTCACGGCCGCAGAGGTCCCGGCCCAGGTGTCAGCGCCCAGCCCACTCCCCGGACTAGGCCTCGTCCGGGTGTTCCGCTTCCCAGCGTGCCTGTTCCATATCACGCTGGCGCTGCTCCGCATCGATCCGGCTTCCGGCCCGCAGTCCGTACCACCACGCGATGGCGAAAAGGACCCCGATCAGGAACATCATCGGTTCCAGGAAACCGGTGGCGATCAGCAGGATCTGGATGATCCAGCCAAGACCGACTCCCCAGGCTTTCCGCAGGAAGGCGCAGGCCAGGATCATGAGGATGCTGAGACCGATCCCCACCCACAGCAGGACGGGAGCGGACGGGTCGCTCTTACGCAGGCCGAAGATCACCAAGGCTGCGAAGAACATCACGAACGCTTCCAGCACCAGCACCGTGGAGGCGAAGGTCACCTTGACGGACCGTGCCTTCTTGGGGGTTCCCGGGCGCCATTCCTGCTGTGCGCGAGTCAGCTTCGCCATGCTCATGCCTCTTTCGCTTGCAGGAGGACACGTGCTTCGGCCACCACGGTGATCGAACCGGTGATGAGTACTCCCCCGGCCAGATCAACGTTGGATTCCGAGCGCTCCACAGCCCATTCGATCGCGTCGTCCAGCTTCTCGGCGATGTGCACGTTCTCCTCGCCCCAGCCGAGGTCCACGGCCAGCTCCGCCAGCTCCGCGGCGGGGATCGCCCGCGGCGAGGTCGACTGCGTCAGGCAGATCTCTTCGGCCAGATCACCCAAGGACTCCTTGAGCTGCGTCAGGATCTCCTCAGCGTCCTTCTCCCGCAGGACGCCGAGCACCACCACGAGCTTGCTGAAGTTGAAGGCCTCCTGGATCGCCTCCGCGGAGACCCGGATGCCGTCGGGGTTGTGGGCGGCGTCGACGATGATGGTGGGCGCGGAGCGGACCACCTCGAGACGTCCCGGCGAGGAAACCTCCGTGAAAGTCTGCACGAGCACATCCCGGTCCAGTTCGCGTTCGCCACCGCCGAAGAACGCTTCCAGAGCGGCGATCGCGACGGCGACGTTCTCCGCCTGGTGGGCGCCGTGCAGCGGGACGAAAAGGTCCTCGTAGCGGCCCGCCAGACCCTGAACGGTCACGAGCTGGCCCCCTACCGCGACGGCCCGGGAATCGACGCCGAACTCGACGCCTTCGAAACGGTACGGGACCTCGACCTCGCGGGCCTTCTCCAACAGGACCTGCGCGGCATCGCGAGGCTGCACCGCACTGATGAGGAAGCCTCCGGGCTTGATGATCCCGGCCTTTTCCACGGCGATTTCCCCCGTGGTGTCCCCCAGCAGATCGGTGTGGTCCAGGGAGATCGGAGTGACGACCGACACTGCGCCGTCGCCGACATTGGTGGCGTCCGTGATGCCTCCGAGGCCCACTTCGATGACGGCGACGTCCACCGGCTGGTCCGCGAACACCGCGAATGCCAGGATCGTGAGGCACTCGAAGTAGGTCAGGCGCGGCTCCGCCTGCTCTTCCAGTTCCGCGTCAACGATGGCCAGGTAGGGCCGGATCTCATCCCAGATGCGCACGAAGGTGGCGTCATCCACGGGCTCACCGTTGATGCTGATGCGCTCCGTGACGCGGGAGAGGTGCGGGCTGGTGTACCGGCCGGTCGAAAGGCCATGCGCCATGAGCCCACGCTCGATCATGCGCGCGGTGCTGGTCTTCCCGTTGGTTCCGGTGATGTGGATGATCGGACACGCCTTGTTCGGCTCGCCGAGCACCTCCATGGCCCGGAACAGTGGGGCCAGGCGCGGTTCCATCTTGTTCTCCGGAGCCCGCCCCAGCAGTTCGGCGTAGACGCTCTCCACCGAGAATTCGTCGCTCATGCTTCCACCTTTTCCACGGTCACGGTCAGCTCATCAGCGGTCGCCAGGTCCAGTTCCAGGCTCAGGGTCTCACCCTTGACCAGTTCGCAGTGCGCCTCCAGGGCGTCCACGGTCGCCTGATCGGCGCCGACGCGGGTGCGGATGCGGTCCGAGACCTCCAGTCCGGCGTCCTTGCGGGCCTGCTGGATGGCACGGATCATGTCACGTGCCACGCCTTCGGCTTCCAGTTCCGGCGTGACCTCGGTGTTGAGCACCACGAAGCCACCGCCCGGCAGCACTGCGGCGGCGCGGGAGCCTGCGTCCTCCGACTCGGCCACCACGGTCTCCAGGGAGTACTCGTGTGCTTCCAGGGCGAGGCCGCCCGCAGTGACCACGCCGTCGTCGCCCACGGACCAATCGCCCGACTTGCTCGCCTTGATGGCCTGCTGGACGTTCTTGCCCAGGCGCGGGCCGGCGGCGCGGGCATTGACCACGAGTTTCTGCTCGATGCCGAATTCCTCCGGGGACGCCGATTCGGCATCCAGGACGCGAACCTTGCGCACGTTGAGTTCGTCGGCGACGACGCCGGCGAACGGCTCCAGTGCGGCGCCGGCGGGTGCCACCACGGTGAGCTCCTGCAACGGCAGGCGGACACGCAGCTTGGCTGCCTTGCGCAGCGAAGAGCCCGTGGAGCAGATCTGCTGAACCCGGTCCATGGCCGCCACGAGATCATCGTCCTGCGGGAACAGCGAAGCGTCCGGGTAGTCCGTCAGGTGCACCGACCGGCCACCGGTCAGACCACGCCAGATCTCCTCCGCCACCAGGGGCAGCAGAGGCGCGGCGGCCCGCGTGACCGCCTCCAGTGCGGTGTGGAGCGCATCGAAGGCATCGGTGTTCTCGTCGAAGAAGCGCTGGCGGCTCCGGCGGACGTACCAGTTCGTCAGCATGTCCAGGTATTCGCGCAGCGCATCGCAGGCATCGGAGATGTCATACGCGTCCAGTGACTCCTTGACGTTCTTCACCAGGACCCCGGTGTTCGCCATGAGGTAGCGATCCAGTTCCTCGGTGTACCCGTCATAGCGCAGCTTCGCGTCGTAGCCGGCACCGCCGTTCGCGGTGTTGGTGTAAAGGGTGAAGAAGCTGTAGACGTTCCAGAGCGGCAGGAGAACCTGACGCACACCGTCACGGATGCCCTGTTCGGTGACGACCAGATTGCCGCCGCGCAGAATGGGGCTGGACATGAGGAACCAGCGCATGGCGTCGGAACCGTCGCGGTCCAGAACCTCGGAGACGTCGGGGTAGTTGCGCAGGCTCTTGGACATCTTCTGCCCGTCCGAGCCCAGCACGATGCCGTGACTGATGACATTGCGGAAAGCCGGGCGGTCGAACAGCGCCGTGGACAGGATGTGCAGCATGTAGAACCAGCCGCGGGTCTGCCCGATGTACTCGACGATGAAGTCCGCCGGGTTGTGGGTGTCGAACCACTGCTCGTTCTCGAAGGGGTAATGAACCTGGCCGTACGGCATCGACCCGGAGTCGAACCAGACGTCCAGCACGTCCTCCACGCGGTGCAAGGTGCCGCCGCAGCCCTCGTGGACGCGTGTCAGCTCATCGATGAAAGGACGGTGCAGATCCGTCTCACCTGCGTGGTTGACGGGCAGCCGGCCGAACGCCTCCTGCATCTCGGCCAGGGAACCGTAGACCTCACGGTGCTCGCATTCCTCACCGTCGCACTCCCAGACCGGGATGGGGCTGCCCCAGAAGCGATTGCGGGAGATCGACCAGTCACGGGCGTTCGCCAGCCACTTGCCGAACTGGCCATCCTTGACGTTGCCGGGGATCCAGTTGATCTCCTGGTTCAGCTCCAGCATCCGGTCCTTGAAGGTGGTCACGGAGACGTACCAGGAGGACACCGCACGGTAGATCAGGGGGTTCCGGCAGCGCCAGCAGTGCGGGTAGCTGTGCTCATAGCTGGCCTGGCGGACCAGACGGCCCGCGGCCTTGAGGTGCTGCGTGATCGGCTTGTTCGCCTCGAAGACCTGGAGCCCGGCGATGTCGGCCAGCTCGCCGTGCTTGAAAAGCGGCAGGAACTTCGCGCCCTCGTCGACGGAGAGCACCACGGGGATGCCCGCCGCCTCGCAGACCTTCTGGTCGTCCTCACCGTAGGCGGGCGCCTGGTGGACCAGGCCGGTGCCGTCGGTGGTGGTCACGTAGTCGGCAACCAGGATGCGCCAGGCGTTCTGGGTGCCGTACTTCTCGGCGTCGGCGAAGTCGTTCCAGAGACGCTGGTAGCCGATGCCCTCCAGCTCGGAGCCCGCATGAGTGGCGGTGACCGCGGCGGCAGCCGCCGCGGCGTCGTCGTAGCCCAGATCCTTGGCGTAACCGCCCAGCAGATCCTGAGCGATCAGGAAGCGCGCATCGGCGGGCACCTCAGAGGCCTTGACACCGTTCGGACCCACCGGAACCACGGCGTACTGGATCTGCGGCCCGACGGCGAGCGCGGCGTTGGTGGGCAGGGTCCAGGGCGTGGTGGTCCAGGCGAGCGCGAGCACGCCTTCCAGTTCCAGCGACAGCGGGTTCTCACCGGCCAGGATCGGGAAGGTGACCGTGACGGTCTGGTCCTGGCGGTTCTTGTAGACGTCGTCATCCATGCGGAGCTCATGGTTGGACAGCGGCGTCTCGTCCTTCCAGCAGTACGGCAGGACGCGGTAACCGTTATAGGTCAGGCCCTTCTCGTGGAGCTGCTTGAAGGCCCAGATGACGGACTCCATGTACTCGACATTGAGCGTCTTGTAGTCGTTCTCGAAGTCGACCCAGCGGGCCTGAGCGCGAACGTAGTCCTTCCACTCGTCCGCGTACTTCATGACGGAGGCGCGGCAGGCGTCGTTGAACTTGTCGATGCCCATGGCGGCGATCTGAGTCTTGTCCGTCATGCCCAGCTGCTTCATGGCTTCGAGTTCCGCCGGCAGACCATGGGTGTCCCAGCCGAAGCGGCGCTCCACGCGCTTGCCGCGCTGGGTCTGGTAGCGGCCCACCAGATCCTTGGCATATCCGGTGAGCAGGTGGCCGTAGTGCGGCAGGCCATTGGCGAAGGGCGGCCCGTCGTAGAAGACGAACTCGTTGCTGCCATCCACGCCGGCGTCACGCGCGTCGATGCTGGCCTGGAAGGTTCCGTCCTCGTCCCAGTATTTGAGGATCCGCTTCTCGATCTCGGGGAAACGGACGGAGGCGGAGACAGTGCGGTCCTCGCTGGTGGAGACCTTGGGGTAGATCGACATCTGTGGCATCCTGGTTCGCTGCATCCAACTGCGCGAGGACGCTTCCCTGCCGCTGGGGACAGGTGGCGCGGTACCACCCCGCTTGCCTCCGGTCCGCTTGCGCGGGCCGACGGCCGCTCATTGAAACGCTGTGACGGGCGCGCCCGTCCGGTTCTACTAACCCACCTCCTTCTCCGAACGACGACGTCGGAGGCGGGTTTTCTTCCGGAAGCTCACCGGTGATGGCCGGGTCTGTGCTTTGTCATCCAGTCTAACGGATACGTACAGGCCCTGAGAGTTCAGCCGAGGAAAGCAAAGGAGAACATCGTGAGGCCGGCGGCTCCGAAGAACGAGAGGACCAGCCCGACCCCGAACAGCGTCCGGTAGGCGAGAAAGACCGGCAAGGCCGAGCGCTGGGGCGCCGCGGGGTCGTAGGCCACTTCAAGCGGTTGCCCGATGATGGGCTCCTCGGCGAGCGCGACGTCGGCCCGCCCGGCGATCTCCTGACCCAAGGCATCCGGGAAACGGTACTCCGGACGGTACTGGACGCTCCGACCGGATCCGGACGCCGGGCTCTGGTTCGCACCCGTGGACACCACCACTCCCCTGGTCCGGACCCAGCGCCCCACTGTGGCCCAGCGCACCGCGCACCGCAGGATTCCGATCACTGCGAGCACCAGCCCCACGGCCAGGAAGGCCCCGGGCACCAGGAGGAAGATCCGCAGAATCGGATCCAGCGTTCGCTCCGTGTGCAGCTCCACCAGGAACGGCAGGGGAAGCGCCGTGATCATCAGGAAGGCCAGCACCAGAATGACCGCGAAGACCACGGCCACCAGCCAGGCCACTCGCTTGATCTGAACGCTCTGATGGAAGGACTGGTCCGCGTTGAGCGGGTTGTACGCGACCTCCAGAGCGGTGCCTGGGGCCGTGGGCGCGGCGAGGCCCAGCTCCGATCGGCCCTGGTGAACCGCACCATCCGGGCCGCTGAACTGGTACAGCGCGAAGTAGCGGCGTACAGGGTTGTTGTCCCCGCTGATGGTGGACCATGCCTCGGCGTTTCCCGTCACGACGGCACCGACCCGGGGCCAGGACGCCACGATGCCTGCGCGTCGCGCCTGGCTTCCGAAAAGCTTGACCAGATTGAAGATCGCGGCCAGAGAGAACAACACCCAGACGGCGTACAGCGCGAGTTTCATCGCGTTCCCTCCAACGGTCCGCGCAACAGTTTGTGGGCCGCCGGCTGAGCCACCGGCCGAATGGTGACGTGAGCGAGATTCACGTGATGCGGCGCCCGCACCGCGTAGGCGATGACGTCCGCGACATCTCCCGCCTGGAGAGGCTCGGCGACGCCCTCGTAGACCTTGGCGGCAGCACCGGCGTCGCCCAGCCGACGGAGCGCGAACTCCTCCGTCTGCACCAGTCCCGGGGCGATCTCGATGACACGGACGTTGTGTTCGGCTTCCTCCAGACGCAAAGCATCGTTGAGCGCCGCCTGACCGAACTTCGCGGCGTTGTAGCCCGCACCGCCCTCATATGCCACATGACCTGCGGTGGAGGTGACATTGAGCACCGTGCCGCGGCCGTGGGCCCGCAGCATCGGGAGGAAGGCCCGGGTGAGTTTGAGCGTGCCGAGGACGTTCACCCGGTACATCCACTCCCAGTCGTCGACCGAGGCGTCCGCGATGCGGTCCGCACCCCGAGCGCCGCCCGCGACGTTGATCAGGGTGTCGATGCCGCCCGCCTCCGTCACGGCGCTGAGCAGGCGCTCGACGTCGGCGTCCTCGCTGATGTCCGCCGGGAGTGCCACCGCACCTGTCTCCGCGGCGAGGGCCTCCAGACGCTCGGCACGGCGGGCGACGGCGAACACGGTCCAGCCGTCGGCACGGAGCGCCCGGACGGTTGCTTCTCCGATACCGGTGCTGGCTCCGGTGACGAGTGCGGCGCGGGATGCTGGGGAGTTCTGCGAGGTCATGGGATCAGTCTATGAGCCGGGCCGGGCGCGCCGACGCATGACCCCGGGATGTCCGGCCTGGAGACGTGGAGGCGGGTGGGCGAGGCCTCCACCTCCACATTCCAGCATTCAGGCCCCGACAGTGGCCGGCACAGTCCACAGAGCTCAGCCTTCGACGCTCGTCTGAGCCGGATCCTCTACAGTGGCGACCACCGAATAGAGGGATGAGTCGCCCTGCAAGGACTGGCTGGGCTTACCCTCGATCGACATAGGCACCTCCCCTGCTATGGTCACGCGGTTGAGCCTGCGCGGGAGTCCGTCGTAGTTGTCCGGGGCGTAGTGCTGGGTGATCCGGTTGTCGAAGAGCACCAGCTGGTCTGGCTTCCAAGCGACCCGCACCACGTTCTCCGGTCGTGTCACATAGCTTTGGAGGAGCCGGAGGATGTCACGGGATTCGGTGTTCGAGAGCCCGACGATCCGGAGCCGCTGAGCAAAACCGCCGATGAACAGCCCACGTTCGCCGGTCAGCGGATGCACGCGCACCACCGGATGGGCGGTCTCGTAGCGAACCCGGGTGAATTCCTTCCGTCGTTCTTCGGCATTGGCATGTTCGAGGTTCTTGGGCACCGAATAGTCGTAGTCGTTCGTGTGCACCGCCCACAAGGAGTCTGCGAAGGTCCTCAGTTCCTCAGGCAGGTCCCGATAGGCGCCCGCCGCCGAAGCGATCAGCGTCTCCCCGCCATACGGCGGAAGCTCGATGCTGCGCAGGGTCGAGGCCTGGGGCGGGTTCAGCACGAAGGTGACATCGGTATGCCAGGTGTTCGCTGATCCGTTCTCGCTGTCCACCGGGAGGACGTTCTCCGCTCCCGCCACCGATGCCACCGTGGGATGTGCGGTGGTGAGCGGTCCGAAGCGACGTGCGAATCGCACTTGTTCTTCATCGGTGCGGATGCCTGCCTCGCGAAAGACCAGGGCCTTGTACCGATTGAGTGCATCCCGGATCTGCGTCACGGTCTCAGGGTGGAGTTCCGCGCTCAGATCCAGGCCACTGATTTCAGCCCCGATCCGTGAGCCCAAGCGAGTGAATTCGAGTTTCGTAGCGGTGACAGTGCTCATCACATGCTGTCCTTTCCGTCGTTTGATGGCGACGAGGCCCGCAGTTCCACGGGCTCGTACCCCGTGTCTACCGGGCTTCGCCGCGCGACGGAAAGCTCCCGGACACGCGGCTCAACTCCGGGACACGCAGGCTAAGAAAAGGACTCGCCAGGTCATCCATCGCTCAGCCATGTGACGCCGCATGAGCTTGGGTTTCCCCTATTAACCGGCGTCGGGAACGAGGGTGATTTTGCCTCCCGGGTGCCCGTCGGCGAGGAATCCGAGGGCGTCCCGGGCCTGCGGGAGCGGGTAGCTGCGACTCAGGGGCACTCTGAGGAGCCCCCGCCCGGCCAGCGTGACGAGATCCTGGCGTGCGGCGTCACGGAATTCAGCGCTCTCCGCTTGGGTTCCCGCCAGGGCCTGGAAGCCGTCCTCCACTGCCCGGCCTGGCGCGGCGACCGTCACGATGCGGGTCCGGTCGGCGACCAAGGCGAGGGAGACGTCAACGGCTTCGTCCGTTCCCGCTGCGTCGAGCGCGGCATCCACCCCGACGCGGCCCAGCGTGCGCACGGCTTCCTCCACGCGGTCTTGCAGGCCCGGTCCATAGCGGACCGGGATACCTCCGAAACCCCGTATCTCCTCAAAACGAGCCTCACTCGCCGTGCCGATCACCGTGATCCCACGCAGCGCGGCCAATTGCAGCACGATCACCCCGACCGCACCGGATGCGGCATGAAGCAGGACGACGTCGCCACTGCTCGCGCCGACCGCGTGAAGCATCTCCGCCGCGGTCGTACCCGCCAGCAGGAGGTTCGCTGCTTCCTCATACGCCAGCGAGGAAGGCTTGTGGAGCACCTTCTCGGCAGAGACGGTGAGCTCCGTGGCGTAGCCGCCCTGGACACGGAAAGCCAGCACCTCGTCCCCGACGGAGAGCGGCCCGGTGACGGCTGTCGCCCGTGGTCCGACGGCGGTCACCGTTCCCGAGACCTCGTAACCGATGGCGACCGGAAGCTCCTTGCCCGTCCGCGGTGCGGCGACGTGCTTGGCGTCAGCCGGGTTCACGCCTGCGGCGCGCACCGCGATGGTCACCTCGCCTGGGCCAGGTGCCTCCGGGACGTAGTCGACGAATTCCCAATGGTCTGGGCTTCCCCAGGCCCGAGCGATCCAGTGCCGTGCCATGCTCTCCCCTTCGTGTCCGGTGCCCCACCCCAGCCCTGCAGGTCCACGTCCGGAACGCCTGAGCTGGATGAACCCAGTGTCTCACCGCTCCGCAGAACGGCGACGGAACGCGACCGGCGACCACCTGGGGTCGACCGGCTGAAACACGATCAGGGGGCCTGATGCGACAGGGCGATGTCCTCGTCCAGAGTATGGATCAACCGGCAAAACTCTCATGTGAAATTTCGGTTAACGGTTTAACTTATTCAGTCATATTCGTTGTGTTCATGGAGCTCAGCTGCTGTGGTGAAGGTGGTCATGGCGCCGCGGTGAGACAGATCGAGGTGGTCATGACCACCTTCACACGCACTCTGAAAGGTAACCACCTTGAGAAAATCACTCATAGGAGCCACATCCGCAGGCCTCCTGACCTTGGCTTTGGGGCTTTCCAGCACCCTCTTCACCGCACCGCCTGCTGACGCCACCATTTCCCCCACCACCACGGACTCCGATGGAGACGGGCCTCCTGACACATGGGAGACCCAGGGAGTCGATACTGACGGAGACGGAGTCATCGACCTCGATCTGCCCGCCCTGGGAGCCGACCCCAGGAGGGCGGACCTCTTCGTCGAGCTGGACTATATGAAGGGGCTTCTCCCGTCCTCAGCGGAACTGGATCGAATCCGGCAGAGCTTTGCCGGTCTACCGGTGAACAATCCCGACGGAAGCACCGGAATCACCATCCATCTCGATGCAGGACCTGCTGGAGGTGCCGCATACGACCTGGGTGGCGGGAACGAGATTCCTTACAAGCAGAACCTGAGCGGCGTAAGCGAGGTCAGGCAGCTGCGGCAAACGTACTCCGACCCGAAACGCGCCAATGTCTTCCACTACGCCGTATTCGGTGACAGCTACGGGACGGGCTCCTCCTCCGGCCAGGCGTGGATCAACGGGCTTGAACTCCTGGTGACTGTCGGGCCCCGTTACTGGGGAGCCGCCAGCAGCGATATCCGGGTGGGGACGTTCATCCACGAGCTCGGACACAATCTCGGGCTGCATCACGGCGGAACCGATGAAGTCAACAACAAACCGAACTATCTGAGCATCATGAATTACGCGTATCAGATGTCGGGAATCCCGCAGACCGCGGGTGACCCGTATTTCGGTTACTCGACCAGGAACGTGCCCACCCTTGATGAATCCTCTCTGACGGAAGGCAGCGGCCTGGGGCCCGCCGCGGCCGGAAGTCAGCTCTACTGGTGGACCAACGGCACGCGTCATCAGGCGCGAGCAGACGGTCCGATCGACTGGAACTGGAGCGGCACGATCAACCCCGGAGCTGTTCAGCAGGACATCAACAACGACAAGAATGTGACCACCCTGGCCGCCCCCAACGATCTGCAGAGCTTCAGCTTGACGGTCGGCAGCAAGGGCAAGCCGTACAGCGGAAGGACCCTGCGCAGCGCAGAGCCTCCGCTCGTGGCGGAAACGAATGAACTCACACACGAGTTGGCTCGACAGCTCCACCCGGACAAGATCCCCGCACGCTAGGGGAACTCCGATGGCATTCGTGCCGAAACCGTGAGCTTCTGCGGCTCGGCTGCTTGTGCCTGTCTCCGGGTGAGGCAGCCGAGCCGCAGACCCTTCAAGAGGTCCCACTGTTCAGCAGTTAGGGTGAAGAGATGTTCCCTCAGCCGACTTCTCGCCTGGGCTTCCGGGAGATGACCGTTGACGATCTTGATGATCTGGCCCGTCTTCTCGGCGATCCCGCTGTCATGGAGTACTACCCGCGCCCGAAGACCCGGTCAGAGGCGCTTGGGTGGATCGAGTGGAATCTGCGGAACTACCAGGAACACGGCCACGGCCTCTGGATCGTGGAGGCCTTCGACGGTACGTTCCTCGGAGAGTGCGGCCTCACCTGGCAACGCGTCAACGGACAGCCACGACTCGAAGTGGGCTATCACATCCTGCCCGAGTTCCAGAGACGTGGGTTCGCGACCGAGGCGGCTCAGGCTTGCCGGGATTTTGCCAGGGACACGCTGCGCTCGCCAGAGCTGGTGGCCATCATCCATCCCGCCAACCTCCCCTCTCAGCGAGTGGCCCGGAAGCTCGGGATGGAGCACCGGGAAGATGACCGGTCCGGGACGGCTCAGACCCGTACGGTCATGGTGATGGACCTCTTCCCCGCAGACCCAACAGAAACATCGGGTACCTGACCTGGTCGCGGCCACCGATCAGTCCAGCAGGCGTTCCAGCAGATAGCTTCGCAGCACCTGAGCGTGGTTGATCTCGCGGTCCTTAGCGCCATAGAGCAGGACCACGTTCAGACCTCTTCTCAAAAGTTCCAGCACATGCTCGACCGCTTCCTGTCGCTGATCGAGTTCGGCCCGGTAGGCCTTGGTGAAATCCGGGAACCTGGATGCCATGTGCGCGAATTCGGTACGCAAAGGTGCCGACGGGGAGATGTCCTTGAGCCACTCGTCCAGAGCGGCCCGTTCCTTCGTCACGCCCCGGGGCCAGAGACGGTCCACCAGAACCCGGTAGAGGCCTTCACCGGGCTCGTCGTAGATTCTCGCAATGGACAGAACCCCGTGCTGCTGACTTTCCATATCCCATGCTAGGCACGGTGCATCAGGAACGACGACGGCTACAGTAGCCATGTGGAAAACCCCGGCGCCGGCCGCTACGCCCCGTCCCCCAGCGGCGATCTGCATCTGGGCAATCTGCGGACCGCCATCCTCGCCTGGCTCTTCGCCCGCAATACCGGGCGCCGCTTCCTGCTCCGGGTGGAGGACCTGGACCGGGTCCGCGCACGTGCGGAGGAGTCCCAGCTGCGTGACCTCGCAGCGATCGGCATCGATTGGGACGAAACCCCCGTCCGCCAATCGGAGCGCGGCCGGCTCCACGCTGCCGCCCTGGAGTCGCTGATCGGTGCGGGCCGGACGTTCGAATGCTTCTGCACCCGCCGCGACATCGCGGAAGCCTCGTCCGCCGCCCACGGCCCGGTCTCGCTCTACCCTGGCACCTGCCGTCAGCTGAGTGACGAACAACGCGAGGAACGCCGTCGCGAGCGGCCCGCCGCGCTGCGCTTCCTTTCCGGTGGCGGGACGGAACACTTCACCGACGCCGTGGCGGGCGACCGCGTGGGCCCCGTGGACGACGTCGTGCTCCGCCGCAACGACGGTGCCGTCGCCTACAACCTGGCCGTCGTCGTCGACGATGCGGCCCAGGGAATCGACCAGGTGGTACGGGGTGACGATCTCCTTCCCTCGACCCCCACCCAACTGCGCCTGGGGCACGTGCTCGGCTTCGCGCCACCGTCGTACGTGCACGTGCCACTGGTGCTGGGGCCGGACGGCAGACGCCTCGCCAAGCGTGACGGTGCTGTGACGCTTGAGGATCTCGCGACAGCCGGCTGGACCGCAGAGCGGGTACGGGATTCGCTGCTCCGCTCATTGGGGTTGCCGGAAGGACCGCTGGAGCGCGCTCTGACGGCCTTCGAACCCGCGTCGCTCCCCCGCAATCCTTGGGTGTTCAGCGGCACACTGAGCTGAAACCGGACCGACCCGCCAGGCATGAAAGAATTGAGCCATGACTGACGCGACGCAGGGTACAGACACGCCCGAAATCACCGTTCCCGACAAGCCCGCCCTGGAAGGCCTTGAGGCCAAGCTCACCGAGCGCTGGCTGGCGGACGGGACCTACAAGTTCCAACAGGACACCACCCGGGCCGAGGTCTACTCGATCGACACGCCCCCTCCCACGGCGTCCGGCTCGCTGCACGTGGGGCACATGTTCTCCTTCACCCAGACGGACGTCCTGGCGCGCTACCAGCGCATGCAGGGCAAGAACGTCTTCTACCCGATGGGCTGGGACGACAACGGCCTGCCCACCGAGCGCCGCGTCCAGAACTACTACGGGGTCCGCTGCGATCCGGCCATCCCGTACCAGGAGGGCTACCAGCCCCCCGCCGAGCCCGCCAAGAATCAGCGCGACTGGGACGTGGTGTCCCGCCGCAACTTCATCGAGCTGTGTGAACGCCTGGCCGTGGAGGACGAGAAGGTCTTCGAGCACCTGTTCAAGACCCTCGGCCTGTCCGTGGACTGGGACATGACCTACCGGACCATCGACGACGCCTCCCGCGCCGTCTCCCAGCGCGCCTTCCTGGCCAACCACGCGGCCGGCGACGCCTACCTCTCCGAGGCCCCCACGCTCTGGGATGTGACCTTCCGCACCGCCGTGGCCCAGGCCGAGCTGGAGGACCGCGAGGTGGCCGGCGCCTACCATCGCTACCCCTTCTTCACGGAGGACGGCGAGAAGATCTTCATCGAGACCACCCGTCCCGAGCTGCTCGCCGCCTGTGCCGCCCTCGTCGCGAACCCCGACGACGAGCGCTACCAACCGCTCTTCGGCAAGAAGGTCACCTCCCCGCTCTTCGGCGTCGAGGTGGAGGTCAAGGCCCACCACCTGGCGAAGGCCGACAAGGGATCCGGCATCGCCATGGTCTGCACCTTCGGCGACCTGACCGACGTGACCTGGTGGCGTGAGCTCCAGCTCCCCACCCGGGCGATCATCGGCCGCGACGGCCGCATCATCTCCGAGACCCCCGAGTGGATCACCACGGAGGCCGGCCGCGAAGCCTACGCCCGGATCGCCGGCAAGACCTCCTTCTCCGCCAAGGAGGGTGTGGTGGAGATGCTGCGCGAGCAGGATCTCCTGGACGGTGAGCCGAAGAAGATCATGCACGCGGTGAACTTCTTCGAAAAGGGCGACAAGCCGCTCGAAGTGGTCACCAGCCGCCAGTGGTACATCCGCAACGGTGGGCGTGATCAGGACCGCCGCGAACGCCTCATCCAGCGCGGCCACGACATCGACTTCCACCCGGCCTTCATGCGTTCCCGCTATGAGAACTGGATCGAAGGACTCAACGGTGACTGGCTGGTGTCCCGTCAGCGCTTCTTCGGCGTGCCCGTGCCGGTCTGGTATGCGCTGGACGCCGAGGGCAACCCGGACTACGAGACCCCCATCGTCCCCACCGACGAGATGCTGCCCGTGGATCCGGCCGCCGACGTCGCCCCGGGCTACTCCGAGGACCAGCGCGGCGTGGCCGGCGGCTTCATCGGCGACGCCGATGTGCTGGACACCTGGGCCACCTCCGCGCTGACTCCGCAGATCGTGGGCGGCTGGAGCCGGAACGAGGACCTCTTCGCCAAGGTCTTCCCGTTCGATCTGCGCCCGCAGGGCCACGACATCATCCGTACCTGGCTGTTCTCCTCCGTGGTCCGTGCGGACGCCCTGCAGGACGTGGCTCCGTGGAAGCACGCAGCCATCTCCGGTTGGATCCTGGACCCGGACCGCAAGAAGATGTCCAAGTCCAAGGGCAATGTGGTGGTCCCCACTGCCGTGCTCGAGGAGTTCGGTTCCGATGCCGTGCGCTACTGGGCCTCCTCCGCGAAGCTTGGCGCGGACACCGCCTACGAGATCGCGCAGATGAAGATCGGCCGCCGCCTGGCCATTAAGCTGCTCAACGCCTCGAAGTTCGTCCTGAACCTGGGCGCCACTGAAGAGTCCGTGCTGAGCGCGGACAACGCCGTGCTGTCCAACCCGCTGGACCGCGGCCTGCTGAACCAGCTGGCCGACGTCGTGCGCCAGGCCACCGAGGCGTTCGAGAAGTATGACTACGCCCGTGCCCTGCAGGTGAGCGAGTCCTTCTTCTGGCAGTTCACGGATGACTATGTGGAGCTGATCAAGGACCGCGCATACGGCGCACAGGGTGAGGAAGGCCAGGCTTCCGTGCTGGCAGCCCTGGCCACCACGCTGGACGCCCTGCTGCGCCTCTTCGCGCCGTTCCTGCCCTTCGCCACCGAGGAAGTGTGGAGCTGGTGGCGGTCCGGTTCCGTGCACCGGGCCCCGTGGCCTTCGTCCCTCACCGTGGATGGCGACCCCACGCTGCTCAACACGCTCGGCGAGGCCTTGTCGGGGCTGCGCAAGGCGAAGTCGGAAGCCAAGGTCAAGCAGCGCACGGAGGTGCTCGCGGCCACGGTTTCGGCGCCGGAGTCGAGGATCGCCCAGCTCAGTGCAGGGCTCGCCGACCTCAAGGCCGCTGCCAACGCAAAGGACCTCTCGCTCGTGGCCTTCGACGGCGAGCTGAGCGTCGGCGACGTGGAGCTCGCTCCTGCGGACGTGCCTGCCCAGAGCTGACCGCGCACGTCAACTGAGAACCCCGTGGGGCTGGTCCAGGAATTTCCTGGACCAGCCCCACGGGGTTCGTGCTATCGTTGCGGAACAATGACGGCGCAATGCGCCGTCTCGAGACGTGAGGAGGTGTGACCATGACTGTCTTCCTGACCGTCGCCCTGCGCGGCGACGATACGACATCACGCACCTTCCGCGTCTCCAGCTGAGCGGCCCTGACGAGCCCCGGTCCATAGGACCGCGTACGGCACCGCAACCCGCCCTCAGGAGACCTGTTCGAAAGAGTCTCCATCTTGTCTTCTTCATTTTCAGAAATCACTCCGCTCGACGAGCACGGCTGGGACGCTCAATGGCAGGAGCTTTTCGCTTCCCATGCCGAGCCGGGCACCGTGCCGGCCCGTGTCCTCCGCTCCGAACGCGGCCTCTGCGACGTCGTCACATCTCAGGGCCAGGAGCGGGCAGTGCTCCAGCGGGTTCATCACACATCAGCGGACCTCTCCCCCAGCACGGGAGACTGGATCTCCATGTTCCCCTCCACAGGAACGGAGCCCGGAGTCTTCGGTTCAGTGCTGCCGCGCCGGACGGTTCTGTCCCGAGCCAGCGCGGGCGGGACGTCCGAGGAGCAGGTCCTTGCGAGCAATGTGGACACCGTCATCGTGACGGTCTCCTTGGCCGGCCCCTTGCGGCACACCCGGACCGAACGGCTCATCGCCCTTGCCTGGGCTTCCGGAGCCATGCCGGTCATCGCCCTCACCAAGGCCGACGCCCACCCGCTTCCGGAGAGCGCCGTCATCGAGGTCTCCGCACTGGCGCCCGGCGTGCCTGTCATCGCCACGAGCTCTCACACCGAGGAGGGCATCGAAGCGCTTAAGTCCACGATCCAGGGGACGGTGGCGGTCATCGGCCCATCCGGCGCGGGCAAGTCCAGTCTCGGCAACCGTATTCTGGGCGCCGAGCTCCTCGCGACCGGAGAGGTCAGGGCGGTTGACGGCAAGGGCCGGCACACCACCGCGTGGCGCGAGCTGCTTCCGATTCCCGGCGGCGGCGTCCTGCTGGACACCCCTGGTCTGCGGTCGGTCGGCGTGACGAGCTCCGAGGAAGGGATCGGCGAAGCGTTTGCGGATCTCGAAGAGCTCGCGGGACAGTGCCGGTTCGCCGACTGCACGCACGACGGCGAGCCGGACTGTGCCGTGCAAGACGCCATCCGCTCAGGTGTGCTCACGGAGCGCCGCCTCACGAGCTATCGCAAGCTCCAGCGTGAGGCCCAGCGACTGGCCGCCAGGACGGATGCCCGATTGCGGGCGCAAAGAGTCTCCGAGTTGAAGACCCGGGCGCACGAGCAGCGCGCGTGGTCCAAGGAGAGGGCCCGGCACCGCTGAGAGCATGGCCTTGGACAGAGGGGAAGCCCCATCGGCGTATTGCCGTCGGTGGGGCTTCGACTCTCGGCTGCCTGGTGACGATCGTGGCAGTCTGGCGGAATCCTCGGATGTCCAGGTCGTCCCGCCTCGTCACAGGCGACCGGTTCCTGTCGTGCCGATGGCCGTTTCAGCGTCCTGTCACTGGATCTCTGGTTTCCGCGTCCTTCCGACTGTGGGGACGGAAGGTCCCTCCAGTCTGCGCCTGCTCTCGCCGGTCCACAAGGCCCCGCCGCGAACTACTCTGCTGTGATTCCGGAAGCCCTTTTTCGCCGCCTGGGGACTAGGCCGCCGGCCATATGGCACAGTAGTGACATGCCGGAAATGCCAGAAGTCGCAGGGCTGCGGGCCTTCCTCGAAAGGCGGCTCCGCGGTGCCCGGATCGATGCGGTCCGTATCACCTCGTTCGCGGTTCTCAAGACGGCTGAACCGTCGTTCTCCGCGCTCGAAGGACGAACTGTCACAGCGGTCGGGCGTTTCGGCAAGTTCATCGATCTGGACGCCGACGGCATTCACTTCGTGTTTCACCTGGCGAAAGCGGGCTGGCTGAGATTCACCGAGAAGCCCTCGGACAAACCGATCCGCCCCGGTTCCGGGCCGATCGCCGCCCGCCTGACCTTCACTCCGGAGAACGCGGAGAACCAGGTGGGGTTCGATCTGACCGAGGCGGGCACCAGGAAGAGCCTGGCGATCTACGTCGTCCGGGATCCTCAGGAGATCGAAGCGATCGCGACCCTGGGACCGGACCCTTTGGGCTCTTCCTTCACCCAGGCGGTCTTCGATGGCCTCCTCAGCGGAAGTTCCAAGCAGATCAAGGGCTTGCTGCGCAGCCAGCGGGTGATCGCCGGAATCGGCAACGCCTACAGCGATGAGATCCTCCACGCCGCCCGGGTCTCCCCTTTCGCGATCGCCAAGTCGCTGGACGAGGATACCCGGGTCCGGATCTTCGGGTCCATTCACGAGATCCTGGGTGGGGCCGTTGCTGAAGCGGATGGCAAGCCCCCGGAAAAGCTCAAAGACGCGAAACGCGGCGGCATGCGGGTCCACGGCCGGGCCGGACAGACGTGCCCGGTGTGCGGAGACATCGTGCGGGAAGTGTCGTTCGCCGATACCGCCTTCCAGTACTGCCCCGGGTGCCAGACGAAGGGCAAGATCCTCGCAGACCGGCGCACCTCCCGCTTCCTCAAGTAGCCCGGCATCCATACGACGACGACGGCGCACCTTGGAGGGTGCGCCGCCGTCGTATGGTCCCGCTTCTCACCGAGTCAGTCGAAACGCGGGCTCTCCGTGCGGCTGCGCTTCAATTCGAAGAAGTACGGGTATTCGCCCAGGGTCACCGAAGCGTCCCAGATCCTGCCGGCTTCCTCGCCTCGCGGGATACGGGTCAGCACGGGGCCGAAGAACGCAGTCCCGTTGAAGGCCACCACAGGCGTCCCCACGTCCTGGCCGACACGCGAAATGCCATCCTCGTGGGAAGCACGGAGGGCGCCATCGAACTCGTCCGTATCGGCCGCAGCCGCCAGCTCAGCCGGAAGACCCACCTCCGCCAGCGCCTTGGCGATGACGTCCGGGTAGTCCTTGTTCCCGTCGTGGTGAATCAGGGTGCCCATCGCGTCATACAGGGGCTTGATGTACTGCTCACCGTGTTGCTGAGCGGCTGCGATGATCACCCGGACCGGGCCCCACGCACGGTCCACGAAGGCCCGGTAGTCAGCGGAGAGCTCGCGCCCCTCATTCAACACCGACAGACTCATGACGTGCCACTGGGCGCTGATCGGACGCACCTGCTCGACCTCGCCGATCCATCGGCTGGTCACCCAGGCGAAAGGACAGGCCGGGTCGAACCAGAAATCGGCGCGCTGCTGTTCGGTGCTCATGTTTCTCCTTGCGATGTGGCGTCGCCCAAAGGGCCTGAAAGGGGAACCCCTGATCAGGCCGACTTGTTCCTGCGCTTGCTGCGTACCTCATGGCTGATGACCGTGGGTTCCGCCTTGTCCGTGACGACCTCCTTGGTGATCACCACGGTCGCCACGTCCTCACGGCTCGGAAGCTCGAACATGATCGGCAGGAGCACCTCTTCCAGGATCGCCCTCAGGCCGCGGGCACCGGTGCCGCGTTCCAGAGCCTGATCCGCGATGGCCTCCAGCGCTTCGGTCTCGAACTCCAGCTCGACACCGTCCAACTGGAACATCTTCTGGTACTGCTTGCTCAGCGCATTACGCGGTTCCGTGAGGATCCGGATGAGTGCCGGACGGTCCAGATTGGACACACTCGTGATGACGGGAAGCCGCCCGATGAACTCGGGGATGAGGCCGAACTTCAGCAGGTCCTCAGGCAGGACATCGGCGTAATTGTCCGTATGATCCTCAGCCGAGTGCAGCGGGGCACCGAAACCGATGCCCTTCTTGCCCGCACGGGAGCCGATGATCTCCTCAAGACCGGCGAAGGCACCGGCGACGATGAAGAGGACATTCGTGGTGTCGATCTGGATGAATTCCTGGTGGGGGTGCTTCCGCCCGCCCTGCGGAGGAACGCTGGCGACGGTTCCTTCGAGGATCTTCAGGAGAGCCTGCTGCACACCCTCACCCGAAACGTCGCGGGTGATGGAAGGGTTCTCGCTCTTCCGCGAGATCTTGTCGATCTCGTCGATGTAAATGATGCCCTGCTCAGCCTTCTTGACGTCGTAGTCAGCAGCCTGGATGAGCTTGAGCAGAATGTTCTCGACGTCCTCACCGACGTAGCCGGCCTCGGTCAGGGCCGTGGCGTCGGCCACGGCGAACGGGACGTTCAGACGCTTCGCAAGCGTCTGCGCAAGGTATGTCTTGCCGCAACCGGTGGGGCCGACAAGGAGGACGTTGGACTTTGCGACCTCGACGTCCTCGAGCCCTTCGCCCAGGCCGCTGGCCGCTCCCCCGGAACGGATGCGCTTGTAGTGGTTGTAGACCGCTACGGAGAGCGCACGCTTTGCGGGTTCCTGCCCGATCACGAACTGCTGGAGGAAATCGAAGATCTCAAGGGGTTTCGGCAGCTCCATGGGCCCGAGGTCCTTGACCTCCGAAAGCTCCTCTTCGATGATCTCGTTGCAGAGCTCGATGCACTCGTCGCAGATGTAGACACCGGGTCCTGCGATCAGTTTGCGCACCTGCTTCTGGCTCTTGCCACAGAAAGAGCACTTGAGCAGATCCGTGCTCTCACCAATCCGGGCCATCAGGGCAATCCCTTCGTCGCGCGCCCGGTGACGATCCTCACCGGGTTCTCTATGTCTTTCCACTCTATGCCAGGGGCCCGACAGTTTGGCCCAAGACGAACGCCGCCGGGGCGAGTCCCCCGCCGGAACCTGTCACGAATCGTCTTCGTGACAGGTTCCTCGACGGCAGGATCTCGGCCCCGACGGCGTGCCGGATCAGCGGGCGATCGCGCTGCGCTTCACCTTGCGGGAATCCAGAACCTGGTCCACCAGACCGTATTCAACGGCTTCCGCTGCGGTCAGGATCTTGTCGCGCTCGATGTCCTGGTTGACCTGATCGGCGTTGCGTCCCGAGTGCTGAGCAAGCGTCTCTTCGAGCCAGGAACGCATCCGCATGACCTCATTCGCCTGGATCTCCAGATCCGACGCCTGTCCGCCCTGACCGCCGGAGAGGGCGGGCTGGTGGATGAGGACCCTGGCGTTCGGCAGGGCGAGCCGTTTACCCGGCGTGCCGGCTGCCAGAAGGACCGCGGCGGCGCTGGCAGCCTGGCCGAGGCAGACCGTCTGGATCTCCGGACGGATGTACTGCATCGTGTCGTAGATCGCCGTCATGGCGGTGAACGAACCACCCGGGGAGTTGATGTACAGCGTGATGTCACGCTCTGGATCCGTGGACTCAAGGACCAGCAGCTGGGCCATGATGTCATCGGCGGACGCGTCGTCGACCTGGACGCCCAGGAAGATGATGCGGTCCTCGAAGAGCTTGGTGTAGGGGTCCTGGCGCTTGAAGCCGTACGGCGTGCGCTCTTCGAACTGAGGCAGCACGTAGCGGTTGTTGGGCAGGTTCCCGGCGGACCAACCGAAGTTGTAGTTCATTGCAGTGTCTCCTTGAGAATCTGTCCGTTACTTGTTGGTTCCGCCGCCACCGGGGACCGAGGCCGCGTGCTCGGCGATCTTGTCGAAGAAGCCGTACTCCAGGCCCTCCTTCGCCGTGAACCACTTGTCGCGGTCGTTGTCCTTGAGGATGGTCTCCACGCTCTGACCGGTCTGGTCGGCGGTCAGCTCGGCCATGACCTTCTTCATGTGGAGGATCAGCTCGGCCTGGATCTTGATGTCGGAGGCGGTGCCGCCGATCCCGCCGGACGGCTGGTGCATGAGGATCCGGGCATTCGGGGTGGCATAACGCTTTCCCTTGGTGCCGGAGGAGAGCAGGAACTGTCCCATCGAGGCGGCCAGGCCGGTTGCCACGGTGACCACATCGTTCGGGATGAACTGCATGGTGTCGTAGATGGCCATGCCGGCCGTCACCGAACCACCCGGGGAGTTGATGTAGAGGTAGATGTCCTTCTCCGGGTCTTCAGCGGAGAGGAGCAGGAGCTGGGAGCAGATCGCATTGGCGTTCTCGTCACGCACCTCGGATCCGAGCCAGATGATGCGCTCCTTGAGCAGGCGGTTGTAGATGTAGTTGTCCTGCCCTGCAGGGTCAACGCTCGCCATGCGCGGTGCCGGTGTTTGCTGTGACATGATTGCCTACCTCTTTCGTGGATGGCTGCAAACGGATTTCGGTTACTTGGACACTAACCGTTTTCCACGGCCTGTTGTTCGCCAAAACGGCCCTGTTCGCTTTAGGCGCACCGGGCCGCCAGGAACGCCGAAAGCCGCCGGGGTCTCCCCGGCGGCTTTCACAGGCTCTCAGCGTCCGACGACGCTGAACAGTCGACGTCGTGCTCAGTCAGGCCTTGGCGTCTTCGGCTTCCTCAGCAGCCACCTCGGCGGCTTCGGCGGCCAGCTCGTCACGGCTCTTGACGAAATCGCTCAGATCGACGGCCTTGCCCTCGGAATCGACGACCTCCGCCTGGCCCAGAACGACGGCCAGCGCCTTGCGGCGGCGGACCTCGGCGACCATCAGCGGCACCTGGCCGGCCTGGTCGATGATCTGGGCGAACTGGTTCGGGTCCATGCCGTACTGGGCAGAGGTGCTCACCAGGTAGTCGATGAGCTCGTTCTGGGAAACACCGACCTCTTCCTTGTCCGCGATGGCGTCCAGGATGATCTCGTTCTTGAAGGCGCGCTCCGAGTTGGCCGTCACCTCGGCACGGTGCTCCTCGGTGTCGTGATCCTCACCCGAGTTGTTCTCTGCGGAGAAGTGCTGCTCGACCTGCTCGGTGATGACGGACTCGGGAACCGGGACCTCGATCAGCTCAACGAGCTTGTCCAGGACCTTGTCACGAGCTTCCACGCCCTGCTCGACGAGCTTGCCCTCAGAGGCCTTGGTCGCCAGGTCGGCGCGGAGCTCCTCGATGGTGTCGAACTCGGAAGCCAGCTGAGCGAAGTCGTCGTCAGCCTTGGGGAGCTCGCGCTCCTTGACAGCGGTGAGGAGGACCTTAACCTGGGCATCCTTGCCTGCGTGCTCGCCGCCGACCAGCTTGGTGTCGAACACGGCGTCCTCGTCGGCGGACAGGCCGGTGACAGCCTCATCCAGGCCGTCGAGCATGGTGCCGGAACCCACCTGGTAGGACAGGCCGCTGGCGGTGTCCACCTCTTCGCCGTCAATGCTGGCGGTGATGTCGATGGTGATGAAGTCCTTGTCGGCGGCCGGGCGGTCGGCGGCGACGAGGGTGCCGAAGCGGCCACGAAGCTCGTCCAGAGCCTTGACCACGTCGTCCTCGCCGGCCTCTGCGGCGGCGACCTCGACCTTGAGGCCTGCGTAATCCGGCAGCTCGACCTGAGGACGGATGTCGACCTCGACCTGGAACTTCAGCTCGCCGTCGGTTGCGGACGGATCCGGAACCTCGGTGATCTCGACCTCGGGACGGCTCAGCGGGTTGATCTCCGTCTGAGTGACCGCCTGCTGGTACCAGCCATTGAGGCCGTCGTTGATGGCGGTCTCCAGGACGTAGCCGCGGCCGACGCGCTGGTCGATCAGCTTGGACGGAACCTTGCCCTTACGGAAACCCGGGACCTGGATCTGGGTGGCGATGGTCTTGTAAGCCTCGTCGATGCTGGGCTTGAGTTCCTCGAAAGGGACCTCGACGGTGAGCTTGACCCGGGTGGGCGTGAGGTTCTCGACAGCGCTCTTCACGGCGTTCGTTCTCCTGATTTGGTGTCTGGATTCAGTTCTGCGCCGCCGGATTGCTGTAGAACGCACCGATGGCTCATGTGTGCGCAGAGTCGGGGTGACAGGATTTGAACCTGCGACTTCCTGCTCCCAAAGCAGGCGCTCTAGCCAAGCTGAGCTACACCCCGGTAGTGCAGAGGACAGTCTATAGGCCTCGGGCGGTCAATCCCTAAATCGGGATCACCGCACCCCGGGAGCGTCCGTTTTGCCATCGGCCCCGTCGGCTGTTAAGCTCAAACCCGCAACGGGGACGTAGCTCAATGGTAGAGCCTCAGTCTTCCAAACTGATTACGCGGGTTCGATTCCCGTCGTCCCCTCTCCGTTACAGCGAACCCTTCGGTCTCAGGACCGGAGGGTTTCGTTGTTAATCGCGGAACGCGGGGTCACTTAGGGCCCGATCGGATGGGATTATTGGGCCCTAAGTGACCCCGTGTTCTCAGATCAGAGCTGGCAGCCAGGGCACCAATAGAGCTTTCGGCCCGCCATTTCCTTTAGCGCGATGGCGGTCCCACAGCGAAGGCAGGACATTCCCTGCTTCTGATAGACGTGGAATGCCTCGTCATCTCTTGGGTTCTCCCCGGCCCAGCTGTCCGGCGCGGTCGTGATGATCCGGCCGTCCCGGACGCCGTCGGCCAGCAGATCTTCCGCATCCACCCAGAGAGCCTCCGCTTCAGCGGCAGTCAGGGCCGTCCCGGGCCTCAAGGGATCGATCCCCGCCCGGTACAACAGCTCAGCACGGTAAATGTTTCCGATTCCGGCGACCACGGACTGGTCCATCAGCAACTGGCCTACCGCGGTGCGTCGCGAACGGAGCCGACGTCCGAACTCCGGGCCATCCTGCTCGTGGCCCGGCAAGCCCCTGTGCAGTGGATCCGGGCCCAGCTTGGCCCGCGCCGCCGCGGCTTCGGCTTCCGTGATGGCATCGCAACGGCTCGCGCCCCGCAGATCCGCCCAGCCATGATCACTGACCAGCCGCACGCGAACCGCCCCCACCGGGACCGGAGGGCCCGAGTAGTCGCCACCGCCGTCGTCGCGGCTCTCCCGTTCGCCGATACGGCGAGGAGCGCCGATGCTGGAAGCGCCACGGAATGTGCCGTCCCCGCCGAACTCCCAGGCGCCGTAGAGCCCGAGGTGGACATGCAGCCACAGCCCACCCTCGAAACCGAGGAAGAGCTGTTTGCCGTGCGCCTGTGCCTGTTCCAAGGTGCGGCCGTCCAAGAGCGCGGCGCCGGCGGCGAAGCGCCCCTGAGGACTGCTCACCGCCAAACGCCTGCCGGAGAAGACATCATTGAACTGGATGGCCAGTCGCCTGACCGAATGCCCTTCGGGCACTAGGCCGGAACCTGCCCGGTCTGCTCGTAGTCGGCGATCTTTCCGATACGGCGGACATGGCGCTCGTCGTGGCTGAACGGCTCAGTGAGGAATGCCTCGATGAGAGCGGTCGCCTCCTCGACGCTGTGCTGACGGCCGCCGACGGCGACGACGTTGGCGTCGTTATGCTCGCGGGCCAGCCGCGCCGTCGCATCGTTCCACGCCAGAGCCGCGCGGATGCCCTTGACCTTGTTGGCTGCTATCTGTTCGCCATTGCCGGAACCGCCCAGCACGATGCCCAGGGCATGCACGCCCGCCTCCTGATCGGCGATGACGCCAAGAGCCGCGTTGATGCAGAAGCCCGGGTAGTCATCCAGTGCGTCGTATTCGGCCGGGCCATGATCGATCACCTCGTAGCCCTGCGCCGAGAGGTGCTCGACCAAGTGGGCGCTCAGCTCCATTCCGGCGTGGTCTGTGGCGATGTGGACGCGGGGCTTGACGGCGGTGTCGGTCACGTGGGGCTCCGGTGGATTTCGAGGGGAACTTGTCGCCTCCAAGCCTACCCGTCGGCCGGCTGCGTTACGCGGGGCGGTTCAGGCTGCGGAGGGCGGCCGCGAGCCGTTCCGCAGTCTCGTCACTCGGGGCGGAGAAGACCAGTTTCTCCCCCTGCTCCACTGGGAGCAGACGCACCATGACAGCGGGACCGCTCGTGACCAGAAGACTCCGGCCCCATGGCCCGCTTCTGGGGCCCCAGCCGCCGTAGTCCGAAGCCTTGGCGCGCAACGCTTCCGCTGTGAAGATCCGCTCAGCAGGAACCCACGCCGCCGGAGCCAATCCACCGACCCTGATCCCGAGACCCTTCCGGGTCACGGTGATTCTCAGGAGCAGCAGAATGCAGCAGAGGAGATCCAGCACGAGCACGGCGAGGCCGATCCACGGACTCAGAATGCTCAGGAAGGCCGCCGGGAAAACGCCGAGCAAGGCGGCCATGACGAGGACGGAACTACGAGGCCTGGCCCAGACCGGACGGGCGGCCGCGGCGAGCTCTGGATACGCGAGGGCTTCCAGTTCCTCGCGCAGCGCCCTGTCATCCTTGGGGTCCCACTGAGCTGCCGGGGCATAGACGTAGTGCACCAGCAGCCCGAGAGCCACGGCACCACCAGTACCCAGGAGGAGCACGAGTTCGTCGACATGCGACGCGTGGGCGTCCGGGACATCCAGCTGCCCGGCCAGCCCCGCAGCCGCAGCGGTGCAGAGGAAAAGACTCAGGGAGATGCCGATGGAAAGCATGATCCTGCGCATCAGGACAGGGAAGGTCGTGATGGCGGCCAGGAGGAGGAACGGCAATGGCGGGACGACGATGAGCAGCGCGGACACGAGCCGGTAGGACGCGAAGTCCGTGAAGGCGACCCCTCCGGAGGCTTCCCAGCGGAATGCGACGGCGGAGGGCAGACGAGCGGTCAAGGTACCGGACGCGAGCGCGAACGCTGCCGCCACCAGCAGGGGGAAGCCCAGGGCGAAGCGCAGCGTCTTCCAGTCCACGGAGCCGTCACGACGGCGTCTCGTTTCGTCCTCGCCTGGGTTCTCCATAGTTCTTCACGCTACCCTCTGGCGGAGACGAGCGGTCAGCGGGCATAGTTGTGAAACACTAGTTTCACGGTGGCCTCGGGCCGCTTCTCCCCAGGAATGCAAGGAAAGGCGCACATCTTGCCAGGAATGAACCTCACCCGGGCCGAGGCACAGGAGCGCTCCTCCGTGCTTTCGGTCGACTCTTACGCCGTCGATCTCGATCTCACACGAGGCGAGCGGGTCTTCGGGAGCACCACCACCGTGCGCTTCAGTGCCGTCGAGGGAAGCAGCAGCTTCATCGACGCGGTGACCGATTCAGTCTCCAGGATCTCCCTGAACGGCCGTGAGCTGGACCCTGCCGAGGTCTCCGACGGCATCCGCATCCAGCTTCCCGGGCTGGCCACCCAGAACGAACTCACGGTGGTGGCCGAGGCCCCGTACATGAACACCGGAGAGGGGCTGCACCGTTTCGTGGATCCGGTGGACGGCGAGGTCTACCTGTACACGCAGTTCGAGGTCCCGGACTCCCGCCGCATGTTCGCCGTGTTCGAGCAGCCGGATCTGAAAGCGACGTTCACCTTCACGGTGACGACCCCGGCCCACTGGGACGTGGTGTCCAACTCCCCCACCCCTGAGCCCGAGCCCCAGCCGGCCGGCGAGGACGGCGGGGCCCGCGCAAGGTGGAGCTTCGCGCCGACCCCGCGCCTTTCCTCGTACGTCACAGCTTTGATCGCCGGGCCTTATCAGTCGGTCCGCAGCGAGCTCGTCAACGCTGAGGGCCGCACTGTCCCTCTGGGTGTCTTCGCCCGGAAGTCCCTCATGCAGTATCTGGATGCGGAGAACATCTTCGAACTGACCCGCCAGGGCTTCGAGTTCTTCGAGAAGCAGTTCGGCATCGCGTATCCGTTCGAGAAGTACGACCAGCTCTTCGTCCCGGAGTTCAATGCCGGTGCCATGGAGAACGCGGGAGCCGTCACCATCCTGGAAGGCTACGTCTTCCGCGGCCAGGTTCCGCAGGCCCAGGTGGAGCGCCGTGCGATCACGGTACTCCATGAGCTCGCCCACATGTGGTTCGGTGACCTCGTGACCATGCGCTGGTGGAACGATCTCTGGCTCAATGAGTCCTTCGCCGAGTACATGTCGCACCTCGCTGCAGTGGAGAACACATCCTTCACCCACGCCTGGACCACTTTCGCCTCCGTGGAGAAGTCGTGGGCCTACCGTCAGGACCAGCTGCCCAGCACGCACCCGATCTTCGCTCAGATCAACGATCTGGCGGATGTCGAGGTCAACTTCGACGGGATCACCTACGCCAAGGGCGCCTCCGTCCTGCGTCAGCTCGTCGCCTGGGTGGGCCAGGAGGAGTTCATGGCAGGTGTCCGTGCCTACTTCGCCAAGCACGCGTGGAAGAACACCGTGCTGGATGACCTCATGGTGGAACTTGAGGCGGCCAGCGGCCGCGATCTCGGCACCTGGGGGAAGCTCTGGCTGGAGACGGCAGGAGTCAACACCATCCGCCCCGAGCTCACGCTCACCGAGGACGGCACCATCGAGTCCTTCACCCTCCTGCAGACTTCTCCGGAGCAGCACCCGACCCTGCGCCCGCACCGCCTGGCCATCGGCGTCTACGGTCAGGATGAAGACGGCCGCCTGAAGCGCACCCGTCGCCTCGAACTCGACGTCGACGGCGAACGCACCGAGGTGCCCGAACTGGTGGGGCACCGCCACGAGGGCCTGATTCTCATCAACGATGATGACCTGGCCTACACGAAGGTCCGCCTCGATCCCGCGTCCTGGGCCTACGCCCAGGAGCACCTCTCCGCCTTCTCCGAGTCGCTCCCCCGGACCCTCGTATGGGCCTCCGCCTGGGATGCGGCCCGGGATGCCGAAGCCCCGGCACGCGAGTACCTCAAGCTCATCCTGAACAACATCGGAGCGGAGACGGACTCCTCGGTGATCCTGGTCCAGCTCCGGCAGCTGGCGACCACGCTGGGCTTCTATGTCGCTCCCGAGCACCGGGAGCAGAGCATCATCGACGCAGCGGACGCTCTACTGGTCCTGGCCGAGAACGCCGCAGCCGGCAGCGACAACCAGCTTCAGTTCACCAAGGCCTTCGCCTTGCATGCCCGCAGCCAGGCACAGCTCGACGGCGTCGCGGAGATCCTGGACGGCAGCCGGGAGATCCCGGGACTCGCCGTCGAACAGGATCTGCGCTGGGAGCTCCTCACCTCGCTGGTGGTCGGCGGCCGAGCCGGACGCGCCGAGATCGACGCGGAACTGGAGCGGGACAACACCGCGAGTGGCCAGAACGCGGCAGCTCTGGCCAAGGCCGCCATCGCGACGCCCGAAGCCAAGGCCGAGGCGTGGCAGCAGATCGTGGTGGAGGGCTCGCTTTCGAATGCGCTGCAGGGATCCGCGGTCAGCGGCTTCACCCGGGTGCACGACTCCGCCCTGCTGGAACCCTACGCCGAGAAGTTCTTCGACGCGGTTCCGTCCGTGGTGAAGGACCGAACGCTCGCCCTCGCCCAGCAGATCCTCGTGGGGCTCTACCCGTCGTACCAGACGGTCCAGGGCACCGTGGACCGGACGAACGAGTTCCTCGACGGTCTCAACGGCGACAACGCCGCTCTGCGCAGGACCTTGCTGGAGAGCCGTGACGCCGTGGAACGCGCTCTGCGCGCTCAGGCTGCGGACCTCTGAGCCTGCCCACGGCAACTGAAACGGCTCGACGACGGCGGGTGGTCACCTCAGACGGGGTGGCCACCCGCCGTCGTTCCGGCCCGGCGTCTAGGCTGAGTGCATGGCGATCGATCTTCATCACTACGACGTGACCGTCGACTGGACCGGGAACCTGGGAACGGGGACCGAAAGTTACCGGGGCTACTCGCGCAATCACGTGGTGCAGTTGCCGGGCCTGCCCGAGTTGCCCGGGTCAGCGGATCCCACGTTCCACGGGGATCCGGAACGGTACAACCCCGAGCAGTTCCTCCTCACGGCCCTGGCACAGTGCCACATGCTGTCCTACCTTCACGTCGCGGTTCAGCGCGGGGTGGTGGTCACCGCATACCGGGATCACGCCACGGGAACGATGCGGCTCAACCGGGACGGAAGCGGGCAGTTCGAAGAAGTCACGCTGAACCCCCAGGTGACCGTCTCCGACCCCTCTCAGCTGGCTCTCGCGGACGAGTTGCACCATGAAGCGAACCGGTTGTGCTTCATCGCCAACAGCGTGAACTTCCCCGTGCACCACCGTCCGGCGTCGCGCGCCTGACGGGGCCGGCGCGTTTCAGTCCAGAAGGCCGAGAAGCCGCTCCTCCGCGTCCCGGCTCAGCCCGGCCTTCCGGGTCCGTTCCAAGCCTTGGGAACGCTCCCACGCCAAGGTGTCCGCCCAGGTCTCCGCCAGCGGCCTCTGATGCAGGCCGCCTGCGAAGGCACCGTCCGCGGTGCGTGTCATGAAACCTTCGTACCCGGCAGGGAGCCACACCGGCAGCGAGTCCGGGCCCGCCCAGGGCTGCACCTCGTGCTGTTCGAGCCAGGAGTCCTCGGCCACCGTCAGCTCGCCGTCGAAGCCGGAGAGCCGCAGCCATTCGGCCACCTCGTCCACCCAGGGACGCGAGACCCCGGAGGCATTGAGGATTCCTGTGAGCTTCTGTTCCGCCGCCCGGAGGAGGAAAGCCGCATAGTCCCTCACATCGAGGTACTGCACGCTGGACACTTCTCCACGCGGCAGGAGGAGCCGTCCGCCCTGGGACAGCCGCGCAGGCCAGTAGCCGAAGCGGTCGCTCGGGTCGCCCGGACCCACGAGGAGACCCGGGCGGCTCACATGCGCCCGCTCACCGAGCGACTGCAGGACCTCCAGTTCACACCGGACCTTGGCAGCCCCGTACTCCTCCATGGATGTCATCGGCTGCCCTGCGGCGAGCGGCTCCAGGAGTTCTTCGGACTCGTCCCCGCCGGGCCGGTCATGCTCGGCGTAAACCGAACAACTCGACACCAGGGTCCAATGGGCCGCTCTCGCCCCCACGGCCTCAAGCGCCCAGGCCGCGTGATGGGGCTGCCTGGTGACATCGACGACGGCGTCGAACTCACCGTGCAGCGTGTCGAAGGCGGCCGGTCCGGAGTCCCGGTCGCCCCGGTGCCACCGGGCACCGTCCGGCACGGCACCACTGGCTCCTCGCGCCAGGACGTGCGTCTCGTGTCCTGCCTCCACGGCCTGGCGTACCAGCTCCGCGGACAGGAATGCGGTTCCTCCCAGAATGGCTATGCGCATGCGTTCAGGCTACGACGCTAGGGTTGTGGGAGCCATGGGTTCAGCCCACGGCGGATCAGCAGTATCAGCAGCAGGAAGGACTTCATGACAGTCAGGACAGGTTCCGGAGGAGAGGCGGCGATCGTCATGACGGGAGCACCCGTCAACTTCTGGGAGGTGGGGACCGTCATCCTTGTCGGAGTGCTGGTCTGGGCGCTCTCGACCTTTCTGATCCGCAGGGTGAGCCGGCGGATCGCCAAGGGCATCGGGGTTCTCAACAAGGGCCGGTTCCGCTGGGTGGCGCCCGCGCTCCAAGCCCTGGAGAGTCAGCGCCGGGAGCAGCGCGCCCGCACCATCGGCTCTCTCCTGACGAGCGTGGTGACCGTGGTCATCACTGTGATCGTCATCTTCTACGTGCTGAAGGCCTTCGGGGTCGACATCGCGCCCCTGCTCGCCAGCGTCGGAGTGGTCGGCATCGCCATCGGTTTCGGATCGCAGCAGCTGATCCGCGACTACCTGGCGGGTATCTTCATCAGCCTGGAGGACCAGTACGGGATCGGCGATCACATCGTCACCAGTGAGGTGGAAGGGACCGTCAAGGCGGTCGGCCTGCGCATCACCAAGGTCGAGGCGGAGGACGGCACCATCTGGTACCTGCGCAATGGTGAGATCATGAGGGTGGGGAATCGCTCCCAGGGCAACTATGTCCCGCCGCAGGAGGACCCCGCGACGCAGGAAGGGAACTGACGCTCCATGCTCACCCCGGAAGGACGCCCGCAGCTCATGCGCAATGATCCGTTCTCCCAGCCCGATTACACGGACAGCTTCTATGCGCTGATCGGCGGCCATGAAACATTCGTCAGACTCGTGGATGTCTTCTACGAGGGTGTGGCTGAGGACGAACTCCTCCGGCCGATGTACCCCGAGGAGGACCTGGGCCCGGCCAAGCGCCGGCTGACCATGTTCTTCGAACAGTACTGGGGCGGCCCGGGCACTTACAGCGAAGAGCGCGGCCATCCCCGGCTGCGCATGCGGCACATGCCGTTCGCCGTCACGGCGGAGGCCAGGGACCGTTGGCTGCTTCACATGCGCAAGGCGGTGGATGCGCTGGAGCTGCCTCCCCTGCACGAAGCGACACTCTGGGACTACATGGAGCGGGCGGCGCATTCGCTGCTCAACACCCCCAGCTGAGTCCTGGCGGATCTCTTCACAGGAAACGGTCCTGGCCCCTGGGCCAGGACCGTTTCCTGTTCTGTCTCGGTTCTGCAGGTTTCAGTCCCGCACGTTTCAGTCCTGCAGGAGCGCTGCGCGGCGTACCAGAACGTGCCCGGCCGGAGTGCTCAGCCGCCACCAGGTTCCGTGGCGGAAGAGCAGGGCCGCGCTCCCCTCGGTGAGGAAACCGAGCGTGTGAGCCGCGAAGGCCGCACCCCTGGGAAAGCCTCGATACGCCGTCGGATCCGCGCCCGGTGCGAGGCTCCACGCGCCGTCGAACTCCTCGCCCCAGACCGTCGCCCGGGCGTTGTTGACGATCAAGGCACCCGGACTGTCCGGCAGGACGCCTGCGACACGAGAGATTCCGTCCTCCGCCGCGGTGCGCAGGGCGGCGGCCCCGATCGAGGCAACCGGCTCCCAGGGCCCCTTGGGGACGCTCACACCGGCCCACGATTCCCGGACGGTGGTCGGGGGGACGTCCAGATGCGAAGCCTCCGGGTCACGGGCGATCCGGTCCAGGACTGCCGAAAGCGGGACGGTCACGTCGAGTTCGACGCCGGTCGTCAGGGCAATGGTTCGCAGCCCCAGAACCGTCGGAGTGGCCTCCCCGAGGAGCGCTGGGCGCAACACGCAGACCGATGCCAGGAGCACCGGCCCGGAGGCTTGCAGACGCACCCCTGAATCCTGAATCGATTTCGCACGGGTGACGAAGTTCTTCAGGTCCGCGAGGTCGCGGGCATCACTGAATTCGAGCTGTTCCGGGACGGAGACGGTGGGTGCTTGCACCCCAAGGACTTTACCGTCGCGCACCGCTCTGCGGGGCGGCCCGTGTCATACATCTCAGTCTGAGCCGGTCACCGGCGGGTCGCCGCTGCGCGACGCCGGAATGGCACCGGTTCTCCGCTCCACCGTTCCAGGGCGTGGCGCTGCGCCTGACTGAGCCGAACAGGCGCTCCGCTCTCACGGCCGACCAGGACCATTGCGGACGCCGCCAGCGCGTACACGGCAGAACCATCGGGCTCGGCCACTTCATAGCCGAAGTCGAAGCTGGAACCGCCGATGCCCGTGACCCAGATGTTCACCTGGACGGGTTCGGTACGGAACAGCAAGGGGCGCACGTACTCGATCTCATGCCGGGCCACGAGGGTGAAATTCTCCACGCCCACCAGATCATGGAACGTGTCCTCCTCCACGGCACCGGCGCCGGCATCTCCGCCCAGGGTTCGGTGGATCAGCTGGACGCGGGCGTCCTCGAGATAGGAGAGGTAGACCACGTTGTTGACGTGACCGTAGCTGTCGATGTCTCCGAAGCGGATCTGGACAGGGAAACTCAAACCGGCACGTGCACTCATGTCATGGCATTCTTCCAGATGCGTCCTCGGACACCGTGTCGACGCACCTCAGCGACGGCTTCGTCCGGTTCCGTGACGGTTGCCGGGGCTGCGTCGGCTCGCTTGATGGGCTCCGATTGCACTGAGTAGAGTCAGCAGCATGAGTGGCGAGACCCTGAATTCCTCCGTCCCCGGCGACAGGCCGATGGAGGCCGGCCGTAAGGCGACCCAGGAGCTGCTCAAGCTCCTGAAACTGGACGATTTCAACGGCATCCGCACTGACGAGGACATCTTCGTAGGGCCTGTGCACGAGCAGCCTCGCAGCAGGGTGTTCGGCGGTCAGGTCCTGGCCCAGTCGCTCATGGCGGCGGGGCGGACGGTGGACCCGGAGCGTGCTGTCCACTCCATGCACGGTTACTTCCTCCGAGCCGGGGACTCTCACGAGACCATCACCTTCGGTGTGCAGCGGCTACGGGACGGAAAGTCCTTCTCGGCGCGGCGTGTCCACGCCTATCAGGGCGGGGTCCCGATCCTTTCGATGATCGCGTCGTTCCAGACGCCAGACGACGGCGTGGAGCATTCCGAGGCGATGCCGGCGGGGTTGCCCGAGCCCGAGTCGCTGCCGACCACCGCAGATCTGCTGGCCGGCATCGATCACCCGGTGGCGCGCTACTGGGCCTTGGAACGCGCTTTCGACATCCGGCATATCGACGCGCCGCTCTACCTCTCCGCAGACCCTGAGGTCAGCAGCCGCAACGCCGTGTGGATGAGGACCTTCGACCGGCTGCCCGACGATCCCGCCCTTCACCGCGCCGCGTTGGCCTACGCGAGCGATTACACCCTTCTGGAACCGATCCTGCGCCGCCACTCGCTCGCCTGGAGCAAGCCGGGGATGAGCGTGGCGAGCCTGGATCACGCCATGTGGTGGCACCGCCCGGTGCGCGCCGACGAGTGGCTCCTGTATGTCCAGGACTCCCCCAGCGCCCAGAATTCGCGTGGTCTGGCCCAGGGACGGATTTATGACCGTCAGGGGCTTCTGGTGGCATCCGTGGCGCAGGAGGGCATGGTGCGCATTCCGGAGCTCTGAGGCTCTCAGGACTGTCCTGCATCCAAGAACGCACAGCACAAGGGCCGGTGACCACGGGGTTCCCGTGGTCACCGGCCCTTGTGCTGTGCGTGATGCGCTCAGTCGCGGGTCAGACGACGGTGCGTGACGCGATGCGGACGGGCCGCTTCTGCGCCCAGGCGCTCGATCTTGTTCTCTTCGTAGGACTCGAAGTTGCCCTCGAACCAGTACCAGTTCGCCGGGTCTTCCTCGGTGCCTTCGTAGGCCAGGATGTGCGTGGCCACTCGGTCCAGGAACCAGCGGTCGTGGCTGACCACGACGGCGCAGCCCGGGAACTCGAGCAGCGCGTTCTCAAGGCTGCTGAGCGTCTCGACGTCGAGGTCGTTGGTGGGCTCATCGAGCAGCAGCACGTTGCCGCCCTGCTTGAGAGTCAGCGCCAGGTTGAGGCGGTTTCGCTCACCACCGGAGAGCACTCCGGCCTTCTTCTGCTGGTCCGGGCCCTTGAAACCGAAGGCTGCGACGTAGGCGCGGGAGGGCATTTCGACCTGGCCGACCTGGATGAAGTCCAGGCCGTCGGAGACGACCTGGAAAAGGGTCTTCTCGGGGTCGATGCCACCACGGCTCTGATCGACGTAGGAGATCTTGACGGTCTCGCCGATCTTCAGATCGCCACCGTCGAGGGGTTCGAGGCCGACGATGGTCTTGAAGAGCGTGGACTTGCCGACGCCGTTGGGGCCGATGACACCCACGATCCCGTTGCGGGGCAGGGAGAAGGACAGGCCGTCGATCAGGACGCGGTCATCGAAACCCTTGCGGAGCTTATCCGCTTCGATGACCAGGTTGCCCAGGCGCGGTCCCGGCGGGATCTGGATCTCTTCGAAGTCGAGCTTGCGGGTCCGTTCAGCCTCCGCCGCCATCTCCTCGTACCGGGCCAGACGGGCCTTCGACTTGGTCTGGCGACCCTTGGCGTTGGATCGGACCCAGTCGAGTTCCTCGGCCAGGCGCTTCGCCTGCTTGGCGTCCTTCTTGCCCTGGACTTCGAGACGGGCGCGCTTCTTCTCCAGGTAAGTGGAGTAGTTGCCTTCGTAGGGGTACAGGCGCCCGCGGTCGACCTCACAAATCCACTGGGCCACGTGATCCAGGAAGTAACGGTCGTGGGTGACGGCCAGGACGGCACCTTCGTAGCTGCTCAGGTGCTGTTCCAGCCAGAGCACGCTCTCGGCGTCGAGGTGGTTGGTGGGCTCGTCGAGCAGCAGCAGGTCGGGTTTCTGGAGGAGCAGCTTGCAGAGCGCGACGCGGCGGCGTTCACCACCGGAGAGCACCTTGACGTCAGCGTCGGCGGGCGGGCAACGGAGTGCGTCCATCGCCTGTTCCAGCTGGGAATCGAGATCCCAGGCGTTAGCGGCGTCGATCGCTTCCTGGAGCTTGCCCATCTCCTCCAGAAGAGCGTCGTAGTCGGCGTCCGGGTTGGCCATCTCCTCGGAGATCTCATTGAAACGCTGGACCTTGGAGTAGATCTCAGCGACGCCCTCCTGGACGTTTCCGAGAACGGTCTTGTCTTCGTTGAGGGGAGGCTCCTGGAGCAGGATGCCGACGGAGTAGCCGGGGCTCAGCCGGGCCTCGCCGTTGGAGGGGGTGTCCAGACCCGCCATGATCTTCAGGATGGTCGACTTGCCAGCACCGTTGGGTCCCACGACGCCGATCTTGGCACCGGGGAAGAACGACATGCTGACGTCATCGAGAATGACCTTGTCACCAACGGCCTTGCGGGCCTTGGTCATCGTGTAAATGAATTCCGCCATGACCTTAAATCTAGTGCGTCAGCCCGGCTAAGTCCTATTTCGTTTCTGAGGCACCGGCCGGCGCAGTCTCTGGATCGTCAGTGCTGGTCCCCGATAAAGCAACTTCCGTCCGCGAGCACCGGAAGCAACGCCGAGCTGATCTTCCCATCCCTCACGTAGACGAAAGCACAGCTTCCCTTCGCCACCACTGCAGCCCCGACCAGCGAGTCCGCTTGCAGCCCTGTCGGTGTGGTGGAGTGGCTGACCTGGACCGCAGCACCCTTGGGTGCGGCCCCGGAGATGGCGGCGCGCAGGGCGTCGGAGCTCGGGTTGGAGACACCTCCGAGGCTCTTCTGCACGGCCTCCTGAACCGCACGACGAGCCTGTTCCGCCGCACTTGGAGGTGTGGCGGTGGGTTCGACGGGATGCGATGCCGGAACCGACTGCGCAGAAGAACTTCCTTCGGAGGAGCCGGAGGCGCCATCCGAAGCGACCACCGGCGACGACGAGCAAGCGGCCAGCATCAACGCAGCCAGGACGAGTCCCACTGAGCCCATGGCACGGGACATCCGGCGTGAGACCACGGCGTCACCTGTGACCGCCATGGCGCTGGGCTGGGGGAAAGTAGCTCGCTGCATCATGCGCCATTCTGCCATGTCCGGCTGAAGAGACAGTGGCCACGGCTGCAGGGACAGCGGCCTCGACTGAAGAGACAGCGGGCGGAGGGAACGCCCGCTGTCCCTCACTCCGTGACCACCCGGCGTCACCTCCGACTCGGCCGGCCTGTTCAGGCGGCGTCGCTGTACTCCGTCTCCTCACCACCGCGCTCCGACGTAACCGCATCCCGGGACGAATCCGTCACCGGTCCGTCTCCGCCGCCTGGCCCACCAACCGATTCCGCATCTCGATGCCCTGCGACCTCGCCCGTTGCCGGATCGACGCGCATCCCGTCGACCAGGACAGCACCGTCCGACTGTTCCACAGCCTCATCCGGCCCGTCCTCGCCGGGATCCTTCGCCGCGGCGAGTGCTACGACGGCGGCCAACGACGAGTTCCGTTGGTAGTTGGCCGTGCCCCAGCTGAGGTCATGGCCGATGCTCTCCGCCTCGATCTGGGCGACGTGGAACGTCTTCCCCTCGTCGTTCCTCCACTGGCGCAGTTTCAGACGCCCCAGGACGACCACTCGCTGCCCTTTCCTGACGCTGCCTGCGATGTTCCCGGCAAGCTGCCGGTACGCCTGGACGGTGAACCAATTGGTCTCCCCGTCCACCCACTGCTGGGTCGCACGGTCATAGTGCCGGTCCGTGGACCCCATCCGGAAGCTCGCCGTGTTGACGCCGCCGCTGGTGACCCCTGGCCTGACCTCGCCGGCGACGAACCCCCGGATCGTGATGCTGTCCGCCATGATGTTCTCTCCTCTCGAATGGCTGATACAGCCAGCCTGGAGCAGAAAACCACCGCAGCAGCGAAGAGGACCTCTCATGTGGACAACGTCCCGAGCCGTCCATCCACAGATTCGGGTAGACTCGATGCGCCGCCGGGCTTTCCCGGCAGGCCCCTGTAGCTCAGAGGATAGAGCAGCGGCCTTCTAATCCGACGGTCGGGGGTTCGATTCCCTCCAGGGGCACCCGGATATGCAATGCGGGCCCGGTCTGTGGACCGGGCCCGCATTGCATGCTCAGCGCTTCCGGTACTTCAGGTACACCAGGCCGTTGTCGAAGGAACGGGTGCCGTCGAGGATCAGGTCCAGCCGGACGTTCTCCGGGAAGAACCGCTTCCCGCCACCGACCACGCTTGTGGTGACGAAGAGGTGGTATTCGTCCACCAGACCGGCCCTGATCGCTTGGGCTGCGAGGTTGGGACCGTCCACCGTGAGGTCGTGATCCGACTCGGCCTTCAGACGCCGGACCTCATCAGGGTCAAAGCTGCGCTCGATGCGGGTCTTCGCACTCGAGACGGACTCCAGCGACGTCGAATAGACCACTTTCTCCGCGGCTTGCCAGTCCCGCGCGTACTCCACGATGTGCGGCGGCGCATCCGGCAGGGTGTGGGCGGTCTCCCAGAAGACCATGGTCTCGTACATCCGCCGCCCATAAAGGTAGGTGCCCACGTCGCGGAAGAGGTCCCCGATGAAGCTGTGCACCTCCGGATCCTCGGCACCGTCTCCGAGACCGCCCTCTGTCGCCTCGGCATAGCCATCGAGCGAGGTGATCATCGAGTAGATGAGCTTCGCCATGTTCTGCTCCTCCCTTTGGTGATGAGACCACCATCTCATCGCGACGGCTTGGGGCAATACCAGCAGGGCTGAAGAGATCAGCCCCCGGGGCACCGGCGATTCCTCTCCGCTGCGTACAATCGCAGCGTGACACTCCCCCATCGCCCTTTGCCGCCGGCGTCCCGGACCATGCCATGAAGTACCACTGGCTGGAAGCGTGGCGGATGCTCAAACCCCGGGCCGATGACCCGCATGGGCCATTGGCTCCGATGCTCGTGATCCTGACAGTCGTGACCGGGCTCGTCGACGCCTTCAGCTACCTCGAACTGGGCAGGGTGTTCGTCGCGAACATGACGGGCAACGTCGTGTTCCTCTCCTTCGCCCTGGGCGGGGCCCCGGGCTTCATCTGGTGGGCGTCTCTGCTGGCCGTCGCCGCCTTTTTCCTCGGAGCGTTCCTCGGCGGCAGGATCACAGCAGCGGCCGGCGAGCACCGTGGACGGCATCTTCGCACGGCCGCGGCAACGCAATGCGGCTTGCTGCTCCTCGCCGTCGTTCTCACCCTCGTCGTGCCCGCACCCGCCACCGGGCAGTCCTACCAGGGAGCCCTCCTGGGAGTCCTGATCCTTCTGCTCGGAATCGCGATGGGCCTTCAGAACGCAACCGCCCGCACCCTGGCCGTCCCGGATCTCACCACGACGGTGCTGACCCTCACCATCACGGGGATCGGTTCGGACAGCACCCTGGCCGGCGGGAAGAACAGCAGAGCGGGCCGACGCATGTTGTCGGTCCTGGCCATGTTCGCCGGAGGGCTGGTGGGCGTCCTGCTCATTCAGGCCGGGCTCAGCCGCTGGGTCCTGATCTGCTCCGCCCTCCTGCTGCTCGGAGTGACGCTTCTCGCCGCCCGCTCCGCCGGCTCGACCGGCCCCTGGGTGTCGCCCAGGTCCTGATCAGCCGAACAGGCCGTTCAGGGCGGACCAGGAAGTGCGGCCCGCCAAGGTCGCGGAGGTTCCCTGCTCCACCAGTTCACGGCTCGCGCGTGACGCGAGCGCATACGCCGCCTCCGCGATCGCCGAACCGGCACTCACCCGTGCGACGCCGGCCGCGGCCAGCGCACCGACGTCAAGCGTCTGCTCGTCCACGGCGACATTCAATGGAACCGGCAGCCCACTCGCGACGCTGCGCACCGCGTCGGCGTCGAGGGTTCCGAGCAGGAAGACGCCGTCGGCACCCGCCGCCGCATACCTCCGGCCGCGTTCAAGACTCTCGGCGAGCCAGCGTTCGCGGTCCCCGAGCAGTCGGTGGGTGTCGACGCGGGCGTTGATGAACAGCGCAACTCCGGAGGCGTCCGCGACGGCGCGGGCCGCCGCGATCCGTTCGCACTGCTCAGCCACGGGACGCAGCGAGTCCTCCAGATTGATGCCGACGGCGCCGAGGTCCACCACTCTGCGGATCGTCACCATGAGCTCGTCCGAGGTGGCGGCGAAGCCGTCCTCGATGTCGAGCGTCACCGGAAGCCGTCCGTCCACGGCCGTGATGATCCGCTCCGCCGCCAGAAGAGCGTCATCGCGGCTCAGCCGGTGCCCGTCCGCAGCGCCCAGAGACCAGGCGAGCCCGGCGCTCGTCGTGGCGATGGCCTTGGCTCCGGCTTCCTCCGCCAAACGGGCCGACACGGCGTCCCACACGTTCGGCAGGACCAGAGGTGTACCGGGGACATGAAGCGTGCGGAAGAGAACCGCGAGATCGGACTGAGTCGACATGGCACCACTATGTCATTTCCAAGACGGTCCGCAGGGGCCGGCCCCACGCGGACCATGAGGGGCCGTTCACCTGGTCAGACGGCGCGGGAGCCGCCTTTGACGTCCCAGTCCTTCCAGGTCCCGTTCCTCTCGGATTCGAGATCGAGAGGAACTCTGGTCCGGTCCTTGAGCAATGAAGTCACCAGGGCACCGATTCCGGTCATGACCAGGAGGTAGACGACGATCGCCCAGGTACTCCCGTAGGACTGCAGCAAGATCTGCGCAATCGTAGGCGCGAAGGCTCCGCCGATCACGCCGCCCAGTGCATAGCTGATCGAAATCCCTGAGAACCGGATGGACGCCGGGAAGGTCTCCGCGTACCAGACCGCCTGCGGTCCATAAGTCAGCCCCAGACCCAGCGAAAGAAGGCACGTACCGAAAAGCACGCCCGACACGCCACCGGTGAACACCAGCTGAAACAGGGGGATGACTCCCACCGCCTGGACCACCCAACCGACCATGACAACCGGTTTCCGGCCAAACTGGTCACTGAGAGCGCCGGCGGCGAGCGTCGAAGCCGCCCACACCAGGGCGGCCACAAGAACAGCCATCTGAACCTGCACCGGGTCGTAGCCGAGTCCGCCCTGGCCGGCCGGTCGCGACGCGAGTCCTTGAACGTAACCGCCGGTCAGCATGTACCCCACCGAATTGTTGCCGGCGAAGAACAGGGCGCTCAGCACAACTAACGGCGTGCACCGCCTGAACACCTGCGCAATCGGAGCCGACTCCTGCTGACGTGTCCTGGCGATCTCACTGAATACCGGGGATTCGTCCACAGACCGCCGGATCAGGAAACCGGCGACGATGAGCAGGAACGAGAAGAGGAACGGCACGCGCCAACCCCAAGCGGCGAAGGCCGGTCCAGGAGCCAGCTGTTGGACCAATGCCAGCATCGCCGAGGCCAGCAGCATGCCGAGCGGGACCCCCAGCTGCGGAAAGATCCCGTAGAGTCCCCGCCGACGGACCGGAGCATGTTCGACAGCCATGAGCACCGCCCCGCCCCATTCGCCTCCAGCGGAGAGACCCTGCAGAACACGCAGCAGGATCAGGACGACGGGAGCAGTCGCTCCGATGTCGCCGTATGTGGGCAGGAGGCCGATACCCGTGGTGGCTATGCCCATGAGCAAGAGGGTGATGACCAGCATGGGGCGTCGCCCGAGTCGGTCGCCGAAGTGCCCGGCAAGAAAAGCACCGAGTGGACGGAACAGGAAAGACAGACCGATCGTCACCAAAGAGATGATCTGCATCATGGCCGGTCCGGCCGGTTGGAAGAAAAGTTGGGCGAGCACGAGGTTCGCTGCAAATGCATAGATGAAAAAGTCGTACCACTCGATCGTGGTGCCCACGATCGAGGCTGCGACGACCTTGCGCCGTTCGGCAGCGGAGGTCTCCCCCGCTGCCCTGATGGTCTCTGCCATGTTCTGACGTCCTTGTCTGAGATCTAGCGAGAAAAGTAGAGCGGGGTACCGCCCGGACTCTGTGTCGTCGCCTACCAGGTGACAGGCAACGAGGTGATGCCGCGGAACACCCAGCCGTTCCAGACGATTTCCCGGCTCAAGTCGAGGTCGAGCCCCGGAATCCGTGAGTACAGCATCGGGAGCGAGTGGTCGGCGATGGCCGCCTTGGCGGCCCAGCGTCCCGCACACATGTGGACTCCACTGCCGAAGGCCAGATGCCCACGCGCTGTCCGCCGCACGTCGAATCTGTCGGGATCCACGAAGACGACGCCGTCGCGATTCGCACTCGCGAGCAGAAGTCCGACATTGGTCCCGGACGACAGGTGAAAACCATGGAACTCGGCATCTCTCACGACCTCGCGCGGGATCATGCCGATCGGCGACTGCCAGCGCGCGGTCTCTTCGAAAGCATCCCCCCAGGCAACGTCGCCGGATAGGACTGCTGTCCGCTGATCCGGGTGGTTGGAAAGGGCCCACACGAGATTGGTGATCATGTGCTGGGGTTCATTCATGCCACCCGAGATCGTCAGGTGCACGTTCGCTCGCACGGACTCCTCCGGCAGACCGACGTCCAGGAGATGAGAGGTGATCGATCCGTTCGGCGTGCGACGCAGCTGTGGGAGAAGATCATCGAGAAGTGCATCGACCTCCGTCTGGCTCTCCTCGCAGCGACGCCAGATTTCGGGATCGTCGAGAAGATTGCCGATCCCTGCGATGTACGAGGTGGACCATCGAGCCATGGCGTCCACCGAGACGTCCTGGGGAAACCCCAGGAGGTCGATGAGGTTCTGACTGGCCACCGGCGCCGCGAAATCGCGGTTGAGATCTGCTTCTTGCGGGCCGATCTCCAGCAGATGGTCGATCCAGCGCTCGACATTCTGAGCGAAACGAGGTGACCACAGCCCCTTCACCGCTTTGGGCCTGAGCGTCGGGTTGATCGCGGCACGTTCCTCGGCGTGCCCCGGATCGTCTTTGCGGAGCATCGGCCGGCTCCCCAGGGCTCGGACCATTGTCAGGTTGCTCTCCGACTGAGAACTGAAAATCTCCGGCCTACGCTCGGCGTCGCTGATCACCTCGTGCCGAGTCAGAAAGACCCTGTCGACGGCCGGGACATACGCGACTGGTCCCAGCTCACGGAGCCTCTCAAACTGGGGATACGGATCCTGCATGGCAGCCCCTGGATCGAACCACTCAGCCACGGGCATCTCGGCCCATCCTACGACGCTCTCCATTGCATGACTCCCTCTGCAGCGAAGCCACCGGATGTGGCCTACCTCTCATCAGCCATGATGAAGCCGCCCAAACCTCGACTCAAGCGGATATTTCCGAGGAGAAACCACGGAATATTAGGAATTCAAGTCACTCCATACTGGTCACGATCTCACCCCGGAGCGTCTTCAGGCAGGTGACGACGGCGGATACCCGTGGCGGAATCGGACGATGGGGCCAGGCGATGAGCACCTCCACCGGACGGGGTGCGGGATCGAGAGGCAGATACACGAGCCGCTTTCCATCCCACGTTTCCGGCGACACCTTACGCCGCATGAGGAGCGTGTAGCCCAGACCACGGCCGACCAGCGCTCGGCAAAGCTCGTAGTCGGGGGTTCGGTAATGGATTCTCGGAGTGATCCCCTGGCTGGACATCAGTTCGAGCGTGTGAGTACGACTCGCCACGATGTCGAGAAGCACCATCGGTTCATCTGCCACTTCGGAAAGCGCCACACGGCTCCGCCCCGCGAGTGCATGATCCTCGGAGACCGCCAGAACAGCTTCTGTGACCGCAATACCGACGCGGCGGTACTCTGGCGGTACGCCGATGTCGAAGGTGACGATCAAGTCGATCTCCCCGCTGTCAGCGGCTGAGATCATCGATTCAAGATCACCCGTCCGGTACTCGAGGTGAATGCCGGGGTAGCTCTCACGGAGCACGAGGATCAGACGCGGAAGGATGACGCTCGCCAAGGTGCCGAGCACTCCGATCCGGACTGGACCCACCACCGCGCTGAGCTCTCGTCCCACGGATGCGCTCAGTTCCGCCCCGTCCGTGACGATGCGACGGGCTATGGGCAGGATCGTGAGGCCGTCCGAGGTGAGCGTCGCGCCGCGGGAACGTTGCCGACGGAACAGCTCAGCACCCAACGCCTTTTCCAGGACAGTGATCGCATCGGACACCGCGGAGTCCGACGCGTTGAGTGCCAGAGCCGCCTTGGCGATCGATCCGGATTCCGCGACTGCGAGGAAACACTCGATCTGCCGGAGGGTGTAGGGGATCTGCGGAACCTTTTCCGCAGGGACGAGAGATACCGACTCGCTGTTGCGCATTTCACAACTATTGCGAATATTCCGGGAAAGTTCAACGACTATTCCCGCTTTTCCGAAGGTATCAACTTGCTCCATACTCGAGGCAGCACAGGGGTTCCCATGGCCCGCGAAGCACGTTTCAAGGAGGCAAGGATGCCGAAGATCACGTATATCGGGCTCGACGACTCAGTGGAGGTCGAAGCCACCGAGGGCCAAAGCATCATGCGCGCGGCAGTCTTGAACGGCATCGGCGGAATCGTCGGGGAATGCGGCGGCCAGGCGATGTGTGCCACTTGCCATGTCTTCGTCGAAGGCGCCGACTGCGAGCTGCCGGACATCGAGGACGACGAAGCGGAAATGCTCGAGTGCACGGCCGACGAACGACGCAGCAACAGCAGACTCGGCTGCCAGCTCTCCGCCGGCAGCCATTTCTCGGAGATCATCGTTCGTCTTCCTCAGCGGCAGGTGTGACGTGGACAAGAACGTGGTGATCATCGGAGCCGGCCAAGCCGGACTCACAGCGGCGGTCGCGCTCCGCGAGCGAGGATGGAAGGGCGAAATTCATCTGTTAGGGGAGGAAACTCACGATCCGTACCAGCGGCCGCCCCTCTCCAAGGGCTATTTGGCAGGCAAAGAAGGACGAGAAGACCTACGGCTCCGCAGCCGTGACGCGCTTGAACAGGACGGCATTACGCTGTGGTGCAACACCTTCGTAGAGGCAGTCGACCGCGGAGCCGGGCAGGTACAGCTCCGCGATGGCCGTCGAATCGGCTTCGACACGCTGATCTTTGCAACGGGCTCTCGCCCTCGAAGTCTCCGGCTTCCGGGTCACGACCTGATGGGCATCCATACGGTGCGCACCATCGAAGATGCCGATGCCCTGCACAGAGACCTCGAACTAGGTGGCGATACCGTGTTCATCGGCGGAGGACTCCTTAATCTGGAAGTCGCGATCGAGGCCAGAAAGATCGGTAATGTAACGGTTCTGGAGATGGCCCCTCAAATCCTCGGACGCGTCCTCAGCCGCAATACTGCGGACGCCCTCGCGAGCTACCATGCAGAAGAAGGTGTCGAGATCCGCTGCGGATCCCACATCACGTCGATCCTTGGCGAGGACAGGTGTGTGGCAGGCGTGGAGCTCGCCGGCGGCGAGATCATCCCAGCAGCCCGGGTCGTCGTGAGCATCGGTGCCGAAGCCTGCGACGAACTGGCGAAGCAGGCCGGTCTGGCCACCGACGGCGGCATCTTGGTGGACAATCTGCTCCGGACTCAAGACCATCGAATCTTCGCCATCGGTGACTGTGCAAAGTACCCAAACCCTTTCGCCGACGCGGAGATGCGTGTCGAATCAGTCCAAAATGCAACCGACCAGGCGCGATTCATCGCCGCCGTCCTCACCGGTCAGAGCTCCGACAGCTACTGCGCCGTCCCCTGGTTTTGGAGCACCCAGGGCGAACGACGTCTGCAGATCGCCGGGATCGCGAAACCTGACGACGGTGCTCGCGTCGTGTCGCAGGGCGACAACGGACAATTGGTCGTCGAGCGAGTCCGCAACGGAACCGTCGTCGCTGTCGAGACGATCAATGCCCCAGGCCCGCATATGAAGGCGCGCCGGTCCCTCGCTGCGACTGGACTCATCCAGACGCCCTGAAGTCCAGGAGCAATCTGCATCCCGACGGCCAATCAGGAGCGGCCCGTTCTGTCCACGGCTAAGATCATCTGGTGCTCAACACCCCCGAAACCCGGAAACCCCGGCTGCCCTTCGAGGTCTGGGCGCTCGTCGCCGGAGGCTTCACCGTAGCCCTCGGTTACGGCGTCGTCGCCCCCGTCATCCCGCAGTTCGCCCTCGAATTCGGCGTCTCGAACTTCGCTGCATCCGCCATCGTCAGTGCCTTCGCCCTCATGCGTCTGGTGTCAGCACCACTGGCCGGCTGGGTGATCGGGCGGTTCGGGGAACAGCGAACCTACATCGCCGGCATCCTGATCGTCGCCCTGTCCACCGGAGCCGCCTCTCTGGCGGTCGACTACACCCAGTTCGTCGTGCTGCGCGGCGCGGGCGGTGTCGGGTCTGCGATGTTCACGATCGCCGCAACCGCCCTGCTCATCAAGGTGAGCCCGCCGGACGCCAGAGCCCGGGTCGCGAGCCTCAATGCCGCAGGATTCCTGCTCGGAGGGCTCCTCGGTCCTGTGTTCGGCGGTCTCGTCACGACCTTCGGACTGCGCGCGCCGTTCGTCTTCTACTTCCTGACCCTGATCGCCGCGGCCATCGTGGTCACGGTCGCCCTGCGCAGCTCACGCCGGACGGCAAGCCTGACGCAGCCCGTCGAGGACACTCCTCAGCTCAGTTTCGGCCTAGCACTCGGGATCAGGCAGTACAGAACCCTGCTCCTCTCGGTCTTCTCCTTCGGCTGGGCATCCTTCGGCATCCGCGTCTCGGTACTCCCGCTCTTCGTGGTGGTCGCCTTGCACGGCAGCCCCGCGACGGCGGCGTGGGTCCTCGCCGCCTATGCGGCCGGCAACGCCCTGCTCATCTTCCCTGCGGGACGCTGGGGCGACACGCTCGGCCGTAAACCGCTGCTGGTCATCGGGATGGCGGCCCTCACGGTGGCCTATCTGCTGGTTCCCGCGACGCCGGTCCTCTGGACCACCTTGCTGGTCATGCTCGTGGCCGGTGCCGGCTCGGCGCTGGTGAACCCCGCCCAGCAAGCTGTCCTCGCGGACGTGCTCGCCCAACGGCGGGGCGGAAACGTCGTGGCCGCCTACTCGATGGCGAGCGATCTGGGCGGCGTGCTCGGGCCACTCGTCGCAGGGGCCGTGGTGGACGCCGCCGGCTTCGGCTGGGCCTTCGGAATCACGGCCGCGCTCCTCGGGGCGGCAACCCTCGCCTGGCTGCTCGTCCCCGACTCCCGCGGACTGTCGCACCCCGCTCCGTTGCGTCATTCCACGGACGACGACGGCGTGCAGCCCCGCTGAGCGACGCCTACCGCTCTGAGCGGGACAGCCTCTTCCAGAAGCGCGGCGCGTGGAAGAGGTGGTGCGTCTTCCGGTCGGCGTAGATCATGTGCAGCACCAGGACGACGCCGACGACGATCGCCACTGCCCGCACGATGTCGATGGGGATCCAGCCGAAGACGTTGAGCTGGTCGGTCAGGGCGATGAGGACGAAGAACGCGGAGAGGTAGTAGACCAGCTTCATCTGCCAGCCGTCACTGATTCCGGTCACACCGAAGAAGACCAGCAGCCACACCATGTACCAGGGCTGGATGACCGGTGCGAGGACCACCACAGCGGCGAACGCCCAGGCGGTGTTGCGCAACAGTTCGCGAGTGAAGTTCTTCTCCCCGGAAGGCCAGCGGAACACCAGCCAGAGGACGACCAGCACCGAAAGCACCTTGCCGACGGTGAGGATCACATCCGTCACAGGGTCTCCGCTGCTCCCGAAGAGCTGGACCACGAAACCGACCGTATGCGCGAGCAGTCCCACCGGGGCGAACCAGATCCAGACCGTCCCCGGCGTCTGCAACGCCCCCAGCCAGCCGAAGCCGAGCCCGTTCGAGACCCCCACCACGGCCAGCAGACCGAGCGAGATCCCCGCCGTCGCACCCCAGCAGAGAATACGACGAGGCCATCGTGCACCCTTGCCCGCCCACAACAGCCCGGCGAAGGGCAGGGCGAGGATGGTGATCGGTTTGACCGCGATCGACGCCGTGATGAGGATGACCCCTCGAACCGCCCGGCGCGTGGCCGCGTAGTAAACACCTGCAACCACCAGCCCGATCATGAGCGAATCATTGTGGCCACTGGCGACGAAGTTGATCAGCAGGACGGGATTGAGCACCACGAGCCAGATGGTCCGTTCGGCGTTGAGTCCGCACATCACGGCCAGTCGCGGGATGTAGATGTACAGCAGCACCACACCCAGTACGCCGGCCAGCCTGAAGATGAACAGGGCCGGTTCGGGTGCGCCACCGCTGATGAGCACCGCCCCGAACTCGATCCACAGCCACAGCGGGCCGTACGGGGTCGGCGCCTCGGTCCAGAGCGTGTCCGGTCCGAGGGAGAAGTAGTTACTGAGGGAGGAGATGCCGCTCTTGTACGGGTCGAGGCCTTCGAGCATCAGACGGCCTTGCCCGAAGTAGGCGTACATGTCCCGGCTGAAGAGCGGCAAGGCGAACACCAACGGCGTCACCCAGTACCACAGCGCCTTCTTCAGCAGCGGGCGATGCTCCGGGGTCCAGGCACCGACACGCTGATTGAGCCGCAACCACGCGCGCAGGAGCAGGAGCGCGCCGACGCACACCAGGACCGTGCAGACGATGACCGCGGGAAGCGTGGTCCGGGCCACGATGAAGGGCCAGGTGCGGATCAGCACACTGCCCTGAGCGAGCCAGCCGACGCCCATCGATCCCACAGTCATGAGGATCGAACCGACCAGGCCTTGACGCAGGGCCACTTCCGGCCCGCCCGGGGCCGGCTTCGGCGCACTCATCTCAGCTCTTGTTCCTTCCGATTCGACAGCCTCACAACAACGCGGCGCACCGGAATGATCGATCCGGAGGTCCGTGCCCGGCCGAGGCCACAGCCGGAGACACTACCCGCCGTCACTGCAGATCGGCTGGGAAGAAGCCACTGGGATAAAATGTACCGTCTGGGCCTTCACCTCGCTCCACCGCACACGCCCAGTCACAGGCCTTCTTCACTGTGCACGGCCATGGACCTGATCGCTGGCAGACAAGGACATTCTCATTTTCTCCGACGCCTTTTTCTCGAAACTCACGACCGTCCGGAACCGGATCTTCTCGCGTCCGGCCCAGGACTGGCTGAGCAGCCGGACCGGATTGTGGGCCGGTTTCGGCCTGCTCCACGCGGTCTTCCTGATCTTCGCGCTGGTCCTTGCCACCCGCAATGAGGCCTTCAGTGACACGTTCATCTACCGGGACTGGGTCGCGGCGGGATTCAACGAAAGTCTCATCTCCGGACCGAGTCCGTGGGTTTACCCGATCCTGGCCCTGCCGCCGATGGCGATCGCCTACGTCTTCGGCCCGGCGCTGTTCTTCTTCCTGTGGGTCCTCATGATCACCGTGCTCAACGGAGTCGCCCTGGGCATGCTCACGGACTGGGGACGCAAGCGTGAATCCATGCCTGCGGCCTGGTGGTGGCTCAGTTTCGTGTTCCTGATGGGCTGGCTCGGATTCGCCCGCGTCGACGGCTTCACGGCCCCGATCGTACTGATCGCCCTCAGCTACGGGGTGCGGCGTCCCTTCGTCGCTTCGGTGATCCTCGCCGTCGGGACCTGGATGAAGGTCTGGCCGGCGGCCGTCATGCTCGCCTTGTTCGCAGTGGTCAAGGACCGCGTGAAGGTCATCCTGGGCGGCGGCGTCGTGACGGCCGCCGTCGGGGTCGCCGCCGCTGCGCTGGGCGTACTGCCCAGACTCCTCAACTTCCTCACCCAGCAGGGCGACCGTGGCATGCAGCTGGAAGCCACCTTCACCACGCCGTGGCTGTGGCTCTCGGTGCTGGGCATCGGGGATTCCCACATGTACATGAACACCGATATCAACTCGATGCAGGTAGACGGCCCGGGCACCACCGTGATGTCCGCTCTCATGCAGCCTCTTCTGATCCTTGCCGCGGCCGTGGTCGCCGCTTTGGTGTTCTGGGCTCTGCACCAGGGCAAGACGCGCGGCGGCATCGACAGGACCGAGCTGCTGCTGGCCGGCGCACTCGCGCTGACGACGGCTTTCATCGTCTTCAACAAGGTCGGATCCCCTCAGTTCATGGTCTGGCTCGCCCCGGCCGTCGCACTCGGCCTGGTGCACGACTTCAAGGCGTGGCGCACCCCCGCCGTGATGCTGATCCTGATCGCGATCACCACCTTCCTGATCTATCCGCTCTTCTACGACGCCTTGAGCCACAACAATCCGCTCATGGCCCTCGTCCTCACCGTCCGGAACCTGCTGCTGGTGGGCCTGCTGGTGCTCTCGGTCCGTAGGCTCTACTCGCTCGGACGGGACGCGAAGGTCTCCCCCGCGCCGCGCACGACGCCGACCGCCGCTGAGAGTCCCGCGCGCGGCGCCGACATCGCGGAAGCGGAGTGAAGCCCCGCATGCTGGACCGTCTGACCACCCTGCGCGACCGGGTGCTTCCCCCACGAGCCGTCGCCTGGTTCGGCACGCGTTCGAGCGTGTGGTGGGGCTTCGCGGTGGTTCATCTCTACTTCCTGGCGTGGATGGCGTCCTTCTTCCTCAAGGGCGACACCTTCAGTGACACCGAGCAATACCGTCAATGGGCCACCGGGTTCGTGCCGGACCGGCCCGGAATGGTGCCGATCACGCCGTGGGTCTATCCGGCCCTGGCGCAGATCCCGATCCAGTTGGCGAACCTGTTCGGCCCGTCGCTGTACCTCCTCGGCTGGTTCCTGATCATCACGGCTCTGAATGCCTGGGCCCTCGCGGTCCTGGTCTCCGGAACACGCCGCCAGAGCGGCATCGCACCGGCCTGGTGGTGGATGTTCTTCCTCGTCTTCATGGGCTACCTCAGCTTCGCCCGCGTCGAAGGCATCGTCGCCCCCCTCGTGCTGGTCGCGCTGCTCGCGGCGGTCCGGCGCCCGGTGATCGCAGCAGCGTTGCTGAGTGTCGCCACGTGGATCAAGGTCTGGCCTGCAGCTGTGATCGCACCGATTCTGATCGCCAGCCGCGACCGGCTGAAGGTGCTCATCACCGGCGTCGCCGTCACGGCCGCCGTCGTCATCGGCACCTGGTCCACCGGCAATCTCTCGCATATCGCGGACTTCATGACCCAGCAGGGTGAACGCGGGATGCAATTGGAGGCCACGTTCTCCACCCCGTGGGTCTGGCTGAGCGTGTTCGGGATCGCCGGCTCACACATCGCGGACAATGTGGCGATCAACTCATCGGAGGTCTATGGCCCCGGTGCCTCGGTGGCGGCATGGCTCATGCAGCCGCTCTTCCTGGTGGTGGTCCTGGTCGGTGCGGGGCTGCTCCTCTGGGCTCTGCGCCGCGGCGCAGAACGGGAGGAGCTCTTCCTGGAGGGCGCGCTGCTGATGACGGCGGCGTTCATCGTGTTCAACAAGGTCGGGTCCCCGCAGTTCATGGTCTGGCTCGCCCCCGTGGTCATCGCGGGTCTGACTCACGATTGGGAACGCTGGAAGGTGCCGGGGGCGCTGCTCATGGTGATCGCCATCACCACTTTCGTGATCTACCCGCTCTTCTACACTCCGCTGATCCATGCCCATCCGCTCATGGCCGCCGTGCTCACCGTACGCAACGTCCTGCTCGTGGTGCTGCTCGTGTGGTCGGTGCGCCGCACCGTACAACTGGGACGGGCCGCGAAGCCGCTGTCTTCGGGAGCCGAGGCTCCCGCCCGCTGACTGACAAGCGGGGCCCGATGGAGGAGCCCGACGACGCCGTGCGGCGTCGTCGGGCTCCTCCGTTTCCGGTCCGCCGGCGTCAGCCTGCCGGCTCCAGGCGCGGGCGCCCGCCGGCCGTCCGGTTCAGATGACGCCCCAGTACGGGTCGGACTTGCGGGTTCCGAAGAGCGCCTTGCGCGTATGGACGTCCAGGAACGCCAGGTACACCGTCATCGCCAGCGCCACTCCGAAGGCGACCGTGGAGACGGGGACGCCCAGCTGCACGAAGGAGAAGACCGAGAGCTGGTCCTGGGCGCCGAACACCACGAAGAAGGTGATCACGACGTACAGGGACTTGATCTGCCAGTCGTTCCGGATTCCCGTGGCAGCCAGCAACGGCACGAACCACAGGATGTACCAGGGCTGGATGATCGGCGAAAGCAGCACGATCGATGCCATCGCCAGGCCGGCGCGGCGGACCAGGTGCTCGTGCTTCCCGCGAAGGATCAGCCAGGCGGCAAGCAGCATGGAGGCGTACTTCAGAAGGCTCCGGAACCCTGTCGCAATATCCCCGCCGGGCAGACCGAGAGCATTGCAGAACATCTCCAATTGCTGCCCCAGGAAACCGGAAGGCGCGTATCCCGTGTAGCCGGGCGTCGGGTCGGTGAGGGCGAAGAGCCAGCCGAAGCCGAGCCCGTACGGGATCCCGCTCACCGCCAGGATCGCGAAGGAACCTGCTCCGGCCAAGGCCCAGAACGCTATCCGGCGAGGCCAGCTCGCCCCTTTCCCGGCCCACATGAGGGCGAGGAACGGCAGGAAGACGATGGTGATGATCTTGACGCCGATGGAGGCCGTGATGAGCAGGAGGGCCGTCTTGTGCTTCCCCACGGAAGCGAAGTAGAAAGCCGCCACGGCCAGTCCGACCATGAGGACGTCGTTGTGCGCACTGGCGACGAAACTGATGAGGAAAAGCGGATTCGCGACCGCGAGCCACAACGCCCGGCCCGGGTTGATGCCGTGCTGCGCCGCAAGCTTGGGGACGTATACCACGCAGAGCACGACGCCGATCAACGCCACCACACGGAACAGAAGCACCGAATAATCGGGCTGGGCACCCGTGATGCCGACGACGGCGCGCGCCAGCCAGAGGAAGTAGGGGCCGTAGGGTGTGCGGTTCTCCGCCCAGGCCTGATCGGCTCCGAGTGAGAACCAGTTGCTGAGCGACGAGATGCCCTGCGAATACGGGTCCAGGCCCTCGGCCACGAGCCGGCCTTGACCGGTATAGGCGTACACGTCCCGAGAGAAGATGGGAACCGCGAAGAACAACGGCAGAGTCCAGAGGCCGATGGCCCAGACGACCGCCCTCAGCGAGCCCTTCTGCCAGCCGCCCAGGCGCTGCCCGAGCCGGATCCAGGACCGGATCAGGATCATGGCACCGAGACTCAGGGCGAGAGTGGATGCGGTGAGGCCCTGCCCTTCGGTGCGAAGGAAGATCACGAGGGGGTGGCGGAGCATCGGCGAGGCCGGTGCGATCCAGCCCATGCCGATGGATCCGGCGAAGACGAGGAAGGACCCGATGGTCCCTTCGACGATCGCGGGCCAGGGATTGCCTGCCCAGGGTTCGCGGAGCCGGGCAAGACGCTTGAGCGGTGAGCGGGTGGGTGCGGGAGATTCCTTCGTGCCCGACTTGTCCGTCATCCCCGCCACCTGTCTGTCCGTACCACGTCCGCCCACAACTTCTTCGCCCAAGGCGGCGCTGGACTCACGACGGTCCCGGCCTCCACTTTCGCAGACGTCATTTTATCAGCGTGATTCCCCGGCGGCGCGGAGGACCCGCGACGTCGGGGGCACGGACTGCGCCGCCGGAACCGACCGCCCGGTAGTCTTGCACGGTGGCTAAAACACAAGACCGAATTGTCTGGATCGACTGCGAGATGACCGGGCTGGACCTGGAGAAGGACGCTCTGATCGAAGTGGCCGCCCTGGTCACGGACTCCGAGCTGAACATCCTCGGCGACGGCGTCGATGTTGTCATCAAGCCCTCCGACGAGGCGCTGGAACAGATGAACGACTTCGTGCGCCAGATGCACACGGACTCCAAGCTGCTGGACGAACTCCCTCACGGAGTCAGCATGGAGGAGGCTCAGGAGAAGGTTCTCGCCTACATCAAGGAATGGGCTCCCGGTGCGGGCGCCGCTCCCCTGGGTGGCAACTCGGTGGGGACCGACAAGATGTTCCTGCTGAGGGACATGCCCGAGCTGGTGAACCACCTGCACTACCGCGTCATCGACGTCAGCACCATCAAGGAGCTCGCCCGCCGCTGGTTCACGCGCGCATACTTCCAGGCCCCGGCCAAGCACGGCGGGCACCGGGCGCTCGGTGACATCCGGGACTCCATCGACGAACTGCGGTATTACCGGCAGGCCGTCTTCGTACCCGCCCCCGGACCGGACACGGCGACGGCTCGGGAAGTCTCGGCGGCCATCTCCAGCGCGCCCGGGAGTGCCGCTCATGCCGCCCAGCAGGAGCAGGAACTGTAATACGCGTCACTCGCGGGAAAAATTTTCCCCGAAACCAGGAAAAGTGGCACGAAGGGCCCCGCTGATCAGCTAAGCTATTCAACGTTGCTTTTCGACGGAATCACGCGAAACCGCCGTTGAGCAGTGCTTGGTGGGTATAGCTCAGTTGGCAGAGCGTCTGGTTGTGGTCCAGAAGGTCGCGGGTTCGACCCCCGTTACTCACCCCATATGTGGCGAGGTTCAGTTCTGAACCTCGCCACTTCTGTTTTCCGGGGCATTTCCTTCCGGGAGGATTCCGCCGGTCGTTAGACTGACCGAGCGGTGACCGGTTCGCGGCATCGCACCGATGGCCGCACCGGAAGGGGTTTCCCGTGGATCTTCGACTCCGTGACCTGGAGGATGCGGACCTGGACACGATCTTCGTGTGGGAGAGCGATCCGGCCGGGGTCAGGATGGCTGCGTTCACCCGCGCCGATCCGGGCGACCGCGAGGCGTTCGAGGAGCATTACCGGAAAGTGCGCGCGGAGTCGTCGAATCTGATCCGGGTGATCGTGGCCGGCGACGAACCGGTCGGGACGATCTCCAGCTTCTGGATCGGCCATGATCGCGAAATCTCCTACTGGATCGCCCCGGAACTTTGGGGCCAGGGCATCGCCACACAGGCACTCGGACTCTTCCTCGCGGTGGAGACCACGCGCCCTCTCCGGGGACGGGTCGCTGAGACCAACCCCGCATCCTGCGCCGTCCTCGAAAAGAACGGGTTCGAGGAGATCGGGCAGGACTCCGGCTACGCGCCCGGGATCGGACGCACGGTGAAGGAACACCTCTACCGCTTGTCCGGAGGCTGAACCCTTCGGCCGAGCCGGCCCTGACGAGTGGTGACGCGCCGAGCAGGCAGAATGATCCGTGAACCCACTCCGCCCACAGCGAGGATCCCATGCGCCAGCGCCCGTTCCGCCAAGTCGATGTGTTCTCCGGAGCCCGGTACCGGGGCAATCCCCTCGCCGTGGTGCTCGACGGCGAGGAGCTGGACACCGAGCAGATGCAGGAGTTCGCGCGGTGGACGAACCTCTCCGAAACCACGTTCCTGCTGCCTCCCACATCACCTCAGGCCGACTACCGGGTGCGGATCTTCACGCCCTTGGCTGAGCTGGCCTTCGCGGGGCATCCCACGCTGGGCAGTTGCCACGCCTGGCTCGCTGCCGGCGGCACGGCCCGGAACCCTGGGCACGTGGTGCAGGAAAGCGCGCAGGGGCTGGTCCACGTGCGGCGCGACGGCGAACTGCTGAGTTTCGCGGCCCCGGACCCGGTCCTGGACCCCGTCCCGGAGGAGTTGCAGGCCGAGGTGCTGAAGGCCTTGGAGCTGCCGTCGGACGCGCTGATCGGGTGCCGATGGATCGACAACGGCGCCCGCTGGATGGGTCTGCTCCTGCACGATGTCGAATCCCTGCGCGCAGCGCGTCCCCACGCCGCTGAGCTGCACGGCCTCGGGGTGAAAGCCGGGATGTGCGCCATTCACCCTTTCTCTGAAGGGGAATCCCCCGTCCTGGAGGTTCGAGGCATCACTCTGACGCCCCAGGGCATCGCCGAGGATCCGGCAACGGGAAGCCTGAACGCCGGCCTCGCCGCATGGCTGACCCAGGAGGGCATCCTGAACCTGCCCTACACGGCGCATCAGGGCACGGGCATCGGCCGTACCGGCCGCCTGAGGCTGAGTCGCGGCACGGACGGCCGGCTGTGGGTCGGCGGGACCGTCCGCAGCTGTGTGGAAGGGACGGTGCTGCTCTAGCACCGCCCCCACACCGTCTACTCTTTGCGCTTACGCCGTCCCAGGAGACTTTCACGGTGTTCCGCCGGAAGCGATTGCGCTGCCTTGGCGACTCCCATGACGATGGCCTGCCGTCGGCGGCTGCTCAGTCCGTCCCACCAAGCATCGGCGTTGCGGGGTCCCGACTCGATGGCATCGTCGTCGGATTCGAGACCGAACTTCTCCGACAGATCGGCGACCAGAGCCTCGCGACGCAGGCGATCCGCACGCCGGACGTTTCGTTGCAGCGCCTTGAACGTCGCGACACACATGAGGATCATCACGACACTGAACGGCAGCGCAATCGTGATCGCAAGCGTCTGAATGGCCGCCAGACCTCCCGCCAGCAGGAGTGCGGCGGCCAGGGCCGCCGTCGCAAGCGTGAAAAAGACCCGGATCCAGTTGCGGGGTTCCGCATCGCCGCCGGTGGCCAGCATGGCCATGACAAGCGATCCGGAGTCGGACGAGGTGATGAAGAAGATCGCGGACAGGATGATCGCACCCACCACCAGCAGTCCGCCTGCCGGGAGCTGCTCCAGAACCTGGAACAAGGCAGCATTGGCATCCACGCTGCCGTCGGCTGCGATCACCGAGGTGTAGCCGTCCGACTTGTTCATCTCGTGGAAGATCGCCGTGCCGCCGAGGACACCGAACCAGACGAAGGTGATGAGCGCGGGCACCAGCACCACTCCGAGGATGAACTCCCGTACCGTGCGGCCGCGCGAGATCCGGGCGATGAAGACACCGACGAACGGCGCCCAGCTCATCCACCAGCCCCAGTAGAAGGTGGACCATGAGGCCTGCCACGCAGCTCCGGCGTCGCCCGTGAAGGCAGAGGTGTCCGTGGACATTCCCAGCCAGTTCTGCAGATAGTGGCCCACCGACTGAACGATCTCCTTGGCCAGGAACTGCGTAGGCCCGACGATCAGGACGAACAGCAGAAGACCTCCGGCGAGGATCAGATTGATGTTCGAGAGCCACTTCATCCCGCGGGAGACACCGGAAAGAACCGACCAGAGAACGAAGCACGTGACGATGACAATGATCACGTATTCGATCCACTGGTTGTCCGCCGCGATCACGCCGAGCGACTTCAGGCCTGCGCTGATCTGCGTGACTCCGAGGCCGAGCGAAGTGGCGACTCCGAACACCGTGCCGACGAGCGCGACGACGTCGATCGTGTGCCCCCAGCCTCCGCGGACAGCCTTCTCACCGATGAGCGGTTCCAGGGCCCAGCGCACGGCCAGCGGCCGTCCGCGGCGATGGATCGCATGGGCCAGCGAGAGCCCCACCACCACGTAGATCGCCCACGGCTGGAATCCCCAATGCAGGAACGTCGTGGCGATCGCCTCCTGGGCCTGGGCGCCGGGCTGCAGGTTCTGTTCCACGATGGACGGCTTCGGAGTCGCGAAGTGCGTCAGAGGCTCGGTGACACCGTAGAACACGAGGCCGATGCCCATGCCTGCCGCGAACAGCAGGGCGAACCAGCTCATCAGGGAGAACTCTGGACCGTGCTCCGGCCGGCCGAGCGTCACGTCCCCCTTGCGGGAGAATCCCAGGTACACGCAGAACAATACGAAGCCGAAGGCGAGCAGGACATACCACCAGCTGAAGTTGGCGATGATGGCACCCTGGACGGCGGCGATGCCGACGCTCATGCCCTCCGGGCTGATGACGGTGGCGGTCACGAAGGCTAGCACGATGACCGCCGTGGGCCAGAACACCCAACGGGCGATCCCGGTTCGTGAGACGGTGGTGGACGCTTCGGGCGGGCTTTGACTCTCCGTAGGCATATTTTGACCGTATCGAAGCGCCGAAGCGGCGGGCAAGCTCGCCGAAGCCCGGAACGCCGTCCTGACGGACAGGCGGTTTGTCCGCGCTGACGCCTTCCGGTATCGTTGCCGGACGTGTCCTCATGGCACAGTTCCGGGGCCTGCCCCGTTTGGCCGTATCGGATTCCGATGCGGCCTTAGTCGTTCATCCGCACATCGGCAAGAGGGGAAGTGGCAGCGATGGCCGTCCATCCTGTGACCATCTGGGGCGAACCGCTGCTCCACCGCCGGGCCGAGGAAGTCACCGTCTTCGACGACGATCTTCGCGCCCTCATCGCCGATATGTTCGAGACCAATGATGTCGCCAACGGTGTGGGCCTCGCGGCTCCGCAGATCGGTGTCGGCAAGCGCATCTTCGTCTACAAGTACGCCAACGACGACGGCGTCCCGCCTCAGGGTGTCCTGGTCAACCCCCGGCTCACGCTCTCCAAGGTCTCCGGTGCGGCGCCGGATCCAGAGGAGGACGTGGAAGGCTGCCTGTCCTTCCCGGGCGAGCACTATCCCGTGCAGCGTGCCGAGTGGGTCCGCGTGGACGGCTTCGACGGATTCGGGGAGCCGGTCTCCTTCGAGGCCACCGGCTGGTTCGCCCGCGTCATGCAGCACGAATACGACCATCTGGACGGCTTGCTCTACATCAACCGCCTGATCGATCGATACTCCCGCAAGGCCATGCGACAGGTGAAGCGGAACGGCTGGGGTGTCCCCGGCCTGAGCTGGATGCCCGGCGTGGATCCGGACCCTTTCGGCCACGACACGGAGGACTGAGCATCGTGGAGAAATCCGAGCTGCTCGACCTCACCGGCATTGAGGCCGGTGACCGGGACGACGTCCTGCGACTGCTGTCCGGCGTCCCCGGCCCCGAAGTTCTCGCGGCGATGGAGATACTCCGCGAACGGCTCGGCTCCTTCCCCGGCGGTTACGCCTCGAATAGCGGCTTCGGCGAGTTCGTCTGGCTGGAGGCTTATCTCCGTTTCACCCCTGAACTGCTCGAGTACTGGAACGGTCTGAACATCCCCGCAGAGGTGGCTGAGGCCACCCTCGCCGACCTCGGCCGTCATGTGGACATCAGCCGGCGGGTCTTCGGCCACTTCAGCCTCGAGACCTTTGGCTGGCTTTCGCTGCACTATGCGGGCAGCCTCTTCCAGCTTGGCCGCCTGCAGTTCCATCTCCTGCAGCATCACGAGGACGCCGAGTGGGCACGGCCTGGCGAGTGGCTGCTTTCGGTCCACATTCCGGAAGGCGGGGGCCTCTCCCCTGCCGCTGTCGACGACAGCATGTCCAGGGCCGTCACGTTCTTCGCCGAGTTCTTCCCGGACAAGCCCGTGCAGCAGGCCGAGTGCATCTCGTGGCTGCTGGACCCGGAACTCACCCGCCGCCTTCCGGCGAGCAATATGGCCCGTTTCGCACAGCGGTTCGCCCTCGACCGGACGAGCGCCTCCCCCGGCGACGCCGTCTATTTCACCTTCCGCAAGCGCGGTCTCGACGGTCTGGATCAGCTGCCTCGTGAAAGCTCATTGCAGCGCGCGGTGCTCGAGCACCTCGACGACGGCGGCGAATGGGGTTTGGGGCACGGTCACCTGGAGCTGCCTCAGGGCTGAGCGGGCATGGGCCGCTCCGGTCGGGGAGATCTGGTCACCGGGACCGTGGACGAGCCGTGAAGGTCGTCGTATAGTTCCGAGAAAGCGCGCCGTTTCCTGGCGCATCCTGGTGACCGAACAGTGTGCAGGAGCCACTCTGAATGGACTGCCGATATCTCCCCTCCATCCGCGAAACGAGCACCCGAGCCACTGAGACGAGCCGGCTGTGAACCGGCCGGCTACGAACAAGGTGCGCGATTTTCAGCTTGATGTCCCCGACTCGGTCCTGAGTGACCTCAAGGCGAGACTGGCACATACGCGATTCGCTCCCCGTCTCGGACCGGGCTGGTCCGGCGGGGTCGATCCGGACTATCTTGCCGAATTCGTCACTTGCTGGCGAGACGAATTCGACTGGAAAGCCACCGAGCGAATCGTCAATTCCCTGCCACAGAAAATGGTCCGTGTGAATGGCGGCGACGTCCACGTCATCCATGTCAGGAACCGTGGTCCGAAAGACACGAAGCCGATTCCGCTGGTGTTGACCCATGGCTGGCCAAGCTCATTCTTCGAATTCCTGCCGCTCATCGAGCCTCTGACCGACCCCGCGCGCAACGGAGGAGATCCTTCGGATGTCTTCGACGTCGTCATCCCATCACTGCCAGGGTACGGTTACTCGGACCCGCTCGCCCCAGGAAGCAACGAGCCCTCCCATATCGCCGCGCTGTGGGTGGACGTCATGGACGCTTTGGGTTATGAGCGTTTCGGAGCCTACGGCGGTGATGTCGGATCCCACGTGACGAACCGTCTCGGAGCAGACCATGGCGACCGTCTCATCGGGCTCTTCACCCATCACCCATATCTGCATCCCGTCATCGGCCCGGACACACCCCTCTCCATCGCAGAGCAGCGCTACCTCGAGCAGCGAAGCGTCCCCGATCCAGATCATGATGATGGCTACGCCGCGGTTCAGACGACGCGGCCGAACTCACTTGCCGCCGCATTGTCCGATTCGCCGGCGGGCCTCGCCGGCTGGATTCTGGAGAAGTACCACGATTGGTCCGATTCAGAACTTGATTCCGCCATCGAGCGCTCCACCTTGCTGAACGTCGTCACGCTGTACTGGGTCACCAATACCATTGGGACCTCTTTCGGTCCGTACATCGATGACCACGCCACCCCGGCTCTGGCACCCGTCACAGTCCCCGCGGGACTGACGCTCACACCCGAAGACATCGGCTATCCCCGCGAGTTCGCTGCCAGAACCTACCAGGACATCCGGTATTGGAATGGGCCCGAACCCGGAGGCCACTTCCTCGCTCTCGAGAATCCGGAACGTCTGGTCCGCGAACTGCGTGATTTCTATCGTCCTCTCCGATAACGCGCCGAACACGACCTTCCCGGGCCGCGCTGCCAAAAGGCATGGCCTCGCACACGCCCGAGCGACCACCGGATGACGGAAGGCCCGGCTTGATGCCGTCCGAACCACGTCACCTCATTCGAATCCGGCCGGAGAGGACTCCGCCGCCGCCCGGAGGAACGCTTCCACGACCGGCCTCCGGTCGCCTTCCCGCACGGCGAGCTGCACCTCGCTGCGATACGGCACCGGCCCGTCGAGTTCCACCACGACAGCGCCGTCGGGCAGTTCCTCCGTCGCGCTCCGCGGCGCGATCGTGACGCCGAGCCCACGGGATACAAGCTGCAGGACGGTGTGCCATCCAGTGCATTCCTGATCCGGCCTTCGGTCGTCCCCGGCGTCCCGGAACGGCTTCATGTTGACTTCATAGGCCCTCGGACCACTGGCGCGAGGAAACAGGATGAGCGGATCCTCACGCAGTTGCTCCGCCGTCACCGTGCGCCGCCCCACGGCCCGGTGAGTGTGCGGCAGAACGGCGACGAAGTCCTCCCAACGCAGCGAGTGCAGTTCGATGCCCGTCTCATGTTCGGCGTCCCGCACTACACCGATGTCGCAGCTGCCACGACGCAGCCGTTCGAGCATCTGAGTGGTGTCACCCGTCGACAACCTCACATTCACATCCGGGCGAAGAGCGGCGAAGTCCTTGAGACGATCGCTCACGACCACCCCGGCGGAGGTGATGAATCCGAGATCCAAGGTGCCGGCCTCCCCACGGTCCACACGCCGGACCTCTTCCACATCGCGCTCCAGGCGGTCCAACAGTTCCCTCACCCGCGGCAGGAAGACGGCACCCGCATCACTCAGACGGACGCTGCGGGAGGTCCGTTCGAACAGCCGCACGCCCAGCTCGCGCTCCAGATGCCTGATCCACTGGGACAGGGCCGGTTGCGCGACCCTGAGTTCAGCGGCCGCACCCGAGAAATGCAGTTCCTCCCCCAGCACCGAGAAGGCCCGGAGGTGTTTCAACTCGATCCTGGAATCCATCATGAAATTTTATCAATCTAGCGATATGAATTTATTGGATTTCTTGATCCTTCTCCACAAGACTTTCACCAGTGACCGAGAGGAGCCCCGAAATGCAGATCGTCCCCGTGGAGAAGATCGTGGTCCGTTCGCTGAGCAGCGAGGCCGAAGCCGTGGCGTTCCGGGAGATCAGCGAGGAATGGTTGACCCGCTATTTCGCCGTGGAACCGGCTGACCTCAAGGCCCTCGACGATCCCCGGACTGGGATCATCGCGGCCGGCGGCGATGTACTGCTCGCCATCGACACGGAGAGCGGCGATGTGCTGGGATGCGTCGCCCTGGTCTCGTATCCGGAGGATGTCTTCGAACTGGCCAAGATGGGCGTCCGGCCCGAGTCGCAAGGACGTGGGGTGGGACGGGCACTGGTGCTCGCTGCGATTTCCCGGGCCGGCGAACTCGGAGCGGCTCACCTGTTCCTGAGCACCAATCACGAACTCAGCACGGCATTGCACCTCTACCGTTCCTGCGGCTTCGTTCAGGTGCAGCCGCAGGAGGTGCCCGTCGCCGACTACTACGCCTGGCGGCTGGAGCGTGCGGACGTATACATGGAGTTGAAGTAGGCCTCAGGGGCTGCGATACGGCTGCCCACCGGAACAGCCGCCCTGATACGCTGATCGCTCATTCCGAGCGAATCACAAGGAGCAATGACGGTGTCCCTGAACGAAATCGTCCTGAGCATCCTCTTCACCCTGATCTTCTTCTACCTCCTGTACTTCACCGTGCGCTCAGCGGTGCGGGACGGCATCAAGCTGGCACGCGAGAAGCAGGAGAACACCCCGGAAACCGCAAGGGCCGAAGACTGACCTCCATGAAGCCTGGGGTCATCCCGCACCCCGTATCGTCGCCTGTCCGGGGCAGCTGTCGAGTACCCGACGCATTGCTGTCTTCTCCTCGGAGCTGATACTCAAGCCGTAGCCGTACTTCACGGAGACCTGCCGGGCCACGTAATGACATCTGAACCCACGGTTCGCGGGCAACCAGGTGGATGCGTCCTGGGCGCTCTTCCACTGATTGGTCACCCCGTCGACGGCGATCAGATTGAGGGGGTCGTTGGCCAGGGCCTGCCGTTGTGCAGCGCTGAGCCGATCCGCACCGCTCCGCCAGGCCTCCCCCAGCGCCACCACGTGATCGATCTGCACGGCCTGACTGCTCGTCTCACCTCTTGTGAAGGCGATGCGCTTGCCACTGTATGGATCCCAGAGATCGCCTGAAGCCACGCGGCACTGAGACTTCGCCGAGCTGGAGGTGAAGGTCACCTGCTCCAGGTCACGGCGGAGTACGTCATTCCGGGTGTCGCAGCCATTGTGGTCCTCGTCAGCCCAGGCCTGGCCGAAGGCGGAGCGCTGATAGCTCCCGCCGGGCTCCTTCGCGGCGACCGGCAGTGCATCCAGCAGAGCCGACGCACGCTCTGCCGGGACGGAATGCGGTGCCATCACCGGTTTCATCCATCGCCAGTCGTAGACGCGGGCGACGGTCGGTCCCGTGCCCGTCCCTGCGACGTCGAACTGGCCGCGGAGGAAGAACCATCCCACGAGTGCCAGTATCGCCATCGTGAACAGACTCAGGGCGGCCGTGGCCGCCCTGGATCGCCTGCGTCTGTTCTTGTACTGAGTCCATGTCAGACTCATGGGCCTCCTCACCTCATCCGCCGTGCGCGTCTGCGCACCGCATCAGCCTATGAGGCGGCTCCGACAGTGTTCTCTGCTCAACGAGCGCTTGTGGAAAATGTCACGCCAGCGCCGCGAGGAGAACTACTGTTCCTTCCGCACCCTCTGCAGATCTGCATCGGCCGCGTCTGCCAGCTCTTGCAGCTGCGCCACGCGTTCGGGGGTGACGTCGCCCTGTGCCAGCATGCCCTTGGCCTGGTCGAGAAGGCGGTGCGCCTCCTTGCTGTTGGCCGTGGCGATGTCGAGTGCGTGTTCCAGAGTTGTCTCGTGTTCCATGCCCTCATTTTCGGTCTGACCAGGAGAAAAAGCGAGAGACCACGCCATGGTTGGCGTGGTCTCTCGGGAAAGTCCCTGGCACTGCTGGGTCAGGCCACGGCGAATTTAGGCCAGGGCCAAATCAGGCCACAGGAAAATCAGGCCGCGGCGAAATCAAGCCACCGGGAAGGTGGGTGGGTTGACGCCTGCCATTTCCTCCATGACGCGGACGACCTGGCAGGAGTAGCCGAACTCGTTGTCGTACCAGACGTACAGGACCAGGTTCTTCTCGTTGGCGATCGTGGCGAGGCCGTCCACGATGCCCGTGCGGCGCGAGCCCACGAAGTCGGTGGAGACCACCTCGGGCGAGTCGATGTAATCGATCTGCTTCCGCAGCCCCGAATGCAGGGACAGCTCACGCAGATACTCGTTCACCTCATCCTTGGTGGTGCCCTTCTCCAGGTTCAGGTTCAGGATCGCCATCGACACATCCGGGGTAGGAACCCGGATCGCGTTGCCCGTCAGCTTGCCCGTCAACTCCGGCAGCGCCTTCGCCACGGCCTTGGCCGCACCGGTCTCCGTGATCACCATGTTCAACGCCGCCGAACGACCCCGACGGTCACCCTTATGGAAGTTATCAATCAAGTTCTGATCATTGGTGAAGGAATGCACCGTCTCCACATGACCGTGCAGGACACCGAACTTGTCATTGATGGCCTTCAACACCGGCGTGATCGCGTTCGTCGTGCAACTGGCCGCGGAGACGATCGTGTCCTCATCCGAGATCACCCCATGGTTGATGCCGTGCACGATGTTCTTCAACTCCCCCTTGCCCGGAGCCGTGAGCAACACCCGGGCCGCGCCCTTGCTCTGCAAGTGCTGGCTGAGGCCCTCCGCATCACGCCAACGACCCGTGTTATCCACCACCAAGGCATTGTCGATGCCGTACGCGGTGTAATCCACGGTGGACGGGCTGTCCGAATAGATCACCTGGATGCGGATCCCGTTGACCGTGATCGTCTGGGATTCCTCGTCCACCTGGATGGTGCCCTCGAACGGACCATGAACCGAGTCACGACGGAGCAGGCTCGCCCGCTTGGCCAGATCGTTGTCACTGCCCTTACGGACCACGATCGCGCGCAGGCGCAGACCCTGACCGCCACCATGCTTCTCCACCAGAATCCGGGCCAGCAAACGGCCGATCCGGCCGAAACCATACAACACCACGTCCTGACTGGTCCGGTCATCAGCACCCTGGCGGCCGACGACGGGAGCCAGCTCCTCCCGAAGGAACTCCTCCAGCGGACGGCCGGCGGCGGTGTCGTGGTACTTCTCGTTCAGCAGGGCCAGATCGACCGCCGCGGCGCCGAGCTCAAGGCGGTCGATCGCCTCCACGAGCGGCAAGGTGTCCTCCAGGGTCAGCTCGCGCTGGCTGATCCGGCGGGCGAAACGATGCGCCTTAAGAATCTGCATGGTGGACTTGTTGATCAGGCTGCGCCCGTGAATGCTCGTCACCACATTGTTGTCGCGGTACAGACGGCCGACGATCGGGATCATCGCCTCCGCCTTGGCCTCACGGCTCATCCACTGCTCGAAGGACTCGGAGTTCTGACTCACTCAAGGAACCTTTCTCTTCTGCGCGCGACGTCGGGCGCAGTTCGCCACCGGGGTTCAGGGCATGAAAAAACCGCCTAGGCGAACGCAGGCCCGGCGGGGTGAACAACAGCGTTCGGCTTCAGTTTATCGTCCCGGGGACCGCCCCCGGGACGGGACTCCGGTGACATCAGTCACAAACGCGGAGATGAGTGGACGGGTTGGCCTGTGAGCCGGGTTCTGTCAGCCGCACCCGTTGCCAGGTGCGGCGTAGCGATCATCCATCTAGGACCACTGTTGCCAGTGGCCTCAAGCGGCCTACCCGGATGCTCGGGCGAGCAGCCCTCGAACACATCCTGTCTGGCCTTGCTCCAGGTGGGGTTTACCTAGCCTCCCCGGTCGCCCGGGGAGCTGGTGGTCTCTTACACCACCGTTTCACCCTTACCCCGTGCACGCACGGGGCGGTCTGTTCTCTGTGGCACTGGCCTGCGGGTCACCCCGAGTGGGCGTTACCCACCACCCTGCTCTGCGGAGCCCGGACTTTCCTCGGTGACTCATGTCAACGCGATCGCCCGGCCAACCCGTCCGCCGACCATTCTATCCCTCCCGGTCCGTCTCTCAGCCCAGCCTCCGATTGGCTACCATCGAACGGTGCTGATCCTCCTCCCGCCCTCCGAGGGCAAGACCGCTGCGGCGTCTGGTTCCCCCGTCGATTTCACCTCGCTGAGCTTCCCCATGCTCAATGAAGCACGAGCCGAGGTCCTGGAGGCGCTTGGGACGGTGAGCTCGCACGAGGATGCACTGGCACTGCTCGGCGTCGGGGCATCCCTTCACGAGGAAGTCGCGCGGAACACCCGTCTGCGGCATGAAGCCGCAGCTCCGGCGCATAGCGTGTACTCCGGCGTCCTGTACGACGCGCTCGGCTACGCCACGCTGACACCGGTCCAGAAGCGCAAGGCCGACGACACCGTCGTCATCATCTCGGCGCTCTGGGGCGCTCTGCGGTTCGACGACGTCGTCCCCGCCTACCGCCTGTCGATGAGCACCGCCCTGGGCGGGCTCGGACGCCTCGCCTCCTTCTGGAAGCCGAGGCTGAACGATGCGCTGAAGGATCTCAGCGAGGGACAACTGCTGGTGGATTGCCGTTCAAGCACCTACGCCACGGCCTGGGTCCCGCCGGCCAAGCAAACGGTGGCGGTGAACGTCTTCCGTGAACGGGACGGCAAGCGCAGCGTGGTCAGCCACTTCGCCAAACACACGCGCGGTGAACTGGGCCGGCATCTGCTGTCCCGTCGAGGCAAGACCCCCGCGACGCCCGAAGATCTCCTCCGGGTGGCACGTGAGTTCTATCGAGCGGAACTGGTGGCCGGGAGCGCTAAGCGGCCCCACGCCCTCAACCTCGTACTGACGGATTGATCCGGGCCGCCGTCAGACCCATTCCGGGCTGCGGACGAGGATGACGCCGGAATCCGGGCAGTACACCACCTCGTCCTCGGCTGCCGCCCGGACCTCGGCCAGGTCACCCGGGCTGAGATCCATGCCCGACCCCTCGCTGTGCCCGTGGAAGAGCCTCGCGGCCCCGACCCCACGACGGTCGAGGGTCTTCTGGTAGAGGGCGAGCAGCGCCTGGTCGATCGTGCCGGCGAACGCTTCGCGTTCGAGGGACACTTTCGTCTTCTCCTCAAGGCTGACGGCGCGGAGCCCTCCGAGTTCCTCCTGAACGGCGTCGAGCTGCCGCTGCGCCTCAGCGAGGGCGTCCTGTCGGGTGCTCACCTCGGCTTCTGCGCTCTCCAGCTCCTCCATCAGTTCCAGCTCGGTGTCCTCCTTGGAGGACTTGAGGGCACTGAGTGTCTCAATGTCCTTCTGAAGGGCCATGAGGTCCTTCGAAAGCCCTCCCGCGTTCAGACGCACGGTGTCACGCTCGATCTTGGTGTCCAGCGCACCGACCTCGTCTTCCAGACCTGTCAACGCCTTCTTCACGACTTCCCTCGCCTGGACCGCTTCGGCGGCACCGGCCTTGGTCTCCTCGACGGCCGAACGAAGCACAGGCAAGCGGGGGTCCTGGTCAAGCTGCGTCAGCCGGGTGGACAGCGCTTTGAGGGCGCTGTCGAAAGCCTGGAGTTCAAGGAGCTTGAACTGTTCTGCCGCTGGTGATTTGGCCATGCGAACCTCCTGTGGCGCCGCCGCCGTTCCGCAACGCCCTATGACTAGACAAGTGCTCTGAGACTAGGCGATATTCAGGCGCTGTGGAATGCAACCACGCGGCCACCCGGGATGTTCATCGCAAGGACCTGACCGAAAGCGGCGTCCTCAGGCATCCCCGTGTGGCGTGAGGATGAAGTCCCAGGGGTCGGTGTTGATTCCGCTGACGCCGATCTCCACCCCGAAGCCCTGGTCTTCCAGGACGTTGTCCAAGGCCTGTGCAGCGGCCGGAAGCCACAGCCATTCGCTCGCAAAGTGCGAGACATCGATCAGATAGGGCCGCCCGCCACGGGCTTCCTCCCGCGCCTCCGATGCCGGATGGTGACGAAGATCTGCGGTGATGTAGACGTCCGCCTGCCGTGCCCGCACCTCGTGGAAAAGCGAATCCCCGGCACCCCCGCAGACGGCCACGCGGCTCACGACGGCGTCACGTTCACCGGCGACCCTGATGCCGCCCGCAACGGATGGCAGGAAGGCGCACAACCGGGCGGCCAGTTCACCAAGGGTGGTGGCTTCGGCGAGGGAGCCCACCCGTCCGATGCCTTCCTCCGGCAGGCCGTTACGAGCCTGGCTGAGCGGCTCACGATCCGTCAGCCCCAGCGCATCCGCGATCACGTCGGAAACTCCTCCCACGGCCGAGTCCCCATTCGTGTGCACCGTGAGCAGCGCGATGCCGTTCTCGATCAACAGGTGAACGGCGCGCCCCTTCGCAGTCGTGGTGGCGACCGAACTCACCCCGCGCAGAAGCAGCGGATGGTGGGTGATCAGAAGGTCGACGTCGTCGTCGACGGCGTTCTGGATGACCTCCAGGGTCGGATCCACGGCGAAACGGACCTGTCGGATCCGCTGTTCCAGCCGGCCGGTGACCAGACCGTTCCGGTCCCACTCCTCGGACAGCGACTCCGGCCAGAGCTCTTCGACTGCCAGCAACACCTCCGCCAACGTCGGCGGGGCCGTTTCCGGCTGTGCATCCTCGCTGTGACCACTGGTTTCGTCCTCGGGCACGGTGTCCGGCTCCCCCAAGCCGCTATCGGTGTCATCCCCGAGGTGCTCGCCCGCTGAGGGCGTCTCGTTGTCCATACCTCTGTTCTACCCCATCGCATCGAACACTCCGGTCCGGGAACAATTCCCGGGCTGGATGCATTGAGCAGGCTGTGAGAACTTTTCTTCTGGCCGGCGGCTGCTTCTGGTGCCTCGATGCGGTCTACCAGCAGACGCGCGGCGTCACCTCGGTCATCTCCGGTTACACGGGTGGGCACGTGCCCGATCCGGGCTACTACGAAGTCTGCGCCGGCACCACGGGCCATGCGGAGGCCGTGGAGGTGACCTTCGACGAATCAGTCATTCCTGCGGAGGTCATCCTCGACATGTTCTTCGCGCTGCATGATCCGACCACCTTGAACCGGCAAGGCTATGACGTGGGTACCCAGTACCGCTCCGCCATGTTCTACCGGGACGAGGAGGAGGCCATGCTGTACAAAGAGGCCATCGAACGGAACCAGGCCCTCTGGGACGCCCCGATCGTCACGGAGGTGACCCGGGCGAGCCGTTTCTATGAGGCTGAGGCGATTCATCAGGATTACTACGCCAACAACCCGCAGCAGGGCTACTGCCAGGTGATCATCAATCCCAAGCTGGCCAAGGCCCGGAAATATTACTCCGCATGGCTGAAGTCCTGACGAGCGGCTCGGCCGCTCATTAGGCTTACCTTAACCATCCGACTGGAGATAGGCAGCAGTTCACCATGGCACGTATCTACGACGACGTCACCCAGCTCATCGGCCGTACCCCCCTGGTCCGGCTGAACCGTCTGACCGAGGGTCTTGAGGCCACGGTCGCCGTGAAGCTGGAGTTCTACAACCCGGCCAACAGCGTCAAGGACCGCATCGGCGTCGCCATCGTCGACGCCGCTGAGAAGGCCGGCGCGTTGAAGCCGGGTGGCACGATCGTCGAAGGCACCTCCGGAAACACCGGCATCGCACTGGCCCTGGTGGGTGCGGCTCGCGGATACAAGGTCATCCTGACCATGCCGGAGACCATGTCCACCGAACGCCGCGTGATGCTGCGCGCCTTCGGTGCGGAGATCGTCCTGACCCCTGGCTCCGAAGGCATGCGGGGCGCCGTCGAAAAGGCCCAGGAGATCGTGGCCAACACGGAGAACGCCATCTGGGCCCAGCAGTTCGCCAACCCGGCCAACCCGGCCATTCACCGCACCACCACGGCCGAGGAGATCTGGGCCGACACCGACGGTGAGGTCGACATCTTCGTCGGCGGCGTCGGCACCGGCGGAACCGTGACCGGCGTCGGTCAGGTCCTCAAAGAGCGCAAGCCGTCCGTTCAGGTGGTCGCCGTGGAACCCAAGGACTCCCCCATCCTCAACGGCGGCGCACCCGGCCCGCACAAGATTCAGGGCCTCGGCGCCAACTTCGTCCCGGAAGTCCTCGACACGGCCGTCTATGACGAGGTTCTGGACGCCACTCTCGAAGACTCGGTCGCCACAGCCCGCGCGCTGGGTGTCCAGGAGGGCATTCTCGGCGGCATCTCCTCCGGCGCAGCCGTCTGGGGCGCACTCGAACTGGCGAAGCGCCCGGAGAACAAGGGCAAGCTGATCGTCGCCGTCGTCCCCGACTTCGGTGAGCGCTACATCTCCACCGTGCTGTACGACGACATCCGCGGCTGATCCGCCGAACGCCACTGCCCGGCGTCGCACTTCCCGCTCCGAAAGACTCCCACCCCGTGCCAGCACACGATGGGAGCCCGGGGCGGAGCGCGGCGCCGGGCAGTCGGCTGCCCGGGGAATTCTTTGCCCGCCGCACTGGTTACCCGTTCAGAACACACCACGTACGCCCAGCGTGTACGGCGACCCGAAGGACAGCGTGAGCTTCTACACCCGGCTGAAAGAGGACCTCGAGGGCGCCCGATCGCATGACCCGGCAGCCCGCGGCTCCGCAGAGAACTTCTTCGTCTATTCGGGCCTGCACGCCATCTGGGTCCACCGTGTGACCCACCGTATGTGGAGGAACCCTGCACTGCGGTTCCCGGCCCGCGTCCTCTCCCAGCTGACCCGTTTCCTGACAGGGATCGAGATCCACCCCGGAGCCACGATCGGCCGCCGGTTCTTCATCGATCACGGCATGGGCGTGGTGATCGGCGAGACGGCCGAGATCGGCGACGACGTCATGATCTACCACGGGGTGACTCTCGGCGGCCGCTCCCTGGCGAAGGTCAAGCGCCACCCCACGATCGGAGACCGGGTCACCATCGGCGCAGGAGCCAAGGTTCTCGGACCCATCGTGATCGGTGCCGATTCGGCTGTCGGCGCGAACGCCGTCGTCGTCAAGGATGCTCCGGCCAACTCGATCATCACGGGTATCCCGGCCACCTGGCGGCCTCGGGTGGCCGAGGTCGAGACCAAGCCCGCCGTGGACCCTGCGGAGTACTACTACATCTGAGCCTCTCCCCCGCCGGCTGCTGTTGTGTGCTCAGTTGTGGCGGGTGTTCGGCGAAATCATCAGCCACAACTGAGCACACAACGCGCGGAAACAACGACGGCGGCCCCCACCTTCCGATGGGGGCCGCCGTCGTACAGGGGTGTCAGTGAGTGTCGACCGCGCTGACTTCGCTGCGATCGCCGCTCCACTGGGTGTGGAAAGTGCCCTCTTCATCCACACGGCCGTAGGTGTGAGCGCCGAAGAGGTCACGCTGGCCCTGGATCAGGGCCGCCGGGAGACGCTTGCGGCGCAGACCGTCGTAGTAGGCCAGCGAGGAGGAGAACACCGGCACCGGAATACCCAGCTGCACCGCGGTGGCCACCACGCGACGCCAGGCCGGGACGGCCGCGCCGACGGACTCGACGAAGGCCGGAGCGAACAGCAGGTTCTCCGGCGTGGCATCGCCCTTGTAGGCGGCCATGATGTCCTTGAGCAGCTCGGCGCGGATGATGCAACCGGCCCGCCACAGAGAAGCGATCTCGTCCAGCTTGAGATCCCAGCCGTACTCCTTGGCGGCGCTGGTGAGCATGTCCAGGCCCTGGGCATAGCTGACGAGCTTGGAGGCGTAGAGCGCCTGACGGACGTCCTCCACGAAGTTCTCCGGGAGCGCCACCTCGGCCTCGTGGCCTGCCAGGGTCTCCTGGGCGATGGCGCGCTGGGAGCGCTGGGAGGAGATGCCGCGGGCGAACACGGATTCGGCGATGCCGGAGACCGGGGAACCGAGATCCAACGCGGACTGCACGGTCCAGCGGCCGGTGCCCTTCTGGCCTGCGGAGTCGACCACCACGTCCACGAAGGGCTTGCCGGTCTTGGCATCCACGTGTCCGAGGACCTCGGCGGAGATCTCGATGAGGAAGGAGGACAGCTCGCCCTTGTTCCACTCTGCGAAGATCTTCGCCTGCTCGGCGGGCTCGATGCCGGCACCGCTGCGCAGCAGATCGTAAGCCTCACCGATGACCTGCATATCGGCGTACTCGATGCCGTTGTGGACCATCTTGACGAAGTGGCCGGCACCGTCGGTGCCGATCCAGGCGCAGCAGGGCTCGCCGTCCACGTGGGCGGAGATCTTCTCCAGCAGCGGGCCGAGTGCGTCGTAGGACTCCTTGGACCCACCGGGCATGATCGACGGGCCGTTGAGGGCGCCTTCTTCACCGCCGGAGACTCCGACGCCCACGAAGTGCAGTCCCTTCTCGGCCAGGGCCGCCTCGCGGCGCCGGGTGTCCGAGTAGTGGGAGTTGCCCGCGTCGATCACGATGTCGCCTTCGTCCAGCAGCGGGACGAGCTGATCGACGACGGCGTCGACGGGGGCGCCGGCCTTCACCATGATGAGTACCCGGCGGGGCTTCTCCAGCGAATCGACGAGTTCCTGCAGCGTCTCCGTGCGGACGAAGTCGCCTTCATCGCCGTGTGCTGCCAGGAGGGCGTCGGTCTTCTCCACCGAACGGTTGTGCAGGGCAACGGTGAATCCGTTGCGGGCGAGGTTACGAGCCAGATTGGCTCCCATGACGGCGAGGCCGGTGACACCGATATGTGCAGGCATCTACACTCCACATCAATACTAGTAATCTGATTTTTAGGACGCGTTTCCACCCTACGTCCTCGTCATAGACGAGGGAAGGGCTGCCACCAAGGTGACGAACATTTCGCCCGGACCTGAGAAGTGCCTAGGCTGGTGTTCTTCACTCCCATTTGATCACTTCACTGTGAGGATTCGGACATCGATGACGAGCCGTCAGCCTAGCCTTCATCATCAGGCCCTGGAGATCCTGGGCCACCGGATCGTGACGGGAGCGTTGCCGCCCGGGCATGTCATGCTCGCCGAGAGCCTCGAATCAGAACTCAAAGTCTCCCGCTCCGTGGTGCGGGAGGCCGTGCGCGTTCTGCAGTCCATCGGCATGGTCGAGAGCATCAAACGGGTCGGTATCAGGGTCCTGCCCGCGTCCGCCTGGAATCCTTTCGATGCGAGCGTGATCCGCTGGCGGATGGACAGCGACGCGCGGGGCGCCCAGTTGCGCTCGCTCGCCGAGTTGCGCTCCGCCGTCGAACCCGTGGCAAGCGAGCTCGCGGCGCAGAACGCTCCCTTCGCTCTCCGCCGGGAGCTCATGCAGGTTGCGGAGGAGATGGCCCGGGTGGGGCGTCAGGGGCGGCTCGAACGGTTCCTTGAGCTCGACACCCGCTTCCACGCCCTGGTCCTCTCAGGGTCCGGGAACGAGATGTTCGCGACCCTCATCGGGCAGGTGGCCGAGACCCTGGCGGGCCGGACGACGCACGGCCTCATGCCGTCGCAGCCGAAAGAAGAGGCCCTGCAATGGCATCTCGACGTGGCCCGGGCGATCCTGGACGGCAAAGCAGTGACGGCGCGGCGGGCCTCGACCAAGCTCATCAATGAGACCATCGAGGACTTGTCTCCCCAATGGGCTGGACAACCGCGCGTATTCGTCCCGCCCCGGGCCTGACAGCTCTCGCTCCCCCACGAAGAAGGAGGGCCCGTCCAACGGACGGGCCCTCCTTCTCTTCTCAGCTCAGCTGCGCTTCCTGGTGATCAGTCCCCAGATGAAGAGAACGATCAGCGAGCCGACGATGGCCAGGAGCCAAGTGGAGAGGGACCAGAATTCGTTCAGGCCCACATGGAAGACAGCGGAACCGATCCAGCCGCCCAGCAAGGCTCCCACCACACCCAGGAGAAGGGTGGCCAGCCAGCCGCCACCCTGCTTCCCTGGCATGATCGCCTTCGCAATGGCGCCGGCGATCAAACCGAGTACGATCCAACCGATGAATCCCATGACGTTGCCTTTCTGTGGAAAGTTCTGTCTCTGCCCGGTAGGGCTCCCTCCAGCCTAAGCTGAATGTGGGCTGAATGAGGAGGGGGCACATTCTGAGCGTCCGGCATCGCCGTGGGCAAAGCTCCAGTTCAGGCCGCGAACAGTGGGCGTGGGTCGAAGGTGACGCGGACCGCGGTGATGACCCCGTCCTCCACGTGGGTCCAGTTGGCGACCTCCACCGGTTCCTTGCCGTCCATCCGCAGCTCCGACCAGGTCACGGCGTCCCGCTCGTCGGCCAGCCGGAGCCGGATCTGCAGGGAATCCGTGGCAGCGAACATCGCGGTGAGACCCCGGAGGAAATCCTCGGGACCGTGGGTGCTTCCGAGCACCCCGTCGAAGGTGACGTCGGGCGAGAGATAGGGCCGCAGCGGTTCCGGGTCCCCAGCCCTCCAACAGTCGAAGTAGAGCGTGGCGATCCCGGCCGGGCTGTTCAGATCGTGAGTGTCCATGGATCCATCATCGCCGGTGGCCCTGACAGGAATTCAGCGGGAGACCGCGCCCCCTTCAGCCGATGGGTGTCACGGCGTCCCCGCCGCGCAGCACGGCGAGGACGTTCTCCGCGGCCAGCACCGCCATGGCCGTCCTGGTCTCCACAGTGGCAGAGCCCAGATGCGGCACGATCGCCACATTCTCCAGCGTCAGCAGTGCGGGATGGATCTGCGGCTCCTTCTCGAAGACATCCAGGCCGGCGCCCGCGATCACACCCGTGCTCAGCGCTTCGGCGAGGGCGGCCTCATCGACGATCGGCCCGCGTGCCGTGTTCACGAGGAACGCGGTGCTCTTCATCGCGGCCAGTTGCCCGGCGCCGATGAGGTGGTGCGTGCCGGGACCGTAAGGGCAGTGGATCGAGACGACATCGGACACCTTCAACAGCTCGTCGAGGTCCACACGCCGCGCACCCAGTTCCTGGGCGATCGCGGGATCGATTTCGCCGCGGGACTGGTAGACGACGTCCATGCCGAACGCCTTGGCCCGGCGCGCCGTGGCCTGACCGATCCCGCCCATCCCGACGACGCCCAAAGTCTTGCCCTGCAGGCTGCTGCCGAGCAGGAAGAACATCCCCCACTTCCACGGCGTCCCAGCGCGGAGAAGCCGCTCTCCCTCGCCGAGGCGACGCGTCGCCATGAGAATGAGGCCGAAGGCGATATCCGCCGTCGCCTCCGTGAGGACCCCTGGAGTGTTGCTCGCGACCACGCCGCGCGCGGCGCAGGCCGGAACGTCGACGTTGTCGTAGCCGACGGCTACGTTGGCCACGACCTTCAGCTGCGGGCCCGCAGCGTCCAGGAGTTCGCCGTCGATCCGCTCGGTGAGCAGACTCACCACGGCATCGGCACCGGCGACACGGCGCAGCAGTTCCTCGCGGCCGATGGAGACGGGCTCGCTCCAGGCGTCCACCTCGTGTTCGGCGCGGAGCTTGTCCAGGGCGGCTTCGGGCACTGCGCCCGTGACGACGACCCGGCTCACGACGCGGCCTCGATCCACTGACGCAGGCGGCCAAGGCCGTCCCGGATGTCGTTCAGGTCGATCCCGGAGTAGGCCAGACGGATGTACTGGCGGTCTTCGCCGGGCAGACGTCGTCCGAAGTGTTCACGGGTGCAGAAGGAGACACCGGTGTTCTGAAGAGCGGCCGTGGCGAAATCGCCGACCGCGGTGTAGCCCATGCGCTCCATCGTAGAGGTCACGTCGGGGAAGAGATAGAAGGTGGACTGTGGCACGGCCACCCGCATTCCGGGAATCGAATTGACCAGTTCGCACGCAGCGTCGCGGCGTTCCCGGAGCACGTCCAGCATGCCCTGCACCGACTCCTGGGGGCCTCGGAGCGCCTCGATCCCAGCCCACTGCACATAGTGGGTGGTGCACGATTCGTCGTTGGTGTTCAGCTTGCTCAGAACCTGGGCGATCTGAAGAGGTGCGACGGCGCAGCCGAGCCGTGAACCGGTCATCGCGAACTTCTTACTGAAGGTGTAGAGGATGACCGTGCGCTCAGCCATGCCCGGCAGGGCGGCGATGGAACTGGAGACACCCTCGTAGCGGGTCTCGAAGTAGGCCTCGTCGGAGAGGACCCAGAGATCGTGCTCGATGGCGATCTGAGCCACGGCCTCTCGCTCGGCCGCCGTGGACTCCGCCGAGATCGGGTTCTGCAGATCGTTGTAGATGATCGCCGTGGTGTTCGGGGTGATCGACGCACGGATCTGGTCCAGGTCGATGGCGAAGCCGGACTCGGTGGGGACGTAGCGGTAAGGGACCGCCGTGCCGCCCAGGTACTCGATCTGCGACTCGTAGATCGGGAAGCCCGGGTTGGGGTAAAGCACTTCCTCACCCGGGTTCATGACGGCCTGCAGGAATTTGGTGATCACCGGCTTGCCGCCGGTCATCACCACGACGTTGTCCGGGCTGAAGGTGATGCCCCGCCGGGACCCGATGTCATCCGCCAAGGCCTCCCGCAGCTGCGGGATGCCGGGCCCGGGGCAGTAGCCGGTGTGCCCATCCGCGATGGCGCGGTTCATCGCCTCGATGATGTTCCCGGCGGTGGGGATGTTGATATCACCGAGGTGGAAGGGATACACAGGGTTGCCCTCCGCCTTCCACGCGGCGGCGGCCTGCGCGACGCTGAAGGCGGTTTCGGTTCCCAGGCGTTCCAGCCGGTGCGCGAGATTCTGCATACGTGTTCCACTCCTCATCACGATGGACATGCGCGGACCTTCCTTTCCAGCGTATGGCTGATATATCAGAAAAACGAGGGGTGCCCGCCGCACGGTTCCCCTGGAACGGTGCGCAGGACGTCAGCCCGCGAGCACCGATTCAAGAACCAGAGCGACGCCGTCGTCCCGGCATCGAGGTGCCTCGAAGCGGGCAGCGGCCCGAGCTTCCGGATGGCCGTCCGCCATCGCGTAACCCTCCCCTGCCCAGGCGAGCATCTGGACGTCGTTGGGCATGTCCCCGAAGGCGATGACCTCCGAGGCCCCGATGCCCCGGGACTTGGCGAAGGCCTCGAGGGTGCGGGCCTTGGTGACCCCGGGAAGCGAGAACTCCAGCAGCGCCACCCTGTTGACGTCCGAGTAGGTCACGTGCGCCAGCCCCTTCACCGCAGGGGCCACAAGGGCATGGAACTCCTCTGCCGTCAGCACAGGCGAGATGGCCAGCAGCTTGACGACCCGGGCGTTCGCCGGAAGGGTCGTTCCGAGCGGCCCCGTCACCTGGTCCTCGACCGGAAGCGACGGGTGCAGCCGAAGGAATTCCGGCTCCCGGTGCGGGCCGGTCACCAGCTCGGCGGAGAATCCCGCTGCGGGATGGAGCGCACGGAGCACGCCTTGCAGCTGCAAGGCCTGCTCCCGCCCGAAAGCCTCCGTGAAAAGGACCTTTCGGCGACTCATGTCCCACACCACCGCGCCATTCGAGCAGATGACGGTTCCACAGTGCCCCAGCTGTTCCTCCAGAGGACCCAGCCAGCGGATCGGACGCCCGGTCACGAAGACCATCTCCAGGCCGGCGTCGCGGACCGCACGGCATGCGGCGCGCGTCCGTTCGGAGATCACGCCATCGGGCCGCATGAGGGTGCCATCCACATCGCTGGCGACCAGGCGCGGACCAGCAGACCGACCGGCGGACCCGGCGGAATGGCGGGTCCGGTCAAGAGCGGCAGTCACCTCAGAACCACGGTCCGGTTCCCGTTGAGCACTACGCGGCCCTCGCAATGCCAGCGCACCGCGTTGGACAGGGCCTTGCACTCCGCGTCACGTCCCACGGCCACCAAGTCCTCCGGTGAATGCGTGTGGTCCACGTCGATGACCTGCTGGGCGATGATCGGGCCCTCGTCCAGTTCGGCATTGACGTAGTGCGCCGTGGCACCGACCGTCTTGACGCCACGCTCCCAGGCCTGGTGGTACGGCTTGGCGCCCTTGAAGGACGGGAGGAAGGAGTGATGGATGTTGATCACGCGGCCCGCCATCCGAGTGGCCAGAGCGTCCGAGAGCACCTGCATGTAACGGGCCAGGACCACCAGCTCCGCGCCGTACCGGTCCACCACGGACAGCAGTTCGGCCTCGGCCTCCGGTTTGTTCTCCTTGGTCACCGGGATGTGGTGGTACGGGATTCCGTGCCACTCCACCAGGCCTCGGTGGTCCTCATGGTTGGAGACCACGGCCACGATCTCGACCGGCAGCTCACCGATCCGGGCCCGGAAGAGCAGGTCGTTCAGGCAGTGACCGAACTTGGAGACCATCAGCAGCACCTTGGTCTTCGCCCCCGCCGGCCGCAGCGTCCAGGTCATGCCGAAAGGCTCGGCCACCGGGGCGAAGGCCTCGGACAGCGTCTCCGCCGTGTCATCCGGCCGCGCTTCGAAATGCAGGCGCATGTAGAAATGCCCACCGCGGCGGTCCCCGTACTCCTTGATGTCCTCGATGTCGCAGCCCCGCTGGGCGAGGAATCCGGACACTGCGGCGACGATGCCGGTGGACCAGCCACAATCGAGTGTCAGGACGAACTCCGGTCCGGTCATCTCAGAACACCTCCGGCGCGGAGAACTCGCGCATCGCATCCACGAGCCAGCGCCCCACGTGATCCGCGAAGGACGCACGGGGCAGCACCCTGAACGTCTCCTCGCCCGTCTTCCACACCAGCACCGGAACATGATCCAGAACGGTGACGATCGCCTGACCGGCGGCGAAAGACCTCGGGTGCAGATCGAAGGAGACGCCTTTCTCCAGGACCAGGCGGGCCGCCGGACCGCTCAGCTCAAAGGTCGCGCGGTTCGCCGAGAGATCGACGACGGCGCCCGGCAGCCGATTGCCAGGCTCACCGAGGGCGGCTGCCAGCCGGGCCGACTCGGCCGGGCCGAGGTCCAGCCCGGCCGTATCGTCATCCCCGACGGCCAGGAACTCATCCGGGCCGATCCACAGCACGCTGTAGCCGCCACCCGTCGTCGTGCTTCCATGGCCGGCCGGGAGCGGGGCGCTCAGGGCCGCTTCCACGGCGGCAGCCGCAGGCGTGCCCGCCACGGCACGGATCCCCAGCTGAGTCAGGAATGGGACCTCCCGGAGGGCGACGCCACGCTCGCCCACGGTGCCGGCCATCGCGAAAGCCTCCGCGAGTTGCGCGGCCGGGCTGCGCCGCAGGCCCGCGGCGTCGGCCAAGGTTGCCTCGGAAATCATCTCAGCCATCACGGCGCTTCCCTTCAGGGTCGTAAAGGACGGTCTCACCGACCAGGACTTCCACGATCCGGTCCCCGGCGACGGCAGTGAGCTTCTCGCCGATCCGGTTCCGGCCGTTCTTGATCAGGGCCAGCGCGAAGGAACGTCCCAGCGCGGCCGAGTGGTAGCTGGAGGTCACGTGTCCCAGCATCGGGACCGGGCCGTACGCCGGGTTGAGCGAGATGCCCTGCTCCACCAGCTGTGTGCCTTCCGGCAGCCGGAAGGACGGGTCCGCCGGGAGCAGCGAGACCATGTGTTTGCGGTCCGTGCGCGCGGTGTCGAGGCGGGCGTAGGAGCGCTTGCCCACGAAGTCCTTCGCCTTGGAGACGATCCATTCCATGCCGGCGTCCTGCGGGGTCACCGTGCCATCCGTATCCTGTCCGATGATCGGGTAACCCTTCTCGGCGCGCAGCACGTGCATGGTCTCGGTGCCGTAGGGTGTGATGCCGAACTCGGCACCCGCCTCCGCCACGTCCTCCCAGACCTGCAGGCCGTACCAGGTGGCCACGTTGATCTCGAAGGCCAGCTCGCCGGAGAAGGAGATCCGGCAGACCCGGGCCGGGATCCCGGAGGCCAGGGTGGTCTCACGCCAGGCCATGAACGGGAACGCCTCGTTGTCCACGTTCAGTTCCGGTGCCACTTTGGCGATCACCGCACAGGATTTCGGCCCGACGACGGCGACCGTGGTGACCTGCTCCGTCACCGAGGTGAAATTGACCTCCAGCTGCGGCCACTCGGTCTGGTGCCACTCCTCCAGCCAGTCCAGCACCTTGGCCGCACCGCCGGTCGTGGTGGTCATGAAGTACCGGTCCTCGTCCAGACGGAGTGTCACGCCGTCATCGAACAGCATGCCGTCCGGCCCGCACATGACACCGTAGCGGCCCATGCCCGGGGCCAGCTTCTTGAACGCGTTGGTGTAGATGCGGTTGAGGAACTCCCCGGCATCTGCTCCCCAGACCTCGATCTTGCCCAGGGTGGTGGCGTCCATGAAGCCGACGGATTCCCGGACCGCCCGGCACTCGCGCAGCACCGCCTCGTCCATCGACTCCCCCGGTTGCGGGTAGTACCAGGGGCGCAGCCACTGGCCGACGAACTCGAACTCGGCGCCGTGCTCCACATGCCAGGGGTGGATCGAGGTGATCCGCTCCGGGTCGAAGAGGTCGCCCCGCTTCCGGCCCGCCATGGCGGCGAAGGCGACCGGTGCGTACGGAGCCCGGAACGTGGTGGTCCCGATAGAGCCGAGGTTCTCCGGCACCTCTCCCTGGGCATCCTTCAGCGCTGCGGCGATCACACCGATGGCGTTGACCCCTGATGTCTTGCCCTGATCGTTGGCAGTGGAGATGGAGGTGTAGCGCTTGATGTGTTCGACGGAGCGCATGCCGGCGCCGGTGGCGCGCAGCACGTCGGCGACGCTCTGGTCACGTTGCAGGTCCACGAAGTGGGTCTTCCAGTCCCCCGGACCGCCTTCGCTGCCGGGCACCAGCCACAGCTGGCGCGTCGGCCCTGCGGCTGTCGGCGCAGGGCTGGACAAGGCTGACGCGTGGGCCCCGGCCTCGGTGACGAAACCGGCGTTGAAGGCCGCCACGGCACCTGCTTGAGCGCCTTCGGAGACGCAGTCCGCCAAGCGATGGGAGCCGCGCGCCGATCCGACGATCTGCTGCGCCCTCACTGCGCTGGCCGGGACGAACGCGGCGAGCTTCTCGTCCCAGCGCAGCCTACCCTGGCGCTGACTGAAAAGGTGGACCACGGGGCTCCAGCCCCCCGAGACGGCCAGCAGATCGGCCTCGATCCGCTCCGGCTCACCGCTGAGTGAGCCGTCGGCGTCGAGCGTCCGGACGACGACGGCGCTCACGCGACCGTGCTCTCCTGCTTCGGTGCCGCATACGGCAGCACCCGAGATGATCCGGACACCACTGGCCTCGGCGGCCAGAACGGCGTTGCTCTTGGCCTCCCGCGCATCGACGACGGCGGGCACCGGCACACCAGCGGCGGCGAGGTCGCGGACGGTCTCGTAGGCGGAGTCATTGGTGGTGAAGACGACGGCACGGCTGCCCGGCACCACACCGTAGCGGTTGAGGTAGCTGCGCACCGCGGAGGCCAGCATGATGCCCGGCCGGTCGTTGTCAGCGAACACCACGGGGCGTTCGTGGGCGCCGGTGGCGAGCACCACCTGGCCTGCGCGGATGTGCCAGAGGCGCTGGCGGGAGACGCCCTGGGCATTGAGTTCGCGGGCGCGCTCGGTGCCGAGGTGGTCAGTACGGGACTCCAGGGCGATCACGTAGTTCGCGTCATAGGAACCGAAGGCGTTGGTGCGGGTGAGCACGGTGACCTCTTCGGCTGCGGCGAGTTCCGCGGCTGCCGAAGCGATCCACTCCGGCGCGGGGACGCCGTCGACCGTCTCTCCGGAGGCGGACAGCAGCGAGCCGCCCAGTTCCGGCTGGTCGTCGATCAGGATGACCCGCGCGCCGCTGGCGGCGGCCTCACGGGCAGCGGAGAGGCCCGCAGGACCCGCCCCGATCACCAGCACGTCCGTATGGACGTGCTTCTTGTCGTAGTAGGCCTCGTCCTTGCGGGGGTCCAGCTTCCCGAGGCCGGAGAGGTACTCGGCGTCGAGGCCATCGGTCAGTTCGACCAGGGTGGCCGGGAGCATGGACTCGTCCACGCCGCCGGCACCGCGGTCCTTGACCTTGAGCAGGGCGTTCGGCTCCTCGACTCCCGCGGAGAGGATCCCTCGGGGCCGCGAGAGGTAGAGGGACGGTGCGGCTTCGACGACGCCGTGGGCGATCAGCGCGGAGGCGACGGTGTCTCCGGGGTGGCCGGTGTACGTGGTGCCGTCAACGGTGAAGCTGACGGTGTCCTCACGGGCGATGCGGGCGTGCGGTGCCCGGTCCGCGGCGAGGCGGAACGGCTGGGCGGACTCTGCGGGGCTCATTGGGAGTCTCCTTTCGCGCCGGCGGTGAGGGGTTTCGCCCCCGTGTAGATGGTCTTGAACTCGTAGCTCACGGTGTCGCGGAGGGCGTTGAACCATTTGCGGCACCCGGCGCTGTGGACCCAACGCTCGGCGAACAGGCCCTTAGGGTTCTCGCGGTAGAACAGGTACCGCGACCACTCGGCGTCGCTCAGGGCGCTGGGGTCCTCGGGATACGGGACATGCGCCTGTCCCCCGTAGTGGAACTCGGTCTCGTCGCGCGGCCCGCAGTTCGGGCAGGTGATGAGCAGCATGGCTCGGCTCCTTTCGTGGGGTCAGTGGGCGACGGCGGCCGCGCCGTGCTCGTCGATGAGGGCGCCTGATTCGAAGCGCTCCAGGGCGAACGGGGCGTTCAGCGCGTGGGGCTCGTCCGTGGCGATGGTGTGGGCCATGGTCCAGCCGGCACCCGGGGTCCCCTTGAAGCCGCCGGTCCCCCAGCCGCAGTTCACGTACAGGTTCTCCACGGGCGACTTGCCGACGATCGGCGAGGCGTCCAGGGTGACGTCCACGATTCCGCCCCAGGTACGCAGCAGGTGGGCGCGGGCGAAGATGGGGAAGAGTTCGACGGCGGCCGCCATCTGCTCCTCGATGACGTGGAAACCGCCGCGCTGGCCGTAGCCGTTGTAGGAGTCGATACCGGCACCCATCACCAGCTCGCCCTTGTGCGCCTGGGAGACGTAAACATGGACGTGATTGGACATGACCACGGTGGGGTGGACGATCTCGTGCAGTTCAGAGACGAGGGCTTGCAGCGGGTGGGACTGGATCGGGAGGTCGAAGCCGGCCATCTTCGCCAGGACCGAGGAGTGCCCGGCCGCGCAGAGAGCCACCTTGCCGGCGTGAATGGTGCCCCTGTTGGTCTGGACGCCCACGACGCGGTTGCCGTCCTTCAGGAAGCCGGTGACCTCGCAGTTCTGGATGATGTCGACGCCGAGTTCGTCGGCCTTGCGGGCGAAGGCCCAGGCGACGTGGTCATGCTTGGCGATGCCGGCACGGGGCTGATAAGTGGCCCCCAGCACGGGGTACCGGATGTCTTCGCCCGTGTTGATGATGGGGCAGAGTTCCTTGACCTGTTCCGGCTCCAGCCACTCGGCGTCCACGCCGTTGAGCTTGTTGGCACCGACCCGGCGGACGGATTCCCGCACGTCCTGGAGCGTGTGCGCCAGGTTCATGACACCGCGCTGGCTGAACAGGAAGTCGTACTCCAGTTCCTCCGGCAAGGCCTCCCAGAGGCGCAAGGAATGCTCGTAGATGGCCGCCGACTCGTCCCAGAGGTAGTTCGAGCGGATGATCGTGGTGTTGCGGGCCATGTTGCCGCCCGCGAGCCACCCGCGTTCCAGGATCGCGATGTTCGTCATGCCATGGTGTTTAGCCAGGTAATACGCCGTGGCCAGTCCGTGCCCGCCGCCGCCGACGATGATCGCGTCGTAGGACGGTTTGGGGTCCGGGTTCCGCCACAGGAAGTCCGGGTGTTCGGGCAGCAGATCCGCCATCAGAGCGCTCCGTTCTCAGCGTTCAGCTTCGGGTAGAGGGGGTGCTTGTCCGCCAGGACGCGCACCCGGGCGGCAAGCTCGTCGGCAAGGTCATCGCTGAAGTCCGGCTTCAGTGTTGCGGCGATGATGTCCGCCACCTCGGTGAACTCCGCGGCGCCGAAACCGCGGGCCGACAGGGCCGGGGTGCCGATGCGCAGACCCGAGGAGATCATGGGCGGCCGGGGGTCGAAGGGGACGGCGTTGCGGTTGACCGTGATGCCGACCCGGTGCAGGCGGTCCTCGCCCTGCTGGCCGTCCAGCTCGGAATTCCGCAGATCCACCAGGACCAGATGAACGTCCGTGCCGCCGCTGACCACTGAGACCCCGGCTGCAGCGACATCCTCGGCCAGGAGGCGGCGGGCGATGATCTGGGCACCTTCCAGGGTCCGTTCCTGGCGGTCATGGAAGGCGGGCTCTGAGGCGAGCTTGAAAGCCACGGCCTTCGCCGCGATGACGTGTTCCAGGGGTCCACCCTGCTGACCCGGGAAGACAGCGGAGTTGATCTTCTTGGCCAGGGACTCCTTGCTGAGGATCACTCCCCCGCGAGGTCCGCCCAGGGTCTTGTGCGTGGTGGTGGTGACGACGTCGGCGTACGGCACCGGGCTGGGGTGCAGACCGGCGGCGACCAGGCCTGCGAAGTGGGCCATGTCCACCATGAGGTAAGCGCCGACGAGATCTGCGATGCGGCGGAACTCGGCGAAGTCCAGCTGCCGGGAGTACGCGGACCAGCCGGCCACGATGAGCTTGGGGCGGTGTTCCAGCGCGAGGCGCTCCACCTCCGCCATGTCGATCAGGTGGGTCTCCCGGTTCACCTCGTACGGCACCACGGCGTAGAGCTTGCCGGAGAAATTGATCTTCATCCCGTGGGTCAAGTGGCCACCGTGGGCCAGGGACAGCCCCAGGATGGTGTCCCCCGGGTCCAGGAGTGCGAACATGGCGGCCGCGTTGGCCTGAGCACCGGAGTGCGGCTGGACATTGGCGGCTTCCGCGCCGAAGAGGGCCTTGACCCGGTCGATCGCAAGCTGCTCGATGACGTCGACGTGCTCGCAGCCCCCGTAGTAGCGCTTTCCGGGATACCCCTCGGCGTACTTGTTGGTCAGAACGGAACCCTGGGCCTCCATGACCGCGAGCGGAGCGAAATTCTCCGAGGCGATCATCTCCAGGGTGCCCTGCTGCCGCAGGAGTTCCTGGTCGATGGCCGCCTTGACGTCGGGATCGGTTTCCGCGAGCGAACGGGTCAGAACCTCGGTCATATGCTCTCCTCACAACGCTAATATCTAACTGATATATCAGATCACTACGACGAGTATCTCTTTCGTCTGAGAAGATGTCAACGATGATCCCGCAAGGAAAGGAAAGCCTGAGATGACAGTGGATCCGGCCGTTGCGGGACGCTCGCTCGCAGACCAGGCCTACGAAACCATCAAGGACCGTCTGGTCATGCTCGACATCCGGCCCGGCGAACCACTGAACGACAGCCTGATCGCGGTGGAACTGGGCATGGGCCGGACCCCTGTGAGAGAGGCCTTGAAACGATTGGAGACGGATCATCTCCTCGTCTCCTACCCCCGCCGCGGCACCTTCGCCACGAACGTCGACATCACCGAGCTTGCCGCGATCTGGGACATCCGCCTGGTTCTGGAACCCGTGGCCGCCCGCCGCGCGGCGGAGAACGCCACGCCTGCCGTGAAACAGGAGATGCGCGAGGTCCTGGAAAGACTCCACGGTCTGGACGAGTCCGGCGATGAGCAACGGGAACTCATGCGGCTGGACATGTCGGTCCACCGCCTGATCTACCGGGCGGCGGGCAACCCCCACCTGGAAGACGTGCTGATCCGTTATGACAATCTCTCCACCCGCATCTGGTGCCTCGTGATCGAGCGGCTACCCGGGCTGTCCGGCCACATCGTCGAACACGCGGCCCTGCTGCAAGCGATCGTCGACGGCGACGCCGACCGGGCGGCCGAGCTCTCCCTGGCGCATGTCACCCACTTCGAAGAGGAGATCCGCAAGGTCCTCTGACCATGGCTCCCTATGACAGCGGCGGTGAATTCCGCCTCTCAGCACCGGGGTTCGGCAACGCTGTCCTTCCGTTCCCGTTGGTGATTGACTTGTGCAGTGACCGACCTCGCCACCCATCTGGACATTGCAGGAACAGCATTCACCCGTATCGATTCCCCCGATTCAATCGCGTGCTGGACAGCGACCATTGCCTCCACGGGCGAGGACACGCCTCGGGCAGTGAGCATCGTCCTTGAGCCTGCGGTCCAGCCTGATCAACGCCTACTGCAGTTCGCCGCCGTCGTGGTCTCGCGCTTTGATGAGTTCGCCGACCTCGCCAAGGCCTACTTGCAGCAGCGACTCTCTGAACCAGAGTTCGGACTGCAGGAAGCCGAACTATCGGCCCTGCGGAACGGTGAACCTTTGTTCGACGAACCTGAAGCGGTGATCTGGTCCGACGACGACTGGATGCTCCGGTTCACGGAGTCACGGCTTGAGTTGGCAGACCCCTACGGAATCGCCGTGCTTTTTGAGGGGACGAATCCCTCCGCGGTCGAAGACCTGTCCGACGCCGACCCCGCCTAGATATCGCTCGTGGGACCTATGCCTCCCAGCTCGAACAGCCCCCATCGACAAGGGGCCCCATCTCCACGGACGGCCGAGATCGCCTCCTGGAAGAGAGTGCCCGGGTCTCCTCGCTGGATTTGATACAGCGTCTTCGCCACGACCAGCGCCGCTGGAAATGACCCACGGCAGACCCTCCGCGAAAGCCTTGCCGAGATAGACGCGGCAAGCCCATTGCAGAGGCCGCTTCACGACAACATGGGGGCACTCCGGACCCCGCCTCGACCGGCTCGAAGCGAAGAACGCCCATGCAGCCCCGGTCCGCACGAATCTCTTGACTCTGATATATGAGTTGCATCACAGTTGTGTATATAACGACCTGCCGTCGGGGCTGAGATGAACCGCCGTTCATCACCGACGGTCAGCCCATCTCTCCGTACGCCAGCCAGGGCTTCCCTTTCGCAAGCCTCACCCCTCCCGCCGACGCCATCGAGTGCGACGCCGCACCGTCAAGGCTAGGCGCCACCCCCACCAGCCGACCTGTCCCGATTCATCACCTCACCAGAATGGAGAGCAACGCATGTCAGGAAACAGAGCAGTCGCCTACAAAGCACCCGGAGTCGTGGAGCTCATCGACACCGAATACCCGACGTTCGAACTGCAGGACGGTCCCGGCGTCAACCCGGCAAACGTAGGCCGCAAGGTCCCGCACGGAGCCATCCTCCGGACCGTGACCACCAACATCTGCGGCTCGGACCAGCACATGGTCCGCGGACGGACCACGGCACCGCAGGACCTGGTTCTGGGTCACGAGATCACTGGAGAGGTGATCGAGGTGGGGCCCGACGTCGAATTCATCAAGGTCGGAGACATCGTCTCGGTGCCCTTCAATATCTCCTGCGGCCGGTGCCGCAACTGCAAAGAGCGTAAGACCGGCATCTGTCTCAACGTGAACCCGGATCGGCCCGGCAGCGCCTACGGCTATGTGGACATGGGCGGCTGGGTCGGCGGCCAGGCCGAATACGTCCTGGTCCCCTACGCGGACTGGAACCTGCTGAAGTTCCCGGACCGGGATCAGGCTCTGGAGAAGATCATGGACCTCACCATGCTCTCCGACATCTTCCCCACCGGCTTCCACGGCGCCGTGACCGCCGGAGTGGGCGTCGGGTCCACCGTGTACATCGCCGGCGCGGGCCCAGTGGGGCTTGCGGCAGCCGCCGGGGCGCAGCTGCTGGGCGCGGCCGTGGTGATCGTCGGAGATATGAACGAAGACCGTCTGGCGCAGGCCCGCTCCTTCGGCTGCGAGACCGTCAACGTCGGCGCAGGCGACCCCCGGGATCAGATCGAGCAACTGCTGGGGGTCCCGGAAGTGGACTGCGGCATCGACGCCGTGGGATTCGAGGCCCGGGGGCACGGCAAGGACGCCTCCCATGAGGCCCCGGCGACCGTGCTCAATTCGCTGATGGACCTGACGGCCGCCGGTGGCGCACTGGGCATTCCCGGGCTTTATGTCACAGGAGACCCGGGCGGCATCGATGAAGCTGCGAAACACGGCTCGCTCTCACTGTCCCTGGGCACGGGCTGGGCGAAGTCCCTGTCCTTCACCACCGGCCAGTGCCCGGTCATGAAATACAACCGTCAGCTCATGATGGCGATCCTTCACGACAAGGTGCAGATCGCCCAGGCCGTCAATGCCAAGGCGATCCCGCTGGAGGATGCGCCGCGCGGCTATGCGGAATTCGACGCCGGAGCGGCAACGAAGTACGTGCTGAACCCGAACGGATACGTGCGGAACTGACGCAGCCTTCCAGCACCCGCTGACATTGCGAGAGGCCCTCCACGACACGATCGGGAGGGCCTCTCTCGCCCTCAGCCGCGAGCACCGAAAGGCCGGGGCTTTGAGAGTCGAATGCGACCCTGGGGATTTTCGCCATAGTCTGTCGGAGTGGAACCCACGACAACGAACTCCCGGCAGCAGGTGGACAGGCAATCCCGCATCCTGGATGCGGTACTGGAACTGCTCTCACGCCACGGCATTTCGGGTGTCAACATGCGAGCGGTGGCCCGTGAGGCCGGCGTCGCACTCGGACTCGTCAACTACTACTACGCGGACAAACAGAGCCTCATCCGGGCCGTCCTGAGCCGGATCAGCGAAAGCGATCTCCGGCTGGTGGCCCCGAACCCGGAAGCGACCCCCGACGAGCAGTTGCGCGATGCACTCCGACGCGTCGCAGCGCCGGACATCCTGACCACGCAGTACCTGTCCCTCCGCCTCCACCTCTGGGCCCTGGCCCAGGCGGACGAGGAATTCGCGGCGATCAACGCGGAGGCGTTCGATCAGTATCTCGACGGCCTCGCCGCCTTGATCGGCGAGGCGAAGCCAGGACTTTCGCCCGAACAGCGCAAGGACAGGGCAGCGGACATCGTCGTGATCCAGAACGGCATGTGGCTGACCTCCCTGCTGGGCATCGACAAGTCCTCCATCGAACGAAGCATCCTCCGCACGGAGGACATCGCCTTCGCCGACTGACGGCACTTCACTACAGCTCCCCGCCGAGTGTGACGGGCGACTTCCGCGCGCCCGAAAAACCTTCGAGACCCCTTCCGAGCTGGGGATACGGAGAAGAGCGCCCAGGAATTTGAACAAACGTCCAGATTGGGTCTTGAACGTTTGTTCAAGCTCGGCTAGCCTCCCAGATATGACCTGCGTCACACAGATGCGGTCTGGCGGAGAAGCGACCACTTGGGTCCACGGCACGTGCCATTCGATGCTCGATGGAGCTGGCGCCAGGCCTTACATCCGCTCGAGGTACAAGGAGACTTCATGAGCAAGAGCAGCTACGACTACGTCATCGTAGGCGGAGGAAGTGCCGGCTCCGTGCTGGCCAATCGCCTGAGTCAGGGCGGCGCCCGCAGCGTGCTGGTCCTGGAAGCGGGCCGCAGCGACTACCCCTGGGACCTGTTCATCCAGATGCCCGCGGCGCTGACCTTCCCCAGCGGGAATCCCTTCTACGATTGGCGCTACGAATCGGATCCGGAGCCGTACATGGACGGCCGCCGCGTCGCCCACGCCCGCGGCAAAGTGCTCGGCGGATCCAGCTCCATCAACGGCATGATCTTCCAGCGCGGCAACCCCCTGGACTATGAACGCTGGGGTGCCGATGCCGGCATGGAGACCTGGGACTACGCCCACTGCCTCCCCTACTTCCGCCGGATGGAGACCACCCTGGCCGCAGATCCGGACGACGAGTTCCGTGGCCACGATGGCCCCCTGGTCCTGGAACGCGGCCCGGCCACCAATCCGCTCTTCGGGGCCTTCTTCCGGGCGGCACAGCAGGCTGGGTTCCCGCTCACCGACGACGTCAACGGCTACCGTCAGGAGGGCTTCGCCCCCTTCGACCGCAATGTCCACAAAGGACAGCGCCTCTCCGCTTCCCGAGCGCACCTCCGACCCAGCATGAGCCGGGCGAATCTGACCGTGCTGACCCGGGCCTTCGTCACCAAGGTGAACTTCTCCGGTGACACGGCCACCGGGGTCACCTACCGCCGCAATGGGCAGACCCACACTGTGAACGCCGGCGAGGTCATCCTCTGCGGCGGCGCGATCAACACCCCGCAGCTGCTCCAGCTCTCCGGTGTCGGCGACGCGCAGCACCTGCGCGAGGTCGGCATCACTCCCCTGGTCGACCTGCCCGGCGTCGGCGAGAACCTGCAGGACCACCTGGAGGTGTACATCCAGCACGCCTGTACGCAACCCGTCTCGATGCAACCGGCGTTGGATGTGTGGCGCATGCCGTTCATCGGTCTCCAGTGGATTCTCGGCCGCAAGGGCCCCGCCGCCACCAATCACTTCGAGGGCGGCGGATTCGTCCGCTCCAACGAGGACGTGGCCTACCCCAACCTCATGTTCCACTTCCTGCCCGTGGCGGTCCGCTACGACGGCCAGAAGGCCGAGGCCAAGCACGGCTACCAGGTACACATCGGTCCCATGTATTCCGATGCCCGCGGCAGCCTGAAGATCCGGTCCACAGACCCGACCGTCCATCCCTCCATGGTCTTCAACTACCTCTCCACCGATCAGGACCGCCGCGAATGGGTGGAAGCGGTCAGGATCTCCAGGGACATCCTGGGCCAGTCCGCCATGGCCCCGTACAACGGTGGCGAGATCTCGCCCGGCTCCCGCGTCCAGACGGACCAGGAGATCCTGGACTGGGTGGCCAAGGACGCGGAAACCGCGCTGCACCCGTCCTGCACCGCCAAGATGGGTCCGGCCTCGGACCCCCTGGCCGTGGTCGATCCGCTGACCATGGGTGTGCACGGCACCAAGGGTCTTCGCGTGGTGGATGCCTCCGCCATGCCGTACGTGACCAACGGCAACATCTACGCGCCGGTGATGATGCTGGCTGAACGCGCAGCGGATCTCATCCTGGGCAAGGAGCCGCTCGCCGCGCAGCATACCGAGTTCTACCGCCACGGCGTCTCCCCTCTCAACCGGGAACACTCCGACGACGGCCACGCAGTGAAGGGCTGAGACGATGACCATGACACACGCAGAAACCAAGACCATCCGGGGACTGTTCATCGACGGCGCATGGCAAGAGGCGTCCGACGCCGGGACCACGACGGTGCGTTGTCCCGCGGACGGCCGCGAGGTCGCCGTCGTCGCCCGGTCCACCGCTGAGGACGCCGAGCGCGCGATCGACAGTGCCCGTGCCGCGTTCGACGACGGCCCTTGGCGCCGACTGACGGACATCGAACGGGGCGCGGTGCTGCTGCGCATCGCGGAACTGCTCGAACGGGACAAGGGCATCTACGCCGAGGCTGAAGCGCTCGACACCGGCAAGCGTCTGGTCGAGGCCGAGTACGACATCGATGACATCGCCGCGTGCTTCCGCTACTACGGCAAGATCGCCGGCCTCGATGCCGGCCGGGTCATCGACACAGGGCTGCCGAACGCCATCAGCCGGGTGGTGTACGAGCCGCTCGGCGTATGTTCCCTCATCGCTCCATGGAATTACCCGCTGCTGCAGGCTGCCTGGAAGGTGGCCCCGGCGCTCGTCGCGGGAAACTCCTTCGTACTCAAGCCCAGCGAGCTGACGCCATCCACGTCCATCCTGCTCATGGAGACGCTGGCGGAGGCCGGGGTCCCGGCCGGAGTCGCAAACCTGGTCACGGGAAGCGGATCGAAGGTGGGACCGGTACTGAGTTCTCATCCGGCCGTGGATCTCGTCTCGATGACAGGAAGCCTGGCCACGGGCCAGACCATCATGGCGGCCGCCGCGCCGACCGTGAAGCGCATCGCCTTCGAACTCGGTGGGAAGAACCCCAACGTCGTCTTCGCGGACGCGGACTGGGACGCCGCCGTCGACAATGCACTGACCGCCGTCTTCCTGCACTCCGGGCAGGTCTGTTCGGCCGGGGCCCGGCTGGTGGTCGAGGAGTCGATCGCAGAACGGTTCGTCTCCGAGGTCGTGGAGCGGGCACAGAAGATCCGGATGGGCGGTCCTTTCGACACCGACGCCGAAACGGGCCCGCTGATCTCCGCGAAGCACCGCGACCAGGTTCACGCCTACGTCCAGGCCGGAATCTCGGAGGGCGCGGAGCTCCTGTGCGGCGGCTACATCCCCGACGACGGCCCACTCGCCGACGGCTTCTTCTACCCGCCCACCGTGCTCGGCAACTGCCGTTCCGGCATGAGTGTGCTGCAGGAGGAGTCCTTCGGACCGGTGCTGACCGTCGAAACCTTCCGGACCGAAGCAGAGGCGATCACCATCGCCAATGACACGGAATACGGTCTCGCAGGAGCGGTGTGGACCTCGGACGCCTCAAAGGCACAACGCGTCGCAGGGGCCCTCCGGCACGGAACCGTGTGGATCAACGACTACCACCCCTATGTCCCACAGGCGGAGTGGGGCGGTTTCGGAAAGTCCGGCATCGGCCGTGAGCTCGGTCGCGCAGGACTCAACGAGTACCGCGAAGCAAAGCACATCTGGCAGAACATCCAGCCCGCACCCAGTGGCTGGTTCGGTTCCGCCGACTGAACGAACACATCAGGCATTCCAGAGGATCCGGCCGGGCGTGCAACGAGGCACGCCCGATCGGTCCCGCTCTGTCCTCGAAGGACACCGCTGGGCCAACGGGTCACATCAGCTAGGAGCACAGATGTCAGAATCACCCATCACCACCGGCCCTGGCAAGGCCGCCGACAGCAGCGGAATGGACGAGTTCGGCTACGCCCAGACACTCGACCGCAGCATCGGGAAATTCGCCAGTTTCGCCGCCGGAGTCAGCTACATCTCCATTCTCACCGGCGTCTTCCAGCTCTTCTACTTCGGCTTCTCCACGGCAGGACCGGCCTACGCCTGGTCCTGGCCCATCGTCTTCGTCGGCCAGCTCATGGTCGCTCTCTGCTTCGCCGAACTCGCCGGCCGGTATCCGGTGGCCGGGTCGGTCTACAACTGGGCCAAGCGGCTCAGCAGCGGTACTCCGTCCTGGCTGGCCGGCTGGCTGCTCCTGATCTCCTCGATCATGGCGCTCGGATCCGTGGCCCTGGCCCTCCAGATCACGCTGCCTCAGTTGTGGAGCGGATTCCAGTTCATCGGCGACGGCTCCGGACCCTACGACTTCGCCATCAACGGCGTGATCCTGGCAACCATCATGATCACCATCTCCACACTGATCAACGCCTTCGGTGTGAAGCTGCTGACCAAGATCAACAGCATCGGGGTCTTCGTCGAGCTCATCGCCGCGGTACTCCTGGTCATAGCCCTGTTCTGGCACATCAACAACGGCCCTGAGGTTCTGGTGGACACCAGAGGCTTCGGCGAAGGGAAGCCCCTGGGCTTCTTCGGAGTGTTCCTCATCGCCGCCATGGCCTCCGGATACGTGATGTACGGATTCGACACGGCGTCCTCCCTGGGTGAAGAGACCAAAGATCCCAAGAAGACCGCACCCAAAGCGATCATCCGGGCCGTCACGGCGTCGTTCCTGCTGGGCGGTCTGTTGCTCTTCGGCGGCATTCTCGCAGCCCCGGATCTGAAAGACCCCAAGCTCGGCTCCGCAGACGGCGGCCTGCAGCACATCGTCCTCTCCGTGCTGGGCGGCCCATTCGGGAAGGCCTTCCTGGTCTGCATCGTCGTGGCCGTCGTCGTCTGCACCCTGGCGGTGCACGCCGCTGCCATCCGCATGATGTTCGCCATGGCCCGGGACAACAACCTGCCCTTCAGCCGCCAGCTCAGCAAGGTGAATCCGGCCCACAAGACCCCGACCGTCGCAGCGGTCGTCATCGGCGTTCTGGCGATCATCCCGCTGCTGGTGAACATCACTCAGCCGGCCATCTTCACGATCCTCTCCAGCATCAGCATCGTGCTGATCTACCTGTCCTACCTGCTGGTCACCACCCCGATGCTGCGCCGCCGGTTCCTGAAGAAGTGGCCTCTGAAAGACGACGGCACGGAGGTGGGCTTCAGCCTGGGCAAGTGGGGGCTTCCCGTGAACATCCTGGCTGTGCTGTGGGGTGCGGCGATGACGCTCAACCTGGTGTGGCCTCGTCAGGAGATCTACAACTCCGTCCCGCCGTTCGAGTGGTACTTCCAGTGGGGCGGCGTGATCTTCGTCGTCGGCGTCATCGTCATCGGTTCCCTGCTGTACCGTCTGAGGATCCGTCATCACACCGGGGTGCTTGCCGAACACGCCGCCGTGGCACCGCGTGACCCGGCTGAGGAGACTGAGGGACAATATCTGCCGTGTCCGGTCCACCACCGGCATCACCGCCGCGAACCGGCGCTCAACGGTGTTCCCTCCACACGCTGTCCCTACGAACTCGAAGTGAAGTAGGCGCTCCGAGGTGAACTAGTCCATTCGCGTCCGCACACGGCGGCCCGTTCCCGGAAAGGCCCGGCTGGTTTCGACCGGCCGGGCCTTTCCACGCCACACTGTCTCCCGGTCTCGGCCCCGGTCCCCGCCCTGCGTTCCCCGACGCTGTTTCCCGGCTGCCAGAGCGCAAGAAAGCCCACGAGACCGGGGAATTCCGTCGATTATGACGGCCCCGTGGACAGCACAAAGCTCCGCCCCGGTCATGAGAGTCCATGACCGGGGCGGAGCTGCACCGTCCGCGGGCTCAGCCGCGGATACGCTCCATGCTGGGATCGTAGAGTGGTTCGGCCGTCACCGTGGCGGGAATCCGTTCGCCGAAGTACTCGATCTCGACACGGTCTCCGACTCCGACTTCGGTGGGCAGCCAGGCGTAGGCGATCGGGCGGTGGATCGAGAATCCGTAGGCGGCGCTCGTGACGTAGCCGGAGGCTTCGCCATCGACGTACACCGGTTCCTTGCCGAGCACCACCGAACGGCCGTCGTCGATCGTGAGACAGCGCAGCATCTTCTCCGCCGACTGCTCCTTGCGTTCGAGCAGTGCCTCGGCGCCGATGAAGCCCACCTTGTCTTTGGCCACGGAGAAGCCCAGGCCGGCCTGATACGGGTGGTGTTCGGTGTTCATGTCCGTGCCCCAGAGACGGTATCCCTTCTCCAGACGGAGGCTGTTGAACGCACCACGGCCGGCAGCGATGATGCCGTGCTCCTGGCCCGCCTCGAAGAGCAGGTCCCAGAGCTTCAAGCCGTATTCGGCACTGGTGTAGAGCTCCCAACCGAGCTCACCGACGTAGGACAGCCGCATCGCAGTGACCGGGATTCCGCCTACGGAGATCTCCTTGGCCCGGAAGTACTTCAGGCCGTCATTGCTCAGATCGTCGCCGCTGACCTTGCCGATCACCTCGCGGGCCAGCGGGCCCCAGAGCCCGATGCAGCAGGTGCTGCCGGTGATGTCGGAAACGTGTGCCCACTGCGATGGGTCATCGGCCGACTGCTTGCGCGCCTCGACGCGCAGGTAGTCGAAGTCGACATTGCTGTTGACGCCGAGCTGGAAGCGCTCCTGTTCGAGCCGGGCCACCGTCACGTCGCTGCGGATGCCGCCGTCGTGCTCCAGGAGCAGGCAGTAGGTGACCGCCCCCGGCTTCTTGGTGATGTTGCCGGTGCTCAGGCGATGCAGAAGTGCTTCGGCCCCAGGACCGACCACTTCCAGGCGCTTGAGCGGCGTCATGTCGTAGAGTGCGACGGCGGTGCGCGTCTTCCAGGCTTCCGCGGCGGAGATGGCGGAGTGGAACATATCGGACCATGACTCACGCTCCGGCGCCTGCCATTCGGCCGGGAGCTCCCCCACCAGGGCGTGGTTGGCTTCGAACCAGTGCGGACGCTCCCATGCGGAGGCCTCCAGGAAGAAGGCGCCCAATTCCTTCTGGCGGACGTGGAACGGACTCACCCGGAGATCGCGCGGCGACTCCCTGGGCTGCAGCGGGTGAAGGATGTCGTAGACCTCCACGAAGTTCTGCTGGGAGGTCTCCGAGACGTAGTCGTCCGAGGTCTGGACCTTCTCAAAGCGGGTCAGCTCGGTCCCGTGCAGATCCGTGCGGGAGCGGCCTTCGATCAAGAGCTCCGCGACAGCCTTGGCGACGCCGGCCGAGTGGGTGACCCAGACGGCCTCCGCAACGAAAAATCCGGTCAGATCTGGGTGCTCGCCGATCAGCGGTCCGCCGTCCGGCGTGAAGGAGAAGATGCCGTTGAAGCCGTCCTCGATCTCCACGTCGCGCAGCGCCGGAAGCAACTCTCGGCTGTCCTCCCAGGCGGGAAGGAAGTCTTCCAGGGTGAAGTCCAGCCGGGACGGCATGCTGTGATCCGACATGTCCTCGGCGGAGACCTTCGGGAGCGCGGACATGTCCGCCGGCATGGGGCGGTGGGCATAGCTGCCGATGCCGATGCGGTCTCCCCACTCGCGGTAGTAGAGGTCCTTGTCCTGGTAGCGCAGGATCGGCTTGGTGGCCCCCTTGGGAAGCTCGTTGACGCCCTCGAGTTCGGCCAGCGGGGTGGTGACCGCGTACTGGTGGGCCAGTGGCAGGAGCGGGACCTCCAGCCCCACCATCCTGCCCAGCTCACGGCCCCAGAACCCGGCGCAGGAGACGACGATGTCCGCCGGGATCAGGCCGGCATCCGTCTCCACGCCCGTGACCTTGCCGCCCTCGCGGGAGATTCCCGTGACGGTGGTGGAGCCACGGAACTCGACACCCCGATCAGTGGAGCGTTCGATGAGCAGCTGCACTGCGCGGGCGGCGAGCGCCAGCCCGTCACTCGGGATGAGCAGACCACCCAGGATCTTCCGCCCCTCGCTCAGCGCGCCGGTGGTGAGGAGCGGGTAGTGCTTCTCGCACTCGTCCGCGTCGATGATCCGGCTCTCGACACCCCAGGAGGTCATCAGGCCCATCTTGCGGTGGAGGTCCTTCAGCCGCTCGGGCGTGGTGGCCAGTTCGAGCCCGCCGACCTGGTTGAAGCAGGACTGGCCGTCCTTGCTCAGTCCCAGGAACTTCTCCACCGTGTAGCTGGCGAACTGGGTCATGGTCCGGGACCCGTTGTTCTGGAACACCAGGCCGGGCGCATGGGAGGTCGAGCCGCCCGCCAGCTCCAGTGGTCCTTGCTCGACGACCGTGACATTGTTCCAGCCGCGACTGGAGAGTTCGTCCGCGAGGTTGGTGCCGACGATGCCGGCGCCGATGATGACGACTCGTGGTGATGTGCTCATCTTCTTGTGATCTCCTGGTTCGCGTCAGCGGAAAACGACTGTTCGGGTGGTGTTCAGCAGGACCCGGTGCTGGCAGTGCCACTGCACGGCCCGGGACAGGGCCTGGGACTCGGCGTCCCGGCCGACCGTGGCCAGGGCGTTCGCGTCGAGGCTGTGGTCCACCCGGAAGACCTCCTGCTCGATGATCGGGCCCTCGTCCAGGTCAGCGGTGACGTAGTGGGCTGTGGCTCCGATGAGCTTCACCCCTCGGTCATAGGCCTGGTGATAGGGCTTGGCGCCCTTGAACCCTGGAAGGAACGAGTGGTGGATGTTGATGGCGCGTCCGCGGAGGGTGCGGGTCAGACCGTCCGAGAGGACCTGCATGTAGCGGGCCAGCACCACCAGGTCGGCCTGGTATTCCTCCACCAGTTCCAGCAGCCGTGCTTCGGCCCGAGGCTTGGTGTCAGCGGTGATCGGGACGTGGATGAACGGCAGGCCCGCGGCCTCAGCCATCGCTCTCAGATCCTCGTGGTTGGAGACCACGACGGCGATCTCCGCGCCCAGACTGCCGGCGCGCCACCGGAAGATGAGGTCGTTGAGGCAGTGGCCGAATTTGGACACCATCACCAGCAGACGCTGGGGCTTGCCGTCGTGGATGATGAACTCCATCCCGAACTCCTCGGCCACGGTTGCGAACTCGGCGCTGAGTCCTTCCACGGAGACCTCTTCGTCTCCGGGCGTGAAGGCTGTCCGGAGGAACAGTTTGCCGCTGACCTGGTCGTCGAACTGCTGGTGCTCGACGATGTCGAAGCCGTGGTCGGCGAGGAAGGCGGTGATGGCCCGGACGATGCCGGGGCGTTCCGGGCAAGCGAGGGTCAGGACGTACTGTGCGGTGCCGGTCTTGCCTGAGGCGGCGGGATTTTCGGCGATGACGCCTCCGGCGGGGCGGCTTTCAAGAACAATGGTCACGATCTACTCCTGGATCTTGAGACGTGCTGAGGGACGACAGGGGTGACGGAGAGGTCAGGCGTCGATGACCAGATCGGTCTCCGCCGTGGAGCAGCAGGGCAGGAATTTGCCGGCCGCGATCTCCCTGGCCCGGATGCCGCCCTGATGGTTCATGTCCACCTCTCCGGAGAGCTTGACGACCTTGCACGAGCCGCACATGCCCTCCTTGCAGTTCGCGCCGATCCTGACTCCCGCGCGTTGTGCCACCTCGAGGATGTGTTCGCTGGGATCGATCCGGACGTTGAGTCCGGTGCGCAGGAAGGACAGGGTGAGGCTTCCGGTGCCCACGGTGTTGAACGTCGAGGGATCGGGCGTTCCGGGCTCCGCGGCCACCTCGACAGCGGGCACGTCCGTGGCCACTGCCTCCAAAGGCAGCCCCGAAGCGTCGAGAGTGCCGTCGCCGTTGTACCCGGGTTCGTAGAGCCCGAAGGCGGCAGGCTGGCTTTCGAAGTAGTCCTCGGGCGAGTCGGAGATCTCCTCAGCGATCTCCTCTGCAAGGTCCGAAGCGAGCGCGATCTCCTGCTGGTACTCCAGGAGGGTCTGCCGGTTTCCGGAAAAGAACTCCATGTAGATGGAGGTGTCGTCGACACCGACCTTCCTCAGCAGTTCGGTGGCCGTGTTCAGATACCCCTCGGGTCCACAGGCGTAGACCTGCCTGCCGTTGGCGTCCGGGGCCACCTCATCGATCATCGCCGCTGTCAGCCGTCCACGCAGGCCCTGCCATTCCCCGGAGGTGTCGCGGTCTCCCAGGGAGTAGTGGACCCGGATGCGCGAGTCGACGGAGGCGATGTGGTTCAGCTCCCGTTGGAAGGCGAAGCCTTCTGCTTCGGAACCGTGGAAGAGGACGACGACGTCGGCGTGCCCCGGCAGGGAGTGGATGGTCCGGACCATGGACATGATCGGGGTGATGCCCGCACCGGCCGCCAGCAGGAGGTACCGTGCGCGACGGTCGGCGTCGGGCAGGTGGAAGGCACCGACGGGTCCCAGCATGTCCAGGACGGTGCCGGGCCTGACGTTCTGGTGGATCCATGGCGAAACGGCTCCCGTGGCGTCCCTCTTGACGGAGACGCTGAAGGTCCATGGCTGAGTGGGCGAACTGGACAGTGAATAGCTGCGATCCACCGGTTCCTCGTCCTCACCGTTCACGGGGAAGGCGATGTTCACGTATTGACCGGCGCGGAACGCCAAGGGGGCGCCGTCGCCGCGGCGGAATACGAAGGTCATCAGGCCGCCCGCCTCGGAAATCACTTCGACGCATTCGGCCGTGAATTCCTGCGGATGCCAGGGGCCCAAAGCCCGGGCGGCCCGGGCGGGAGTCTCCGCGCTTCCCATCACCCGGTTCCAGGGCATCTCCAGACCGCGGATGCGCTGGGGATCCCGGATCGCGGGCTGGGTGAGCAGTCCGGTCATGCCAAGTGCTCCTGCACCCGCTGCACGTACCAATTGATGAAGGCCTCCACCTGATACTCACTCTTCATGTAGGGACCGGGTTCGTAGACAGGGCTTCCGGCGCCCTGCTGGCACAGTTCCACGAAGGCCTTGTCCTGGAGGTTGGTCTGCTTCCAGGTGTAGGTGAGTTTGTCCAGGTCATAGTCGATGCCCTCGACGGCGTCGTCAGCCACCAGCCAGGTGGTGCGGACCAGAGTCTGATGCTCGTTGATGGGGAAAGCGGCGAAGGTGATGACGTGATCCGCCATGAAATGGAACCAGCAGTTCGGCTGCAGGTGCATCGAGCAACGGCCCAGCCGGAAGTCAGGCAGATCACCGAGCAGCTTCTTGGAGAGACGGCGCCCATCGGCCGAGAATGATTCGCCCTCGCCGTCGAGGGCCTCCCGGGAAATGCGGATGCCGGCCACGCGCGTGTCGAGTTCCTCGATCACCTCATATGGCAGGCCGTAGCGTCGGCAGCGCTGCTCAAGCGAACTCTGGGCTTCCTTGTTGCGATCCCAGACGTCTTCCAGATGGGCCGGAATGAGGCCTTCCGTCAGTCCCCAGGTGGGAAACAAGGAGCACGCGAGTTCCGGGTGCCCATCGCAGTGGTAGCACTCACGGTTGTTCTCCATGACGAGCTTCCAGTTGCCTTCTTCAATGATGTTCTGCTGGTAGGCGATCCTGGTCCTGGACAAATCATGAGGTGCCAGGTAGGGCTCGAAGATCTTGGACGTCTCGTCGAAGTCCGTCGGCGGTTCCTCCGCCAGACACACGAAGATGAGGCCGGCGACCTCGCGGCCGTGAGCGCGCTTGAGGCCGAAGCAGCTCTTGTCGAACTTCGTCTCACCCGGAGCCGAAGCGTGGATCAGGTTACCCTCGGGCGAATACGTCCAGGAATGGTAGCCGCACACCAGGTTGCCGGTCGTTCCCCCGGCTTCGGTGAGCACACGAGCGCCGCGATGACGGCAGACGTTGTGCAGGACGTTCACCCCGCCGTCGTCGTTCCGCAGCACGATCAGCGAATACGGGCCGTAATCGACCGTCACGTAGTCTCCCGGCTCCGGAAGCTCCGGGGCACTCGCGGCGAAGACCCAGTGCTGTCCGAAGATGGCCTCCATGTCCACCTTGAAGAGCGTCGGATCCGTGTAGAACGGGGCGTCGAGAGAGTATCCGGTGCGCCGGAACTCGAACAACGCGGAGATTTCCGCCAGTTGCTCCACAGGCAGCGCGGCGGTGAGTCGTCCGCGTGAGCTGATGGGGGCGTTCGCTGGAGCGGTCATGGGTTTCCTCCCGGAAGGCACGGTGGGCGGGATACGCGACGGGCTTGTCACAATGAGATTAGGATCACAATCGCCACAGAAAAAGCGCGAGATTTTGAAGATATCCATGCAAAATAAGCGCATGATCGATGTCAGGCTCACCACACTTCGCGTGTTCGCCCAATGTGGCACCGTCGGGGCGACCGCGGAGCTCACGGGGTACTCGCCATCGGCGGTGTCCGCCCAGTTGCGGGAGCTTCAGCGTGTGCTCGGAATGCAGCTGCTGACGAAGGACGGCCGCGGCCTGCGGCTGACCGCCACGGGACGCTTCCTCGTGGCCGGATCGGACGCACTGATCTCCGAATGGGAGAGCCTGCGCGCCGCCGCCATGGAGTCCGGAGACCATCTGCAGGCCCATTTCGGGCTCGGGGGCTTCTCCACAGCGGCCGCCCATCTCCTCGCCCCGCTCGCCGCGACCCTGCGGTCGACCCGTCCTTCGGTGGACGTCCAGGTTCTCGAGGCCGCGCCGGCCCGGTGCTTCGACCTCCTCGTCGCGGAACGCATCGACCTGGCCGTGATCATCGCCATGCAATCGGAGGTTCGGGAAGACGAGCAGCGCTTCGAGAAAACGGTCCTGCTCGACGATCCGCTCGATGTGATCATCCCTGCCGACCACCCTCTGGCATCGCGGGAGGTCGTCACGCTGGAGGAGCTGGCCTCGGAGCCATGGATCACGGAGGCTGCCGGTTCCACCTACCACTCGCTCTTCACAGCGGCGTTCACGGCGGTCGGCGTGACACCGCGGATCGCCCATGAGGCGGCTGAGTGGGAGACCATGATCGCATTCGTCGGTGCAGGGCTCGGCGTCGGCCTGCTGCCGAGGCTCGCGCCCCTCCGCGGCGCCGAAAACGTCGTGCGGCTGCGCATCACCGGCAAGGGGCGCCCGTCGCGCCGCATCATCGCGGTGGTCCGACGGGGCAGCATCGGCTCCCCTCTGATCCAGGAGTCGCTCGGAATTCTTCAGGCCAGTGCCCACCAGATCCTCACGGCCCGCCTCGACGACGACCTCTGACCGGCCTTCCGGACGCGACAGCTACGGCCGTCTCGAGGCAATTTCACGTCGTTCTCATGAATTCCTCGCCCCAGCATTAAGCAGAGGTCGTTCAACAGGTCCCGAAGTACAGAACTCGACAACTGAATATCGGGCAGCGAACACGGTGGCTCTAGCATTGTCCGGGTGAGTGAACAGATCACCGTGACCATCGACCGGGACAGTGTGCACATGGGCGATGACATGCGCTCTCACGCCCGCGAGATTCGGGTTGAGGAAGGCACATCCCTCAGCGCCCTATTGGGCGAGGCGGCTCCGGAGATCCAGCTTGCAGGCTGGGCCTGGGCGGCCATCGTGCACGGTGAGCCGATCGCGGTGTGGTCCCTCGATCACGGGGTTCAACTACTCGTCGAAGACAAGTACGTGACCGCTGCACGAGGCCCTCACGGCATTCACTTCCGCTATGTTCCCGGCATCGAACCTGGGTGGCTGCACCGACGGCTGACCGAAGGGTCCCCAGCCGATTGGGACGCCCTCGAACGGGACTACCGGCCGATCGCCCAAGCCTCGTGGGAACAGGAACAACGACGGCTGGAACAGGAGAACCCGGAACGTCTCCTCACGTCGGAATGCGTCGCTGCGCTGCATTCCCTGGGCGGTGTCGGAGATCTGCACAACCGACGGATGTACCGCTTCACCCTCTTCGGGGAGTCGTGGTCGGTCCAGCGTTCGGACACCATGACGCTGGTCTACCGGGGCGGCGGGGCACCTATCGCCTCGCTCCGGCCTGCTGACTTCGCGGAGAGCTGGCTCGTGGCAGCCGTTGCCGCCACGTGGCGCATCCGGAACGGTCTCCCTCCGCTCCCCCGGTTCGCGCCCCATCCTGCGCCTGAACTGCAGCCCTTGGCGGGGCTGCCCGGTGATCCACCGCGCTGGACAACCCACGGACCGCTCACGGTGATCCTCGCGGATGATGCGGCCGTCGCATGCTTCCGGATCGCCGTCGGACGATCGGTCCGCGATGTCCTGGCCACCACGATGCCGCAGCCTCCCGCGCAACAGCCGTCAGGGACCCGGTTCTGGTCGCCGAATCCCGCCGCTTGTTAGAGTGTGCCCATGCATCGAATCATCACACCGCCCCGCGCCTGATCCTGGCGCACGTGGGCGGATGACCGCTCCCGATTCCATCCCTATTCGACTAAGGTGACGGCTCACCGAGTCGGAGGTTGGCGCGCCCGGATCTCCTGGCGCGTGGTGTTTCGATAGACGAGCAGCACGCGAGTCCCTGTTACTCGGCGACGCCTGCACGCTCTCGTGCCACGGCGCATTCAAAGGATCTGTGCGCTCATGTCGAAACACCGTTTTTCCGCTGCTTCACGCCATTTCACCTCACAACACTCCTCCGGCACGGTCGGCCTTCCAGCAATGGTCACCGCCGGAATCCTCTGGGGCACCGGAGGCCCCCTGGGACACCTCCTCGCACTGCACGGGCATCTTTCAGCGCTCGGCGTGGCGGGCTGCAGGCTTCTCCTCGGAGGCATGCTGGTACTGCTTCTGCTGTGTGTGACCCGGTCGCCGTTCCCCAGCGGACGGACGATCTGGACACGGATCTTCCTCATCGCCCTGCTCACCGCGCTGTTCCAGGCGAGCTACTTCCTCGCGGTCATCGTGACCAACGTCAGCATAGCCACCCTGATCACCATCGGATTCGCACCGGTAGCGGTCGTCGCCGTCGAGCTGCTGCAACGACGGCGGTCTCTGACGAAGCAACTGGCCGCCACCATGCTGACCGCAGGTATCGGCCTTGTGCTGCTGCTCGGGGCACCCGGCGAGCGGATCACCGTCCTGACGATCATTCTCGGAGGGGCCGCGGCGCTCGCTTCCGCCGTGTTCTTCGCCATCACCACTTTGGTGATCGCGAACTCACCGGACAGGATCGAACCCGCGGTGCAGACCGGCTACAGCTTCACGGTGGGAGGTTTGCTGCTGGTGCCGTTTTCCGTCCTGGCCGGAGATTCCGGCTCGTTCACCGTCAATGCGACGAGCGTCGCCTCGGCGCTCGGATTGGCTGTGGTTCCGACCGTCCTGGCGTACTGGCTGTACTTCCACGCCCTACGGACCGTGTCCGCCACCCAGGCGGCGCTTCTCACCCTGATCGAACCACTGGCGGCGGCACTGATCGGCTGCCTGTTTCTCGGCGAGCGCCTGACCACCTCAGGCCTGCTCGGTGCAGGCTTCATCGCCGGCGCCATGATCGGAGCGGTCCGCGGGATCGGGCCGAAGGGCGTGTCAGAGGACCCGGAACGCAGATGAGTCCAGGATTCATCCCGTGCCCCGGCTCAGCCCGCCTGGCCCGTTCAGCCCCGCCTCCCCAGAAGACAGAGGGCGCCGATCCCGGCGAAGAGCGCGGCCGAACCCAGCATCAGCTGAACAGCGTGCTGCAGGAAGTCCGGGCCATCGGCGCTTCCCGCGATCGTGGCGAAGAGTGCGATGCCCAGGGCGCCACCAGTCTGACGGCTGGTGTTGCTCGCTCCCGAGGCCAGCCCGGGCAGCTCCGGCGTCGTACGGAGCGCCGCCGCGACGATCGCCGGTGTCAGGAACCCCAAGCCGCAGCCCCAGAGCAGTAGTGAGATCACCAAACCCATCAGGTCAGTGCCGGTGACCGTGACAGCCATCGCCAGCAGCCCGGCCGCAGCGAGGCCGAGACCCAGCCCGCTCGTGCGCCAAACCCCGAGGTGCGCACCGAGCCTTCCGGCAGGCGCCCCGAGGAACGGCAAGGGAACCATGGCCGGAAGCGTCAGCAGGCCCGCGGCCAATGGACTCAGCTGAAGCGCACTCTGGAACACCTGGGTCAGAAGGAACAAGGTACCCAGCGTGCACAGATTCATGATGCCCGCGACCAGACAGGCAAGGCCCAGAGGGCCACGCGCGGACGACGGCACCGGGAGCAGCGGATGCTTCGTGTGATGCTCGACCACGAGGAACCCGCTCAAGGCAACCACGGCGCCCATTCCCAGAAAAACTGCGGGCATCCCGGACGGAGCCCCGATGATCGCGGTGACGGCACAGCTGACACCCACGGCGAGCAACACCGCCCCGATCCAATCGACCGTCCCTCGCGAGCGCGACGTCGTACGCCGCCGCGGAGATCTGAGGAGAGGCAGAAGCGCCAGCCCGATGACCGGGACGCTCAGGAAGAAGACCGTACGCCAGCCTGCCGCTTGGACCAGCAGGCCACCCACCACAGGACCGGCGGGCAATGCGGCTCCGCCGATCGCCGCCCAGATGCCGACAAGGCGGGCCCTTGCCTTCTCCCCTGGAGCATCCTGAACCAGGAGAGCGAGAGTGCCCGGGAGCATCAAGGCTGCACCCACCCCCTGAACCGCACGAGCGGCGATCAGTACGGCAATCGACGGTGCCAGTGCGCAGGCCGCCGAAGCCACCCCGAAGCCGAAGAACCCGATGAGAACCACCTTCCGATGCCCCACCAAGTCGCCGATGGCACCCGAGGCGAGCAGAAGGCCGGCCAACGGCACCGAATAGGCATCCACCACCCAGGCCAGGCCGGCACTTCCCGCGCTCAGTTCCCCATCGATCTGAGGAAGCGCGACGTTGACCACCGTCACATCGAGCAGAACCAGAAAGTATCCGCTGCACAGGGCCAGTGCCAGTGGCCATCGTGTTCGGTTCGCAGTCATGTCCCTGATTCTCGCGGCGGGACATTTCAGCCGACGTCGAAACGTTCTCCTTCTAGCATCGGAGTATGAACAACCATCCGGGCGACGCCGGTGAGCCGGACATCGCCGCAGTCGCCGCAGCCTTCGCGGACCCGCGCCGGGCGCGCGTACTGATGGCCCTCTCCGATGGGCGGGCCCTCCCGGCCGGGAGGCTCGCCGAAGAGGCCGGAGTATCAGCCTCCACCGTCAGCAATCACCTCGCGATGCTTCTGAACCGCAGGCTCGTGACGGTGGAGCAGCAGGGACGCAGCCGCTACTACCGGCTCGCCACCCAGGAAGTCGAGGGCGTCCTCGAAGCTCTGGCCAGGCTGGCGCCCCGGGAACCGATCACCTCCCTGCGCGTGCACACCAGGATGCACGCCCTACGTTCCGGCAGGACCTGCTACCGCCATCTCGCCGGGCAGGCCGGCGTGGCACTGTTCCGCCGGATGATCGCCGCGGACTGGGTCGAGGGAGACGACGGTCTGTACCGTCCGGAGCGCGACGGTGACCGGCTCTCCGCACCCGGTAAGGGGAACCACTACCGGCTCACGGATAACGGGATCACTGCACTGTCCGATTGGGGCATCGCGGCCGAACACCTCACCGCCACACCCCCACTGCGCTATTGCGTCGACTGGACCGAACAGGCGCATCACCTGGCCGGCCCGTTGGGCACCGCCATCGCATCGCGCCTGTTCGATCTCGGGTGGGCCTTCCGCGGGACGGTCCCCCGCAGTGTCGAGATCACAACGGAGGGCAGCGCGGGCCTTGACGCTCTGCTCTCTGGCTCCCTGCACTCCCCTCAGGCAGAGAAGGAAGCGGCCCGGGAACGCCCCCAATGATGTCCCCGGACCGCCGGCCTTCCCGTCCGGAGCGATCGCCGCGAAGGTCTGCTGGATCGTCTCCGGATCTCCCGACCATTATTTGACTAACAGTCAAATAAATCAACGCGAGGTCGATCACGCTGCTTTGGATGAACCCGGAGAGTCGCCGCAGGGCGAAGAACAGCACCGCACCCCATGGCGGCAGACCCGGCCGAAGCCGGGCGAAGGAAAGGTGTGCGGAGGAGCCGATCGGCGCCGTCGTCGATCACGCCATCGTCAATGCCACGGCGGTATGCGCGCGCGGGCCGGTTCCGTCAACCTCGTCAGACGGGAGCGCGCACCGGTCGGCATCCGCGGGGCGGGGCGGTTGTAGTTCACGCAACGGTGCCCCGCCCCGCGGGCCGTCCGGATTACATGCCCGGCATCTGCAGGAACTCGAGAACCTCGATGGTCCCGATCTGCAAATGGGGATGGCCTTCCAGCACTGCGTCCAGGGCCGCACGGTCTTCGGCCTGAAGAACCGAATAGCCTCCGATCGAGGCATCCTCCCCGGCAACCGGCGAACCGCCGTCGATGATCGCGTCTCCGGCCTTGGCAAACCAAGCCATCCACTGGTCCATGCCTGCCTTGGCCTGCTCCGGAGTGGTGTTGGCCATCTGCTCACGGGCACTGACGCCCGCGCGATACAGCACCAGGTACTTCGTCATTTCTTTCTCCTTCCGGCCGGTGACCGGCCGTTTGAGCGTGCCCGGCGGGCACACCACATCTAGAGGTCCTGGACTGCGATTTCCGGGATCAGCGCAGCGTCTTGACCCAGTTCCGCCGGGCCCGGGCCGCACTGCCGGGAATCCATTGGAAGAGCGCCTTCGGCACAGCACCGGCGAAAATGTAGGTTCTCCCATCGCGCGTCAAAGCGCATTCCGGCTTGCCTTCGGGTGCCCTGGAACTGCCCCCAAGGGACAGGGAGAAGGCGCATTTGCCGTCGAAGGCAAGATAGCTGTCGCTCACAATGGGTTCCTCATGTTTTCTCGGTTTCCGACGTCTGATCTGGCGACCGTAACCCGGTCGCCAGATCAAGACGGGATGAGGGCTCCGGCAGCTTCGGCCGGCGAAACGAGTTCCGCTGGTTCCGCCATTCGCAGCTCTCCACCACGGATGGCGTGGAGTCCTCATGTCACAGTGCCTCCAGCGGCATCCCATGACTCTCATTAGTGGGCCGAGGGCGCGATCCATGACGCGGCTTTCGGAACGGAATACCGACATCAGGACGGATTGGGCGAACGCTTCGATCTCACCTTCGCGCACGTCGGCCACAGGCCCACCTCCAGAGTGCTGATTCACGAAGGAACGTCCACCGAGCCAAGCGGCAGACCTGCGCCGTTTCAGCGCTGTACCACTTCAGCACTGCGCCACTTCAGCACGGCTCATGCCGTGGACACGGAATTCAGCTCGTGATTAGGTTGTCTCCAAGTCGTTTGTACGCGCATACAGAGAACAGTCACGAGAGGTGAACCGGATGACCGCTGAGATCTTGCCCAGGAGCACGCCGCACGAGGCCGGAGTGGATCCCCATGCCATCAACTCGTTCCTGGACGCGGTCTCCGCAGCCGGCATCGAACTTCACAGCTTGATGATCGCCGTCGATGGCGCGGTCGTCGCAGAATCGTGGTGGCGTCCTTACGATCCGGCCACGCCTCACCTGCTCTATTCCTTGAGCAAGAGCTTCACCTCGGTGGCCGCCGGAATCGCCGAGAGCGAGGGCCTGCTGACCATGAATGACCGGCTCTCCGATCATCTCGCCGAGGCCTCCGGCTACGGCGAAGCGACCATCGCCGATGCACTTCGGATGTCGGTCGGGCATCTGCTCGATCCCGTGCTCGACCCGAGCACGGAGATGCCGGTGAACGACGCCGCGCTGCGCCGGATGCTCGTCGCTTACGGACCCGAGCAGGCACCAGGTGAAGTCTTCACCTACGATCAGCTGGCCACCTTCGCTGTCGCCAAGATCGTGGAGCGCGTCGCCGGAATGTCGCTGCTCGATTACCTCAGGCCACGGCTGCTCGAGCCGCTTGGCGCAGGCGATGCCAAGTGGGCGGGCGGCGAGACCAACCCGGGTTTCACAGGGCTCTATCTGCGCACCGAAACGATCACAGCGTTCGGGCAGCTGCTGCTGCAGCGCGGGATGTGGCACGGCCGGCAACTGGTACCCGCGGCCTGGATCGAACTGGCGACGTCGGCTCAGATGGCTAACGATTCAGCACACCGCTTCCCTCCCGGTCAGGCGGTGGACCGCGACAGTTCTCTCGGCTATGGCTATCAGTTCTGGATCGGCGACCACGGCTACCACGCAGGTGGCGCCTACTCGCAATTGTGCATCGTGCTGCCGGGAGTGAATGCGGTCGTCGCCATGACCGCCTCGACTCCGTTCGGACAGGCCCTGCTGGATGCCGTCTGGGACCACCTGCTGCCGGCCCTTGCCGACCGCAACGATGATCCGGCGTTCTCCGGCCGGCAGGCCGAAGTGGACACCGCCCTCGCCCAACGTCTTCGTGGGCATTCCGTTCCGGCTCCACTCCCTGGTGCCGAACGTGTCGCGGCGGCACAGGCCAAAGCGAATCTGGGAATGCTCGCGGGAATGGTCGTCGCATTGCGAGGCGATGCGGCTCCGGAGGACTGGCGAGAGGCGGCCCAAAACGCCCCGGAGTGGGCCGCAGCAGCGGCTCTCCTTCAGGAAGGTGCGCCCGGTCCTTCCGCACCGCTTGCTGCCGCCTCGTCCCGCGACGTGTCCCACATCGCCTTCACGCGCGCCCCGGCCGACCCCGACATCCCCTCCGTACGTTTCGGCGCGCTGGGTGGCGTCGATCTGCCGGAGCTCGACGTCGTTCGCCTGGAGCGCGACGCACTGGTGTTGGAGATCGGCGGTGAGGCTTACCGGCTCGGGGTAGGGAACGATGACTGGACGCGGGGCGCATTGCTGGAAGGGCCGCCGGTTCCGTTCGCCGTACGCGGCGGCTGGCACGGCGACGATGTCTTCGATGCCGAGCTGCGCATGATCGAAGGACCACATGTAGGTCTTCTGAGGCTTGTCCCGGACTCCGCCGAATTCACGTTCACGTGGAGGGAACCGACTCTGGTCGGCCGGGATCTGGAAGGGTATCGGGTCTGATCGTCGCTCCGGCAACGATCAGACACAGCCGCAGCTGCGCCGTGTCACGAGCGAAACCGACAGAACGACGTGGCGCGGCTGCGCGTCCCCCGTCAACGCCTCCGAGAGCAGCCCGACGGCTTCTCGCCCCAGCTCGTCCATCGGCTGGCGCACGGTCGTGAGCGAAGGCACGGTCAGCCGCCCCGCGTCTATCCCGTCAAAACCGGTCACCGCGACGTCTCCAGGGACGTCGAGTCCTCGTTCGGCAAGTGCCTCCTGCACACCGAGCGCCGTCTGATCGCTTGAGCAGACGATTGCGTCAGGGAGACTGCTGAGGAGTGCGGGCCGCTCAGCGAGCACATCGCCCATCGCCGTGAACGAGCCCGACCGCGATCCCGTATTGATGAGCGGCGCCCCTGGAACGGTGAGACCGCGCTCCCGCAGCACCTGCTCGAAACCCGCGAAGCGCGCCTCATGCTCGGGCCCCGCAGTGGAGCCGGCGAATGCAAAGTTTCGTGCCCCGTGTTCGTCGGCAAGGTGCGCGGTGATCGCACGCATCCCGCTGAGATCATCGACCCGCACCGACGACGCGACGACGCCGTCCGGCACCGGCTGCGACACCAGCACCAAAGGCATGCGGCGCGAAAGCAGTCTCAGATGCGCTTCGTCGATCGTTGCGGGCAGGACGATGAGGCCATCGCTTCGCCGGGCGATGTCGTCGAGGGCGACTCCCCTCCCCTCAGCGTCCTGCCACCCGACGGCGAGAGGCAGCCGCCGCAAGGTGCACTCGAGCTCGACGCCGCGAAGAACCTCGTCCGCGAACAGCGGGTACAGGCGGGGCCACGTGCCGTGTTCGACCACCCGGGCCACCTCGCCGGTTCGTCCGGACGCCTCTGAACGCTCCCATTCGTCGGGCTCGTGTCCACTGAACGAATAGAGTCCGATGCTGCCCGTGCGCCGTTCGGCAAGCCCTCTGGCGAGACCGCTCGGCAAGTAGCCAAGCTCAAGGACGGCCTGCTCGATGCGGGTCCTGATCTGTTCGCTGAGCTTGTCAGGGGAACGGAAGTACCTCGAGATCGATGCAGTCGACACTTCGGCCGCAGCAGCGACGTCGTAAACCGACGGGCGCACCTTTGTCACACGCTGGTCCTCTCGCTCGATGACTCCTGAATTCAATCACCCCAGAATATGCCGGGACCACGCTGCAGGCGACACCGTGAAGGAACCCGGGACAGACTCTTGTCGACTTCAATGTACGCGCATACACTCGAAGTCACTCACCTCTGACATCACCACCCGTGCACTAGCTCAACGAGGAGTTACATGTCGGTCCACGAAAGCAACACGGCCAGCCCGCTCGAGTCCCCGGCGCGGAACCTGGACGACTCCGGTGCGCTTGCGCTCGCCGAGACTGTGCCGGGCGAACGGCAGACCCCCCTGTTCTGGATCAGCTTCGCCGTGGCCTGGGGCGCGACCGGCATCGCACAAGGTGTGGCTGGAGTTGCCGTGCCGCAATTGTTGAAGCAATGGGATGCCGCCTCGGCCTCAGCGAACCTCAGCGGCCTGCTGACGATCGGAGGACTCGCGACGCTCGTGGTGACACCGATCTTCGGGCGCCTGAGTGATCGTTCCCGTTCCCGGCTGGGGCTGCGGCGCCCGTGGATCCTCCTGGGCTCCCTGATCGCATTCGCGGGCTACCTCGCTCTCGCCTTCGCCCCGTCCGCGGCCTGGCTCTGGATCGGGATCGTGCTGAACTACGTCGGGTGGGGCGCCGTCGCCATGGCACAGCACAGCCTCTTCGCCGACCAGATCCGCCGTCGCATCCGGGCGATCATGTCGGCCGTCACCGGTGCCGCCGCAACGGTGGGCATTCTCGTCGGCACCATGGTCACCGGTCAGATCGCGTCAGCGGGTCAGGCTGCCATGTTCCTGATCCCCGGCACCGTCGCCGTGGTGCTGTCTCTGACCCTGTTCGCCACCCTCCGTGATCTCAGACGGACCGATCCCCCGGCACCGTTCGATCTCCAGTCATTCATCGGGACGTTCTGGCTGAGCCCACGTCAATGCCCCGACTTCGCGTGGGCGTGGATCTGCCGCTTCCTCATGACCGCATCGATCGTGACCGTCACCAGTTACCTCTACCTCACGATCTCGGGCCGCTTCGACGTCGATGATCCCGCCACGATCTCGGGACTGCAGACCCAGGCGACACTGGCTTTCACCGTCTGCAACCTCGCCTTCGCTTTCATCTTCGGCGTCATCTCCGACCGGACCCGTCGGCGCAAGCCCAGCGTGCTGTTCGGCGCACTGCTGAGCGCCGTCGGACTCATCGTCGCCGTCTCGACGCCAGGGGTTCCCATTTTCCTCGTCGGGATCGCCCTCGTCGGAGCCGGGCAGGGAGCCTACATCTCGGCCGACGTCGCATTGATGACGGAGTGCCTGCCTTCGGTATCGGAAGCCGGCAAGGACCTCGGGATCGTCGCCCTCGCCTATCTGCTGCCGAACATCCTGGTCCCGGCTCTCGGATTCCTGCTCACCAGGATCGGCTCCCCGAACGGGGAGAATTTCGTGGCTCTCTACGTCGCCGCTTTCGTCATGGCCGTCTTCGCCGGGTTCTCGGTCCTGAAGATCAAGAGCGTACGTTGACCGTATTCGTAACGCTGAGTCCGGTTTCAGCGATCCTGGTATCGCCGGCAGGAAGGACGTGACATGAGGTTCAGACGCGGCCGCTGGCGTCATCCCCAGGTCGATCCGACGGTCACCGAATTCGAGCGTGCCGTCGCACCGTTGAAACGCCAGGAACCAAGCGATGCTGCCGGGAGACGACTTGTCGCCCAGGAGAACGACGACCGTATCCAGGCCGAATACGGTCACGAGCCGCTCACGACGGCGAGCGTCGATCACCTCGTGCCGGCCCAGGGCGCGCCGGATGTGCGAGTGAGGGTCTACTGGCCGGGCCAGGATCCGGCCCCTCCAGGCTCAGGCCTTCCGGTGCTCGTCTACTGCTACGGTGGCGGGTTCACGCTGGGCGGCGTCGACTGGAGTGCCTGGGACGCACGACTGCGACGGCGCGCCAGGGACGCCGGGGTGATCATCGTCGCGCCCGACTACGCGCACGCTCCCGAACACCGGTTTCCGGTGCAGCCCGAGCAATGCTGGGCGGCGTTCGAGTGGGCTTGCGAACACGCCGATGAGCTGGGCGGCTCGGCCGATCGCATCGCGGTGGGCGGCGCCTCATCGGGCGGCAATCTTGCAGCCGTCATCACCTTGATGAACCGCGAGCGGGCCGGCCGGCCCATCCGTTTGCAGATACTGGAGAACCCGGCGCTCGATCTGACGATCGGCCATGCCGATATGAAGGGCATCGGGCCCGCCATGCCACACGTGATCCTCGAGAAGGCCGGCCGTGCACTCGTCTCGCAGTACCTCGGCCCGGACCGCCAGCTGGCGCGGGATCCCCATGCCTCACCGCTCCTGGCAACCTCGCACGAGGGCTTGCCGCCGGCGGTCATCTTCACCGCCGAACTGGACCCGCTGCGCGGAGACGGCGAGGCCTATGCCCGTGCCCTGTCAGCGGCAGGCGTGCCGGTGGTCGCGCTGCGGTTCGTGTCCCAGACCCACGAATCCCTCGGAATTCCGCTGCCCTTCGCTGCAGGCGACTTCGCACATCGCGCCTGGGTGAACGAGGTCGCACGGTTGCGGGACTGACCCGGCTTCCCGGCCGCGTCCTCGAAACCGACCTTCTCAGGGAACGAGAAAACCCCGCCTCCAGGACATTTGCTTCCTTGGAGGCGGGGTGTTTCGTGGTGGGCCCTACCGGGATCGAACCGATGACATCCACGGTGTAAACGTGGCGCTCTACCAGCTGAGCTAAAGGCCCTTGGAGTGTTGACCGCACCGCGGCCAACAGGTATCAACCTTAGCGGATCCCCTGCTCAGCGGCCAAACCTTCAACCGTCACCCGCTCCGCGCCATGGGACCGGCCGGCCGAGCGCCGAGGAAGGAGGGCGTCGGCCACGGCGCGCAGCGTCTCCGAGGTCCCCGAATGCAGGCGTACGGTGGCGAACTCGTCCCCGCGCGTCGGCCCCTGGTTGACCAGCACCACGGGAGTCCCCGCCTTCGCGGCCTGACGGACGAACCGCAGGCCGCTCATGACCGTCAGCGACGTCCCCGCCACGAGCAGAACCTCAGCCTCGTCCACCAGCTTCAGGGCCCGTGCGAGCCTCGGCTTGGGCACGTTCTCGCCGAAGAACACGAAGTCAGGCTTCAGCACTCCCCCGCACCTCGGGCACGGCGCCACCACGAATTCGCGAGCCAGGGAATCATCGATCTGGGCATCCGCGTCCGGCGCTTCCACCACACCAAGAGCCTCGGCACGCTCGACGAAACCGGGATTCAGTGACGTCAGAATCTCTTCCAAGGTCCGTCGGCGCAACAGGTCCCCGCACTCCGTGCAGATGATCTGGTCCACCCGTCCGTGCAGGTCCACCACGTTCTCGCTACCGGAATCCTCGTGCAGGCGGTCGACGTTCTGCGTGATCACAGCCCGGACCGCTCCGCCGCGCTCCAGCTCCGCCAGAGCCTGGTGCCCTTCGTTGGGAACGGCCCATTTCACCCGCCGCCAGCCGAGATGGTTCCTGGCCCAGTAGCGCCGACGCGCCTGCTCGGAACCCATGTACTCCTGCACCGTGATGGGATTCGACGGCCGCGAACCCGGTCCTCGGTAGGCCGGGATGCCGGAGTCGGTGCTGATGCCCGCTCCGGTGAGGACGACGACGGCGCGATCCCGCAGCTGCTCGATCGCCTGCTGCAGCGTCCCGCCGTCGTCGTTCGGGCTCATGCGGACAGCGCCGCCAGAGCTTCCCGGTAGGCCTCGAAGTCGCGTGCCTGGCCACGGGAGTTGACCACCGCGTAGTGGACCAGCCCTTCAGAGTTCAGGATGAAGGTGCCACGCACGGCCATGCCCGATTCCTCGTCGAAGACGCCGTACTTGCCGGCGACCTCGCCGTGCGGCCAGAAGTCCGCCAGAAGATCGAAATCGTAGCCCTGCTGCTCCGCCCAGGCCCGCAGAGCGAACTTGCTGTCCACCGAAATGGCCAGGACCTTGGCGTTCAGTCCGGAGAAGAGCGAGATGTTGTCACGGATCTCACACAACTCACCCGTGCAAATGCCGGAAAACGCGAAGGGGTAGAAGACGAGAACCACCGGCTGTCCGCGGAAAGCGCTCAGCGTGACCTCTTCACCGAACTGGTTCACCAGTGTGAAGTCCGGTGCAACCTCACCGACGCCCGGGGAAACCAGTCCCAAGGGGTTCGTCAGCTGTTCAGACATCACTTCTTCTTCCGGAACACCAGTCGGGTCCCGGACCAGTCCTTCGCGGCGGAGATGGTCGATGTGCAGTGCAGACCCGCGGTGGGAGCAGCGTGCTGGATGTCAGCCGGCGGAACATAGCCGTCACGGCCCGACTTCGGCGTGAGAATCCATACGACCCCGTCGCCTTCCAGCGCGGGGAGAACGTCGACCAGGGCATCCACCAGGTCCCCGTCGTCCTCGCGCCACCAGAGGATCACGCCGTCGACGACTTCCTGTTCGTACTCGTCCAGAAGCTCCGAACCCACGATGTCCTCAAGGTCACCGCGGAAGTCGAAATCGACATCCTCGTCGTAACCGAATTCCTGGATCAGATCGCCGTCCTTGAAACCCAGACGGCCGGCAATGGTGACGTCCTCGACGGCGTCGGCCTCGCTCACTCGTTCCTCCTTGTGATGGTCCGGCGACTCTACCCGGCCCGTGTTCCTTCCCATTGTGCTGCATTCCACGCGCTTTCGCAGCGGTTGACGCCGATTTGTCCCTGTGCATGCCTCCCGGAGCCCGCTCAGCGCCCTCCGTGCGCGCGACGCAATGCAAGGCGCCCCGAATGCATATGCCGCGAGGTGAGGGCTAGAGTGATCCATGAACACGAGTGAGTCGCGCCCGGTATCCCGGGTGCGCGAGACGCGTGACAAGTTGAGAGTGCCGGGATCACCTGCCCGGCGCCCGGAAGCGAATTGCCGCGTGCGGTGGCCCCTGGATCAGCGAGGCCCCGCAGTTGCATCAAAGAGAGGTTTGACGTGGCTGCTGAAGAAATCACCCCTTCCATCCTGAGCGGGCTCACCGCAGGGGTCCCTGATGCGGATCCTGAGGAGACCAGCGAATGGGTTGAATCGTTCGATGCTCTGGTGAAGGAGCGCGGCACGGAACGTGCCCGCTTCGTCATGAGGTCCCTGCTGCAGCGTGCCGGCGCACAGTCCGTCGGCGTGCCGATGGTGACCACCACCGACTACGTCAACACCATCCCTGTCGACTCCGAACCGGCTTTCCCCGGCAACGAGGAGTTCGAGCGCCGCTACCGCGCCTACATGCGCTGGAACGCCGCGATCATGGTGCACCGTGCCCAGCGCGCCGATATCGGCGTCGGCGGCCACATCTCCACCTACGCCGGTGCAGCGACGCTGTATGAGGTGGGCTTCAACCACTTCTTCCGCGGCAAGGACCACGCCGGCGGCGGCGACCAGGTGTTCTTCCAGGGCCACGCCTCCCCCGGCATGTACGCCCGCGCCTTCATGGAAGGCCGTCTGAGTGAGGACGACCTCGACGCTTTCCGCCAGGAGAAGTCCAAGGCACCCCACGGCCTCTCGTCGTACCCCCACCCGCGCCTGATGCCGGAGTTCTGGGAGTTCCCCACGGTCTCCATGGGCATCGGCCCGATGAACGCCATCTACCAGGCCCAGTCCAACCGCTACCTCCACAACCGTGGGCTCAAGGACACGAGCGATCAGCACGTCTGGGCATTCCTCGGCGACGGTGAGATGGACGAGCCGGAAAGCCGCGGCCTGCTGCAGCTCGCCGCCAATGAGGGCCTGGACAACCTGACCTTCGTGATCAACTGCAACCTCCAGCGCCTCGACGGACCCGTCCGCGGCAACGGCAAGATCATGCAGGAACTCGAAGCGTTCTTCCGCGGCGCCGGCTGGAACGTCATCAAGGTCGTCTGGGGCCGCGAGTGGGATGACCTGCTCGCCAAGGACAGCGATGGTGCGCTGGTGGACCTGATGAACACGACGGTCGACGGCGACTACCAGACCTACAAGGCAGAGTCCGGCGCGTTCGTGCGCGAGCACTTCTTCGGACGGACCCCGCAGACCAAGGAACTCGTCGCCGATCTGACGGACGAGCAGATCTGGAACCTCAAGCGCGGTGGCCACGACTACCGCAAGGTCTACGCCGCCTACAAGGCCGCCACCGAGTTCAAGGGCAAGCCCACGGTGATCCTGGCCAAGACGGTCAAGGGCTACGGCCTCGGCACCCACTTCGAGGGCCGTAATGCGACGCATCAGATGAAGAAGCTGACCATGGAGGACCTGAAGGCCTTCCGCGACCACCTGCGAATCCCCGTCAGTGACGAAGCGCTGGAGCAGGACCTGTACCGCCCGCCGTACTACCACCCGGGCAATGACGCCCCGGAGATCAAGTACATGATGGAGCGCCGCGGTGCTCTGGGCGGTTCGGTGCCGGAACGTCGTCACCAGCACGAGGAACTCGTTCTTCCTTCGGACAAGGCCTACGAGGTCGCCCGGAAGGGTTCCGGCAAGCAGAAGGCCGCCACCACCATGGCCTTCGTCCGCATGCTCAAGGATCTGCTCCGCGACAAGGACTTCGGCAAGCACGTCGCCCTGATCGTCCCCGACGAATCCCGCACTTTCGGTATGGACGCGTTCTTCCCGACCGCCAAGATCTACAACCCGAACGGCCAGAACTACCTGTCCGTGGACCGCGAACTGGTCCTGGCGTACAAGGAAGCCGCAACCGGGCAGCTGATCCACCCCGGCATCAACGAGGCCGGGGCCGTCGCAGCCTTCACCGCGGCGGGCACCGCCTACGCGACCCACGGCGTGCCCTTGATCCCGATCTACGTCTTCTACTCGATGTTCGGCTTCCAGCGCACCGGTGACTCCTTCTGGGCCGCCGGCGACCAGATGACGCGCGGCTTCGTGATCGGCGCCACCGCCGGGCGCACCACCCTGACCGGTGAAGGCCTCCAGCACGCCGACGGCCACTCCCTCATCCTGGCCGGGACCAACCCCGCGGTTCGCGCCTACGATCCGGCCTACGGCTACGAGATCGCACACATCGTGCGCCACGGCCTCGAGCAGATGTACGGCCCGGACTCCCAGGACCCGAACGTCATGTACTACCTCACGGTGTACAACGAGCCGATCCACCAGCCGGCACAGCCGGAGGGCGTGGATGTCGAGGGCATCGTCCGCGGTATCCACCACATCAGTGCCCCCACCGTGGACGGTCCCCGCGCCAACATCTTCGCGGCCGGTGTCTCCGTGCCCTGGGGCCTGGAAGCCCAGAAGGTACTCGCCGAGGACTGGGGTGTTGCGGCGGACGTCTTCTCCGTCACCTCCTTCAACGAACTGCGCCGCGATGGCGTCGCCACGGACGAGCACAATCTGCTCAACCCGGAGGACCAGCGCACCCCGTACCTGACCGGGAAGTTCGCAGACAACCCCCACCCCGTGGTGGCGGTCTCCGACTACATGCGATCGGTCTCCGATCAGGTCCGCCAGTACCTGCCGAACCGCTTCACCAGCCTCGGCGCGGACGGCTTCGGCTTCTCCGACACCCGCCAGGCCGCTCGCCGCTTCTTCAAGAACGACACCCACTCCGTGGTGGTCGCCGTTCTGCAGCAGCTGGCAGCGGAGGGCAAGGTCGACGCCTCGGCTCCGCGTGCCGCGATCGAGAAGTACGACCTGATGAACGTCAACGCCGGAACCACGGGAGGCGCGGGCGGCGACGCCTGACATCCTTCCGATTGCCGAGAGGCCCTCACCCCCGCCGGGGTGGGGGCCTCTCCCGCGTCCGACGGCGAGCTGACCGCCGTCGTCGTGATCAATCCTGAGTGTTCGGCAGGCAGTTGTAGCCTTCACACAAAGCGGCTGGCACTATGCTCGTAGGATGAAGCCCTCCGACGGAAAGCCGAGCACCGTACCCACCAGCCCGGCAGACAAGGCGGAGACGCTCAAGAAGCTCCGTGCCAACGTGGGCCAGCTCTCCACCCGGACCATTCGGCAGCTGGAAGCCTCTCTTCCCTGGTACGCCCGGCTGAGTGCGGACGAGCGCTCCACCCTCGGCCTCGTGGCGCAGAACGGCATCGCGAATTTCGTCACCTGGTACGAGCGTCCCAGTTCCCCCGCCTGGATCCTCTCCGACGTCTTCGGCACGGCCCCGAGCGAGATGACTCGCGCCATCAGCCTGCAGAAGGCCCTCCAGCTCATCCGGATCGTGGTCGAGGTCGTCGAGGAACAGGTCCCGGTCCTCGCCCCCGAATCCGCTCAGCCTGAGTTGCGGGAAGCCGTTCTGCGATACTCCCGCGAGGTGGCCTTCGCCGCGGCGGACGTCTACGCACGCGCCGCGGAATCCCGAGGCTCGTGGGACACCCGGCTCGAGGCCCTGATCGTCGACGCGATCCTCCGCGGAGAGAACACGGATGCCCTGCGGTCCCGCATCGCGGCACTCGGCTGGAAGGCGCAGGAACGCTTCACCGTGGTGGTCGGCAAGGCCCCCCTGGAACCGAGCGCCAGCTATGTCAGTGAGCTGCGCAGGACGGCGGGACGTTACGCGGAAGACGCCCTGGTGGGGATTCAGGGAGACCGGCTGATCCTGGTTCTGGGCGGACTGCACGACCGTGAAGGCTCTCTCACCAAGCTCAGCGATCTCTTCGCCCCCGGACCCGTGGTCCACGGCCCCGAAGCGGCCTCCATCGTCGACGCCAGCCTCTCCGCCCAGGCGGCGTTCGCGGGCCTGACCGCGGCCCGCGCGTGGCCGGCGGCACCCCGTCCGGTGGCGGCCGGGGACCTCCTGCCGGAACGGGTCATCTCCGGCGACGAGACGGCCCGAAGGCAGCTGGTGAGCGGGATCTACCGTCCTTTGCTCGCCGCCTCGAACGGACTCGTCGACACTCTGAGCACCTACCTGGAACTGGGCCACTCCCTGGAAGCCACGGCGCGGGAGCTCTTCGTCCACGCCAACACCGTGCGATACCGTCTCAAACGCGTCTGCGACGTGACCGGCTGGGACCCTCTGATCCCCCGCGAGGCGTACGTCCTGCAGACCGCGTTGGCAGTCGGGCGGCTGGCTCCACCACAGCGGCCGGCGCATGAACGGCACGCTACCCGCGCTCACTGAGCCTCTCTTGTAGACTTCCTACAAATAGGCTTGGCGAGCTTCGTGCGAGCAAACAGGCGGAAACGCCCCTTCGATTTGGAAAGCTGATATACGTGCTAGCTATCGTGTGCCCTGGACAGGGCTCTCAGACCCCCGGTTTCCTCGCCCCGTGGCTGGAGGTTCCCGGCGTCGCCGAGCACCTGGCCGCCCTCAGCGAGGTCGCCCAGCTCGATCTCACCGCTCACGGCACCACCTCTGATGAAGAGACCATCAAGGACACCGCCGTCGCCCAGCCTCTCATCGTGGCCGCCGGTCTGGTCTCCGCCAAGGCCCTGTTCGACGTCGAACTCTCAAGCCTTCCCATCTCGCTGGCCGGGCACTCCGTCGGCGAAATCACCGCCACCGCTCTGGCAGGTGTCCTCAGCGAAGAGGACGCGATGCGTTTCGTCCGGGAGCGCGCCAACGGCATGGCCGCGGCCGCTGCGGTCACTCCGACCGGCATGACCGCCATCGTCGGCGGTGAGCCGAGCGAGGTTCTGGCCGCCATCGAGGCCGCTGGAGCCACCCCGGCCAATGTCAACGGCGCCGGTCAGATCGTCGCTGCGGGCACTTTCGAACAGCTCGAGGCTCTGGCCGGGAATCCGCCGGCCAAGGCCCGCGTGATCCCGCTCAAGGTCGCCGGCGCGTTCCACACGACCCACATGGCTCCGGCCGTCGGCGCTCTGGACTCGTTCCAGCATGAGCTGGACATCCATGAGCCCCAGGTGCCGCTGCTGTCCAACTTCGACGGTCAGCCCATCGCCAACGGCAAGGCCGGAGTCGCGAGCCTGGTGGCCCAGGTCTCCCGCCCCGTCCGCTGGGACCTCTGCATGGAGACCCTGCTCGCCCAGGGTGTCAAGGGCCTCATCGAGCTCTCCCCCGCAGGCACCCTCACCGGCCTGGCCAAGCGCGGCATGAAGGGCGTCAAGACGGTTGCCGTCAAGACTCCCGCCGATCTGGAAGCCGCCCTCGCGCTTTTCGCAGAGGTCGAGCAGGAGTCCGCACCCGCTGGCACCGGACACCACACGGCCGCGGCTGAAGACACCGAGGGCGCCCGCTGATGGCTCCCGTCCTCCGGCAGAACGCCACTCGTTCCGGGAGCCGCATCCATGCCGTGGGCGCATACCGCCCCGATGTGGTGGTGACCAACGACGACGTCTGTCAGTGGATCGACTCCTCGGACGAATGGATCCGGCAGCGGACCGGCATCGTCACGCGCCGTCGTGCCGCTGCGGATGTCAGCGTCATCGACATGGCGGAGGGCGCCGCCCGAGACGCGCTGGAGCGCGCCGGGCTTGAGGCCTCCCGGCTGGGCGCCGTGATCGTCTCCACGGTGACCCATCCGTACGCTACGCCGTCCGCAGCGGCGGCTCTCACGGAACGTCTGGGTGCCGCACCGGCCCCCGCCTACGACATCTCTGCCGCCTGTGCCGGGTACTGCTATGGCGTGGCTCAGGCCGATGCGCTGGTCCGTTCCGGTACCGCGGAGTACGTCCTGGTGGTCGGAGCTGAAAAGCTCTCCGACTTCATCGACAACCATGAGCGGACCATTTCCTTCCTTCTCGGGGACGGCGCCGGTGCCGTGATCGTCGGCCCATCGGAGGAACCGGGCATCAGCCCCTCCGTCTGGGGCTCCGACGGAAGCAAGTGGGAGGCCATCGGCATGACCCACTCCCTCAATGAGGTGCGAGAACTGGAGTCGCTGGCCCGGCATGCCGACGAGAGCGACGACCAAGCCCTCATCTCCGCCGCCCTGAACATCTGGCCCACCATGCGTCAGGACGGTCCGAGCGTCTTCCGCTGGGCTGTCTGGGAGATGGCGAAGGTGGCGCAGTCCGCCCTCGACTCCGCCGGTGTGACCGCCGAGGATCTCAGCGCCTTCGTCCCGCATCAGGCCAATATGCGGATCATCGACGAGATGGTCAAGCAGCTCAAGCTTCCCGAACACGTCGTGGTGGGAAGGGATATCGTCGATTCGGGCAACACGTCCGCGGCGTCGATCCCTCTCGCCATGCACCGCCTGCTCGAGGAGAACCCCGGCCTCAGCGGCGGGCTGGCACTGCAGATCGGCTTCGGCGCAGGTCTGGTCTTCGGGGCCCAGGTCGTCCGGCTCCCCTGAGTCCGGCGCGATCACCGTACAACTTCACAGTCGCGGTCAGCACAAGCTGGTCGATAAGCCCCCGGCGGTAGCCGGAACAACACAGAAAAGGAGCCGAAATGGCTAGCAACGAAGAGATCCTGGCCGGCCTGGCTGAAATCGTCAACGAGGAGACCGGTCTGGCTCCCGAGGCTGTCGAGCTGGACAAGTCCTTCACCGAGGACCTGGACATCGACTCCATCTCCATGATGACCATCGTGGTGAACGCCGAGGAGAAGTTCGGCGTGCGCATCCCCGACGAAGAGGTCAAGAACCTCAAGACCGTCGGCGACGCTGTGAACTTCATCGCCAACGCCCAGGCCTGATCGCCTTTCCATGCCGGCGAGCCGCCCCCACCGGGGTGAGGTTCCCGGTATGACCCGCCGTGGCTCCTGACTCCTCCGTCAGGAGCCACGGAGCGGGTGCCCGTGCCGGACACCTTGCGGGTTCCCTTTCATTCCGGCACACCCCTGAACCTGATGCCCCATCGGGCAGACATCCATCATCACTTGGAGAGTGACAATGTCTCGCAAAGTTGTCATCACCGGCCTCGGTGCCACCACGCCTATCGGCGGCGACGTACCCACCATGTGGAAGAACGCCCTGAAGGGTGTTTCCGGTGCGCGCACTCTTGAGGACGAGTGGGTCAGCACCTACGAGCTCCCCGTCACCTTCGCCGCGCGATGCTCCGAACCTGCTTCCGAGAAGCTGAGCCGCGTCGAGATGAAGCGCATGGACCCTTCCACCCAGTTCGGCGTGGTCGCCGCCCGCGAGGCCTGGGCCGATTCCGGCATCGAAGAGATGGACAAGGATCGCCTCGGCGTCGCCTTCGCCACCGGCATCGGTGGCGTGTGGACGCTGCTCGACGCCTGGGACACCCTCAAGGAGCGCGGCCCGCGTCGCGTCCTGCCCATGACTGTCCCGATGCTCATGCCTAACGGCGTGGCGGCTGCCGTCAGCCTGGACCTCGGTGCGCGCGCCGGCGCCCACACCCCTGTCTCCGCCTGCGCCTCCGGTACCGAGGCCCTGCACCTGGGCCTGGACCTGATCCGCTCCGGCAAGGCCGATGTGGTCATGTGCGGTGGCGCGGAAGCGGCCATCCACCCGATGCCGATCGCGGCTTTCGCCTCCATGCAGGCGCTCTCCCGCCGCAATGACGATCCCCAGCACGCCTCACGTCCGTACGATGTGAACCGCGACGGCTTCGTCATGGGCGAAGGCGCAGGCGCGCTGGTCATCGAGGCCGAGGAGCACGCCCTGGCTCGCGGCGCCCGCATCTACGGTGAGCTGGCCGGCACCTCCGTCACCGCGGACGCCTACCACATCACCGCTCCTGACCCCGAGGGTCTGGGCGCCACCCGTGCGCTGAAGGCGGCGATGTTCGATGGTCGTATCCAGGCCGAGGACGTCGTGCACGTCAACGCACACGCCACCTCGACCCCGGTCGGCGACAAGCCCGAGTACACGGCTCTCCGTGCCGCTCTGGGCACCCACGTGGACAACGTCGCGGTCTCCGCGACCAAGTCCCAGATGGGCCACCTCCTGGGCGCCTCGGGCGCCGTCGAGGCGGTCTTGACGACCCTGGCCGTCTACGAGCGCAAGACCCCGGTGACCATCAACCTCGAGAACCAGGATCCGGAGATCCCGCTCGACGTGGTCACCACCGCCCGTGACCTGCCTGCGGGCGACATCGTCGCCCTGAGCAACTCCTTCGGCTTCGGCGGCCACAACGCCGTGATCGCGGTCCGCAACTACTGAGAACCGCGCAACAACGACGTCGGCGCCGCTCACCTTCGGGGTGAGCGGCGCCGACGTCGTTTCCGGCTAAGAGCATTCACGGCGCCTCGAGTGCGTGCAGCGTGGAGTCACGCACCCGAGAGCTCGGGAGATCGCGCCTTCTTCAGCCGACTTGATGGAGCCAACGGACATTGGCTCCTTCAGAGGCGTGCCGGAAGGGTTCCAGTTCCTCATCCCAGGCCTCGCCCAGGGCGAGGGAGAGTTCGTGATAGACCGCCGCAGGATCCCCTGCACCGGCCTCGTAGGCGAAGCGGATACGGTCTTCGGAGACCATGATGTTGCCGTGGGCATCCGTGACGGCATGGAAGATGCCCAGTTCGGGGGTGTGGGACCAACGGCCACCATCGGTACCCTGGGACGCTTCCTCGGTGACCTCGTAGCGAAGGTGAGTCCATCCGCGCAGAGCAGAGGCAAGCTGAATGGCGGTCCCTGCGGGTCCGTTCCACGCCAACTCAGCCCGGAACATTCCGGGTGCAGCGGGCTGGGCCACCCAGTCAAGGGTCGCCGAATCATCCAGCAACGATGCCACCGCCCACTCGACGTGAGGGCACAGCGCAGCTGGGGCGGAGTGAATGAACAACACTCCCCTGGTCATTGCAACAGACATGCCTTCCTCCTTAGCCGTAGGTACGTCTTCCCCAACGCCCTTCGACTCCCTGAAGTCAGGTGATTGCCGCAATGTATTGAATTGAGTGCCGCCGGAACGACATGAACGCGAGATTCAAGTACTGCTTGAACCTCGGCGTTGGTACTTATTCTGCCGCAGCACCGACGATTGCGCCAGTGACGCTCTGTTCCGGTGTCACAGGCCGTGTCCGGAGGACATCATGGAACCTCATCCCGTCATGTTTTCGCTACGGAGGCTCCTGGAGGCGGGCCCAGGCTCATTGACCTCGACCGCGGGCCATGGGCAACGTCAGCCGCTCATCCTCCGAGGCTGCTCTGCCGACCACGGGTCAGGCTCTGGGATGCGCCTGGCGATAGCTGTCACGGAGACGTTCCACGGAGACGTGGGTGTAGAGCTGCGTGGTAGCCGGGGTGCTGTGCCCCAGGAGTTCCTGGACCGCGCGCAGCTCCGCGCCTCCGTCCAGCAGATGTGTCGCGGCGGTGTGCCGGAGAGCGTGCGGCCCCGTTGCGGCGGTGTCTCCGAGCGCTTGGAAGCGGGCGGCAACAAGCGAACGGACCTGACGAGGGTCGATCCTGCCTCCACGGGCGCCGAGGAAGAGTGCGGCACGGCTGGATGGTCCGGCCAAGGCGGGTCGACCTCTGCGAAGCCATCCCTCTACGGCACGGGCCGCCGGTGTTCCGAACGGCACGGTGCGCTCCTTGTCTCCCTTGCCGAGAACCTTCATGGTCCGGCGTTCCAGGTCGAGGTCGTCAACGTCCAGGCCTATCAGTTCACCGACCCGGATTCCTGAGGCATAGAGCAGTTCGACGATTGCAAGGTTCCTCAGGGCCAGTGGGTCTCCGTCCTGGGCCGCTTCCTGCAGTTCCTGGAGCAGTTGATCCATCTGAGAGGGGCGCAGCACGGTGGGCAGTGAGGAGGTTTTCTTCGGGGAGCGGAGCCTCAGGGTGGGGTCTTGCTGGACGTGACCTTCCCGGAGCAGCCAGGAGAACAGCGTTCTGGCGCTGGCCGCGTGCCGGGCGAGCGTGGCCCGCGCCTTGCCGTCCGACGACAGGCCGGCAAGCCAGTCCCTGAGCAGCTGAAGGTCCACTTCCTCCCAGGACGCCAGGCCCTGGCTGAGGGAGAAGGTCATCAGCTGCTGAGCGTCGGTCAGGTAGGCCTTCAGGGTGTTTCCGGACCGGCCACGTTCCCCGCTGAGGTACCGGGTGTAGTCCTCCAGAAAGTCCTGCCGGAAGCCGGGCTGCCGCGGTTCCGTGGTCACAGGCCGTTCCTTTCACATGTCGTAGTGGACTTTCATGGTGCCATTCCCGGAGCTGTTAGCTGGTTGGGCGCGCCCTGCGCCATCTGAGCGAGCCTGACGAAAGGCCATCAGCCCGACAGCTGCGGTTCCAGGTGGGGAGCACGGCTCCTCAGTCTTTTCCTGCTCAGTCTCTTCCTGCTCGGTCCTTCTCTGCGCGAAGCTTCGCCGTTCCGCCCTTCCCCTCAGTTCTTCCCTGTTCGGTCTTTCTCTGCGCGACGCTTCCAGCGCGCCCCGACGGCTTCTGCCAGTCCAAGCAACTGGAGCCGGCCAAGTCCTGCCCGCACATTCATCGAGTCCAGTCCTGCGACGATGCTCAGCTTGTCCACGGTGGAGGCGGTGCGCAGCGGGAGCGCATCGAGGAGAACCAGGTCTTCCAGAGCAAGTCCATCGTGAATCGCCGCCCGGGCCGTGGCTTCGTGGTCTGACGGGTCCGCTACCGGGCCGTCGAGAAGTTCCAGGACTTCCGAGACGTCGGTGACAAGCACTGCTCCACCCTCCCTCAGCAAGCGATGGCATCCTGCACTGCTGGCCGAGTGAACCGGTCCTGGTACAGCGGCCACGGCCCGGCCCAAAGCCTCTGCATGATGTGCCGTGTTCAACGCACCGGAACGCCAACGTGCCTCGACCACCACGGTGGCACCCGAGAACGCGGCGATCAATCTGTTCCGCTGCAGGAAGCGGTACCGGGTCGGCGCCGACCCGGGCGGCACCTCGGCCACGACGGCACCCCTCTGGCCGACGACGCGCAGCAGTTCTTCATTGCCGCTGGGGTAGAAGCGATCGATCCCACCTGCCATGAAAGCCATGGTGGGTATGCCCTCAGAAGCGGGGTCGTGTCCTGTCAGCGCAGCACGATGTGCGTGGGCGTCGATTCCATAGGCTCCGCCGGACACCACAGTGCGGCCGCGCCGTGCAAGCTCGTGGGCAAGATCGGCCGTCACGGCAGCCCCGTATCCGGTGCTGTCCCTCGATCCGACGATCGCCACCGCGTTCTCCGGGCCAGGCCAGGGACCCGGCCGGCCTCGGTACCAGAGCCCCAGAGGCCTCTGCAGCCCGAGATCGTTGAACTGTTCCGGCCACTCCTGGTCCGCAGGCACCAGGAAGCCCCCGCCGAGCCTCTCAACCACCGAAAGATCGCGGCCCGGGGCGAGAGACTCCAGCCGGGGCCGCCACCTCGCCAGCGCCGCAGAAAGCCCCTTCCACCCCCGGCTGGCATGGTGCTCCTCCAACAGCTCCCACAGCTGCTTCTCCAGGGTCGGCTCATGAGAGGAGCGGGATGTGATGAAATCCAGGCAGTCCACGGCCCCCAACAATTCGACCAACGCCAGACCGGCAGCGTCCTGCGGTTCCATGAGCCGCGTCAGGGAAGCTCTGGCCAGGCGCTCCGAACGATCCACGGATCCGGACGGCTCTGAACGTTCCACAGCTTGCGCGGGTTGCACGACGACCCTGGAACCGATCACCGGCACCGCTTGTTCAAGGATTTCTCCGGTCGCTTCATCATGCCAGCCTTCCTCGACATGCCCGGAGTCGGCTCCGGGGCCCATCCCGCTCATGAGCTCAGCTCCGGTGAACGTAGCGAGAGCGCCTGTCCGACATGATCGGCCGAGGGTGTGCCCTGGCCACTGAGATCCGACAGGGTCCACGCAAGTCTCAGTACCCTGTCATAGCCGCGAGCGCTGAGCACTCCCCGGTCCATTGCCGTGTCCAGGATGCGGGTGGTCTTGCCGTCGAGTCTCAGCGTGCCCCTCAGGACTTTGCCCGGCACCATGGAGTTGGTCTCGAGTCCGAAACGCCGCAATCGTTCGCTTTGGGCACCGCGAGCGGCTTCGACCCGCAGCCGGACCGCTGCGGTGGTTTCGGCGCTACCTTGAGCTTCCAGCTCCGCGCGGCTGATCTTGTGGACTGGCAGCTGGATGTCCACCCGGTCCAGAAGCGGGCCGGAGAGCTTACCGAAGTACCGGCGTCGCATGAGCGGCGTGCAGGTGCACTCGGTTCCCTTACCGCTGGATTTGCCACACGGGCACGGGTTCGCCGCGAGAATCAGCTGGAAGCGTGCGGGGTAGGAAGCCACTCCGTGCGCCCGATGAATCACGAGTTCGCCATGCTCCAAGGGCTGCCGGAGAGCGTCGAGAACACGTCGCTCATACTCGGGAGCCTCGTCCATGAACAGCACGCCCCGGTGGGCGCGAGAAGCGGCTCCGGGCCGTGGAAGTCCCGAGCCTCCGCCGATGATCGCGGCACACGTCGCCGTGTGATGCGGGTTCTCAAAAGGAGGGCGGCGCAGAAGCTCCCTGCGCACTTCTCCCTGATCTGCCAAGGAATGAATACTGGTGACTTCCAGTGCGGCGTCGTCGTCGAGCGCTGGAAGCAGCCCCGGCAGACGCTCCGCGAGCATCGTCTTCCCCGCTCCCGGCGGTCCGACCATGAGCATGTGGTGGGCGCCGGCCGCCGCGACCTCCAACGCAAAACGCGCCTCGGACTGCCCGGCAACCTCCGCCAGATCCGGCTCCGCCCCGGAAGATCCCGCCGCCTGTTCCGTATTTCCCGTCTCCAGTGGCTCGAAACCGAGATTCAGGTCCTTCGGTTCAGCCCCGAAGTCAAGTACCAGACGAGCGAAAGTGGCGTAAGAGGAGACCTCCGCTCCCGGCACCAAGGAGGCCTCCGCCGCATTCCCGCGGGCCACCACCACACGCCTATGGCCGGCCTTCACGGCCGCAGCCACCGCGGGCAGCACGCCCCGCACCGGCCGAAGTCTGCCATCGAGCCCGAGCTCTGCCAGGAACACCACGCCCTCCGTGCCCCGGATCTCCCCATTGGCGGCGACGGTCGAGACAGCTATCGCCAAATCGAATCCCGAACCCCGCTTCGGCAAGGACGCCGGGAACAGATTCACCGTGATCTTCCGCCGGCTCAACGGAATACCCGAATTCGTCGCACAGGAACGGATCCGTTCACGCGACTCCGATAACGCAGTGTCCGGCAGGCCAAGGATCACGAACCCTGGCAGCGTGTTCCCGATGTCCGCCTCGACCTCGACCATCCGTCCCCGCAGACCGTTCAACGCCACGGACAGACACCTGCCCACACCCCGAGCCCGGCCCACCTCAGCCGATCCCCTTCAAATGCTCGATGACCGGAGCAGCACCACGAGGAGCCAGCACCGCGATCGCATCAAGACGTCTCTTGGGCAAACGGAGAGCATGCTCCCCCGCCCACTGCCGGGCCAGACGATGAAGCCTCAACAGCTTCTCCCGAGTCACGGCCTCGAACGGATGCCCGTAGTCCATATTGCTGCGCGTCTTGACCTCAGCCACCACCAAGGTGTCACCATCGACCGCCACGATATCCAGCTCCCCCGCCGCACACCGCCAATTCTGCTCCACCACACGCATCCCCTGGTCCTCCAGAAAATCCGCGGCAAGCGCTTCACCGCGCCACCCGAGCACGTCCTTCGTTCTCATGTATCCACCTCCGACACCAGTCTTCAGCGGCGAGAACCCTCCCGGGGAAAGCGGACAAGCTATGTGGACAGGGCCCGGGCAAAAACCTCCACAACAGCCGAAAGAGCGGGCTCACCACGCCCCATTCGTGCGCACCGTGCGATGATGCACACATGGCACTGCCCACTCCGACCCTGGAAACCGCGAGTCTTCGACTTCGTCCCTTTGCCGAGGCCGATGCCGAGGACCTGTTCGCATTGCAGAGCGATGCCGACGTCCTTCGCTATTGGGACTCCCCACCGTGGACCGACAGGACATCAGTCACGCGCTTCATGGACGGATGCCGGCGGATGTCAGAGGAAGGCAGCGGCGCACGCGTGGTGATCGAACGGATCTCCGATCACAGCTTCGTCGGCTGGTGCACCTTCAACAGCTGGAACCCCGAGTTCCGCAGCGCCTCGCTGGGCTACTGTCTCAATCAGTCGAGCTGGGGCCGCGGCTATGCGACCGAGGCAGCGCGTGCCCTTCTCCGATGGGCGTTCGCGACACTCGATCTGAACCGCGTCCAGTCCGAGACCGACACCGGAAATTGGGCGTCCGCCCGTGTGCTGGAAAAGCTTGGCTTCGTGCTCGAAGGCACTCTCCGCGAGGACTGCATCGTGAACGGGGATGTGTCGGATTCCTGGGTGTATGGGCTGCTGCGTCGTGACTGGAAAGGATGACGCCCCGAAGTCCCAGAGCCGCCCGCGTCACCTTGACCGGAAAGGGGCTCAGTTCCCCAGGTCATCGGGCTGTGGCAGGCCCAGGTCGTCGTTCCGTGGCAGCTCTTCGACGTTGACGTCCTTGAACGTGATCACCCGGACGTTCTTCACGAACCGCGCCGTGCGGTAGACGTCCCAGACCCAGGCGTCATTGAGTGTCAGGTCGAAATAGACCTCCCCGTCGGCGCTGCGGGCCTGCAGATCGACATGGTTGGCCAGATAGAAGCGCCGCTCGGTCTCCACGACGTAGCTGAAGAGTCCCACCACGTCCCGGTACTCGCGGTACAGCTGGAGTTCCATCTCGGTTTCGTAATTCTCAAGATCCTCGGCACTCATGTTTCCATCTTCCCTCAGCGGACAGGGTGGCGCACGCCATCCGATCCCGTTCTCAGAGGAGCTTCCAGCTCCTGCGGTGCTGTTCACACGCCCCGTGCTCGCGCAGGGCGGTCTTGTGGACTGCCGTCCCGTAGCCCTTGTTGATCTCCCAGCCGAACATGGGGAACTCCTGTGCCATGACGGCCATCAACTCGTCACGTTCCACCTTGGCGAGAATGCTTGCAGCCGCAACGCCCTGGCAGTCCATGTCCGCCTTGATCCGCATGGTCACCGGCAGATCGCGGAGGCTGGGAACGCCGTCGTCCTCGCCCGACGTCGACGACGGCGCCAGAGCGTCGAACAGGGAATCCGCCGGGCGCTGAAGCCAATTGTGCTTTCCATCCAGCAGCACGGCGTCGGCCACGCCTCCGGCGCCCCGCACCTGCGCCCAGGCCCGTTCAGCGGCAAGCGCCAGTGCTTCCACGATGCCGAACGCATCGATCTCAGCCGCCTGTGCGTGCCCGACTGCTGCGTGACGTGCCCAATCCCGGACCACGGGAACCAGTTCTTCGCGCCGAGCAGCCTTCAGGAGCTTGGAATCCCGCACCTGCGGAAGTTCCACCAGCTGTTCCAGATCCAGAACCGTGAGCCCCACGCTGACGGGCCCCGCCAGCGCGCCACGCCCCACCTCGTCGAGGCAGGCCAGGAAGCGGACTCCCTGGGTGGCAAGGGAACGTTCGAACTCCAGTGTGGGAGCAGGCAAGGTCACTCCCCGGAATGGCTCGCCAGAGCCGCGGGGATCTGATCGGGACGCACGTTCTCGGCAGCCTTCGCCGGCGCGGGCACGTCCTTGAACACCTCGGGATAGTTGCCCAGGCCGCCCATCCGGTTCAGCGGGAGGACGATGACGACGGCGCGGCCCTCCACATCGCTGATGTCCACGAAACCGGCGCCCGGTCCGCCCTGGTGGGCCCGCGAGTCCGCGGAGTTGTTCCGGTTATCGCCCATGACCCAGATCTTGCCGGCGGGCACGGTCACATCGAATCTCTGCGGAACAGGCTTGACGGCCGGGTTGATGTAGCTCTCGTTGAGGCTCACACCATTGACCTGGATTCTGTCCTGGGCGTCACAGCAGACCACGTGATCCCCCGGCAGCCCGATCACGCGCTTGACCAGGTACTGCTTGGATTCATCCGGCAGAAGTCCGAGGAAGGCCAGGGAATCGTTCACCCAGGCGAAGGGACCACGGTTCGTCTGTTCGATCGGCGGAAGCCAGCCCTTGGTGTCCCGGAAGACCACCACGTCGCCGTGCTCCAGGCCGATCGGCGTGGGCACCAGGCGGTTCACGAAGATCCTGTCGTTGACCTCGAGGGTCTGAACCATCGACTCACTCGGTACGTAGAAGGCCCGGAAGAGGAAGGTCTTGATGAGGAAGGACAGCAGGACCGCCACTCCGACGATCACGCCGATCTCCTTCAAGAAGGAGAGCACCGGATGTTCTTTTTTCCGCCTCTTCGAACGGCTTCTGCGTTCGTCTGGCGCCTGTCCGGCCTGCGAGTCCGGTTCAGGAAGGTGTGCTCCCAATGCTGTCCTTCCGTTCGGGTCATCGGCCAAGCGCCGGTGACGGGATCTGTCTCAATCTATCAAGCGGCCAGACGATCCTGACCGGTTCCCCCAGGACACGCTCGACCGGGATCATGCCGCCGCCCGGTGCACCCAGCAATGACCGGGAGTCGACGGACACGGAGCGGTGATCCCCCATCAGCCATAGCCGGCCGGCCGGCACCAGGACGTTGAAGGAGACCGTGCTCGGCGCATCTCCGGGATAGAGATAGGGCTCGTCCACGGCCTTCCCATTGACCGTCAGCCTGCCGTTCGCGGTGCAGCACACCACATGATCTCCGGCCACTCCGATGACGCGTTTCACGTACACCGTGTCCTGTCCGACGATGCCGAGCCAGCGCCCTGCCTCGCTCAACCCGTCCAGGACGGGTCCCCGACCACTGTCGGCCGGGTCCAGGGAGCCGCGTCCGTCGAAGACCACCAAGTCCCCCCGTTCAGGCGCCCGTCCTTGAAACGCCGTCTTGGAGACCGCGATCCGGTCCCCCTCCTGCAACAGGGGTTCCATGGACGCCGACGGGATGTAATACACGTCCACCCACAAGGCCCGGACGCACGAGATCACGAGCACCGCGACAACCACCCCGAGAGCGACAAAACGCCAGCCCCGGAAGGGGGACTGGCGTTTTGTCGTCTTCATGAAGAAGTGATCCTCTGGGGAGGTACTCGCGGTGACCGCGGGTGCTCCCGCGAAGGATTACTTGGAGGCGCCGAAGTCGCGCTTCTCCTTGATCTTTGCTGCCTTGCCGCGCAGCTTGCGCATGTAGTACAGCTTGGCGCGGCGCACGTCACCACGGGTGACGAGCTCGATCTTCTCGATGATCGGGGAGTGCACCGGGAAGGTACGCTCCACACCGACACCGAAGGAGACCTTGCGGACCGTGAAGGTCTCGCGGACACCGGCACCCTGACGGCCGACGACGAAGCCCTGGAAGACCTGAACACGGCTGTTCTTGCCTTCGATGATGTTGACGTGCACCTTGAGGGTGTCGCCGGGGCGGAAGTCGGGGACGTCGTTACGCAGCGAGGCTGCGTCGATGGAATCGAGGATGTTCATAGATCCACTCCTGGCGGACGCCACAGGTCATCCGCTTTGGTAGCCAGCATCCCGACGGCTCGGCCGGGCAGGATGCTGAAGTGTGCTCGCCGCGGTTCCCGGGGATGGGTTCCGCGGTGGTCCGCTTGTTGGCCGTGCGCCCCCTGTGGCAGGCGGCAGCCCAATGGACACCAAGAGTCAATTTTGCCACAGAGACCTCTCCGTGACCAATCGCACGCAGCGCGTCAGCCCGCTTCGGGGCGTCTCCGCAGTCTTCCGTCGACGACGTCGTACCCCAGTTGAGCGAAAGCCTCACGGTCTGCACCGGGCAGCGCCGTCGCGTCGAACTCCTCCAGAAGGTCAGGACGCCGTTCCGCGGTGCGTTCGAACTGCTGATGGCGGCGCCAGCGAGCGATCTTCCCGTGGTTGCCGGACAGCAGTACCTCGGGCACTTCGTGTTCGCGCCAGGACGACGGCTTGGTGTACACGGGGTACTCCAGCAGACCGTCCGAATGCGACTCCTCGATCAGCGACTCGGCGTTGCCCACCACACCCGGCACCAGCCGGCCGATGGCTTCAACCATGGCCATGACGGCCACTTCCCCGCCGTTGAGAACATAGTCACCCAGGCTCACTGGGCGGACGTCGAAGCGTTCCCGCGACCAGTCTAGAACCCGCTCGTCGATGCCTTCGTAACGGCCGCAGGCGAAAACCAGGTGCTCCTCTTCGGCCAGCTCGTATGCCATGGCCTGTGTGAAACGGGCCCCGGCCGGGGACGGGACGATCAGAACCGGACGGGAATCCCCAGCCGTCTCCGCCGCGCCGCGCTCCGCCTCCGGAGGCAGGACGGACTCCAAGGCCTGAGCCCACGGTTCCGGCTTCATGACCATGCCCGCACCGCCGCCGTACGGCGTGTCATCCACGGTCCTGTGCCGGTCGGTGGTGAAGTCCCTCAGATCGTGCACGTCCAGAGACAGAAGTCCGTCCTGGCGGGCCTTGCCGATCAGCGACAGCTTGAGGGGTTCCAGGTACTCCGGGAAGATGCTGACGACGTCGATGCGCATGGTTCAGTCCACGTCCCCGTCGCGAGGCGACTCGCCGCCGTCGTTGTTCAGATCGAGAAGACCCGGTGGAGGCGTGAGCAGCACGTACCCCTCCTCAAGATCGATCTCCGGGACGATCTCCTCGACGAACGGAACCAGGACCTCACGGCCGTCAAGGGTCTCGACCACGAGCAGATCCTGAACCGGCATGGTGGTCAGAGCGGCGACGGTGCCGACCTTCTCATCCCCCACGCGGACCTCGAGCCCCTGCAGTTCGTGCTCGTACCAGCCGTCGTCAGAGCCCTCATCCTCGAGTTCGTCGCTCTCCACGAACAGATAGGTGCCCCGGAGTTCCTCGGCCCGGTTGCGATCCGCCACCGATTCGAAGCCCAGCAGAAGGATGCCCTTGTTCCAGCGGGCACGGGTCACGATCAGCGGCCCGTTCGCCTCGGGTTTGGTGGCGAACTCGGCGCCGGGGACGAAACGGCCTTCCGGATCATCGGTGAAGACCTCCACCGTGACCTCGCCGCGGATGCCGTGCGGCCTGCCCAAACGTGCGACCTGGAGCTCCATGGTCCTCCTGTCAATGTCCTGAATGTCAAAGGAGGCGGTGACATTCACGGTTACGCCGCGGATGTCACCGCACAAAGCAACGGCCCCTCCACCATGAGGGCGGAGGGGCCGTTGAGGTTCTAGCCTGAGTGTCTCAAGCCGCTTCTAGCGGCGACGCTCGCCGTCGACGACATCCACGCGGACCGGGCCGCCCTCGGAGAGGGCTCCCATCACCGTGCGGAGCGCGCGGGCGGTACGACCCTGACGGCCGATGACACGGCCCAGGTCGTCGTCGCTCACACGAACCTCGAGGCTTTCACCGCGACGGCCGTTGCGGGCGGCCACGGTGACGTCCTCAGGGCTGTCCACGATGCCGCGGACCAGATGCTCAAGAACCTCGGGAAGCAATTACTCAGCCTCGGTGGTCTCGGCGGCTTCCTCGGAAGCCTCCTCAGCCTTCTTGGCCTTGGGGGTGATGGCCTCGGGCAGCACGACGGAGTCGGTGGACGGAGCCACGAACGCAGCCTTGTCTTCCTTGGTCTTCAGGGTGCCCTCGGCGCCCGGGAGACCCTTGAACTTCTGCCAGTCACCGGTGATCTTGAGGAGGTTCAGAACCTGCTCGGTCGGCTGAGCGCCGACGGAAAGCCAGTACTGAGCACGCTCGGAGTCGACCTCGATGTACGAGGGCTGCTCGGTGGGGTGGTACTTGCCGATCTCCTCGATGGCACGGCCATCGCGGCGGGTGCGGGAATCCGCAACGACGATACGGTAGTACGGTGCGCGCATCTTGCCGAAGCGCTTGAGGCGAATCTTAACGGCCACTGTTGTGGTCACTCCTGTTTCTGAAACGGGGTTGAACCCCTTGTTCTGCTCCCGTGGGGCGGGCCATACTGAAGGGTTCCGAGAACATGATGCATGCGCGGGAAGAGGGGCCGCGCAGATCAGGTACCCGATCATTATGCCAGATCCCGGCAAACCGTCCTAATGGACCCGCGGACTGCGGAATTCAGGCGGACCAGAGATAAAGCCGCTGACGCGAACCGGAATCGACGGCTCCGGCGAGCGCGGTGAGCGCCAGCAGATGACGCTGCGCCTCAGCGGTGCTGAAAGGCACGTCCTCATCCTCCGCCCAGCGTCCGGCCACAGTGGCCAGAGCCGGGTCCTCACCCTCCTCGTGGTACTTCGGAAGCTCCTCGAGCACCCTCAGGGCCGTCGCAGGGAAGGCATAGAGTTCATCGACCGCGATATCGGCCATCTCGAGCTCCTGCTCCCCCGCGCTGTGCACGGCCTGTGCCGCCAGCGCGCAGAGCTGCTCCACCTCGAAATCACTGACCCCGTCGATGCGCAAGGCCTCGGGAGCGGCTGCAGCCCCGGAGGACAGCTCACCCGCCCGTTTCAGCGCCTGGGGGTGGTTGGCAACGAAAACCTCTACGAAAGCGTTCGACTGGCTCATGTCATCCTCGGAAAGTCGATATGCGGAACAAGGGCAGGCGCAGGGTATTCAGTTCTCCTGGGAACGGCGGTCCGTCCGACTTCAGGCTATCCCACCGCGACCCGGAGGCTGTTGCGCCACGGGTCTTCGAAGCGCAGTTCCGCGCCGGTGTGGTGATGCGTCACCCCGGCGACCCGCAGACGGTCGGCGAGCGCCGCGACGTCGTCCCCTCCGGGGACACGGATCAGTACCTCGCCGAGACCGAGCGTGTCCTTGCGAGGACCGGCGCCACGACTGTTCCAGACGTTCATGGCCATGTGATGGTGATATCCGCCGGCCGAGACGAAGAGCGCCGAGGCGCCGATGGCCGCGGTCCGTTCGAAGCCCAGCGTGCCGACGTAGAAGTCGGAGGCGGTGGCGACGTCGCCCACCTGCAGATGGACATGCCCGACATCGGCGGCGGCCTGCCGCTGTCCGGTCAAGGCCTCCTCCGCGAGGTGCTGCTGCAGGAAACCATTGGGGTCCAAAGGCAAGGAATCCATCACGACGTCACCCGCGTTCCAGGACCACTCGCCGCGGGGACGGTCGAAGTAGAGTTCGATGCCATTGCCTTCCGGATCGCCGAAGTAGAAGGCCTGGCTGACCAGGTGGTCTGCGCTGCCCTGAAAGAGCTTCGGGTCGTAGGAGGCCGCGGTGGCGAGGGTCGCCGCCAGGCCGGCGCGATCCTCGAACAGGAGGGCGGTGTGATACAAACCCGCCTCACCCCGGCCGGGCAGTTGCAGACCGGCCGCCGGAGCAAGATGCACCAAGGTGTTCCCGCCGCGGCCGAGGGCCAGCCCTCCGTCCCGTTCGGCGATGACCTCAAGGCCGAGCGCCCGCTGGTAATAGTCGCTCATGAGTTTCATGTCGGAGACCTTGAGCATGACCGTACCCATGGAAAGATCGGCGGGCAGAAGGTCCTGAGAGTGTGCGGCTGAAGCGTTCATACTCTTCTCAATTACTTGAAGCTTCAATTTATTCCGCACTTCAATTCATTCCGCGAGGGTCCTGTATGGGACACCTTCCCGGAAGACCTGCTGTGGAGTCGCGAGGACCGTCAGATTCTTCCTTGGGTCCTGGGCGTAGACCACCACATCGGCCGGAGCGCCTTCATCCAGGCCGGAGGCCCCCAGCCAGCTCCGTGCGGCCCAGCAGGCGGAATCGACCGCCGATTGCGTGGTCAGGCCCGCCCTGTGCAGCTCGTTCACCTCATCGGCCAGGCGTCCATGAGCGATCACGGTGCCGGCGTCGGTGCCCGCGAAGATCCGGACCCCCGCGGCATGGGCGCGGGCCACATTCTCATAGCGTCGTTCCCACAGTGCCCTCATGTGTGCGGCATACCGTGGGAACTTCGCCTCCCCCCGGGCCGCGATGTCCGGGAAGGTCGCGATGTTGATCAACGTGGGAACGATGGGGATGCCCCGCTCGACCAGCTGCGGCAGATGTTCCTCCTGCAAGCCGGTGGCGTGTTCGATGCAGTCGATTCCGGCCGCGATGACATCGTCCAGGATTTCCTCACCGAAACAGTGCGCGGTCACCCTGGCTCCTTCGTCATGAGCCGCCGCGACAGCCTCGGCGAGGAGTTCCGCGGGGAAGGACGGCTTGAGATCCCCGGCGGAGCGGTCGATCCAGTCCCCCACCAGCTTCACCCAGCCCCGAGGGTCCGCCGCGACCGACAGCCTCGCCTGCTCGCGCACGGCCTCGACGAGCCCGGCGTCGTCCACTTCCAGCGCCAGACCCCGCAGATAACGACGCGACGCCGCCACGTGCCGCGCCGCTCGGATGATCCGGGGCGCATCCGCACGACCATCAAGCCACCGCGTGTCCGCCGGCGATCCTGCGTCACGCACCAAGAGGGTCCCGGCAGCCAGATCCCGGCGCGCTTGTTCCACGGTCAGCACCTCATCCGCGGCTCCGCCCTCGGTCAGCCCGATATGGCAGTGGGCGTCCACCAGCCCCGGGAGAACCCAGCCGTCCACTCGCAGATCCGGCTCGACGGATGGCATCCGGAAGGTCAGGCGGCCTCCGACAGACCAAAGGCCCAAGGCCTCATCGTCCGGTCCAAGCAGCACAGGACCCGTGAATTCGATGACCGGGCGTGGTCGCATTTCAGCCATGGAGCAAGCGTAGCGGCCTCGTGTTACCGTGTTCGAGACCACACGGGTGTCCCGGCAAGGGGCTGAGATCGGACTGATGCTGTCCGGACCGTAGAACCTGACCGGGTAATGCCGGCGAAGGAAGTGAGTATCGATGAAATCACTGCAGCAATCCCCTGCCCACAGTCTGGAATTCCTCGATGGGGAACACGGCATCCGTGTCCCGGTGACGAACATCCACCTGGAGGATTCGCCCGGCGGCCGGGCCAACGCTCCCCTGCGGGTCTACCGGACGGTCGGCCCCGGCAGCGAGCCCGAGCGCGGCCTGCCGCCTCTGCGGGCGGAGTGGATCCGGGACCGCGAGGACGTGGAGACCTATCAGGGCCGCGAACGCAATCTGCTCGACGACGGCCGCTCGGCCGTCCGGCGCGGAGCCTCCTCGCAGGAGTGGCTGGGCGAGCGCAGAGCACCGCTCGTGGCCAAGAACGGACGGCGTGTGACCCAGATGCACTACGCCCGGGCGGGGATCGTGACGCCCGAGATGCGCTTCGTGGCGCTGCGCGAAAACTGCCCCGTGGAGCTCGTGCTCTCCGAGGTCGCTGCGGGCCGCGCGATCATCCCGGCCAATATCAATCACCCCGAGTCCGAGCCGATGATCATCGGCAAAGCCTTCCTGGTGAAGGTCAACGCCAACATCGGCAACTCCGCCGTCACCAGTTCCATCGCGGAAGAAGTGGACAAGCTGCATTGGGCGACCCTGTGGGGCGCGGACACCGTCATGGACCTCTCCACCGGCGACGACATCCACACCACCCGTGAATGGATCCTCCGCAACTCTCCCGTCCCCATCGGCACGGTTCCCATCTATCAGGCCCTGGAGAAGGTCAACGGTGAGGCGGACAAGCTGAGCTGGGAGGTCTTCCGAGACACGGTGATCGAGCAGTGCGAGCAAGGCGTCGACTACATGACCATCCATGCCGGCGTGCTGCTGCGCTATGTTCCGCTCACGGCGGACCGGGTCACCGGCATCGTCTCGCGCGGCGGGTCCATCATGGCCGGCTGGTGCCTGGCTCATCACCGGGAGAACTTCCTGTACACCCACTTCGATGAGCTGTGCGAGATCTTCGCAAGGTACGACGTCGCGTTCTCCCTGGGCGACGGACTGCGGCCCGGTTCCACAGCGGATGCCAACGACGCCGCGCAGTTCGCCGAGTTGGACACGCTGGCGGAGCTGACCAAGAGGGCGTGGGAGTACGACGTGCAGGTCATGGTGGAAGGACCGGGTCACATCCCGTTCCACCTGGTGCGGGAGAACGTGGAACGGCAGCAGGAACTCTGCGACGGCGCCCCCTTCTACACTTTGGGACCGCTGGTCACCGACATCGCCCCGGGTTACGACCACATCACCTCGGCCATCGGTGCCACGGAGATCGCCCGCTACGGCACGGCCATGCTCTGCTACGTCACGCCGAAGGAACACCTGGGCCTGCCGAATCGGGACGATGTGAAGACCGGCGTGATCACCTACAAGATCGCGGCGCACTCTGCGGATCTGGCGAAGGGGCATCCTGGAGCCCACGAACGAGACGATGCTCTCTCGAAGGCCCGCTTCGAGTTCCGCTGGCGAGACCAGTTCTCGCTGTCCCTGGACCCGGAGACCGCAGAAGCATTCCACGATGAGACGTTGCCCGCGGAACCGGCCAAGACGGCGCACTTCTGCTCGATGTGCGGGCCCAAGTTCTGCTCCATGCGCATCTCACAGGACATCCGTGACGCCTATGGATCCCGCGAAGCCCAGCAGGCCGAAGTTCAGGAGGCGCTGGCCGGGATGGCCGCCAAGAGCCAGGAGTTCCTGGATCAGGGCGGCAAGGTGTACATCGAGTCGATCCCGGTCGGGGTGCCGAAGACCTGAGTCCCCGCAACGCGGGGTCACTCAGGGCCCGATCCCAAGGGAAAATCGGGCCCTAAGTGACCCCGCGTTGCGCCTTCAGAGGTGTCTGCGCAGGAATGCCTTGATCGCGTCGGCTCCCTCAGGCGAGTCCTGTGGCCGGTGCCCACCGGGGACCACCACATGCTCCGCACCGGATTCCGCCAGGAGCCGGGCGATCCGTTCATACGCGGGTTCCCAGCCTCCCGAGACCACGAGCATCGGCACACCGGGGATGATCCCGTCGCCTTGCTCCCCGGGATTTCGCGCCGTGAGCTCCGGCAGCCACGGCTCGCAGAGCACGAGGGCGCTCACCAGCAGAGGGCGCTCGACGGCGGCGTTCACGGCCGCCGTCGAACCTTCACCATGAGCGACGACGGCGGCCGGCACGCCACCCAGCGTCTCGATCAGAGTCTCCGCGTCCAGCGGTTTCTCCGGGTCCTGCCTCAGGAACAGGGCGTCGAAGTCCAACGCCAGGCCATGCTGACGCGGCCACGCCGAGGCCCCGGACGCATCACGTCCGGGGACCAGGACCACCCGGGAGCGGGAGGCGGGAGAGTAGGAGGACACGGGCCCTTATTTGCCCAGGAACTTCTCGAAGCCCTTGGGCAGTTCCATGTTCGACGGGTCGAAGTCCTGTGCCTGCTGGCCGAAGGCGGCACCCGAAGGGGTCCGGTTGGCGCGGCGTTCCTCCGCCTCACGCAGCTCCTGAGCCGCCTTGGCAGGGTTGCCGGAACGCACCTTCTTCTTGCCGGCGTTCTTCTTCGCCGCCTTGCGCGCGGTGCCGCCACCGGCGCCCGCGGACATTCCGGGCATCCCCGGCATTCCGCCCTGGGCCATCTTCTTCATCATCTTCTGGGCCTGACCGAAACGCTCCAGCAGACCGTTGACCTCGGAGACGTGAACACCGGAACCCCTGGCGATGCGTGCACGCCGCGAGCCGTTGATGATCTTGGGAGCCACGCGCTCGTGCGGGGTCATGGAGCGGACCATGGCCTCGACCCGGTCGATCTCGCGCTCATCGAACTGCTCCAGCTGCTGACGCATGTTCTGCGCGCCAGGCATCATCATGAGCATCTTCTTCATCGATCCCATCTTGCGGATCTGCTGCATCTGGGCGAGGAAGTCCTCGAAGGTGAAGTCCTCCTGGTCGGCGAACTTCTTCGCCATCCGGGCCGCTTCATCCTTGTCCCAGTTCTGTTCGGCCTGCTCGATCAGGGAGAGGATGTCGCCCATGTCGAGGATGCGGGAGGCCATGCGGTCCGGGTGGAAGAGCTCGAAGTCATCCACGCCCTCGCCGGTGGAGGCGAACATGACGGGCTTGCCCGTCACGGAGGCCACGGACAGCGCGGCGCCGCCGCGGGCGTCGCCGTCGAGCTTGGAGAGCACGACGCCGGTGAAATCGACACCTTCATGGAAGGCGTTCGCCGTGTTGACGGCGTCCTGGCCGATCATCGCGTCGATGACGAAGAGGACCTCGTCCGGCGTGATGGCGTCACGGATCCGGCGGGCCTGGTCCATCATCTCGGCGTCCACACCGAGGCGGCCGGCGGTGTCGACGATCACGATGTCATGCAGCTTCTGGCGCGCCTCGGCGACACCGGCCTCGGCGACAGCCACCGGATCGCCGCTGGGGACATCGAACTCGCTCGTGGTGCCCGGGTGCGGTGCGAACACCGGAACTCCGGCGCGCTGGCCGACCACCTGCAGCTGGGTGACGGCGTTGGGACGCTGAAGGTCACAGGCCACCAGCAGCGGGCTGTGTCCCTGACCCTTGAGCCACTTGGAGAGCTTGCCGGCCAGGGTGGTCTTACCGGCGCCCTGGAGGCCCGCGAGCATGATGACGGTGGGCGGATTCTTCGCCAGACGCAGCCTGCGGGTCTCGCCACCCAGGATCGTCACAAGCTCCTCGTTGACGATCTTCACGACCTGCTGGCTCGGGTTCAGAGCGCCGGACACCTCTGAACCGAGGGCGCGCTCCTTGATGCGGGAGGCGAACTCGCGCACGACGGGGACGGCGACGTCGGCGTCGAGCAGGGCGCGACGGATCTCGCGTACGGTGGCATCGACGTCGGCCTCGCTCAAGCGGCCCTTGCCGCGGAGGTTCTTGAACGTCGCTGTCAGCCGGTCAGAGAGTGAATTGAACACGCGCCGCGCACTTCTTTCGCAATGAGGTACCAGGACTGCAACCCGGAGCCGGGTGATCCCGGCACGGGCCCCGTGCCAGGGGGCACGGACTTTCAGCTTTCAAGGGTACCAAGTCAGGGTGACGTGATGGCATGCTGGCATAGTGACCAGCATCAGACACGCCCGGCGTTCCCGGGCCAAGGACATCAAGACCCTTCTCATTCTCGGAGCATCCGGCGATCTCACCGGGCGATTGCTCCTCCCAGGGCTCGCCTCACTGGTCACCGCCGGACGGGCCCCTGAACTGAGCCTGATCGGGGCGGGAGCCGAATCGTGGACCCCTAGCAAATGGCAGCGCCGGCTCGCCAAAGCCCTGCCCATCGACGCCGGCGACGAGGCCAAATCCCTGTGGAAGGAAGTCACCGCGACTTCGTCCTACCGCCAGGTGGATGTGACGGCTCCGGGCGCCTTCGCTTCGCTGCTGGCTGAACTGGAAGGCCCGGTGGCGGTCTTCTTCGCGTTGCCTCCGAGGATCAGCCTGCTGGCCTGCGAGGCGTTATCCCCCGAGGACGTCCCCTTCGGCACCCGGCTCGTGCTGGAGAAGCCGTTCGGGTCCAATGCGGCGAGCGCCCGCGAGCTCAACGGCACGCTGCGCAGGCTGGCACCCGAGGACCACATCCACCGCGTGGACCATTTCCTCGGCAAGTCGACCGTGCTGAACATTCTCGGGATGCGCTTCGCCAATCGGTTCCTGGAGCCGCTGTGGAACCGCGACAACGTGGCAGAGGTGGAGATCGTCTTCGACGAGGATCTCGCCTTGGAAGGACGGGCCGGGTACTACGACCGGGCCGGAGCGCTCCGCGACATGATCCAGAGCCATCTGCTCCAGATCATGGCACTCATGGCGATGGAACCACCGGCCACCCTGAGCGAGCGTGATCTGAGGGACGGCATCGCGACCGTGTTGCGCGCCAGCAAGGTGGCAACACCGTTCCGCAAGAACACCCGGCGTGCGCGCTACACGGCGGGCAAGATAGCGGAACGCAAGGTACCCGACTACGTGGCCGAGGAAGGCGTCGATCCTGAGCGCGAGACGGAGACGTTCGCCGAGGTTCGCATGGAGATCAACAATGCCCGCTGGGCCGGTGTCCCGTTCATCCTCCGCAGCGGAAAGGCCCTGGGGAGCAAACGGAAGGAGGCGGTGATCCGGTTCAAACCGCTCGCACACCTTCCGGCCGGTTTCTCCGGCACCGATGAGGCGGATGAGCTGCGCATCGGGTTCGGCCCCGAGACACTGAGCATGGGGCTGGACGTGACCAGCGCCGGCAACGTCTTCTCCCTGTCCCGGGTGGAGCTGACCACCGAGCTGCACTCTTCCGGACTCCTGCCCTACGGCGAAGTCCTGGACGGCGTACTGCATGGCGACCCTCTGCTGTCCGTCCGCTCCGACGTGGCCGAGGACTGCTGGCGGATCGTGGATCCGGTCCTCTCGGCGTGGGCCCACGGACGGGTTCCTCTGGAGGACTACCCCGCCGGCTCGCAGGGACCGTCCACCGAATCCTGACCCCCGCCCCGCAAACTCGCGCATTCCGTGCGAGCCCGCGTCCCCTATGCGCGGGCTCGCACGGAATGCGCGAGTTCAGCCGACGGGCTGAGCATACGACGACGGCGGGTCACCCTCTTCAGGGTGACCCGCCGTCGTCGTGGGGTGCGGTGGCCTGGCAGTCTCAGATGGCCGCTGCTCCCCGCTCCCCCGTCCGGACCCGGACCGCTTCGTGGACATCCACGGTCCACACCTTGCCGTCCCCGGCCCGGCCGGTGTTCGAACTGGCGATGATGACGTCCAGGATGTCGTCCGCGGTGTCGTCGGTGGCCAGGACCTCGACCCTCAGCTTCGGCAGCAGATTCACGTTGTACTCGGCCCCACGGTAGACCTCGGTGTAGCCGCGCTGCCGGCCGTAGCCGTTGGCCGCACTGACCGTGAGCCCCTGGACTCCGTAGGCTTCCAGACCTTCTCGAATGCTCTCCAGCTTCTCGGGCCGGACGATCGCGGTGATGAGTTTCATGCGTCCACACTCTCCTTACGGTCCTTGCCCGAGGTCTGCCCCGTGGCAGCCTTCTGGAAATCCGCGGCACGGCGATCCAGGGCCGCTGAAATGGCCTCCAGAGATCCCTGCGGCTGGAAGGTTCCGCCGTGACCTGCCAGGCCGAACTCGTAGGCGGACTCGGCGTGCAGCGAAAGGTCCACCCCGATCTCCTCCTGCTCCTCGGAGACCCGGAAGCCCAGGGTCTTGTGGATCGCGAAGCCGATCACCGCGGTCAGAATGGCCGTGTAGGCGACCGAGAAGCCTGCGGCAGCCAGCTGGGACATCAGCTGATCCCAGCCTCCGCCGTAGAACAATCCGGCACGCGAGCCGTCCACCGGGATCGCGATGAAGCCGAGGGCGATGGTGCCGATCAGACCCGACACGAGGTGGACACCCACCACATCCAGCGAGTCGTCATAGCCGAAGCGGAACTTCAGGCCGACCGCGAGGGCGGAGGCCACACTGGCCACGATGCCCAGGCCGATTGCTCCCACCGGGCTGACGTTGGCACACGCGGGGGTGATCGCGACCAGACCGGCCACCACACCGGAGGCGGCGCCCAGCGAGGTGGGGTGGCCATCACGGATGCGCTCGGTCACGAGCCAGCCGAGCATGCCGGCCGCGGGAGCCGCGAGCGTGTTGATCCAGATCAGTCCACCCTGCTGCGCTGTCGTGGCGGCACCGGCGTTGAACCCGAACCAGCCGAACCACAGGATCGCGGCGCCCAGCATGACGAAGGGGATGTTGTGGGGACGGTGGTTGGGATCCTTGCCGAAGCCCCGGCGGTTGCCGATGATCAGCACCAGGATCAGTCCCGCCACACCGGCGTTGATGTGGACCACGGTGCCACCGGCGAAGTCGATGGCGGGACCCAGGGCCTTGCCGATCGCTCCGTCGGGACCGAAGAGCCCGCCACCCCAGACCATGAAGGCGATCGGGCAGTAGACCAGCGTCACCCAGACCGGGACGAACAGGGCCCAGGCACCGAATTTGGCACGGTCCGCGATCGCTCCCGAGATCAGCGCCACGGTGATGATCGCGAAGGTGGCGGCATAGCCGGCCTTGATCAGTCCGTCAGGGCTGCTGACGTTCTCCAGTCCGAAGGTGGCGAAGGGATTGCCGAACATCTCGAAGACGCCCTCCCCTCCGCTCATGGAGGAGCCCCACAGGACCCAGACCACTCCGACGATCCCGATGGAGATGAAGCTCATCATCATCATGTTCAGGGCGGCTTTGGCACGGGTCATGCCGCCGTAGAAGAAGGCCAGGCCCGGTGTCATGAACAGCACCAGGGCTGCGGCCACCATGAGCCATACGTTGCTGGCGGTCAGTTCCATGGCTTGTGTCCTTATCTCTGAGGGCCGTCTCACGACGGGCCGGTGGTTCAGTCCGACGCCGGAGCGTCCTGACATCCACTTTCGACGTCGCGTGTTTCGCCGGGCACGGCGCCAGATTGCACCGCTGTTACGCTTCCGGCCCCTGGGTAAAAGCCCCGTGACGGCGATATTTCCGGAATGTTTCGCGCTCCGGGCAGGGGCCGGCCGCGGTCCTGGTGCCCGTCTGCGCCCGCGGAAATGCGAGGATGTCTCCACAGACGTTCAAATATCGGACATTTAACTGGAGAATCATGAGTGGCCCTTCACAGCATCCGTCGCCCTTCGACCCCGTTCCGCCGGGCGGGCCTGAGAGCCGGCGCAGTACCCGCGCGGGTGCTTCGGGCACCGGATTCCGTAAGAGGAAACGGAACTGGTTCGTGGCGGGAGGCGTCGCCGTGGCCCTCGGGCTCGGAGGCACGGCGGGTGTGCAGCTGCTCGCCCAGTACGGCGAAGACGGCGGCTCCCCTGCTGCAAGCAGCCGTGCGTCCGGAAGCCCCTCTGCAAGCCACCCGGCCACCACTCCCTCGGCACTCAAGACCGTCACGGCGGCGAACGCCTACCGTCAGCCGGGCCCACCAGCGGGCTCCCCGATGAATCCGGTCGAGCCCTTCACCGTCTCGATCTCGCCCGACGCCACCGGGGCGCGGCTCGACAAGGGCCTCGTGGGGCTTTCCTTGGAGCTGACCGATCTCGCCCTGCCCTCGCTGTCCAAAGACAACACCGGCCTGGTTGAGCTGTTGAAGTCACTCAACGGACCGATGCTCCGTTTCGGCGGCAATTCGGTGGAGCGCCGGGCCTTCTGGACCTCCAGCGGGGAGGCCCTGCCGTCATGGGTCAAGGGCGACTCCACACATCCCACCGCGAAGGTGACTCCGGAGGACCTCCGCAGGGTGAAAGGGCTGCTCGACGCGAGCGACTCCACCGCGGCGATCGTCGTGGATCTGGCCCATCTTGAACCTGAGCGTGCTGCGGACTTCGTCAAGACCGCCCAGGATGTCTTCGGACCCCGCTTCCTCGGATACACGCCCGGTAACGAGCCGAACGGCTACGAGGCCAACGGAATGCGGCCCAAGGGATGGGGCGAGGCCGGGTACCTGCAGGACGCCCGCAGCTATGCCGATGCCATCGCGAAGGCGGCTCCCGAGGTTCCGGTCATCGGGCCGGGCACCTACTCCATGACCTGGGGCCGGGGCTTCGCGGCGGCCGAGTTCCCCGAGAAGAAGATCTACTCCTTCCATCACTACCCCTTCTCCAGCTGCAACGGGGCCGATCCCGCGGGCAAGCCCACGTATGCGAACCTGCTGAGCAGGTCGAACCGGGACGGGGGCATCGGCTTCCGCCAGCGCATGATGGCCGCGGCCACCGAGAACAAGCTGCCCGTGTGGATCACCGAGGCCGGCACCTCAGCCTGCCCCGGCTACCAGAACGAGACCAACAAGTCCCACGCATCGGCGCTGTGGAGCATCGACTACGCCCTCAGCTCCGGCGCCCTCGGAGTCCAGCGCCTCGGCTTCCACTCCTCGCTGGCGGCCTGCAAGGGCGGACCGTCCATGTCCTCCGTCTGCAACACCGGAACCATGTCCGCTCCGAGTGGAGACTTCCTGACCCGGGCCAATTTCTGGGGCGAGGCCTTCGTCGCACAGCTCCCGGCGGGTGAGTTCCTGAAACTGAACGCCGACGGCGACCGGCTCAGCTATGCCTACGCCATCCGGCAGGGTGCGGATCAGCTCACGGTGGTGATCATCAACACCAACGATCCGCAGCGTGCGGCTCAGAGCAAGGTCACCGTCTCCCTGCCGTTCCCGGCCAGCCGCGGCACCATGGCCCAGCTGCAGGGGCCGTCCTATGCCTCCGACAACGCCACCGTGATCGATGGCAAGAAGGCCGTCGCCATTCCCGAGAGCCGGAGGCCGGGCATCCCGGGCTTCGGCGGCGGGGACACGGTCTCGCTCCCCCTGACCGCAGGAACCGCGACAGTGCTCACGTTCCACCGCTGAACTGGTGCTCCGCCGGTGAGCCGGCGCTCTGCCGGTGACCCGCGACAACGCGGAAACCCCCGAGGCCGGGGTGCTCCTGAACGTTCAGGAGCACCCCGGCCTCGGGGGTCGAAGCGTCGTGTGGATCAGCCGAGGATGGCGTCCACGAAAGCCTCGGGATCGAACGGAGCCAGGTCGTCCGGGCCTTCGCCCAGCCCCACGAGCTTGACCGGGACCCCGAGGGTGCGCTGGATGGCGACGACGATGCCGCCCTTGGCCGTGCCGTCGAGCTTGGTCAGCACGATGCCTGTCACGTCCACCACTTCTGAGAACACCTTGGCCTGCGTGAGACCGTTCTGCCCGGTGGTCGCATCCAGCACGAGGAGGACTTCGTCGACCTCGGCGAGCTTCTCGATGACGCGCTTGACCTTGCCGAGCTCGTCCATCAGGCCGATCTTGTTCTGCAGGCGTCCGGCGGTGTCCACCATGACGACGTCGACTTCCTGCTCGATGCCCGCCTTCACGGCCTCGAAGGCGACCGACGCCGGGTCGGCGCCTTCGACGTCGGACTTGACCGTGGGCACGCCGACACGCTCGCCCCAGGTGGTCAGCTGTTCGGCGGCCGCAGCACGGAAGGTGTCCGCAGCACCGAGGATCACGTCCTTGTCCTCCGCCACAAGAACGCGCGCCAGCTTGCCGACGGTGGTGGTCTTGCCGACACCGTTGACACCCACCACGAGCATCACCGCGGGACGGTCGGCCTTGCGGCTCACGTCCAGGCTGCGATCCATGGCGGGGTCGACGAGCTTGAGCAGTTCCTCCCGCAACATGCCGCGGACATCCGCCGAGTCGCGGCTGCCCATGACCTTGACCCGGGCGCGCAGGGCATCCATGAGTTCAGTGGTCGGCTCGGTGCCGAGGTCGGCGAGAAGCAGGGTCTCCTCGATCTCATCCCAGGTGTCCTCGTCGATCTGATCGCTCGAGAGCAAGGCCAGCAGACCTTTGCCGAGCATATTGCTGGAACCCAGCAGGCGGGCCCGGAGCCGCTGCAGACGGCCGGCCACCGGGGCCGGCTGCTCGATGGACGGGGCGGCCGGCAGGACCTCCTCGACGGTCTCCTCGGTGAGAGTTCCCGAAGATGCGGCCGGACCGCCGTCGTCGGCGCTGGAAGCCTCCTCCCGGTCAAGGACGGCGGTGCCGCCCGAAGGGGGCATGACCGGGTCGTTGGCATCGCGAGTGCCGGTGTACTTTCGGGTGCTGCGGCCCTTGAGCAGCAGCGGCACGGCAATGCCGAGCACCACCAGGACACCGACGATGATCAGGATCAAGGGAAGGAGGTCATTCACCCCCCTAGCTTCTCATGGCCCGCTATTCGCCCATGCGCTGGGAGATGACGGTGGTGACGCCGTCTCCCCTCATCGTCACGCCGTACAGGGCGTCCGCGACCTCCATGGTGCGTTTCTGGTGCGTGATGACGATCAGCTGGCTGGACTCGCGAAGTTCTTCGAAGATGGTGATCAGACGCCCCAAATTCATGTCGTCAAGGGCCGCTTCCACCTCATCCATCACGTAGAAGGGCGAGGGGCGGGCCTTGAAGATCGCCACCAGCAGCGCCACCGCGGTCAGCGACCGCTCGCCTCCGGACAGCAGCGACAACCGCTTGATCTTCTTACCGGCAGGCCGGGCCTCCACCTCGATGCCGGTGGTGAGCATGTCCTCCGGGTCGGTCAGCACCAGACGGCCCTCACCGCCGGGAAAAAGCCGCCCGAAGACGTGAACGAACTGCTCGGAGGTGTCCGCGAAGGCCTGGGTGAAGACTTCCTGGACGCGCGCGTCCACCTCTTTGATGATGTCCAGGAGATCCTTCCGGCTGGACTTCAGATCCTCCAGCTGGGTGTTGAGGAATTGGTGCCTCTCCTCGAGAGCCGCGAACTCCTCCAAGGCGAGAGGGTTGATCTTGCCCAGTGAAGAAAGGTCCCGCTCGGCTCTCTTGAGACGTTTCTCCTGCTCGGCGCGGACGAAGGGAACACCTACGGGCACCGGGTTACCCTCCTCATCCACCTCCTGGCGCAGCTCGGCCCACTTGTCCTGCGCAGCGTCCGCCATGGGCACGGGCAGATGCGGACCGAACTCGGCCAGCAGCTGTTCCGGTCCGATCCCCAGCTCATCGATCGATCGCTGTTCCACGGCCTCGATCCGGGCACGCTGCTGTGTCAGAGCCAGCTGATCACGGTGCGCCGAACCGGTCAGTTCAGCCAGCTCCCGGCTCAGCGTCTCGTTTCCGGCGCGCAGTCCCGTCAGCAAGGCGTCGTACTTGCCGCCGTCCTCCTCGACCCGGGCCAGCTCCGAAGCCGCCTGGTCCACCGAACGGTCGGCCAGCAGCGCGGCTTGCCGTGCAGCCTCCGCCACGGCACAAGCACGTGCGGCCTGGCGTCGCCGCCGTTCGGCCCGCGCGGCGGCCTCCTGCTGGGCCCTCCGCTCGCTCACTGCCGCACGTTCGAGTCCAGCAGCCCGCCGTTCACCATTGGACTGCTGCTCCTCGGCCGTCCGCAGGGCGAGCCGTGCGTCCACTTCCATTGCCCGCACCTCGCGGGCGCGCAGCTCAAGTTCCTCTCGCCTGTCCTGGATCGCAGCGCCGCCCTGCTCCTCCGTCGCCTCGCGCTGGGCTTCGGCCAGGCGGGACGCGAGGTCCTCCAGGCCCGCGCTCTCGCGATGCAAGGACTCCTGCCCCTTTGCCTTGCCGTCCTGAAGACGCTGGGCCTCGGCCGCGATGGATCGCAGCTGACCCTTCAGACCACCGAGCTTCTCTGCCGCCGCCGCCAGCGCAGCGTCTGATTCGTGCAGCCGGTCCAAGGCGGCGTCCGCACGTTCCTGCGCCTGGGCCAGTTCCTCGGCCAGGCTCTTCCGGGCGAAGCGGAGCCTTTCGGTGTCCGCGGTGGCCCGGGAAAGGGCGGCCCCGGTCTCATCGAGTGCGGTCTGGGTTTCCAGCAGGGAGCCGCTCGACGGCGATCCGCCACTGGCCGCATGCCCGGAGAGGACGTCGCCGTCCCGCGTGACCACCGTCGCTTCGGGCTGCTCGCTGAGCGTTTGCCGAGCCTGCTCAAGACTTTCCGTGATGAGCACGCCCTCCAGGAGGCGGAGCACCGCCGTGGCGCCGGGTCCCTGAGGCACCACGACGTCGTGCGCGGACAGTACCGATCCCCCGGCGCCTGGCACCTCAGTCTCAGCTGCCGACGGCTGTTCCGCGGTGCTGCCGATCAGCACGTGCGCCCGTCCGCCGTCGTCGTCCTTGAGGCGTCCGAGCGCCTCCGCGGCGCCGTGCAGCCCGTCCGCGACAAGCGCCTCGGCATACGGGCCGAGAGCCGCGGCGATGGCGGTCTCATGACCGGGCGTGACCCGCACCGCGCCGGCGATGCTGCCGAGAATGCCGGGGTGCTCCGCCAGCAGCGCACTTCCGTCGCGAGGCGCACTGGCCTGTTTCAGAGCCTCGAGGCGCGCGCCCAGGGCGGCCACGCGGTGTTCGGCTTCGCGCTGCTGTCCGGCCAGTTCCTCGTCCTTGGCCTCCAGATGTTCGAGGACGGCGGCGGCTTCCTCGTACTCACTGTCCAGGTCCTGCTCACCGGACTCGCTGTGCGCCAGTTCGGCCTCCTGCGCAGCGAATTCGGCCTCAACGGCCGCCCGGCGGCGTTCGCACTCCAGCAACGACTCATGCAGCCGTCCCAGTTCCTCCTCGACCGACTCGACCCGGGACCTCGCCGCCCCGACCTTGCCGCTGAGGGTCGCGAGCGATTCGCGCCGGTCAGCCGCGGTCCGCAACGCCGCCGTGACCCGGGCGTCCTCCGCCCTTGCCAATGCCTCAGCTTCGGCGCGCTGTGTGACGACGACGTCGAGCGCCTCCTTCAGCTGCGCGACGTCCTCACCCAGCCGCGCGGCTTCGGCCCGGGCACGCTGGGCCTGCTGTTCCATCTGCTCGGCATCCCCGGGACGTGCCGCCGGCTCGGCGCTGCCCAGCAGACGGTGCCGCTCGGTGGCGAGCTGTCCGAGTCCCCGCAAACGCTCGCGAGCGGTGGTCAGCTGATGCCAGGTCCCGCGAGCCTGAATGATCCTGGGAGCCATGGCCGCCGCAGACTGCTCCGCCAGGGCCTGTTGTTCCCGGCCCGTGGCCAGATCCGTCTCGATCACCGCGATGCGTTCCTGGAGCGTCCGCTCCCGGGCCGCGTCCGATTCCAGTTCGGCGGTGAGCCGGACCAGGTCATCGGCGAGGAGGCGCGCCTTCGCATCGCGCAGCTCGCTCTGCACCGTCTGTGCGCGGCGTGCGACGGCGGCCTGCCGCCCGAGCGGGCCCAGCTGACGGCGCAATTCCGCCGAGAGGTCGCTCAGACGCTGAAGATTCCCCTGCATGGCGTCGAGCTTGCGGAGAGTCCGTTCCTTGCGCCGCCGGTGCTTGAGGATTCCGGCGGCTTCCTCGATGAAGCCCCGGCGGTCCTCGGGGGTGGCGTGCAGGATGCGGTCCAGCTGGCCCTGCCCGACGATCACGTGCATCTCACGGCCCAGGCCCGAATCGGAGAGCAGCTCCTGGATGTCCAGGAGGCGGCAGCTGCTGCCGTTGATGGCGTATTCGCTGCCCCCGGTGCGGAAGAGAGTCCGGGAGATGGTGACTTCGCTGTAGTCGATGGGGAGGGCGCCGTCGGCGTTGTCGATGGTCAGGGAGACATGGGCCCGGCCCAGTGGAGGCCGTCCCGCGGTCCCCGCGAAGATCACGTCCTCCATCTTGCCGCCGCGCAGGGTCTTCGCCCCTTGCTCCCCCATCACCCAGGCAAGGGCGTCCACCACATTGGACTTGCCGCTGCCGTTCGGTCCCACGATCGCGGTGACGCCGGGCTCGAAGGTGAAACTCGTGGCCGAGGCGAAGGACTTGAAGCCGCGGATGGTGAGGTTCTTCAGGTGCACGGTGGTGGGGACTCTCTAGGGCCGGTACAGGACGGGTTGGAGGAATACGCGTCCCTCAAGACTATCCCGGGATGGCGGGGTTCCTGAGGGTGGCGCGGCGGCGCAGGCGTCGGATCGATGCTGCGAGTGCGGTCCAGGTAGGCGCTGCAGGTGCACCCTTCGCTGGGGACTCCCCACGGACGGCATTCGCGACGAACTGGATTCGTTCATGAACCGACCGCGGAGGAGACTGACCACGAGGGAGAAGGAGCCCGGAACCGACTGGAGCGGTGCGAAGAATGCCTTCGGAAACTTCGCCCCTGGGCTGGCCCACTACACACGGACCGGGTCCTGTTCGATGAGGTCTGGGAACGCGAGGATCTGTCCGCGCGGGATCGTAGTCTGATCGCAGTCGCAGCCCTGACGGCCCCGGGCAAGATGGACCAGCTGAAGGTCCATCTGGGGTTCACCCGTTAGAACGGCGTCACCGATGAGGAACTGAAGGAGACCCTGCTGCATCTGTCGTTTTACGCTGGTTGGCCCAACGGCATGGGGCAACCTGCGTGCTGAAGTCCATCATCGACGGTGCCTGACGCCGGTGACCGCCGTCCGACTCAGCGGAGCCAACCGCCGGTTCCCGATCATCGGGGACCCCGTCGCGCACATGCGGGCCCCGGAGTGGCTGCCCCGGACGTTCGCACGACGCCGTGATGGCTGAAGGTGACGCTGATTAGGCATGACGTCACACAACGCCAACGACCGCCCAATGTCGAATTATTGTCAGTGGCACTTCGCAGACTTTGTGCCACCAGCATTCGAAACCTCAACGAAACGAAAGTGATGGTACACGATGCGCGTGACACAGCTATTGGTGCGCTTCTACAAGTCATTCAACTTCGACTACGAGTTAAAAGCACTACCGAACGCCAAGCAGTTGCCATGGCAGCTAACCCAGGATGGTTGGATGCCACACGTGCGCATTCCTCTTGAGCCCGACATCACAGCTGTCGTCGGAGCCAACGAATCAGGTAAGACGCATCTCCTTGACGCGATCAAAATCGTACTCACGGGAGACGGCCTACGCCAGAGAGATTTCTGTCGGTCTTCCACGCTCTTCTCCGTCGAACACGGTTCTCGTCTTTACCCCGAGGTCGGAGCAATACTCACCCCCGATCTCGAAGAGACGGAAATGATCAACGCACATGGGATCCCGCGTCTTAAGAACGGTGACGTGCTGCTACTTCGTCCTACGCCAGGCGTCGTAGCTACAGTGGGGGCAGATGACGAACGTTTCGTCCTAAGTGATACTCAAGCTTCCGCGCTCCAGACGATTTTGCCGCACCCTCACGAACTCGATACGAACGTTGCGCTCCCTGATTCCGTGTCAATCTCAATGCTCGCTGGCAGGACAAACCCGCTGTCAGGACGGAGAAGGCGAACTGCTTTATTCGATCTGCTCGCTTCAACGACTTCAGCCGATGAGTTGGCACAACAGGCTTCAAGCTTGGCGCAGATAATTGCAAGTAACGACACCACTGACTCCAAGAAGTGGAAAGAGCAGCAGCTTGGGATCGATCTCCTCGTCAAGATTGCTCGAATCGAGCAGTCCAGCTTCCAAGAGTTGCAGGAGGCGATCGCTGAAGAGCGTGAGGGCCTCGTCAATGGTCTTATCCAGGAGATGAACAACTCGATCTCCCGCCATCTCAACGTATCTCGGTGGTGGAGTCAGGACCCAGAATTCCAACTCCGCGTCTCACCTCGCGAGCACGAGCTGGTCTTCACCATCCGCGATCGAACAGGTACGGACTACTCATTCGCGGAACGCAGCCGCGGTCTACAGTACTTTCTCAGCTACTACGTACAAATGCTCGCCCATGAACGCCCCGACGCGAAACCTGAAGTTCTCCTCATGGACGAGCCAGATGCCTACCTATCGGCGTCAGGCCAGCAGGATCTCCTTCGCGTGCTCGAGCACCACGCTCGCCCCGACGACTCCGATCGGGAGGATCAAGTCGTCTACGTTACCCACTCCCCTTTCCTCATCAACCGCAACGCCGGTCACCGCGTCCGCGTCGTTGACAAGGGATCTCGTGATGAAGGCACCCGGCATGTCAAAGACGCGACACGCAATCATTATGAGCCGTTGCGAACCTCGCTCGGCTCCTTCGTCGCCGAAACTGCATTCATCGGAGGCGACAACCTCTTCGTCGAAGGCATCTCTGACCAGGTGCTGCTAGCCGGAATGAACATGCGACTACTGCGCCACGGTGTTGCACCTAGCCAGTGCCTCGACCTGAACCAGGTGACGATCGTCCCAGGCGGTTCGAACATCCCCTACATGTTGTACCTTGCACGTGGCCGGGATCAGGTGAAGCCGGCTTGCGCTGTCCTCGTCGACGGAGATTCTGCCGGAGACACGGCGCGGAGACAGATTAGACGGAACGGGGCGCACGGCAAACCCACCGTAGCTGACGAGCTCGTCGTTCATCTTGGAGAATGGGCCGCCGGGGCTCCGCTGGAAGTAACCCCGGGGGTGGCCGTCCGCGAGCCGGAAGATCTCATACCAGCAGGCGTCGCCGTCCTCGCGGCGCGGCGGTATGCAAAGAACTTCCTCGGACACGACGACGTGACCGCATCCAAGCTCACCGAGAGCGACGTAACCGGCAAGTTAGCGACCAAGGAAGGAAGTCTATGGGATGCCCTTGCACAGACTTTCACCGACGTCTTCGCAACCGATATTGGGAAGGCGGGTTTTGCGAAGGAACTCCTCGCGTACTTGGCTGAGGCACCCGATGATCGGCGACCGGCAGGCGTTCCTGCGCTGGACAATAACTTTGGCCTGCTACTTCAGCGACTAGCAGAAACGTTGAACCGTGCGAAAGAGATGGAATTGGAGGGCAGACGTAATCAACGGCTTGATCGTACGCTCGACACCTTTGCCAAAGACTACCCGACAGGATCCACTAGAGATCGAGCAACTATTATGCTCAACCAGATCGACGCGGCTGCAGATTCGACTAGCGCTAGCGACGCGATCCGGGTCGGTACTGCGAGCATCCGACGCGACTTCAAGCTCGCCACAGACCCTCTCAAGAAGATCAATGACTACGCAGCCTTCTTGGAACGTTTGAACGGCCTACGCCACTTTGAACGGCTCAACAACCAAGGACTGATCTCAGGCTCCAGCGATTCGTAAGAAATCACGCGGTTTCTGCGATGGTTGTATCCCACTCCACGATATTGTTGCTCCATGACGGACGCACGACTCGACATGGCACTTCGACAACTCGGGCCGGAGGACTGGTCCGCTTTCGAAAAGTTCGCAGCTGAGTTTCTCGTCGTTGACTACCCGTCACTCCGAACCATGGCTTCCATGTCTGGAGACAGAGGTCGGGACGGGCAGCTCTATCAGCCGAACGAAGAGCAGACTACATTCATCCAGTATTCGGTCACCGAAAACTGGGCCGCGAAGATCACTGGGACGATTGCCACTCTCAAGAAGAACTTTGGTGGCACTTTCCGGCTGATCTACGCGACGAACCAAAAGGTCGGACCGAATGCTGACAATCTGGTAGCGGAGCAACGTAAAGTCGGCTTTGAAGTCGATGTGCGGGATCGATCTTGGTTTGTCGAACGGGCCCACACTCACGAACAGCGAACGGTTGCGAGTAACGATCTCGCTCGTCAGTTCGTCGATCCCCTTTTAGCCTCTGCCGGGCTCGCTCCCCGTGTAGCACGACCTCTTGGGCCAGCTGAGGCACGTGTCGCCCTAATCCATCTCGCTCTCGACAGCGTGGACCGCCGGGACAACCAGGGCATTACGCGTAGCGCGTTTGAAGCACTCGTTCGTTCCGTCATGCACGATACGAATGCCGGTTTAACGATGACTGTCGACGAAATCATCACACAGACCGTGGCACTGGTTCCCGCTGGTGATCCTGCCCAGGTCGAGGCACAGGTGCGGAGTGCCCTGGCCCGTCTATCGAAGAAGGGCCCGATAAAGCAGATGCGCGGAACAGACGAGTATCGTCTGTCCTTTCAGGAACAGGAGCGCGTCCGCAACCAGTCTGCGGCAGTGCTGACGTCAGAACAAGATCTTCTTGACGAATTAAGAGCAAGAATCAGCGTGCTAGATGGTATCGATGAATCACGAGCCATCGCGGCAGCGTCCGATTTGCGTGTTGCCATGGACACTTGGTTGCTGCGCAGAGGAGAGGCATTTGCTTCAGCGGTGCTTACGGGTGAGGTCACAGATTTCGATCCCAGAACACTGGAGTCACTGCTCTCACCAGTTGAGGGTGGCCCCTCTGTCGATGCGCTGATTTCGATCGTCGGCGAGACTCTCGCGGCTCCGAGCGTAGCGACACGCACATACCTGAGCAATCTCGCGTCCGCTTATACCCTATTCTCGTTCCTCCGCCAAACTCCCGATGTTCAGAAGGCAATGCTCAACGTTTTCCAAGGTGGGAAGATCTGGCTCGACACCAACGTCTTGCTGCCTCTCCTTTCAGAACGCCTTGAGGAGAATGCGACCCAGCGATATTTCACCTCGTTGATTCAAGCGGCACGGGACGCTGGCGCTTCGCTATACGTCACGGATGGTGTCATCGAGGAACTGCTCAAGCATATCTCTAGGTCATTGAACTGCGCGCGCACGATCCCCACTTCTTGGGAAGGTGCGGTTCCATACCTCTTTGGGATGTATGCCGCCAGTGGCCGGGGTAGAAGTCAGATGGTCGAGTGGCTCGAGACTTTCCGTGGCGAAACGTATCCCGAGGACGATCTCGCACTTTATCTCGAGGAAGAGCACGGTATCATCGGACAGGACCTTGGGGCCGTCGCAAACGAAGCCTCGCCTGAGCTTCGAGCAGCGGTGCAAGAGTTTTGGGTGCAGACCCATGAGGATCGCCGAAAACAATGGGGGCATGAGACCGATCAGACCCTTGTGTTGCGTCTCGCCAGCCACGACGTGACCAGTTCCATTGGCGTAACTCAACTCAGAGGGAAAACACCAGTTGGCCCTATGGGCTTCGAGCATTGGTGGCTTACTCTTGATCGGGCGGCCTTTCGACTGTCGTCGTGGCTGCGGGATCGGATCGGCGAAGAGGCCGCGCCTAAGTCTCCCGCCTTGAACCCCGACTTCCTTGTCGAACTTCTCCGGCTGCGGCAAGTTCGTTCGTCCGTCGAGCGTGAGTTGCAGGTCCCACTCCCCACCATGGCGAACTACCTACGATTCGCGGCGATTCCCATCAGTGTGGTCGAAGTCGCAGACAAGGAGCGAGCCGCTCTCATCGGCCTAGACGAACGCGTGATCCAACGGCGTGTGCGCCAAAAGGTTGATGAGATCCGTTGGGAACGCGGCACAGCTCTGATCGATTCCGTCTACGATCGATAGTTTTGCATTTCAGAATCGTTCGCATGCAAACAATTCCTCGAAAAATCCCTCCGTCATGATGAGTCCTGCGTAGCTGCGCACCACGCCAAGCGGCCGGGAGGCGCTGCCGCCGGCATCAGCGCCCCGCATTCAGCGTCTCCGCGGCGCAGGCTGGCACCTCGGGCAGAAGTACGAGGAGCGGTTCATGAACGACGCACGGCGGATCAGGGTCTCGCGGCCCTCCGCAGCACAGCGCAGGCACGGCTGCCCCTCCCGGCCGTAGGCGTTGAGTGAGCGGGAGAAGTACCCGGACGCCCCGTTGACGTTGACGTAGAGCGAATCGAAGCTCGTTCCGCCCGCGGAGAGTGCCCGCTCCATGACGTCCCGGGCCGCTTCCAGAAGCCGGAACGTCTCCGGGCGGCGCAAGGTGTCGGTGGCACGCTCGCCGTGCAGGCGTGCTGCCCAGAGAGCCTCGTCGGCATAGATGTTCCCGATGCCGGAGAGCAGATTCTGATCCAGGAGCGCACGTTTGAGGGTGCTGCGACGGCGACGCAACACCTGATGAACGGCTTCGGGGTCGAAGTGGGGGTCCAGCAGGTCACGGGCGATGCCGCTGACCTCCTGCGGAAGCAAGGGTGCTGTGGAGCCGAGACCGCCGGGGCGGCCGTCGAGCGTGGGGACCATGCCTGTGGCGGAAAGTCCGCCGAAGATGCGCTGGTCCACGAAGCGGAGCTCGCTGGGCATGCCGTCGCTGGCACTGAGCTGCAAACGCACCTTGAGGTGCTTCTCGTCCGGTGCCGCAGACTCCTCCATGAGGAGCTGTCCACTCATCCCGAGATGCGCCAGCAGCGCCGTGCCAGGATAGGGGCCGGGCTCATCCCCTGGCAGTTGACCTGGGACGTCGTCCAGGAGCATCCAGAGATACTTCCCACGCCGCACGGCGGCCTGAATACGGGCGCCGCGCAGCGTGGTGGAGAAGTGCGATGCATCGCCGGCATGCCGGCGGATGCTGCGAGGGTCCAGGACTTCGGCATGCTCGATCCTGCGGCCTACGGCCCAGCGTTCCAGACCGGAACGCACCACCTCGACTTCGGGCAGCTCCGGCATGGCTCAGGCCGGGGAACCCGGATTGAGCTTGCGCCAGGCGTCCCCCGCGGCCTCCTGCTCGGCTTCCTTCTTGGAATTGCCGTGGCCGGTGCCGTATGCGGTTCCGCCGATCACCAGGACCGCCTGGAACACGCGTGCATGGTCCGGACCCGAACCCGTGACGTCATAGACCACGGTGCCGAGCTGCTTGCCTGCGGCGTGCTCCTGGATGTAGGTCTTCCAGTCGGTCGCCGCGCCCAAGGCCTCGGCATCCGTCAGGAGAGGACCGACCAGACGCATGACCATCTCACGGGCCACCTCGATGCCGTGGCAGAGGTAACAGGCACCGATCAGCGCTTCCATGGTGTCGGCAAGGATCGATGCCTTGTCTTTACCGTTGGTGCGCTTCTCGCCTTGGCCCAGGTAGATGTGCTCGCCCACGTTCAGCTCACGTGCGACTCCTGCGAGGGCACGCGTGCTGACGACGGCGGAGCGCCGCTTGGCAAGATCGCCTTCCGGAAGATCCGGGTAGTCACGGTAGAGGGCTTCCGTGACGGAGTACCCCAGGATGGAGTCGCCCAGGAATTCCAGGCGCTCGTTCGTGGGGATACCACCGTTCTCATAGGCATAGGAACGGTGCGTGAGTGCAAGACGAAGCGTCTCGGCGTCAATAATGACGCCGAGACGCTTCAGCAGGTCTTCAGATGAAGCCAAATCGCAGCCTTAGGCCGGGATTAGACGTCAGCGACCTTGCGGCCCTTGTACTCCAGGAAGAGTTCGGTGCCGGCGGAATCGGTGACAACCTTGGCCTGGTGCGGCAGGCTGTAGGTGACACGGCCGTTTTCGACGGTCTTCACCAGGTTCGGGGCAGCAGCCTTCCACTGGGAGCGGCGGGCGCGGGTATTCGAGCGAGACATCTTCCGCTTGGGAACAGCCACGGCTAACTCTTTTCTCTCTCAGTCCATCTCTGAACTTGGGTCCAACACTGAATCAATCGGTTTTGCCGGTTTGGCCTTGCAAATCTGCGAGGGCAGCCCAGCGAGGGTCCAATACCTCGTGGTGGTGCCCCGGCTCATCGTCAAGGCGAATTCCGCATTCGGAACACAAGCCTTGGCAATCTTCCCGGCACACCGGCTGGAAGGGCAGCGCAGTGACCACCGCATCCCGCAACACCGGCTCAAGATCGATCTCATCGTGCTCGACTCGACGTTGCTCTTCATCGTCTCCTTCCGCCTCGGACACATGGTCCGGGTAGAAGAAAAGCTCTTGCACATCGACGCGCTGGTCATACGCAAGGGGATCCAGGCAACGGCCGCATTCGCCCTCGATGAGGACATCAGCGGTACCGGTTACCAGAATTCCTTCGTGTACGGACTCCAGCCTCAAATCCAGTTCCACGGGGGAACCTTCCTTGACACCGATGAGCGGCACACCAAGTTCGCTTGGTGCTGGCACTTGCTCTTCCAGGGTCCGCATACTGCCCGGGCTTCGCCCGAGATCCTTGACGTCCAGCGTCAGAGGTGTGCGGTGATCGCGTTTGATGAGAACTCCTGTAAGAACAAAGGACCGACGAACCATCTTAGCGTGACTTCCATGCAGGACTCAAACTGCAGGCGGAAACGGCGGCCCAACCGCAGTAGATCCTATCGTGTCAAGGCCTTCTCAGGCACCCGGCACGCCGCCCGTCAGCCGTTTCAGCACAGCACGTGGGACGAAGTCGGAGATCTCGCCGCCCAGAGAGTGGACCTCCTTGATGAGCGAGGAGGAGATATGGCTGAAACGGCCCTCCGCGGCGAGAAAGACCGTCTCCACCCCGGAGAGCTGACGGTTCATGGTCGCCATGGGCAGTTCATAGTCGAAATCGCTGGACGAACGAAGGCCCTTGACGATCGCGCTGGCCGCTCTGCGGTGACAGTAGTCGGCCAGCAGTCCCTCCCCCATGGGCTCGACGACGATCCCGCTGAGATAGCCGAGAGTCTCCCGTGCCATCTGCAGTCGCTCATCGAGAGAGAAGCGGTAACGCTTGGCGGGATTGGTGGAAATCGCCACCACCACCTCATCGAAGATGTTCGCGGCACGCGCGATCACCTCCAGGTGACCGTTGTGAATGGGGTCGAAGGACCCGGGGCAGACAGCACGACGCATGCCATGACGCTACCGCAGAGCGGCTCGGGATAGCATGACCGACAGAGGCGGACGGCGCGTCCTTCCCGGTGCGCCCCGTGAACGCCATGGTCCGTCTCATCACCTGGAATCGAGGCACTCACGTGACAGCACTCTCCTGGCTCCCGACGGCTCCTTGGCTGTCCGCCGCCCGAGGCGCCAACCTGGTCTCCGCTGACGGGACTCTGGGCACCACGATCTTCGAGGAGATGACCTCCCTCGCGGTCCGTCACGATGCCATCAATCTGGGCCAGGGCTTCCCCGACCAGGACGGGCCGGACGTCATCCGGGAACTCGCCCGGGAGGCCATCTCCCGGGGTGAGAACCAGTACGCGCCCGGCAAGGGCATCACGCCGCTCCGCGAGGCGATCGCCGAACATCAGGGCCGTTTCTACGGACTCGCAGTCGACCCGGCCGACGGCGTCGTCGTCACCACCGGGGCAACGGAGGCGATCGCTGCGGCCGTGCTCGCCTTCGTCGAACCAGGCGACGAGGTGGTGACCTTCGAGCCGTTCTACGACTCCTACGGCGCCATGATCGCCCTCGCCGGCGGCGTCCACCGCACCGTCCCTCTGCTGGCCCCTGATTTCCAGCCGGACCTGGACCGCCTGGAGGAGGCGTTCGGGCCCAGGACCCGCATGGTGCTGCTGAACAATCCTCACAATCCCTGCGGCAGCGTCTTCGGGGAGGAGGTGCTGGACCGCATCGTCGAACTGGCGGCCCGCCACAACGCCGTCATCGTCAGCGACGAGGTCTATGAGCACCTCACCTTCGACGTCCCCCACGTGCCGATCGCCACGCGGCCAGGCGCCTTCGAACGCACGCTGACGATCTCCTCGGCCGGCAAGACCTTCTCCTTCACGGGATGGAAGGTCGGCTGGCTGAGCGGCCCGGCCGAGCTGGTGACGGCTGCCCGGACAGTGAAGCAGTTCCTCAGCTACTCCTCGGGGACCCCCTTCCAGGGGGCCGTCGCCGCAGCCTTGAGGCTCAACGACGGCCAGTACCACGGATTCGCGGCCGAGCTCCAGCGCAAACGCGATCTGCTCTCCGAGGGGCTGAATGCTGCGGGCTTCACCGTGTACCGGCCCCAGGGCACCTACTTCGTCACCGTGGACGCGGCGCCCCTGGGCTTCGACGACGCCCTGATCCTGGCCCGCGAACTGCCCGAGCGCATCGGCGTGGCCGCCATCCCGCTCTCGGTCTTCTGCCACGAAGCCGGGGCGCGGAGCACGGCGAGCCTGCTCCGCTTCGCCTTCTGCAAGCAGGAGACAGTCCTTCAGGAGGCTGCGACGCGCCTGGGACAGCTGAGCGAAGCCCTGAACTCCGGTGCTCAGAACTCCGGAACTCTGAGCTCCGGAACTCAGGGCCCCTGCCACTCATGAGTTCCCGCTACCTTCGGGCCAGTGGTGTCCACGCCACCATCGAAGCCGATACTCTCGTGCCCGGTTCGGCCATCCTGTTCCTGGCCGATGCCGAGCAGTCTCATGTCAATCTGGCCGACCCGTCCCAGGTCTTCTACGAGTATCTCGCCCGGATGGCGCGGGTCACCGATCTACTGGCTCCCCGGGGAACGCCCATCACGGCCGCCCACCTCGGGGCCGGCGCGCTGACCCTTCCCCGGTACATCGCGCACACCCGTCCCGGATCGGTGCAGTGGGCCGTGGAACTGGAACGGGAACTGCCGGACTTCGTGCTGGCGGAACTCCCGCTGCCCCAGGGCGCCCGGCTGGAGATCGCACTGGGCGACGCAAGAGCCGAGTTCGCCGCGCTGGAACCCGGTGGAGACGGCGTGACGCGACGCTTCGACGTCGTCGTCCTGGATGTCTTCTCCGGACCGGAGGCGCCCGCCCATCTGGCCTCCGCCGACTTCTACCGCGAAGTGGCCGGGCGGCTGAATCCTGGAGGGGTGTTCCTGGTCAACGTCGGGGACGAACCGCCACTGACACTCATCCGCAGCCAGGGCAAAGCCCTCCTGGAGGTTTTCGGCGGAGTGGTGATGCTCTGTGAAAGCGGCATGCTGGAGGGCCGGTACCCGGGGAATGTGGTCTTCGCGGTCCGCGCGGAAGAATGGCCCACGGACTGGACCCAGGCCCTCCTGGCGGCCGGACCCCATCCCGCCACCGTCCTCGGCGGCATGGAACTCGAGGACTGGCTGAACTGACGCCTCACCCCGCGTTGAGGGGGTCAGGCCGGCTCGGCGAACCAGAGAACGGTCTCGCCGTACTTTTTCTCGGCGAACCGTTCCAGAGCGTCAGGCCAGGCGGGTTCGGGCGACCGGGAGCTGCGCTCCACCACGACGACGGCGCCCTCCGCCAGGTGCCCGGACAGGAGAGTCAGCACGTGTGCCAGATCGTCCTCGCCCAGCGGGTACGGCGGGTCCAGGAACACCAGATCCCAGGCGCCCACGGCCCGCTCCAGGTACGCAGTGACTTTGGACCGCTGCACCGAGATCCGGAGCCGAGGAGAAGCCTCGTTCAGAAGGGCGCCATTCTTCTGGCAGGCCGCCACCGCCTTGGCATCGAGATCCACCAGGGTCACCGAGGCCGCGCCACGGCTTCCGGCCTCCAGCCCCAAAGCCCCTGAACCGGCGAAGAGGTCCAGGACTTCGGAGCCCTCCAGCACGCCGTACGCCTCCAGACGGGAGAACAGCGCTTCCTTGACCCGGTCGGTGGTGGGCCGGGTTCCCGTACCCGGAACGGAGTTCAACGGCAGTCCCCCGGCCAGGCCGGCGATGATCCTGCTCATGCGATGTCTCCCCCACGGCTCTCAGCCACGCTCAAGGAAGGCCTCCTTCTCCGGATTCAGATAGTTTTCGATCGCCAGGCGCAGCGCCGGATGGCTGTCCAGGGCCGGATCCTCCGCCACGAGATCCTGAGCGTCGTCCCGCGCCTGAGCGATCACGTTCTCGTCCTGGATGACTCTCAAAAGCTTCAGAGTGGACCGGCCACCCGATTGCCTGGCGCCCAGGATATCGCCTTCACGCCGGAGCTTGAGGTCCTCCTGAGACAGGGCGAAGCCATCCGTCGTGGCGGCCACCGCAGCCAGCCGCTCGCGGCTCGGATGATCGGGCTCCAGCCGCGTGACCAGCAGACACGTTCCCGGCAGCCCGCCACGGCCCACCCGGCCGCGGAGCTGATGCAGCTGGGAGATGCCGAAACGGTCCGCATCCAGAATGATCATCAGGGTCGCGTTGGGCACGTCGACGCCGACCTCGATCACGGTCGTGGAGACGAGCACGCCGGTCTCGCCGGAGGCGAAGGACCCCATGGCCCGGCTCTTCTCCTCCGGACTCATCCGGCCGTGCAGAGCCTCGACCCGGATCCCGTCAAGCGAGGGAACGGTCCGCAGTTTCTCCAGCATGCCGACGACGCCGGCCAGTTGCTGCGCTCCCCGTTCGCCTCCGCCGTCGAGAGGCTCCCCGCCGTCGTCCGCGATGCCGTCGCCGTCCCCGTCCCCGATCTTCGGGCAGACGACATAGACCTGGTGCCCGGAGTCCACCTCTTCACGAGCGCGCTGCCACAGACGCGCCTCCCAGCTGGGGTGTTCCAGAAGGCCCACCGTATGTGTGACAATCGGTGCCCGGCCCGCCGGCAGTTCATCCAGGACGGAGGTCTCCAGGTCACCGAAGACCGTCATGGCGACGGTCCGCGGAATGGGCGTCGCCGTCATGACCAGCAGGTGCGGCGGAGCCTCCGCCTTGGCACGCAAGGCATCGCGCTGCTCGACGCCGAAGCGGTGCTGCTCGTCCACCACCACCAGCCCGAGGTCGAAGAAGGTCACGTTGTCGGCGAGCAGCGCGTGGGTGCCGATGACGATGTCGGCCTCGCCCGATGCGGCATCGAGCAGAGCCCGGCGGCGCGCCGCCGTCGGCAAGGATCCGGTCAGCAGGGCGACCCCCACCGAAGGTCCCGCCCCGGGGCCGAGAAGCCCGTCACGGGACAAGGCACCCAGCGTCCGGCGGATCGATTCGGCATGCTGAGCGGCCAGGACTTCCGTCGGGGCCAGGAGCGCCGCCTGCCCACCGGAGTCCACCACCTGAAGCATCGCCCGCAGGGCCACCAGGGTCTTGCCCGAGCCGACGTCGCCCTGCAGAAGGCGATTCATGGGATGCGAGGTCGCCAGGTCGCGGGACAGTTCCTCCCCGACCCTGCGCTGACCTGAGGTGAGCGTGAAGGGCAACGCGGCGTCGAAGGCCTGCAACGCGCCGTCCAGGGCACCGGGGCGGGCGGTGGCGATCTCCTGGGCGGTCTCGGTACGACGCCGGGCCAGCGCGGACTGCAGGACCAGTGCCTCCTGGTACCGGAACCGGCGTCGGGCCCGACGGTAGTCCTCCACGGCGGCCGGCTGGTGAATCATGCGATAGGCCTCCGCCAGGGAGGGGAAACGTTCACGGCGCAGGATCTCCTGCGGGATGGGATCGTCCCACCCCTCGGCACCCGCCTGATCCAGGACCACGCCCACGGCACGCTGAACCGTCCAGGAACTCAGCTTGGCAGTCGCCGGGTAGACGGGGATGGGCATCCTGGCCAGAGCCTCGGCATCCGCCTGAGTCGTCACCGCCTCATCGAGCAGGATGAAGTCCGGATTGGTGAGTGTCAGGCTTCCCGCATAGGAGCCCACCTTCCCGGAGAAGAGTGCGAGCACTCCGGGCTGCAGCTGCTGTTTGGCCTTGAATCCGTTGAAGAAACTGAGTTTCAGTGAGGAGAGCGCGGGGCCGAACTCGTCCTCGGAGTCGCTGATGACCACCTCGGTGATGCTGCCGCGACGGGCCCGCATGTTCCGGGTACTGCTGGAGAGCACCCTCCCCAGCAAGGTAACATCCTCGTCGAAAGGGAGCTCCTGGATGCTGCTGAGTTCTCCCCTGTCCAGGTAACGGCGGGGGAAATGATCCAGGAGTTCCTCGACGGTCCCGACGCCGGAGTTCTTCTCCAGGCTTCCCGCGATCCGCTTTCCGAGGATCACCTCCAGGCGGGTGTGCTGATCCACGCTCAGGCCCCCATGGGTTCCGGGTTCACGCCTCGCGAGGGGCCGCCAGCTCGGAGAGCGTGACGTTGGCCGGCTCGCCCAGGGCGTTCAGCAGTTCGAGGGCGGGCGCCGGGTCATCGATGTGCACGTGCACACGCCAGCGGTAGTTGAGTTCACCTTCCTGGACGTCCCCGTGCTGCGGCCCCGTGACGGCCTTGACGGGAGAGATGATGACGGACTCACCGATCTCGTCCAGCCGCTGCCGCAAAGTGGCGGCGTCCAGGGGTGAGAGTTCGATGGTGCACATGACCTCGTAGCCGTCGTCGGCGGGCATGTCTCCGTGGATGTGCGGGAACTCGCTCTGGTAGCCGTGCAGATCATCCCAGGAGTTCTCAGAGGCCGTGGTTCCCAGAACGGTCTCCCGCAGGCAGTCGAGGACCAGAAGGAAGCCGACCGCACCGGCGTCCACGACGCGGGCCTGGCGCAGCGGGCCGAGCTGCTCCTCGGTGCGGACGACGGCGTCGCGCACGGTCTCGACGATATGGGTCAGAGACTGCGCCAGGGCGTGGTTGCTGTCGTCACCGTTGAGTGATGAGTCGATCTCCTCGGCGGCATCCGCCGCTGCGGCCAGCGCGGAGAGCATCGTGCCCTCGACGGGCTCGCTCAGGGCGGACCAGCAGCGCATCCTCGCGCGGCGCAGACCGCTCGCGAGCAGTGGTGCACTGAGCCGGGACTGGCCCTGCACCGATTCTGCGAGAGCTGCCAGGAACACGGAGAGCAGGGTCCCGGAGTTGCCCCTCGCGTTCTCCATGGCGGCACCGGCGGCGTCCGTCAGCAGCGTTCCGACATCGGTTCCCGCCTCATACTCAGCGGAGTCCACGGCACGCGCGGCGGCCCGGAGCGTGAGGTAGAGGTTGGTGCCGGTGTCGCCGTCTGCCACCGGGAAGATGTTGATCGCGTTCAGGCGGTCACTGTGGTTACCCACGACCCGCTCGGCGGTGCACAGCCAGCGCTTCATTGCCTGCGCATTCGCGGCAATCTTATGCTGCCCCAAAGTGATCCCATCCTCGCGTCGCGTTCCATGCCGTGGGCCCGGGCCCGCCCCGCAGAACCGCATCGTGATCCTGCCCGGGAGCGGTGGGCACCACCGAGCCTATAACAGTGAAACTGTCCGGCACGGCAGTGCTTCCTGGGAAAGTGCTGAGGAGAGCGAAGTCCTCTCCCCCGGCCGCGGCCCATTCCAGGACAAGCTGTTCACGGCCCCCCTCATCCTTCCTCAGCAGATCGGCGGCGGCCCGGAGCGGCCGGGTGAAAGAGGCCAGTCTGTCCCGGTCCAGTTCCAGCGTGCAGCCGCTTGCGCGGGCCAGCCTCGCCGCATCCTTCAGCAGGCCGTCGGAGAGGTCCATCATGGCGTTCGCCCCCGCGTCCAGGGCCGCTGGACCGGCCGCGAGCGGCGGAACGGGCCGGCACTGAGAACCCACCAGGGCCAGTTCGGCTGGTCCCAGCGAACCGTGCGGCACGTCGCTTTCCAGGAGCGCGAATCCGGCCGCGGCCCGACCCGGGGAACCGGCCACGGCCACCACATCGCCGGGCTGCGCACCGGAACGCAGCACCGGATTCCTCCCGCCCAGATCACCGAGCACCGTGGCGGTCACCGAGATCTCCCGCCCGCGGCCGAGGTCTCCGCCTGCGACAGCGACGTCGGCCCCGAAGGCGTGGACGGCGTCGCGCACTCCGCGCGCGAAATCCTCCACCCAGGCCACCAGAGTGTCCGGTGGCAATGTCAGGCTGATGAACAAGGTGTGCGGCACCGCACCCATCGCATTGATGTCGCTGAGGTTCTGAGCCGCGCATTTCCAGCCGACGTCGCGACCGGTGCTCGCATAGCCGCTGTTCCAGGCGAGCCGGAAGTCCTGGTCCTGGGTCTGGGTGTCGATCGAGATCACCGCACGTCCGTCGGGAACGGCGACCAGCGCCGCATCGTCCCCGGGGCCCAGGATCGTGGACCGTCCTTGCGGCAGCAACGGGAAGATCCGTGCCAGGAGACCGGATTCCCCTGCCGCCGCGACGGTGAGTTCATGCATCGACATAAGGAAAACGGTATCCGGTTCGCGAGTGATCTTGAGGCCCGGATATCGGTTCACCGTCCGGAACGCCCCCGGATCCGACACTCTATGGTTGTGACTGTGGGATTCAGGATGAAAACAGTGGCGCTGCGAGTGGCCGCCGCGGCTCTCACGGTTCTGCTCCTGTGGCTGTTCGTCTGCGTCAATCTCTTCTGCTTTCCGGTGCAGCGGGCGACCCCGGCCCGGGTGGACGCCGTCGTCGTCCTGGGAGGATCGTCGTCCGAGCGGCTCCCCGCCGCGCTGGAACTCCTCAGGACCCTGCCCGGCCATCCCGTGCTGGTGCTGTCCACGACGGACACGCCCGGGAACGCCTCGGTCGACAGTCTGTGCCGCGATCCGGAGTCCGCGGGGCTGGACGCGACGTTGCTCTGCTTCCACCCGGCCCCTCTGAACACTCGCGGGGAGGCACAGGCGGTGCGCGATCTCGTGGCTGCTCAGAGGTGGGACTCCGTGGCGGTGCTCACCTCCGACTACCATCTGCCCCGGGCCGGCGAGCTCATGAAACAGTGCGTACCGGTGCCGGTGCGGATGGTTGCGAGCGAACCCGCACTGGATGCCTGGCAGTGGCTTCGCCGCTTCAGCATCGAGACCGGAGGCCTGCTGGATGTCACCCTGAACCCTGAGTGCGATCGCAAGGATCCCACTCCGGAAGCGGTCCATGGCGGGGATAGAATCGTGCCCGGCTCGAACCCTGGAGGATGGACATGAGTGAAACAGAACCGAATCGACATGCCGTCACCCCAGGACGTGAAGCCGCCGCCCGGCATCTTCGCCCCGCGTCCCTGAACCGCGGTTCCATGGATCGCGGTTCCACGGACCACGCCGCAGAGTCCGGCACCGCCGGCGTCCCGCCACAGCCGGCCTCGCTGCAGATGGCTTCGGCGCGCGGTGCAACGATCAGCAGGAAGGGTCAGCACAAGGTCGCTCTGGCAGCGTTCGCCTTCTCGGCAGCGATGCCGGTCGCGCTCGGCACTTCTCTCGTTCTCTGGGGTTGAGTCCGTTCCAGGGCTAAGACTCCCGGGCCCGGTCCCGCGAAGCTGAACACACCCCGTGCAAGTCTTCAATATGGGCTATTATTTCTTCGAGATGTCCGACATTTGCATGAACGTTCTCTTGAAATCCGCCGTGCTGCACCAGGGGCAAGCCATGGAAGTGGCTGTGCCGCACCGCAGGTAAACACCCCTCCCCGGGGGCATCACATCACCACACTCAGCTGGAGGCACTCAGCAATGACAGTCCAGGCCGTTATCCTCGCCGCAGGAATGGGAACCCGGTTGGCCAGGCCGCACCCGAAGTCGATGACCACGCTCAGCAATGGCACGACGATCCTGCACCAGCAGTTCAACAACCTCAGGCTCGCGTTCGGCCGGAAGCTCCGGCTCACCGTGGTGGTGGGGTTCAAGCTCGAACAGATCTTGGAGCACATCCCGGACGCATCCTTCGTCTACAACGAGAACTTCGATCAGACGAACACCTCCAAGAGCCTCCTGAAGGCGCTGCGAAACTCCGGGCGGGGTGGGGTGCTCTGGATGAACGGCGACGTCGTCTTCGATCCGGCCATCCTGGAGCGGCTGCGCCCACTCATCAAAGAGGACCGCTCCTTCATCGCTGTCGACGTCTCATCGGTGTCCGATGAGGAGGTCAAGTACACGGTCGACGACGGCGGGTTCATCAACGCGCTGTCCAAGCAGGTCCCGCAGGCGGAGGCCTTGGGGGAAGCCGTGGGGATCAACTACGTGTCCCGGAAGGACAAGAAGAAGCTGATCAAGCGCCTCCACGCGGTGGCCGAGCAGGACTACTTCGAACGCGGCGTGGAGCTGACGATCGGGAAGGACGGTCTTCAGTGGCTTCCCGTGGACATCAGCAGCTTCTATGCCGTGGAAGTGGACTTCCCGGAAGACCTGGAACGTGCCAACGCGTCCGTGCAGGAGCACGGAGCCGGCACAGACCTTTCCTAGTCATGTCACGGACAGTCGCTGCCGCGCCGTCTCCGGAGAATGACTCGTGATCGATTCGGACATCGCCGTCGTCATGGGAACCCGGCCGGAGATGATCAAACTTTCGCATATCGTTGCCGAGCTGGGTCAACGTGCGCGGCTGATTCACACCGGACAGCACTTCGATGACGAACTCTCCGGCCAGATTCAGGGGTTCCTCGGTCTGCCCGATCCCGATGTCACCTTGGAGGGTGTCGGAGGCAAGGATCGCAGCACGCAGATCTCGACGACCATGATCGCATTGGCGCGGGAGTTCGAGCGCAACCGCCCGGCCGCCGTGATCGTTCAGGGCGATACGAACAGCGTGTCGGCCGGCGCCCAGGCCGCCAACTACTCGGGGGTGCCGGTCATCCACGTCGAGGCGGGGCTGCGGTCCTACGACCGCGCCATGCCGGAAGAGATCAACCGCCTGGTGGCGGGCGCGCTCTCCGATGTGCACTGCGCCGCGACCGACAACAACCGCCGGAACCTCCTGAGTGAAGGCGTCGTTCCCCGAGCCATCGCACTGACGGGCAACACCATTGTGGAGGCCGTGAGGACCTCGCGGGCTTTCGCCCTGAGTCTGACGGACCGTATGAGCCGCCACGCCGCACCGTGGATGAAGCGCAGCGACTTCATCCTGGCCACGATCCACCGGCCGGAGAACACCGATGACAGGGAGGCCTTGGGCCGCATTCTGCAGGGCCTGGCGAACGCCCAGTCACCCGTGCTGTTCGTCGCGCACCCGAGGACCAGGGCCGCCATCAAGGCGTTCGGCCTCGAAAAGCTCGCCTCGCGTCTCACGATCATCGATTCGGTGGCACATCACGAGTTCCTCGCTCTTGCGGATGCCGCAGCCCTTCTGGTCTCCGATTCCGGTGGACTGCAGGAGGAATGCACGGTCTTGAAGAAGCCGTTGCTGGTGGTCCGGCGCAGTACCGAGCGTCCTGAGTCCATCGCTGCCGGCTTCGCCCGGTTGATCACACCGGAACTGGACCTCGCGGCCGCTGTGAACACCGTCCTGACCACAGATCTCGCGCCAGAGCTGGCTGAGCGTCCCTCTCCCTACGGGGATGGCCAGGCCAGCGCACGCATCGCGCTCATCGCCACACTGATCGCCGACGGCGCTCCGGTCCCTGACGCCGTCGCCGAGACCGGCCGACGGCTCCCCCTGCAGGGGTGACCGCCAGCCGCGTCAGTCTCATCTCAGGTCAGCGCTTAACGTCAAGCACGAAATCAACACTTTCGTTGCGCATTACATCGCATCGTGTCCAGCTCCGTGGCCTTGTCACGGCAAGAAGCCAAGAACCACGGAGCTGAATCCGATTTAGAGCTGGTTCCCAGATGTCTCCGAAAGGACTCCTGCGCACTGCACGAACCTGCGAAGCGCATCTTCGTTGTACTGAGCCACGTCGAACAAGCTTTCCGGAACAAGCTCCCGGTCGACCGTTGTCAATGCAACATCGACACCGTCATCATTGTTTGAAACCAATAGGCCCCCATACTTCGCCACGATACTGCGGGGACCAGGTATGTCTGTCGCGATGATCCGCTTGCCCAGGACCAAAGCCTCCAGTAATGAGAGTCCTTGCCCCTCCCAACGCGAAAGCAAGGTAATTGCGTCAGCTCTCGCCATAATCGAGTATGGATTCTCCAACTGCCCAGTCAGTAAAACCCTGTCCTGGAGACCCAATCGCCCGATCAAGGAGACAAGATGCTGCTCTTCGGGGCCTCCGCCTACCACGACCAGCCGCATCCCCGGTAGCGCATTCGCAGCGAATCGTTTGATCAAGCGATCATGGCCCTTTTCCACGGAAAGTCTCCCCACCGCCACGACGAGCTTCTCCGCAGAGTCCAAGAACTCCGCCAAGTTGGCGGCCAATGGGAGCTTCGCAGCGGCGAGGATTCGGGGAGCGTCAACGATGTTGTTCGCCCAGACGAACTCCGAGTCCTCGACGCCATATCTGAAGGCTATTGCGTCACGGTTCGCCTCGCAGACAGATTCGGAGACCGAAATAAGCGAATCGAACCTACGATACAGTTTAAAGACCGAAGCCAGCTGAGGATGTTTGGAACGCAGTTCCTGCAACATATCGTTGTGCAAATACACTGCGCTTCTGCTCTCCTGGGGACCGCTCCCGAAGACCCGCACCCAGAACCGAGCATATCCGTCGAACTCACAGATGAACTCCGGTTTGGCACCACCGAATATGCGAAGAAACTCGCGAGAGAAGGCCCTTTCCAGGACCTTCTCCTGTTGCTGATTTAGCTCTGTGAACCACTCACGATCCTTTTTGTCCAACCATCGCTCTTCGGCGGTGAACAACATGGCTCCCGCCCGAGGGAGGACACTGACCTCCTCGCCGAGCAGAGCCGCTTGAGCCACCCGCTCGGGATCGGAAAGTACGCTATCCCGGTCGATCAGTAGGTGCACCGAAGATTGCGTTGTTAGGAGCAGCTCAGACGACAGAGCGCGGAACGAGGCAGCGATCCCATTGGGTATGAGACTCTGCCGGAACACCAGCGCCGGGCCGGAATTTGCGATGGACAACTCACCGGATTCGCGATCATCCAGCCGCCCGGACATGAACCAATCGAGAACCCGCCGCGATGCCCGTCCGTCCTCTCGTCCGGCAAACGTCTGGCGGGCCGATTTCCACACGGAGTCCAATTCAAAAGAGCGTTCCTCGGCATATCTCAGCTGGTCTATGACACCGTCAAGATCGGCACAGACCTGCCCAGTCATCGGGACATCATAAAACCCCCGGGAAGCCCGATATTCATCTAGGTCAGGGGCGTAGAAGATGATCGTCTTATTCGTCGCCAGAAAGTCGAAATAGACCGAAGAATAGTCCGTGACCAAGGCGTCTGCCAAACCCAGGACCTCATACAAGTCCAAGTCTTTGGGAATCAGCCATGAGTCCAGCTCTCCTCCCTTGGCAAGATCGTGGACAAACCGATGCGCAGAGTAACGAACTTGAAAACCGGCCTCAGTAAGCCCGGCGAGGAAAGCGGCCTCCGACGCCGCATCGAACTCGATTCCATTCGTCGAGTCGAGTTGGCCCCTCCAGGTCGGCGCATAGACGACGAACGGTGCACCGGGTTCCAATCCCAACCGCTCACGAACCATATCCTTCGCGACCGGCGTGGTACGAAGCATCGCGTCAACGCGCGGGGAACCTGCCGCCAAGACCCGGCCTGAAAACAAACTCTCCACGTTGTAGTCACGAAGCAAGACCCGCGCCGTCCACTCAGCACCAGGAGACAAGTGCGTGGCATGCAAGAAGTTTCTGCTGATGTTTCCGTAGGTCCATTTCTCGCCTCGGATCGACTTCCCAAGCGTCTTCAGAGGGGTTCCATGCCACGTATTCAGGTATTTCTGACCTGCGCGACGAATGAAATACGAACCGAACGATGTATTGTTGACCAGGAACCCGGCGGTCGCGAGGTTGCGGAAATAGTTTTCTGTTTCGCGTTCGACGATCACCACCTGCTCGTCACTTAGCACGTCCGCCGGGACAAGGGTGTCCTTTTGAACCACCCAGACGTGCCTGAAGTCTCGGTATTCTGGCCGCCGCCGTGCCTCACGATACAAGGCAAGCGGGTTGCAGGAAATACTGCTACCGTGACCTACTTCATAGAGAATCGTCATCATCTCCAACGGAAGTTCAGCTTGATAAGCCAGGTATCGCGCATGTAAATCTTCTGTTTGCGAAGCTCCGCCCGCCTTGCCGACACCATCGATGCCCTGGACCGCCGCTGTCCGCAGATAGGCCTGAATGGCCTCCTCACACCGGTCCAGCATGTGGTAGGCGTACCCCAGCGAGTAGAAAACATGGGGGTCGTGAAGCGACAAGCCTCGGGAAGCCATTTCTAGCAGCACCACAGCAGCTCCAAAGGATCGTTCGCGGACCAGTTTCAAGCCCGCAGTCCTCGCAAGCTTCGCCTTCCTCGGCGTCACGGCACCAGCAAGGACGGGCATCACTGTCGCGACAAATTCAGCACTACGGGTCGCTTCCAGGTCTTCCGCCTGAATCGAGAATTCGATTCGGTACTGGCTCCGAAAGCATTCAAGGGCATCCTCAACGCGTCCGGCCGTCGCAAGAAGCCTTCCTGCATGGTAGAGCCCACGACGGTCCTCAGTACTCGGCAAGGTGCTTGAGTGAGCAAATCGGCGTGCGGCTTCTTCCAGTTTCCCTTGGCGTTCTAAAACGAAACCCAGCCGCCAGTGCCAGTACGCTCTTGACGGGTCCTCAGACACTGCGAGCGTGTAGTAGAGTTCAGCTCCCGCCCAGTCGTACACCCGGTCGTGAGCCATCCCTGCCCGGAAGTAGAATTCACCATCCTCAGGATGAAAGCCCTCGAATTCATTGAAGGAATTTTTGGCAAGTCCCCAGTTCCCCTTTGAGGCATGGAGCGCGCCTAATCCGAAGACAGAGTCCCTCGGGGGCAACGCAGCCGCAGAGTGCTCGAATTGTCGGGAAGCATTTTCTGCGAATCCAGCTTCCATGAGGATGACACCATAGCGGTAGGCGTCTGCGGCCTGAAGCTCGCCTCGTTGGGCAAGGACTGCGAACCAGTGCCGAGCCTCGTCATCAAGCCGCTGCGATGCTGCCGTACGAGCCAACTGTATGAGCCAATCGCTCCTGGCAATTCCGCGTTCGACTCCGCGACGCAGATGACGCATACGCTCATTCGGAGTGAGCGCCCCATGCATGATTCCGTTGAGCAACCGCTTGTAAGGACGATCATCCGATTGGCCCGACGAACAGGCGCTCTCCAGATCCGACAAACCATCGTGCAGACGTCCCATCGCCAACAGGACCACCGCCCTGTGATATCGGTACTTCGCTCGGTCCTCCAGAGCTACCGCCGCGCTGTAGCTCTGTTCCGCTTCCTCCAGATGGCCCTGTCGTTCCTGCGCTAAGCCAAGGTGGTAATGCCAGGACGCATTCCGCGAATCGGCCCCAACAGCGCTGCCAAAACCCTGGACAGCCTGCTGCAGATCACCTCTCCGAAGGGCTTCCTGGCCCAACTTCGCCATAAGACGAGCTGTCGCCTTGGAGCGCGGCAAGTACTTGCCGGCCAGACTGGTCAGCGAAGCACCCGCATCCAGCCGCTGCAAACCCCTGCCCAACAGCCTTTCTAGACGTCGTGGATTCAAAGTAAATCCTTTCATTTCCCGAATCTCGGAAGATCCTTCTGTGTGGCGTCCCAAAGAAGTACATCTCGCAACGCAGTAACCACTCGTTCAGTCGCTGAGCCGTCGTCGTTGGATGCGAACCGCGTCGCGAATTTTTCTGCAGCCTTTACATCTGCCGGACTCAGGATGTTCCGGCAAAGCGCCTCCGTGGTCCGGACTGGCGGCCCTGGAAGCCCTTCTTGGAATTCCAGATAGAACCCTCGGGTCTTCCGCTCGTACTGGTCCAGATCCGGGGCATAGATATATATAGGTTTTCTCGTCACCGCGTAGTCGTACATGATCGACGAGTAGTCTGTCACTAGAAGATCTGATGCCAGAATGAGGTCATTCACTTGCGGATAATCTGACACATCTAATATCCCTGTCGATCTGACTGCCGCAGCACGACTTGTCGTATGGTGGCCTCGGAATAGAACTATGATGTCTGGTCCCAGTTTGCGCTTCATCACTTCGAGGTCTAAATACATGGTGCGGTCGATGTTTCCCGCGGAATCCTTGACATCGTCACGCCAAGTGGGGGCATAGAGAATGACCCTATCCCCTTTCCGCATACCCAGGTTTTCCCGGATTTCCAGGCATCGAGACTCTACGTCCGGCCCTGTCAGCCCATCGTTCCTTGGATATCCGCAAGTCAGTACACGGCCGGTGAACCCCAATGCTTTCGGCAGCACCTCCGCCGCGAAGGAATTCTGGGCCAACAGGACGTCCCAAGCGTGAGCTTCGCGAGCCATTAATCCTCGGTAGGAAGGCGAGAGTGTGCCTGTCGGTACATCCGACCCGATCCTCTTCAGAGGTGTGCCATGCCAGGTCTGCAGGTAAAATTGTCGCGGGTTCTTCCTGAAGTAATGCGGGAAGTTGTTGTTGTTCACCAGTACCGAGGCGCGATGCATGACCTCGAACCAGGTTCTTGTGCCCCTCACGAGAGGAACCGCATAGGACGGGACAGGAACCGACAAATCTGCCACCGACCAGTAAATCCGCAAATTCGAGGCGTCGAGCGTCAGCCGGTCTGAGATGGCCCGCGGGCTGTCGGTACAAAACTTTCCACCGAAGCTCTCGAAAACCGCCGAGGGTTCCAGGAGCGGAACGTCATCCCGAGAGAAGATCCTGGCAAGTTCTCGTTGGTGGAATCGCCCACGCTCATCCGGACTAAGTGGGGGCCCGAAGGTGACTGCGAGATGTCCAGCGGCCGTCTGCCACAAGGTCACTAAAGCCGTCTTGTACTTGGCCTCCAGAGGAAGACGAGCTTCCATGTCCGGAGACAGAGAAATCGGTCGGGCGTCGGTGCTCTCCGTTCCTTTATCTGCCGGCATCCATCTCACCGTGTAGGCACCCGACATCGGCGCCTCCACAGCAACGCCCCATCGGTGTGTCTGAAGGGTGAAGACGTACCGGTTCGTTCGCTCGTCCAGCGCTTCGGTGCGGACAGGATCGATACGGGACTGTCTCGTTTCCAGGACGAGACGAGGATGAGCTTTCTTGTCCACGCCCCAATCCACATCGATCCGAAAGGCATTGTCGTCGAATTCGTGTCCGACTCCGACGACACAAGGAATGCCAGATAAATACCGTCCGGACGTCTCCGGGAATCCTTCTAGGCGATGCCATCGACTGAAAACGTGTCCGGAGAGTTTCATGCTCAACTGAAACGAACTGCCTTTGCCGTCCTCCAATGCCGACAGCGGGAGGAGACAATCGAAGCCCGCAGCGGAATGCGACGCGAAGGGGTCATCCGACTGCCAGTCCAGCCGATCGTCAATGCGTCGCGTCAAACACAACTCCGTCCCATCCTGTTGCGACACAGTGACGAACCCATTTCGCTGATCACTTCTCAGTCCTCGGACATAAGCATGACCCCGAAGTCTCACCTCATCTGAACCGACGACTTCGTGCATTTTCAGATCGGTTACGAACTCCAGATCCTGCGGCTCGCAACTCATGGGGACTGATCTGAGTTCGTCTGGCAGATCATCCCAGTACCCCGGACGGGCAAGGAACTCATCTCCCACAGGGACCACCTCGAATCCTGTGCCGTGCTCCTGCCAGTCGACAACGATGCACTCCACCGAGTTCCGGTCTCCCATGACCGCCGCGGCAAGCAAAATCCTGGCGTGAGGACCGATCATGCTGTCTATAGGAACGTCCAGTACCCCGGGCTCACTGAACAGTCTTGCCAGCGATCGTGCCCCTGCGCTCAGAAACTCCCAGTATTCAGGTGCAGTGTTGGGAACTTGTCGGTAGTACGACATCAGGTCCGACCCCAGGAGCCGGCGGACCCACACCCTGCAAACAGATGGTTCGCCGAATTCCAGAAAGATTTGACTGACCCGATGCGCGATTTCGATCCTGTCCACGAGATCGACCTGGGAGCGTTTTCCTTGAGTTATCGATGACGCATTCTCCCGCAAGCGCCAGCTGTACACGCGCTGGTCCAGAACGTCAAAGGCCTTCGCCCGGACATAAGCTTTAGCGCTCGTCTCTTGATCCTCGTAGAGGATGTTCTCGGGTATCGGCGCTAATTCGCGGTCCCAGAAATCTCGGAGGAAGACCTTATTCCATAGGAATACGTCATCGATAATTTCTGGAAATAGACAGACATCAATATTGAGTTTCCGCTTGGAGTGGAGCTTATCCGAGAGTTTGACCGGCTTCGGCTTGCCATTGATAATTCGGTCATATGAACCTACGGCGAATTCCGATCCGGAAGAATCCAGTGATTCCATCATGGTCACATACGCATCTGGCGCAACCAGATCATCCGAATCTGCGAAGGTCAGGAATATGCCTGATGCTGCATTCACACCAATGTTTCGGGCCCGACCGTTACCGCCATGAGGAGCTCGAATCACAATGATTCGGCGATCCCACCGGGCGAACCGCTCGGCTATTTTCACGGTTTCATCAGTAGAACCATCATCGACCAAGATGATCTCTAAATATGGATAGCTCTGACTTACGATGCTTTGCAGCAACTCGCCCAGATACTCCGCTACATTATGCATCGGCACAACGACCGACAACAGTCCAAGGCGGCGCCGCTGCCCTACCGTCTTCCGGACAATGGCGACCAGTGCTAGATACAGTGGCGTGCGACCAACTGACGCCAGCACTCGTTTGGCTCTCTGGAGTTGCTTCTTGACTCGACGTTTCATTCCGAACGCTCCAAGAGGTGTCCATCCGTGGTGTGCCAGACACCACGGGTGTCGAGGACGGTCTTTCCGCTCAGCAGCTCCGGGTCGATCGCCCGGAACTGCTGGTGGTCCACCAGCAGCACCACGACGTCGGCCCGGGACACGGCGTCGGTGGCCGTGACGAGCGAAGTGTTCGGTGAGGCTGCGAGCTCCGCGGGAAGGCTCTCCGCATAGGGTTCGGCGACCAGCAGCCGGGCATTCGGCAACGTCCGGCTCAGTTCAGCCGCGATCCCCAGCGCCGGGGATTCACGGAAGTCGTCCACATCGGCCTTGAACGCCAGTCCGAGCACCGCGACGGTGCTGTCCACCGCCTCTCCTACGGCATCCAGCACTTGCCGGACCACATGTCCGGGTTTGCTGTCGTTGACCGTCCGGGCGGATCTGATCAGCCGCGAGTTCTCCGGATCCGCCGCGACGATGAACCATGGGTCCACGGCGATGCAGTGACCTCCGACCCCCGGCCCCGGGCGCAGGATGTCCACTCTCGGGTGCTTGTTGGCCAATCCGATCAGCTCCCAGACGTCCAGCCCCAACCTGTCGCTGATCAGTGAAAGCTCGTTGGCGAAGGCGATGTTGACATCGCGGTAGGCATTCTCCGCCAGCTTCGCCATCTCCGCCGTCGTGGCATCGGTCAGATGGATCTCCGCTTTGCAGAAGGTGGCGTACAGCTCTGCTGCGGCCAGCGTCGCCTCGGGAGTGAGTCCGCCCACGATCCGGTCGTTGGAGACCAGCTCGGCCATGATCCTCCCGGGCAGAACCCGTTCAGGACAGTGCGCGAATCTGACCACGGGGCGGCCCCCGGTGCCGTCCAGGCTGAGGTCAGGCCGGATCCCGAGGATCTCGTCCGCCATCAGCCGGGTCGTCCCGGGAGGCGAGGTCGACTCCAGGATCACCAATTCACCGCCTTTCAGCCGCTCGGCGATCTGCCCTGCCGCAGCCCTGATGTAGCTCAGGTCCGCGCTCTTGTCCTCTGCGAAAGGCGTGGGAACCGCCACGATGTACGTGTCGGCCTCGGGCACCGTCCCCTGGGCGGACAGCAGGCCGAGGCTCACCGCTCCTGCCACTGTCACGCCCAGCTCCGGTTCGGTGAACGGCACCTCCCCGGCGTTGACCGCCTCCACCACCCGGGGGTCGATGTCCATGCCGATCACTCTCAGTCCGGCGGTCGCCAGAATCGCGGCCGTCGGCAGGCCGATGTAGCCGAGACCGAGTACGGCGACAGTGGAGGCAGGGGGCGTCTGCCCCTTCGGATCAAAGGTCGACATGGTCGGTGATGCTCCCGTAGAAGATGAGGTCCGCGGAGGCCAGGAAATCCTGGTCCTTGACGGCCCAGGTGTGTCCTTGGCTCCGGCGGATCTGGGCGTAGTTGAATCGGTCGGAGGAGTAGATGAGGAGGCCCTGCTCCACGCACTGCCGCAGGAACGTGGTGTCCTCGCCGATCCCGAGGGGCTCGAACGGGATGGTCCGGAACACGTCCCGCGAGGCCATGAGAGTGGGACCCATGACGAAGTCGGTGTAGCGGTGCTCGCGCTCGCCGAAACGCAGGAGGTTGGCACCGGAGTTCTCCAGGTGGACGTAATGGGCCTGTTTGCCGACCACATCGGCCGCGGAGAAGCGGCGTGCGTTCAGCTGGTCCGAAAGATAGTGGGCACCGTAGTGATCGTCGTCGTCCATCTTCGTGAGGATCTCGCCGTCAGCCGCCGCCACGCAGGCGTTCAGGCACTCACCCAGGCTGTCCTCCGGCGAACCTTGCAGAACGACGACGTCGGCGAGCGGGTGGCGTTTCTGCAAGCGCGCCAGCTCGGTCCGGTCCAGAGTGAAGCCGTGCGTCAGCAGCACCACTTGGGGCTCGATGCCGTGCTGGCCGGCCACGGTCTCGAAGACGTGCTCCACCTGGGCCGGGCGGATCGTGGAGACGAGAACCGAGACCGAAGGGCTCACGAGGGGACGGTGTGCCTCGGGGACAGCCGCCGCGAGAACCTGTTCCGCCCGGTGGGTGTAGCTGTGTTCACGCCACACGCTCCGCTGCGCACGATGAGCCATCCGCGCGTTGAGCTCGGGATTCCGGGTCAACGCACGCACCCATTGACCCGCGGACTCCCGGTCCTGCACCGTCGGAACCTCCTCTTCGGTGAAGAAACGCGGCACGGCCGCACTCGGGCCAGTGATCACAGGGGTCCCTGAGGCGGTGATCTCGAAGATCCTCCGGGCACACATGCTCGGCGAGTCGACGACGGAATTCACATTCAGGAACACCTTGTAGGCCTTGTACGCCGTCAGCATCTGGGCATAGCTGAGGCCGCCCACCACATGCGCTGCGAATGGCTCCGGGAACTGGTACTCCGCCTTGCCTCCCCATTGGCGGGAAAAGATCTCCAGGCCGTGCCTCAGACGGGCGGAGACATCCATCGCGCCGCCCAGCAGGCTCTCCATCTGCGCTTGCCGCTCCGGGTACTTGTGGGCGAAGTACATCCCGGCGAACGCCACATCCCGGGCGTGGAAGCCGGCCGGAGGACGGATCGGATTGTGCACGGCGGGCTGCGCGGCGAACGGCAGCACCCCGACATTCCGGTGCCCCAAGTCCGCCACATAGTGCGGAACCCGGTTCGCGTCCGAGGTGAAGACATGATCGAAGAGTCGCGCAGCGGGGAGGAAATCCTCGTAGTGAGGCGGGTCTTCCTTGTTCCAGAACACCGTGGGAACACCGCGTTCGCGACACCACGCCAGTAGCTCTCTGAGCGCGTCCGACGGGCCGTCCGCACCAGCGATTTTTCCGCGCCACAGTCCGCCATTTCCCGCCCAGGCGGACTCTACGAACAGCAGGTCGACGGGGCGCTGTGCGAAGTCCTCCTGCCAGCTGCGAGGGTCGACGGCGTGTGTGGTCCATTCGTAACCGAATGCGAGCGCCGAGAAGTCGTCGAGGATGACGGCCACCGAGACGTCCTCCCGTACCGGCCGCCGGACGGGCGGCGAGGTGGGCGCGAACGACAGCCGGCGACGCTGGCCCCGGCCGAGCCAGGCCGCCTCAGCGCCGACGACCTGGGCTGGAGGGAGAGGGCCGTGACCGGCCCGGCGTCGGGCCCACCAACGGTGCAGCTGCCGCGGCCCACCGTGGCGGAGATGCCACAGCGCGGTTCTGAGTTCCCGGATGCTCACGACGACGCATCGCTCTTGCGTCGTCCCGAAATACGGGGCTTCACTTGCGTCTGCATCAGGTTCAGGCGCGCGTCCTCCTTGATCCCGGCGGCTGAGATGTTGTTGCCTTTGGCGAGCTGCGCGGTGAAACGACGGTACGTCTCCGTCACCTCACGCGGCTCGCCGTCCATCACCAGGTCGCCGTGATCCAGCCAGAGGACCCGGCTGCTCATGTCCACGATGGTCTCGAGGCTGTGGCTGACGATGAAAACGCAGCCGGCGTTGCCCCGGAGCTCGTCCATCTTGCGCCGGCTCCGGTCCAGGAACTGGGCGTCCCCCGTGTTCAACGCCTCATCGACGAGGAGGATCTCGGGCTCCACGGCCGCCGCGATGGCGAAGCGCAGACGCGAACTCATACCGGAGGAATAGCCCTTCATGGGCAGCCGGATGGATGCCGCGAGGCCGGACAGCTCCACGATCTCGTCGAATCTGGCGTCAATGGTTTCGCGGTCCAAGCCCATCGCCAGGCAGCCGAGCACGACGTTCTGATCCCCCGGCAGCTCCGGGACGAGCGCCGCATTGACACCCAGCATGATCGGCGTGCTGGAGGCGTAGACGGCCCCGGCGGAGGGTCTCTGCTGACCGCAGATCAGCTTCATCATGGTGCTTTTCCCCGAGCCGTTGCGACCGATGATCCCGATGGACTCACCACGCTCCACCACCAGGGAGGTGGTGTTCAATGCCCTGACCGTCACGGTCGCAGCCGCTCTCCCGGCGACTTTCCGGGCCAGCCGCCTGAGTGGCTTGCTCGAAAGCCAGGTGCTCTCGCGCGAGGATTGCACCACGAAGGACTTGCTGACCCCGTCCAGGACGACGCAGGGACTTCCTTCCACGAAGACCGTCTCATCAGCCACGGACGTAACCCTCCTCGCCCTGCCAGAAGTACACGATGCCGATCACGAGCGCGCCGAAGGCGAAGGCTCCAAGATTCGCCCAGGACTGCCAGCCGGGCAGCCTGTCATAGAGGAGCACGGAACGGGCGATGTCGATGACGTTGAACAAGGGATTCATCTTCAGCCAGTGGAGCAGCTGCGGGTGACTGACGAACCGCTCGTAGGAATAGAACACTGCCGATCCGTACATCCAGGCCCTGATGGCGAACGGCAGCAGATGAGCCACGTCACCGGCGGTGGAGATGATCCGTGCGAGGATCAGACTCACCCCCAGGTTGAAAAGGCTGATGAGCAGCAGAGCCGGGACCAGGAGGAGCCAGCGCATCCCGATGATCTCGCTGGGTGGCAGCAACACCACGAGCAGAAGCATGGCGATGAACAGCGGCACGGCGGTGAGCGCTTCCCGCAGATTCGCTCCGATGGGCAGGGCGGCCCTTGGGAAATTGAAAGCCTGGACGATGCCCCGGTTCTTCGCGATCGATCGGGCCCCCTCCGTGATCGCCCCGGAACAGTACTGGAAGATGAACAGGCCGACCACGAGATAACCGACGAAGTTGGGGATGCCCGCACTGGTACGCAACAGGACGCCGAAGATCAGGTAGTACGTCAGACCGTTGAACACCGGGTTCAGGAGAAGCCAGGCGCTGCCCAGGCGGTCCCTCCGTGTTCCGGACATGACCCTGGCGCGGGCATCGTAGAAGATGAAGGCTCTGAAGTCCCACAGTTGCACCAGGTACTCCAGGAATGGAGGCCTGGCTCCCACCCGGCTGAGATTGCGCATGTTCACGGACAGTGCCTGGACCCCTGCCACGGCGCTCTTGTCTTCAGCCCGTGTCATGCCGTGTCTCCCCTTCCATCCTCCAGTGCCCGGTAGGCCTGGATCATTCGTCTGCTGTTCGCGGTCCAGGTCCGCTTGGCAAGCACCTCGGCACGCCCGGCCCAGCCCAGGGATGCTCTCAGACCCGCATCGTCGATCAGGATGCGCAGCCGCTCGGCCAGAGCGCCGACGTCGCCCGGTGGCACGAGCAGGCCGGTGACACCGTCCTGGATGATCTCCCGCAGCGCGGGCAGGTCACTCGCGACGACCGGGCGGGCACAGGCCATCGCCTCCACCGGCTTCAGCGGGGTCACCGCGCGCGTCACCGGAAGGTCCCGCCGCGGCACCACGAACACATCGAGCGCCGCATGGAAGAGCCGGGCCCGGTCCCGGGGCACCCGTCCCGGGAAGTGGACCCGGGAGGAGACACCCAGCTGCTCCGCGAGATCCAGGAGTCGTGCCCGGTCCGAACCGTCTCCCACGATCAACAGGCGCAGTCTCGGATGCCCTGAGGCCAGCCGGGCGAAACTTCTCACCAAGGTGTCCAGTCCTTCGTAGGGCACCAGACTGCTCACGGTGCCGAGATACAAGCCCTCCTCCAGCCGGAGCATTCGCCGGGCCGTCGCGGCGGGAATCGGCTCGTCCAGGAAGTGCTCCCCCACGGCGTTCGGGGCGATCATGACCCGGGCGGCAGGGACGCCTGCTTGCAGCACCTGCGCGCGCAGTTCCGTCCCGAGCGTGATCACGAGGTCCGCGCCGTTCATCACTTCGGCTTCACGGGCCTGAAACCGCACATAACGCTCGCTCTCCCGTGCTTCCGGTTCCCGGACCGAGGCCCAGGTGTCCGCGAGCCTGCCCCGGACCTCGTAGACCCACGGAACTCCGAGCGCCCGCGCGACCGCACCGACCACCAGACCATTGACGAAGTGAGTCGTGGTGTGGAGCACTGCCGGCCGGAAGTCCCGGGCAAGCGCCAGCAGAGCCTCGGCCTCCTGCTGCAGGCGGCCATCGAGTGTGCGGGCCAGCCTGCGGGGCAGGATTCTGCGATAGTCCACTCCGTCCACCAGGTCTCGATGCCTGGCCAGCAGAGCACCCACCTGAACCGGATATCCGATCCGCGTCGCCGCCATGACTTCCCACCCTTGCGCTCGCTGGGACGCAAGGATCGAATGGCTGCGCTGCGCGTAGCCGCTGCCGGTGTGAGGAAGCGAGTTGGTGAGCAGATGCAGCACCCTGTCCGGCTGGGCACGGTATCCACGCACCGGTTCCAGTGATGGGACCCAACCGTGAAAGACTTCGCGCTCCGCCCGGTAGCGGCTCAGCTGCCCGGCCGTGCCAGGGGTCTCCTGCGGTTCGAGGCCACGCACGGCCTCTCCGAGTTCCCCGCGGTACCAGGCGAGACGGGAGACGCCCGCCGCCAAGCGATCCGAACTCGGGGTCTCGGCCCGCGGGACGCACTCAAGAAACAACTGGGCGAGTTCCGGGCGGTGTGCCGCCATGGCCAGATCCGCCCAGGAACAGAGGCGTGGCACGGACGCCTTCCCGGACTGTGCAAGCGGGAGCGCCGCCTCAAGGCGCGCGTCCACTTCATTCTCTCGGCCTCCCAGGAGCGCTGCGAGGATTCCTGCGGGATGGACGGAGCCGGTGGGCATGCCCTGACCCAGCCGCGCGAGCCGGGTACGGGTGCCCGCGGGAAGCCTGCGAAAGGTGTGCAGTGCGAGGAGGGTCGCGTCGTCCTGCCAGTGTTCTCGGATCGTCCTCGCTGCGAGCCCGGCGTTGACGGCAAGGTGACTCACAGCGCCGTCTCCCGTCCCCGGCCGCCCTGCTCGGCGAGGGTTCGCGTGATCAGTTCCATGTACTGGCGCGCCAGCATCGGATGATCGGCATGTTCGCGAACCCACGCCCGCCCTCCGCCGGGGCGTCCCAGGCTGTCCCGGTTCGCCGCCAGGTGGGTCCAGAGCTCAGCCAGCGGCTCAGGATGACAGGCGACGATGTGGCCGGCCTGTGCCTCCTCCACGATCCGCGCTGCCTCGCCACGGACTACCGCTGTGACGTGGCGGCCCAGTGCCAGGACCTCATAGAGCTTCGATGGCACGGTGGTCTCGAACGACTTCCAGTCGTCGCGCAATGAGACAAGACACGTGTCCGCACCCGCGTAGCGGTCCATCAGTTCGGGCCCATGCAATGTTCCGTGGAAGGTCACCGGGGCACCGAGCTCCTCGGCCAGTCTGCGCAAGGCCTCCTGTTCCACACCGTGCCCGACGATGTGCAGACGCATCGCCGGGCCCACCAGCGCGGCAGCGCGAATCGCCACGTCCAGACGCTGGCTTTTCCCGAGGTTGCCCAGGTACACCGCCGTGAACGGCGAGTCACCACCGCCCCGGTCTTCCAGGACCGGCAAGGAGTCCACTCTGACACCGTTGCTGATGCACACGACCGAGCGAAGACCACGATCACGAAGCGTCTGGGCGAATCCTTCCGTGACGGTCACCACGACCGTCGCGCGTTGCTGAACGAATTCCACCGCCCACTCCACAAGGCTCTTCACCCGGCCCTTCACCAAGCGGGCGTCACGGGCGAGATCCGGCCACGCATCACGCATTTCCACCACCAGTGGGATGCGCCTGAGCCGTGCGACCAGGAATCCCGTGGCGAGGGTCGGGAGGGACGGCGCAGTGGCCACCACGATGTCCACCTGAGGCAGCCGGAATGTGGCGGGAACACTCAGCAAGGCGCTGAAGCTCTGGTCGAGGAACTTGCTCAGCGTGGAGTTGCGGTGCCGCAAGTAGGGCACCCGCATGACCCGCTCTCCATGGGGTCCCTTCTCAGTGCGGAACACGGCCCGCTCCGACGGGGACTCCCGCCGTCCGGCTTCATGCGGCAACGGCGCTACGACGTGCAGCGACCAGCCCTGCGAGGAGAATTCCCGCGCGAATGCCCCCCAGCGTCGCTGCGGGGGCGAATGCTCCGGCCAATAAGAGTGGGTCAGCAGGAGGACGCGCGGACGTCCGTCTCCAGCGGTGTCGGCGGGCGCGTGGAGATGCCGGGTGTTTTTCGTCGCCACTGGATCACAGCCCAGTGGCGCGGCCGGCTGACGGACGGGCCGCAGCCCGTGACTTCAGCGTGCGAAAGTACACGAGACATCCGATGGCGAGGGCCGCCATCGTCAGCAGCTGGACGGGAAGCGGGCTCCCCGCTGCTTCGGGTTCTCGATGGCCAGTGCTCTGCGAGCCGACGGGAATGGCCGTGGCGCTGGCGATGGCGGAAGGCGAAGTGGAGACACTCGGGCTGGGTGACGTCGTGGTGGAGGCTGCCGTCTTGGTGGGCGTCGCAGTCGGTGTTGGACCGGTCGAAGTGCCCGCCTCCTGCGGGGTGACTTCGGGGAGTGCTTCCTCCTGCGGTTGCGGTTCCTCAGGACGCGGCTGAGGAACCACCTGCGTTTCCGGTCCGGGGTCGCCCTGCTGGATCGGCTGCAGCTGCGGTTGCGGCTGCACCGGGCGCTCCGGTGTCCGGGGTGGCACCGTCGCGACCACCGGAGGACGCACGGTGGCCACCACGAGTGGCGGGACCGGCGTCGAGGGTTGCTCGCCCGGCTGCTCCGCTGGAGGGCTGCCGGGGTCCGCGGGCACGGTCACCTCGGGTACCGGAGGAACGACGTCGTCCGCCCGGGCGGCGGTCGTCGTCGCCGGAGACAATAGAAGCAGTCCGCAGAGCGCGAATAAGCCGCAAAGCGCGAGTAAGCCATAAAGCGCTGCGGCGCCCCAGCGGAGCGCGCCAGATTTTCCAAGCGTCAAAGACATCCCCAGCGTTCGTGCGATCCCAGACACCGCACGCCCATTCCCCCGGATCTGCGGTATATCGCTCGATACTACCGCAAATGTCGGACATCTGGCCTTATGGATGCATCGGCTTCACCCTCGGGCTCTCGACTGGGGAAGTTCCAGCAACCCTCGGTAGGCTTGTCCCATGCGTGCCGTTCGTCGTTCCCTGCTGCAAGATCTCAGATTCCCAGGCAAGGGGGCCCTGATCGTGGCACTCTCGGTGTCGGCTCTGGCCCTGAGCGGCTGCTCCGCCACCGTCGACGTCACTCCCGCCGAAGACGCCGCGAATCCGGGCTGTGCGCCCATGATGGTGGCCCTGCCGGACGTGATCGCCGATTCAACACTCCGCAAGACGAACGCGCAGGCCACCGCGGCCTGGGGCGACCCTTCCCTGGTGATCCTGCGGTGCGGCGTCAACCCCCCGGGTCCCACCACGGACCGTTGCGTGACGGTCAACGGAGTGGATTGGGTCATCAAAGAAGGCAATCCCGCCTGGACCCTGACCACGTTCGGCCGTAAGCCTGCGGTGGAGATCCTCATGGATCCCAATAAGATCTCCTCCGCCACGGTGCTGGCCGAACTGGCGAACCCGGTCAGCAAGATCAAGGCGAGCGGCAAGTGTGTCGGCCAGGAGGATCTGCAGAACCTGCCCAGCGGCGGCAAGTGACCGCCCGCGGCCGGGCATCCCCGCCGTCCCTCAGCGTGACGCGCTGCGCAACCCCCAGCTGAGGACACCGAGACAGCCCAGGCACAGGACGGTGACGCCGAGCAGCATGACCGGATATGAGAAAGCCGGAGCCAGTGACGCCAGCACGATCGGCAGCAGGAATCCCACGTAACTGAGGCTGTAGTACACGCCGGTCAGCCCCGCCAGATCCGCGGGACCGGCGATCACCTGCACTTCCATGAGGCCTGACACCAGCGTCGTGCCATAGGCCGCTCCCAGGACCGCAGCGGCGAGCGCACCGAGCCAGGGCGACCCGAGCACCGCGCTGCCCGCAGCAAGCAGCATCCCGAACGACATCGCCAGGAGCCCGACCACTGACGCACGTCCGCCCGTCGCGACGTCGATCTTCGGAACGAACGGCTGCACGACGGCGCCGACCCCGAGCGTGAGCACAGTCAGCCCCGTGGCGTAGGCAAGAGTCCATTGTCCCAGGTGAGGAGCCTGCAGCAAGGGGATCACCGCGTAGCCGATACCTGCAGTGGCGAAGACCCAGGGCGCCGCCGGAAGCACGACCCGCAGGAATCGCCGGTGGCCGGCCAGCGGAACCCTCAGATCGTCCAGCAGTCGGGTGCGCGGAACCGCACGGTCCGACCGCACGGTCTCCGGGACCCGCAGAGCCGACACCAGAGCCAGAAGGCCCAGCACCACGTGAACCGCGTAGGGCAGCAGGGACGGCAACGGACCCCATTGAGCGATCGAACCGGAGACTCCCGCGCCGAGCCCGAACCCGAGAGTGAGGGCTAGAGCCGGCCGCCTCGCACCGGCGGAGGCCTGCTTCCACGCCGGACGTCCAGGCACTCGTTCCAGCACTGTGAGCTCCTTGACCCAGCTGCTGCCGACGGACATTGCGATGCCTACCGAGGCTCCGGCCAGGCAACGCCCCAGGCACATGGCGACGGCGGAAGAGGAGCCTGGTCCCAGGATCGCGCTGGCCAGGACGGACAGCAGCACACCGGCCAGGACCACCGGGCGGCGGCCATGGCGGTCCGAGAGGGCTCCGCCGAGCAGCAGACCTGGGATCAGGCCCGCAACATAGGTGCCGAGGAAGACGTCCACCATGACTTCCGAATAGCCGAAGCGGACTTCATAGAGATGCAGGAGCGGGGTGAAGTGATTCCCACCCCAGGCGATGACGAACAGGGCGCACGCCGCACGGAACCACGGCTTGGTCATGCCATGAAGCCTTCCGCACCATAAACGCCCATGTGCGCCCGGAGCAGGTGCTCGTAGCCAGACGCATCCCCGGCACGGAAGAGCTCCTCGAGACGACGGTGCTGATCCAGGAATTCCTCCAGGCCCACACGTCCGCTCCGTACCGCTGAGACAGTCAATCGCTCCAGGCGAACCCGGAGCTGTTCGTAGAAAGATGCCAGGATCGTGTTCCCCGTGGCCGTGGCGACCGCCACGTGGAAGGCGTGGTCGGCGCGCGCGAAGGCGAGGGCGTCACCGTTCGTGGCGGACGCCAGCTGAGCGTGAAGATGCCGCGCGAGTTCATCAAGGTGCCGCTGCCGAGCCTCCGGATCATTCGCCACGGCCTGAACGCCGGCGACCTCCAGAAGCAGCCTCGCTTCCAGAAGCTGGGGCATCGCCGCACCGTCGTCGCTGGTCACGACCGCCCCCTTCTTCGGGTAGAGCCTCAGCAGCCCTTCTGCGGAGAGCCGGAGGAACGCCTCCCGCACCGGGGTGCGGCTCATGCCGAGTTCGACGGAACACTCGCCTTCGGTCAGAAGTGAGCCCGGCGCAAGGTCTCCGACGATGATCCGTCGGGAGAGTTCGAGATAGGCCTTCTCCGAGGCTGCGGACACCGTGCGTTCTGCTGACATGCCTCTAGTCTAACTGTTGCATCTATTGATAGATGCAACAGGGAGGCGGTGCGAAACGACGACGGCGGCGATCCACCGGAAGGTGGATCGCCGCCGTCGTGGGCGGTGCAGGCGGTGCGGGAGACCGGTCTGTCAGCGCAATCCGGTCCTCCGGTTCAACGCCAAGTGGATGAGCTCGTCGATCAGCTCTCGATAGTTCAGGCCCGTGGCAGCCCACATCTGGGGATACATGCTCTTCGGCGTGAAGCCCGGAAGAGTGTTGATCTCATTGATCACCCATTCACCCTCCGGGGTGTAGAAGAAGTCGACCCGGCTCAGGCCTTCGGCTCCGATCGCCTCGAAAGCGAGCGCGGCCAGGCGGCGTACCTCCTCGATAGCCCCCTCTGGAAGCTCGGCAGGGCAGCTCAGCGACGCCGCATTGTCGACGTACTTGGCCTCGAAATCGTAGAAGCTGTGGTCACCGACCGCCACGGCGATCTCCGCGGGCAACGAGGTTCGCGGCGCATCCATGCCGCGGCCCTCCAGGACGGCGCATTCGATTTCCCGGCCGACGATGCCCGCTTCGATGACGAGCTTGGGGTCGTGCCTGCGGGCTTCCTCGATGGCCGCGTCCAGGTCCTCCACACGGTCCACCTTCGAGATGCCCATGCTCGAACCGGCCCGTGCCGGCTTGACGAAAACCGGGAAACCCAGAGCCTCCACCCGGGAGCGCACGCCCTCGGGCTCGCTCTGCCATTGGCGGTCCGTCACGGCCACATAGGGGCCGACGGCGAGACCCGCGGACTCGAACACCACCTTCATGAAGTGCTTGTCCATGCCGAGGGCGGAGGCCAGGACGCCGGCGCCCACGTAGCGGGTGTCACTGAGCTCCAGCAGTCCCTGCACCGTGCCGTCCTCGCCGAACGGGCCGTGCAGCAGCGGGAACACCACGTCCACCTGCCCGAGTTCGGTGGGCACCTGATCCGGAGCCGCCACGATGAGCTGGTGCTCGCCACCGATCTCCGCGAGCGCCACGGTCGCGTCGCCCGGCTGCACCTCCGGCAGCGCTCCCCCGCTGAGGGACCACTGACTCACGTCGCCCTGGGGCAGGACCCACTGGCCGGTCTTGGCGATGCCGATCGGGATCACATCATACTTGTCACGATCGATGGCGCCCAGGACACCGGCGGCGGTGACACAGCTGACGGCGTGCTCGCTGGAGCGGCCGCCGAAAAGGACAGCGATGCGTGGTTTGCGGGCGGCGTCGGTCACGTTGTTTCCGTTCATTCGAAAGGTCTTCTTCCGGGCGGCTCAGTAGCCGTCTTCGGATTTCAGGGAGCGGTTCAGCAGCAGCGGACCCAGCTCGTCGACTGCCAGCCTACCGTCCAGGACCGCCACCACGGCGGCCGTGATGGGCATTTCGACGCCGTTGCGCGCCGCGAGTTCCTGCACCGCTTCGGCCGATTTCACCCCTTCGGCCGTCTGCGTCATGCGTTCCACCACCTCGGGGAGGGTGAGGCCCTGGCCCAGGAGTTTCCCGGCGGTGTGGTTCCTGGACAGCGAGGATGCGCAGGTCGCCACAAGGTCTCCGAGGCCGGCCAGGCCCGCGAGCGTGTGGGCCTCTCCTCCCAGGGCGATGGCGAGACGGGTGGTCTCTGCGAGGCCGCGCGTGATCACGGATGCCTTGGTGTTGTCGCCCATGGCGCGTCCCTCGCAGATGCCGACGGCCAAGGCGATCACGTTCTTCACGATTCCGCCGATCTCCACGCCCACCACGTCGGAGCTCGTGTACGGCCGGAAATAGGGGGCGGTGCACAGTTCGGCCACGTAGTGCGCCGCCTGTTCATCGGAACACGCCACCACGGAGGCAGTCGGTTCCTCGCGAGCGATCTCAAGGGCGAGATTGGGGCCGGAGAGCACCAGGATCCTGTCCTCGTCCGCCTCCCACTCCTGCGCGATCACCTGGCTCATGCGCTCATCGGTACCGCGCTCGAGGCCCTTCATGAGAGAGACCACCAGGGCCGTCGGCGAGACGAAGTCCTTCCAGACGCGCAGCTGTTCGCGCAAGGATTGCGCAGGAACGGCCAGCACGACGACGTCGGCGTCGGACAACGCGTCCTCGACCCGGTCCGTTGCACGTACCGCCCCGGGCAGCACGGTGTCCTGGAGGTACCGGTGGTTGCGGTGCTCCCGGTTGATCTCCTCGGCCACTTCTGAACGGCGGGCCCAGAGAACCACGTCCCGTTGTTCCTCGGACGTCCCGGCGGCATCCCCGAGGACCTTGGCGAAGGTGGTTCCCCAGGAGCCTGAGCCCATCACGGCGATCTTCAGGGATGTCTGCGACCGTGGCAATGAATCAACCGGGCTCATGCCGCGCCCTCCCCCGGAGTCTCCTCGGACGAGGACCCGGCGGCAGGGGCCGAGCCCTCGGCATCATCCGTCAACCGGCCGGTCGCCTTCTGCCCGTGCGCGGCCGCATCCCACCGTTCACGGGGCGCTTCCTCGCCACGGAGCTCGGCCACCAGGACCGTGATCGCATCCATGATGCGCGCCGTCGCCTCGGTCAGGACGGTCTTGGTCATCGGTTTGCCGCGGAGATCGTCCAGGTCCACCGGCGGGCCCACCAGCACGCGGACCTTCTTGCGTGGGAAGGGATACAGGCGCTTGGCGTAACGCGGGAAGAGTTCTTGCGCGCCCCAGTGCCCCACAGGGACCACGGGCGCCCCGGTCTGAAGGGCCAGACGGGCGGCGCCCGTATGCCCCTTCATCGGCCACAGATCCGGGTCACGGGTGAGCGTCCCCTCGGGGTAGATGATGATCGAGCCTCCGGCGTCCACCACCTCCTGAGCCACCCTGAGCGAATTGTTGGCTCCGGCCGAGGATCGTTCCACCGGCACCTGGCGCGTGTTGTGCAGCAGCCAGCCGACGAACGGGATCTTGAAAAGACTGGCTTTGGCCAGGAAGTGCGGCGGTCGCTTGGCGTTGTAGAGCATGTGACCGACCACGATCGGATCGATCTCGGTGACATGGTTCGGCGCGGCGATGAAGCCACCGTCGGGGATGTTCTCCAGCCCCTTCCATTCCTTGCTCAACGTCAGGTTCATGAGCGGGCGGAGCACTGAGGCGAGGAAGACGAACGTCGCCCCGCTGACACGGCTCTCCTTCATACCCGTGGTCGCCATTCGGTTCAGGCCTCCGTGAGATCGAAATCGGCGCCGAGTCCGGCGAGCTTGTCGGTGAAGTGCTCGTAGCCCCGTTGGATGACTTCCGTCCCGGTGACCCGGGAGACACCAGTGGCCGCGAGCGCCGCGATCAGATGGCTGAATCCACCCCGCAGATCGGGCACGTCGATGTCAGTGCCCTGCAAGGGCGTGGGGCCTGAGATCACTGCGGAGTGGAGGAAGTTCCGTTGTCCGAAACGGCAGGGAACGCTGCCGAGGCACTCACGATGAAGCTGGATGTTCGCCCCCATCCGGGACAGCGCCTCCGTGAACCCGAAACGATTCTCGTAGACGGTCTCGTGGACGATCGAAACACCTTCGGCCTGCGTCAGCGCGACCACGAGCGGCTGCTGCCAGTCCGTCATGAATCCGGGGTGCACATCGGTCTCGAGCACCAGCGGGTTGAGCTTGCCACCGGGGTGGTAGAAGCGGATGCCCTCGTCGGTGATGTCCATCCCGCCTCCCACCTTCCGGTAGGTGTTCAGGAAGGTCATCATGTCGTGCTGCGCGGCCCCGGCGACGAAGATGTCGCCCTGGGTCACCAGCGCTGCGGACGCCCAGGAAGCCGACTCGTTGCGGTCCGGCAGCGCACGGTGGTCGTACCCGCTCAGTTCGGGAACACCCTCGATCCGGATGGTGCGGTCCGCCTGGACCCCGATGATCGCCCCCATCTTCTGGAGCACGGCGATCAGATCGATCACTTCGGGTTCCATCGCAGCACCGCGCAGTTCGGTGATGCCCTCGGCACGCGTGGCGGAGAGCAGGACCTGTTCCGTGGCGCCGACACTCGGGTAGTCGAGGGTGATCCGGGTACCCTTCAGGCCGTCAGGGGCCGAGATGTGGATGCCGTTGACCGTCTTCTCGACGACGGCGCCGAACTCGCGCAGTACGCGGAGGTGGAAGTCGATGGGCCGGTCACCGATCCGGCAGCCTCCGAGATCCGGGATGAAGGCCGCACCGATCGCGTGGATGAGAGGCCCGCACAGCAGGATCGGAATGCGAGAGTCCCCCGCATGGGCGTCGATCTCCGTATGGGAGGCCTTCGTCGCATTGGAGGGGTCCAAAGTGAGGTCCCCGGTCACCGGGTCCTTCTCCACGGATACACCGTGGAGCTGGAGCAGGCTGGTGACGACCTCAACGTCCTTGATTTCAGGGACGTTGCGGAGGACCGACGGTGCGTTGCCCAGCAGAGCTGCCACCATGGCCTTGGGCACGAGGTTCTTCGCCCCTCGGACGGTGACCCGCCCACTCAGCGGAACCCCGCCACGGATGGTCAGCACACTACTCATCGACACCTGTCCTCGCGTTCCGGCGGAGCGGGCCCTGGCGCCGCTCCTCATCAAGCATAGAAGCTCCTCCCAGCTTAGGGGCCAGCGGCACGGTGGGCGCACTTCGTCCTGCGTCGGCACGGCTGCGCCGTAGCCCGGTTCCGATCAACCGCTCCAGAAACATGACGACGCCGGCCTCCCTGTACGGGAGACCGGCGTCGTCATGTTTCTCCGATTCAGCCCAGAGCCGTTCAGCTCTGAGCCGTTCAGCCCTGAGCCGTTCAGCTCTTGGCGGGCAGCGTCTTCGGCTTGAAGGACGGCCGTGTGGCTTCGTAGGCGGTGATGTCCTCTTCGTGCTGCAGGGTCAGGCCGATGTCATCCAGGCCCTCCAGCAGACGCCACCGCGTGTAGTCGTCGATCTGGAACGGTGCCACGACATTGCCGCACTCCACCGTCTTGGACTCCAGGTCCACTCGGATCTCGGTGCCTGGCGCGTTCTCCAGAACCTTCCAGATCAGCTCGATGTCGTCCTGCGCAACGACGGCGGCCAGAAGCCCCTGCTTCCCGGAGTTGCCCCGGAAGATGTCGGCGAAGCGCGCGGAGAGCACCACCCGGAAGCCGTAGTCCTTGAGCGCCCAGACGGCGTGCTCGCGGGACGAACCGGTGCCGAAGTCAGGGCCCGCCACCAGGACGGAACCGTGGTTGAACGGTTCACGGTTGAGAATGAAGTTCTCATCCTTGCGCCAGCCGGCGAAGAGGGCGTCCTCGAACCCCGTCCTGGTGATCCGCTTGAGGTATACGGCGGGGATGATCTGGTCCGTGTCGACGTTGCTCTGACGCAGCGGGACGCCGACGCCGGTGTGAGTGGTGAATTTTTCCATCATGTGCTCCTGCGAAATCGTCGGTGCGCCGCTCAGGCGGCAACGTCCTGAGCCAGCGGTTCCAGATCCGAGGGAGAGCTCAGCGTGCCCCGGATGGCGGTGGCGGCGGCCACGACGGGCGAGACGAGGTGAGTGCGTCCGCCCTTGCCCTGCCGGCCTTCGAAGTTGCGGTTCGAGGTGGAGGCGCAACGCTCCCCCGGCGCCAGCTGATCCGGGTTCATGCCCAGGCACATCGAGCATCCTGCGAAGCGCCACTCCGCACCGAACTCCTTGAACACCTTGTCGAGCCCCTCGGCTTCAGCCTCCAGGCGGACGCGGGCCGAGCCCGGGACGACCATCATGCGGACGTTCGGGTCCTTCGACCGGCCCCGGATGATGTCCGCTGCCGCTCGCAGGTCCTCGAGTCGGGAATTGGTGCAGGAACCCAGGAACACGGTGTCCACCCGGATCTCCTTCATGGGGGTCCCGGCTTCCAGGTCCATGTACTCGAGGGCCCGGCGAGCCGCGGCCTTCTCATTCTCGTCACCGAAGGAGTCGGGGTCGGGAACGGCCTGGGAGAGGGACACGCCCTGGCCCGGGTTGGTGCCCCAGGTGACGAACGGCTCCAGGGTGTCGGCGTCGAGGAAGACCTCTTCGTCGAAGACCGCGTCCTCATCGGTGGTCAGCGTCTTCCAGTACTCCACGGCGGCGTCCCAGTCGGCGCCTTCCGGCGCGTGCGGACGGCCCTGGACGAAATCGAAGGTGGTCTGGTCCGGCGCCACCATGCCGGCACGGGCGCCCGCCTCGATGGACATGTTGCAGATGGTCATGCGTGCTTCCATGGAGAGCGCGCGGATGGCCGAACCACGGTACTCCAGGACGTAGCCCTGGCCACCGCCGGTGCCAATCTTGGCAATGACCGCCAGGATGATGTCCTTGGAGGAGACGCCCGGCTTCAAGGTCCCCTCGACGTTGATCGCCATCGTCTTGAACGGCTTCAGGGACAGCGTCTGGGTGGCCATCACGTGCTCCACCTCGGAGGTGCCGATGCCCATGGCCAGAGCACCGAAGGCACCGTGTGTCGACGTGTGCGAGTCCCCGCAGACCACGGTCATGCCGGGCTGGGTCAGACCGAGCTGGGGTCCCACCACGTGGACGATGCCCTGTTCCTTGTCACCCAGCGAGTGCAGGCGGACACCGAATTCCTTGCAGTTGGCCCGCAAAGTCTCGATCTGGGTACGGCTGGTGGGGTCCGGGATCGGCTTGTCGATGTCGATCGTCGGGGTGTTGTGGTCTTCCGTCGCGATCGTCAGATCGGGGCGGCGTAGCGGACGGCCCGCCAGACGGAGACCCTCGAAGGCCTGCGGAGAGGTCACCTCATGGACCAGATGGAGATCGATGAAGAGAAGGTCCGGCTGGGCGTTGACTCCTTCGCCTTCGCCCTTGCGCACCACGTGTGCGTCCCAGACTTTCTCGGCCAGCGTCCTGCCCATGGCCTCTTTCTCCCTTCGATCCGCAGACGGTTGTGCCCGCGTTGTTTCGTTGCTGTCCTTCAACTGTTCCAGCACCGGCGGCGTCAGTGCCAGCGAAACTGATTTGCATCTCAGATATTGAGACGGCAATATCAATGTATGGACACATCAAGTGGCGTCGGAGTCATCGACAAAGCAGCACAGGTACTGGATGCCCTCGAGGCCGGTCCCACCACCCTCGCCCAGCTCGTCGCCGCCACCGGGCTCGCCCGTCCGACAGTCCACCGGCTGGCTCTCGCCCTGGTCCACCACCGCCTGGTGAGCCGCGACATTCAGGGCCGTTTCGTGCTGGGCAGCCGTCTGGTCGAGCTGGCGGCCGCCGCGGGTGAAGACCGGCTGATCGCCTCGGCCGGGCCAGTGCTGCTCCAATTGCGCGACGCCACCGGCGAATCCGCCCAGATCTTCCGCAGGCAAGGCGAGTGGCGCGTCTGCGTCGCCTCCGCCGAACGCCCGGTCGGGCTGCGCGACACCATCCCGGTGGGCACCCAGCTCTCCATGAAGGCCGGCTCCGCCGCTCAGGTCCTCCTGGCCTGGGAAGACCACGACAGGCTGCTGGAAGGACTGCAGAGCGCTCGCTTCACCCCCACCGTTCTGGCCGGAGTACGACGGCGGGGCTGGGCACAGAGCCTGGGCGAACGCGAACCCGGCGTCGCGTCCGTCTCGGCCCCCGTCCGTGGGCCGTCCGGCAGAGTGATCGCTGCGGTGTCGATCTCCGGACCCATCGAGCGACTGACCCGTCAGCCGGGCCGGATGCACGCCGAAGTGGTCTGCAATGCGGGCCGTCTCCTCACGGAGGCCTTGCGCAAGACCGGCGACTGAGGAAATCCTGAGGCCATGACTTCTGCAGCCCGCTACGCCGTGTTCCTCCGGGGCATCAACGTCAACGGCATCACCATCAAGATGGCCGAGTTGCGTACCTGTCTGGACAGGCCCCCGTTCTCGGCCGTGAAGACCCTCCTGGCCACCGGCAACGTGGTCCTGGAATCAGAGGCCCCGGCAGCCGAGGTCAAGACCTCCTGCGAGAATGCCCTCCGCGAGCGTTTCGGCTACGAAGCCTGGGTCATCGTGACCACTCCGGAGGACATCGACCAGGTCATCGCGGCCACTCCTTATCCGGCCGACGATCCTGCCATGCACTCCTACGTGACCCTGGCGAGTGATCCCGCAGTCCTCGATGCGCTGGTGAAAGAGGCCGCGTCGCTAGGAGCAAATAGCATCGTCCGGCTGACCCCGAACGCCATCGCCACACAGGTCGCTGTGGGGTCCAGCACGGATGCCCCGGTGTCCAAGCTCATGATGAAGGCCGCCTACAAGCCCTTCACCACAACCCGCAACCTCCGCACCCTGCTGAAAGTCCAGGCCGCCCTCGCCTGAGGAACGCGGGGTCACTTAGAGCCCTCCAAACCCCATTTATTGGGCCATAAGTGACCTCGCGTTCCGGAAAGCCACCCCGCATTCGGTGGGAAACGAAAATCCCCGGCCCATGAGGACCGGGGATTGAATGGTGACCCCAGCGGGATTCGAACCCGCGTTACCGCCGTGAGAGGGCGGCGTACTAGGCCGCTATACGATGGGGCCGAAGTACACGCTCACCGGAATCCCGGCTCGCGCCCGATGCCGATCGGATCAACCGATCAGACGAAAAGCCATCCCTGCGGTTCAACCGCATGAATGACTTCGTGACCCCAGCGGGATTCGAACCCGCGTTACCGCCGTGAGAGGGCGGCGTACTAGGCCGCTATACGATGGGGCCGGAGTACTTTCCTGCTTTGATTCCCTGAGGAAACATTGCGCTGGGATACCAGGACTCGAACCTAGAATGACGGTACCAGAAACCGTAGTGTTGCCAATTACACCATATCCCATCGGCATTTCAGGACAATCTTCGGCTCCCCTTACGGTTCGCCGTGCCCCTCAGCACGAGTAATAACTTTACCCGTTCCACTGGCAGGTGACAAATCGGCGAACAGCCGGATTCATCACACCCCGTCATCGAACCGGTTCGGCCTCGCCGCGCAGCACATCCAGCCCCAACAACGCTGGCAACTCGGTGAGCGAACGGATCATGGTCCGCTCCCCCGTCAGCCGCATCCCACCAGGAACCGGGGAGTTCCCCGAGCTTCCGCTGCCGGACACCCCCCGGTTCAGATAGACACCCCGCAGACCTGCCGCCACGGAACCGTCATGATCGACGACGGGGTTGTCACCCACGTACCAGCAATCCGCCGGCTCCACACCGATCAGGCGCGCTCCTTCGTGGAAGATGGCCGGGTCCGGCTTGGTCACGCCGAGCGTGTCCGTCCCGACCACGACGTCGATCCGTTCGAGTCCCGCATAGCCGAGCTTGGCGCGCTGGAAGGCCTCGACGTTGTTGCTCACGGCGCCGTACGGGATACCGCTCTCATCGAGCAGGTCCAGCATCGGCGGAACATCAGGGAACGACGTCACCCCGGTCTCGGCGAGCTCCGCGAAACGCCTCACCCAGCGTTGCGCCAGGTCGTCCTCCACTGCCAGGTCCAACAAGGCCGAAGCCCGGTGAAGCCGGACAACACGCATCTCGACGAAGCTCAGGCGGCCGGCGAGGTAATCGTCATAGGAACCGGAGAGGTCCTGGACGAAGTGCTCACTGAAGGTCCGCCACAGACGGTACTCCTCGGCGTCGTCGCCTGCAGGCACCCCTGCGCCCAGACCGAGCCGCCGGGCGTCCCGGGGCGACAGCGTCTCCACGAGGCTGCCGCCCAGGGCGGTGGTCATGGCCGACGCCAGATCCACCAGGGTGTCATCGATGTCGAACAGGACGCCCGTCGTAGTCACGGCGCGTCTCAGCGGGTGGCGCGGAAGGCGCGCAGACGGGCCAGGGAGGACTCCTTGCCCAGGATCACCATCGACTCGAAGAGCGGCGGTGAGATGCGGCGTCCGGAGATCCCCGTGCGGACCGGGCCGAAGGCGAGGCGCGGCTTGAGCCCGAGGCCATCCACCAGCGCGCCGCGCAGAGCATCCTGGATGGTCTCCGCGTTCCAGTCCGCAAGGGCTTCCAGAGCGCTCACGGCCGCGTCGAGTGCCTCGCCGGCGTTCTCCGGCAGGCCCTTCAGGGCGTCCGGAGCGATGTCGATCGAGTCGTCCGCTTTGAAGAGGAACGCGAGCATCTCCGGAGCCTCGCCCAGCAGGGTGATGCGCTCCTGAACCAGCGGAGCGGCCTCCGTGAGGATCTCCTCCTCCCGTTTGGTGAGGGTCTCCCCCACCAAACCGGCGGCGCGCAGATACGGCACGAGCCGATTGCGGAAGTCCGCTCCGTCGAGCAGACGGATGTGGGTGCCGTTGATGGCGTCGGCCTTCTTCTGATCGAAGCGGGCCGGGTTGGCCAGGACATCGTGGATGTCGAAGTTCGCCACCAGCTGGTCCACCGTGAAGATGTCCTCGTCCGCGGAGAGCGACCAGCCGAGCAGTGCCAGGTAGTTCAGCAGGCCCTCCGGGATGAAGCCCTTGTCCCGCTGCAGGAAGAGGTTGGACTGCGGGTCACGCTTGGAGAGCTTCTTGTTGCCCTCGCCCATGACGTACGGCAGGTGGCCGAAGAGCGGCATGTACTGCGCGACGCCGATGGCGTGCAAGGCGCGGTACAGCGCGATCTGGCGAGGCGTCGAGGACAGCAGATCCTCGCCACGGAGCACATGGGTGACTCCCATCAGCGCATCGTCCACCGGGTTGACCAAGGTGTAGAGCGGCTGGCCATTGGCCCGGACCACCACGAAATCCGGCACGGAACCGGCCTTGAAGGTGATCTCACCACGGACCAGGTCGTTGAAGGTGAGATCCTCGTCCGGCATGCGCAGGCGCAGCACGGGTTCACGGCCCTCGGCCTTGAACGCCGCAACCTGGTCCTCGCTGAGTTCGCGATCGAAGCCGTCATAGCCGAGCTTGGGATCGCGGCCCGCGGCACGGTGCCGTGCCTCGATCTCCTCCGGCGTGGAGTAGGACTCGTACACGTGCCCACCGGCCACGAGCTTGGCGATGACTCCCTGGTAGATGTCCCCGCGCTGGGACTGGCGGTAGGGCTCGTGCGGACCACCGGTGACCACGCCCTCGTCCCAGGTGATGCCGAGCCAGGCCAGAGCCTCCAGGAGCTGCTGGTAACTCTCCTCGGAATCCCGCTGCTGATCCGTGTCCTCGATGCGGAAGATCATCGTGCCGCCGGTGTGACGGGCGTAGGCCCAGTTGAACAGGGCGGTGCGGATCAGGCCGACGTGAGGAGTGCCCGTGGGAGAAGGGCAGAAGCGCACCCGGACGGGGGTGTTCTCATCGACACTGGGGATTTCGGGCCTGTTGATTTCGGAACCAGAGAGTTCAGCGCTAGTCATAGTGATTCCATCTTAACGACTCCCCGCACGGAATTTTCCGCCCGACGCCGGCAACCCTGCGCCCGATGTACGCGAATGGCCGGTGCAGAGGCTCTGCACCGGCCATTCGCGTACACCGGATTCCGGATACACCAGACAGGGGATCTGGATGAATCAGCGGCGGACCACCGGGTTGCTCAGAGTGCCGATGCCCTCGATCTCCACCGATACCCGGTCCCCTTCATTCAGGAGGCCGACGCCGGCAGGGGTTCCGGTGAGGATGACGTCGCCGGGCAGCAGGGTGAAGGCCCGGGACACCTCGGCGACAAGCTCTTTGACGCCCCAGATCATGTCCGCCGTGTCGCCGTCCTGCTTCAGTTCGCCATTCACGGAGGTCCGGAGCGACAGGTTCTCAGTGTCCAGTTCCGTCTGGATCCAGGGACCGAGCGGGGCCGAGCCGTCGAAGCCCTTGGCGCGGGCCCACTGCTTCTCACGACGCTGAACGTCGCGGGCGGTCAGGTCGTTCGCGCAGGTGTAGCCGAAGATGACGTCGTCGGCCCGCTCAGCGGGGACGTCCTTGCAGATCCGGCCGATCACCACGGCCAGTTCACCTTCGAAGGACACCTCTTCGCTGAACTCGGGCAGGAAGACCGGTTCTCCAGGGCCGATCACGGAGGTGTTCGGCTTGAGGAAGAGCAGTGGCTCCTCCGGAACCTCGTTGCCGAGTTCCGCTGCATGCTCGGCGTAGTTGCGGCCGACACCCACCACCTTGCTGCGCGGAATGATCGGCGCCACGAGGCGGACGTCCTCCAGCTGGTGCGTGGTTCCCGTACGTTCCACCCCATTGAAGAAGGGGTCTCCGTGGATCACGGTGATGGTCTCGGCACCTTCCGGGCCGTCCACGATGCCATACAGGGGTTCAGAGTCAACAACGAAACGGGCGATACGCATGGTGCTAAGTCTAGGGTGCGAGGGACCCGGAACGCTTGAGTATCCGAACCGCCCGGATTTCGCGCTCTGATTCGACGCGCGCGCCCCAATTGGGGCGCCGAAACCACATCAGGGCGCGAAATACGCGCGCCGCAGCGACTCACTCCGGACCCCGTGCACCTTCACGAACAGTCAGCACCCCGGCCAGATCCAGGTCAGCCGCGGTGCCGTCCACCCCGGCACGGGAAAGGAGCGCGGCACCGAGAGCCGCACTCCAGAAGGTCCTCGCCTCCACATCGAGAGGACGTTCAACGGTCCATCCGCGGGCGTCCACAAGCTGCCGGACGAACCGTTCGGACTGGCGGAAAAGCAAGTGCACGTGCTGCTCGACCACGGGAGCCAGTTCAGGCTTGGCGACGCCGGTGGCCAGGGCTCGCGCCACGAACGGCAGGGAGGGCAACGCGAGCACTGCGCGCGCGATGTTGCGCCTGAAGGTTTCGGCGTCGGGCGCCCGGCGTCCGATGCGTTCGACCCGCCTCGTCTCATGCAAAAGGTTGAAGAACGCGGCATGCAGGAGCAGCGAATCCTTGGAGCCGAAGTGATAGGTGACCTGATTCGGAAACGCCCCAGCCGCGGCGGCGATCTCCGAGACACTCGGCTCGGCCCCACGCCCTTCAGCACAGAGCCGGGCTGCCGTCTCAATGAGGCGATACCGGGTGACACCACCCCGGGCCGCCCCCGCAGGAGGCCTTTTCGCGCCTTGTTCTCTCCGCATCCTCAAATTGTATGTGATACAAATTGACCCATAGTTGTATGTCATACAAGAAAGGTGGGCATCATGGACTTCCCCGAAGTCGCCATCACCGGCCTGGGCGCCATCACTCCCCTCGGCCCCGACGTCACCTCAAGCTGGACGGCCTTCCTGGCCGGCGAGTCCGGACTGCAGACTTTGAAGCTGCCCGGCTTGGCGGAATCCGGTCTCCCACCTCAGGTCGCCGGAAGGATGGTCGTGGACCCTGGGACCCTGCTGGATCCGGTACAGGCCAAGCGCCTCGACCGTTCGCAGCAGGCCGCACTGGTCGCCACAGCGGAGGCCTGGACCGACGCCGGCGCACCGGACCTCGACGCCGGCCGCCTGGCGGTCGCCATCGGCACCGGTATCGGAGGTGTCGAAACGCTGCTCGGACAGGACGACGTACTGGAGGGCCAAGGAGCGCGCCGCGTCTCTCCACGCACCATCCCCATGCTCATGCCCAATGCCGCGGCGGCGACCGTCAGCATCCAGTACGGTGCCATGGGCGGTTCGTACACCCCCGTATCCGCCTGCTCTTCCGGGGCCGAAGCGATCGCACTCGGTGCCCGGCTCATCCGCGCCGGAGAAGCGGACGTCGTCATCGCGGGCGGCACCGAAGCCGCCATCACTCCGATCACGGTGGCCGGATTCGCCCAGACCCGGGCTCTGGCAGGTCCGGGGACGGACCCGGCCTCAGCCTCACGGCCGTTCGCCTCAGATCGCGGGGGCTTCGTCCTCGCCGAGGGCGCCGCCGTCGTCATCCTGGAACGGGCCGATCACGCACGGGCGCGGGGCGCACACATCCATGCCATGCTCGCAGGGGCCGGCATCACCTCCGATGCGCACCACATCACGGCGCCGGCTCCCGACGGTTCGGGCCAGATCGCAGCGATGCGCAAGGCCTTGGCCCAGGCGGGGCTCGTCCCTGAGCAGATCAGTCACATCAACGCGCACGCCACGGGCACACCGGTCGGTGACAGCGGCGAGGCGCGAGCGATCCATGATGTGTTCGGCCGAACCACGGTCACGGCGCCCAAGGCGGCGTTCGGACACCTCTTCGGGGCGGCCGGAGCCCTCGAGGCACTGCTCGCCGTCCTCAGCGTGGAACACGGCGTCGTCCCGCCGACGCGGAATCTCACTGAGCACGACGCCGATCCGGCGATCGAACTGGACATCGCCGTCGAACGCCGCGATCTTCCTCAGCCCGCGGTACTCAGCAATTCATTCGGATTCGGAGGGCAGAACGTCTCCCTCGTCATCACGACCGCTCCCCGCGGCGCGCAGGAGTAGTCCTCCTCGGCGCCCCCGGACCGCGATGTCCGAATATCGCCAGTGCATGGCCGTGACACGGAGGACACTGGAGTCTGTGGCATGGTGGCAGGCCAACGGGCCCCACCATGCCGGACACATCGTCCACGCCGTGAGCTCCCGGCTCCTGGAGCACGGAGACCGCGAAACATGATGGCCCGATTCAGAGCGGCACCCTCTGCCGCAGTGCTCAGTCAATTCCTCATGCTGGCGCTGGCCTGGGGTTCCAGCTTTCTGTTCATCAAGATCGCCCTGGAGGGACTCTCGCCGTCCCAGGTGGTCTTGGGACGGCTGCTGGCGGGTGCCATGGCTCTACTGGCCGTGACGGCGGTGACCAGGCAGCGGCTGCCGCGCGATCCGGCGATATGGGGGCATCTGGCGGTCGTCTCGGTCCTGCTCTGCGTCGTGCCGTTCTCCCTGTTCAGCTGGGCCGAGCTGCATGTTCCGTCCGGGCTTGCCAGCATCTACAACGCGACGACGCCGCTGATGACGCTGCTGGTCGCATCCGTTGCACTGCCCGAGGAGCGCCCGAACCGCAGCAAGCTCGCAGGCCTGCTGCTTGGATTCATCGGCGTCGTGGTTGTCCTCGGGCCTTGGCGCGGACTTTCCAGAGGTGAGGGCCTGGCTCAGGCAGCCTGCCTGCTCGCCACCCTGTCCTATGGGCTGGCCTTCGTCTACCTGCGGCGGTTCGTCTCGCCGCGCGGTTTACCCGCGCTGCCGGTGGCGACCGTGCAGGTCGGGCTCGGGGCCGTCATCATGCTGGTGCTCGCCCCGCTGACCGCCACGGATCCGGTTCACCTGTCGTGGCCCGTGGTGCTCAGCGTTGCAGCTCTTGGCATCGCAGGAACCGGGCTGGCCTATCTGTGGAACACGAACGTCGTGGCCGCCTGGGGCGCCACCAATGCGTCAACCGTCACATACCTCACCCCGGTGGTGGGCGTGGCCTTGGGAATCGCGGTGCTCGGTGAATCCGTCTCCTGGAATGAGCCGCTGGGGGCCGTGGTCGTCGTGGCCGGCATCGCCCTCAGCCAGGGACGCATCTCCTTCGGACACCGCTCTACGACCGATACGGCCTCGGCGGCTCTTCCGGCGGCCCGAACGGGGCCAGGTCGATCCAAGCTGTGAACGACACGCGAACCCCGGACAGGGTGAGCGCGGACTCGTATCCTCTCGGCGATCGGCGCTGCGCTCACTCCCGCGTGCCGGCGTGCTCACGCAGATACCGCAGCTGCGCCGCGATGCTCAGCCGCGCCGCAGGCAGCACCCCGTTCGGCACGTCCGGATACACACGCGCCGTCACGGCGTCGACGTCGTCACCCAGCTGCGCGACGGCGGTCCGCACCTCCGCGAGACGGGCAAGGCGGTGCGCCCGGTATTCATTCACGACGGCGGCCAGTCCGGCACCCAGTCCGCCGTGCGCCGGCAGCACCCGGGTGCCCGGGTTCGACGCCGCGAGCCCGGCCAGCCTCTCAAGGCTCCCGAGGTAGTTCCTCAGCGACCCATCGGGGTGATCCAGCATGGTGGTTCCGGCGCCCAGGATCGTATCCCCGCTCAGCAGGTAGCTCCCCCGCTCCCCCGTCCAGTGGAAACTGAGTGAATCAGAGGTGTGCCCGGGCGTCGACACAACCCGCAACTCACCCGCCGGCCCGAGCGTCTCGCCGTCGCGCAGGGGCGCGCCCGAGCGGCAGAACCCGGCGGCGGCCGCGCGCACGGGTGCACCGCTCAGTTCATGTAGGCGGTCGACTCCGGCGGTATGGTCCGCGTGCCGATGTGTCACAAGGACCGTAGCCGGACTGACTCCGGCCAGCAGCGCGAGATGTCGTTCGTCCTCGGGCCCGGGATCGACCACGAGGCACTCACCATCGGCTCCCAGCACATAAGACTGAGTTCCGTTCAGGCTCATCGGTCCAGGGTTCGGAGCCAGAAGCACCCGAACTCCAGGGGCGACGGCCACGAGGCGGCCAGGGGTCAGGTCCGTACCGGCCCAGGGCAATGGACGGCTTTCAAGCGGCATGTGCCCAGCTTAACCGCCGCCAGGTGCACGCGAATGGCCGGTACCGGAGTCCGGTACCGGCCATTCGCGTGCACATGGCGGCGCGGAAAAGAAATCAGGCGAGGCGGGTCAGCCAGCCGTGGGTGTCCTCGACGGCACCGGTCTGGATACCCAGCAGACGTTCGCGGATGGCCATGGTGACTTCGCCGGCCTTGGCATCCTCGCTGCCGATGTGCTCGGTCTCGTCCTTCAGCAAACCGATGGGCGTGATGACGGCAGCGGTGCCGCAGGCGAACACTTCGGCGATCTCCCCGGAGGCCACGCCGTCGCGCCACTCGTCCAGGGTGATCTTCCGTTCGGTCACCTCGCGGCCCATCTCCTGCGCCACGGTGATGATCGAAGAGCGGGTGACGCCTTCCAAGATGGTGCCCGAAAGTGCCGGAGTGACGAGGGATCCGTCCTTCAGCACGAAGAAGACATTCATGCCGCCCAGCTCTTCCACGGCGTTGTCATTGAACGGGTCCAGGAAGAGGACCTGCTTGCAGCCGTTGGCCTCGGCCTCCATCTGGGCGATGAGCGACGCCGCATAGTTGCCGCCGCACTTGGCCGCACCGGTGCCGCCGCGGCCGGCGCGGGCGTACTGACGGGAGATCCAGATGGACACGGGCTTGAGCTCGCCGCCGAAGTAGTTCCCGGCGGGCGAGGCGATCACACGGAAGGAGACCTCGTGCGCGGGACGGACGCCCAGGAACGCCTCGGTCGCGATCATGAACGGACGCAGGTAGAGCGCCTCACCGTCACCGGAGGGAACCCAAGCAGAGTCCTCGGCGACCAGGCGCTTGATGGCCTCGACGAAGATCTCCTCCGGGAGCTGCGGCAGGGCGAGACGCTCCGCGGACTTGTTCAGTCGGCGGGCGTTCGCATCCGGACGGAAGGTCCAGACGGAACCGTCCGCGTGCCGGTAGGCCTTGAGGCCTTCGAAGATCTCCTGGCCATAGTGCAGGACGCTGGCGGCCGGGTCCAGGCTGATCGGCCCGTAAGGCTCCACACGGGCGTCATGCCAGCCGCCCTTGCCATCCTCGCCGACGGTGTAGTCGACGACGGCGGTGTGGTCGGTGAAGTAATTGCCGAATCCCGGGTTCTCCAGAATCGCAGCGCGTTCCTCAGCGGTCTTCGGGGTCTCCGAGCGCTGGATGGTGAAGGTGACGTCCTGTGCCGTCGCAGTCATGATTCCTCCAAAAGGTACCGCCGGTGCGGCGCCTTGCTCATCGCTGAGGGGACGCCTGCGGCGGCTGGTGAGTTGTCCTTGTCAAGCTTACGCTTCGCGGACGGCTGCGGTGATGGCCTCGCCGATCTCACGCGTGGTGCGAGCAGCACCCGTGCGGGATTCGACGTCGGCGACCACGGCCGTCTCGATGCGTCGGGCCGCCTCGTGATGGCCCAGGTGATCGAGCAGGAGCGCGGCGGAGAGGATGGCCGCCGTGGGGTCCGCTTTCTGCTGGCCGGCGATGTCGGGCGCCGAACCGTGCACGGGTTCGAACATGGAGGGTGCGGTGCGGTCCATGTTGATGTTCCCGGACGCCGCCAGGCCGATGCCACCCGTGACGGCAGCGGCGAGATCGGTGAGGATGTCACCGAAGAGGTTGTCCGTGACGATCACGTCGAAGCGGGCCGGGTCCGTGACCAGGAAGATCGTGGCCGCATCGACGTGCAGGTAGTCGTGGCTGACCTCAGGGAATTCCTGGGCGACAGCCTCGACGGTGCGCTTCCACAAGTGCCCTGCGAACACCAGGACGTTGTGTTTGTGCACGAGGGTGAGCTTCTTGCGCGGGCGCTGGCTGGCGCGGCGGAAGGCGTCGCGGACCACGCGCTCCACGCCGTGCGCCGTGTTGAGGGAGACCTCGGTGGCCACTTCGTGCGGGGTGCCCGCACGAAGGGTGCCGCCGTTGCCTACATAAGGGCCTTCGGTTCCTTCGCGGACCACCACGAAATCGATCTCCCCGGGGTTCGCCAGAGGGCTTCCCACTGTGCCGTACAGGCGTGAGGGGCGCAGGTTCACGTAGTGGTCCAGGGAGAAGCGCAGCTTCAGCAGCAGTTCGCGTTCGATCAGACCGGACGGGATCCGGGTGTCACCCGGTGCAGCACCGATGGCGCCGAACAGGATGGCCTCGCGGGTCTTCAGATCTTCCAGCACGTTCTCCGGCAGGGTCTCGCCGGTCTCAAGCCAGTGCTGGGCGCCCAGGGTGTAGTGGGTGGGCGTCACCTCGACACCGTCGCGTGCGACGGCGGCGGTGAGCACCTTGAGAGCCTCGGCCGTGACTTCAGGGCCGATGCCGTCGCCGGGGATGACTGCCAGATCGATGCTGCTCGCGCTCATGATTCCACTGTGCCAGCGCATCCAGAATATGAGCAACGCATCTCATATTCTGGACAACCGTTCTCTGCGCCCACTCCTGTGATTTCCCACCGCGGTCTGAGGCGGGAGAGGCGCCCATGGCCTAAGGTCGTGAACGATGGAATTCTGGCAGCGCATCAACACCTGGACTCACGAACGCCCCTTCATGGTGGACGCGCTCGTGGCACTCCTCGTCACCCTCGGCGTGGAGGCGGTCTACCTGCTCTCCTTCCTGCCGTATCCCGGCAGCGAGGATCCCATGTACTCCAGCCGGATCTGGGGAGCATTCCTCAGCGTCCCGATGCTGGCCACCCTGGCTTGGCGCCGGACCCGTCCGCGCGCTGCGATGTGGGTCCTTGCGGCGCTCTGCGTGGCGAGCCTGTTCATCGAATACGACCTCGCCGGCGGCATCATCGCAGTCCCCTTCGTCATCTACGCCGCCGCGGCCTACGGCAAGCGCTGGGACGGCCGTTTCTCCCTCATGCTCGGGCTCCTCGGAGGCATCCTGCTGCCCGGGAAGATCCTGCTCCAGAATGTCAGCGACTACTCCCGCGGTGAGCTGCTCGGCGTCGGGCTCGTCTCCGTGACTTTGTGGATGGTCGTGCTGTTCTGCTGGACGCTCGGCGCGCTCACGCGGGCCCGGCGCCTCCGGATCCAGGCCATCGAAGACCGGGCGCGCCGGCTCGAAGTCGAGAACCAGCACGAGCGGGCCCTCGCCGCCGCCGACGAGCGGGCGCATATCGCCCGCGAGATGCACGACATCGTGGCGCATTCCCTCTCCGTCATCATCACGCAGGCCGACGGAGGACGCTACGCCGCCGTCGCCGATCCGGAAATGGGGCGACAGGCTCTGGAGACGATCGCGCAGACCGGCAGGTCCTCCCTCGCGGAGATGCGACGGCTGCTCGGGGTCCTGCGCCAGGAACAGGAAGCCGACTACCGGCCCCAGCCCGGCCTGGAGGACATTCCCGATCTCGTCAACGACCTCCGCGCCAGCGGCCTGTCCGTGCTGCTCACGCAGGAAGGGGCTCCACGCAAGGAACTCCCTGCCGGGGCCGAACTCACGGCCTACCGGCTCATGCAGGAAGCATTGACGAACTGCCTCAAACACGCCGGGCCGGCGGCCTCGGTCGACGCACGGCTGAGCTGGACCGCCAAAGGCCTGGCGGTCTCCGTCCGCGACGACGGACGAGGCGCAGCGGCCGCCCCTCCCGGCCCCGGCGGAGGCAATGGTCTGCGCGGTATGAGCGAACGCGTGGCCCTCTACGATGGAACGGTGACGGCCCGGCCCCAGAGCGGCGGCGGCTTCACCGTGGAAGCCCTCATCCCCTATTCGGAGGCCTGAGCAACAGTGCAGGAGAACAGCCCCATCCGCGTCGCCCTGGTCGACGATCAGCAACTCGTCAGATCCGGGTTCAGCATGCTGATCAACTCCCAGCCCGATCTGACCGTGGTGGCACAGGCCTCGAATGGAATCGAAGCCCTGCAGGCGCTTGCCGCGACGGCGGCCGACGTCGTCCTCATGGACGTCCGGATGCCCGGGATGGACGGTATCGAAGCCACCCGGCGTCTTCTGGAGGACTCTGCCCGGCAGCCGGACGGCTCTCAACGCTGCCAGCTCAAGGTGGTCGTCCTGACCACCTTCGACCTCGACGAGTACGCCCTGGAAGCGATCCAGGCGGGGGCGAGCGGCTTCCTCCTGAAAGATGCTCCCCCCGAGGAACTCCTGGAGGCCATCAGGACGGTGCACCGGGGAGACGCCGTGATCGCGCCCTCCACCACCCGTCGCCTCCTGGACCATGTCGCCCCCATGCTGCGGCACAGCCAGCAGTCCGATGGCGCGCATCAACAGGAACTCGATTCCCTCACGCCCCGCGAGCGCGAGGTATTCGAGATGATCGCCCAGGGCGACTCGAATCCTGAGATCGCCCAGAAGCTCTTCGTCTCCGAAGCCACGGTGAAGACCCACGTGGGCCACGTACTGGCCAAGATGCAGGCCCGTGACCGGGTGCAACTCGTGGTCATGGCCTACGAGACGGGTGTGGTCGTCCCGGGCGGCTCCTGAGCCTCCCTCCGCATGGCCGGGTTCCGTCCCCATCCTGGCTTCTCCCTGCCTGGGTTGATCCCGGCTCATTCCACGGTATGAGGGATCCGCTCGCAAGAGCCTCCCGGAGTCCGATCCCCTGGACCCCGGGCCGGCCATAGCGTGGAACCATGACCAGTTCACTCCCACTTTCACCCGTTCCTGCGGCTCCCCCGGCGAATGCCACCGCCGCGGTGAGCGCCCGTCACCTCGTCAAGAACTACGGCAAGGACGAGACCGCGGTCGCCGCCCTGCGTGACGTCAGCATCGACGTCGAGCAGGGCCGCTTCACTGCGATCATGGGCCCCTCCGGCTCCGGCAAGTCGACGCTGATGCATCTCCTCGCCGGCCTCGACACCGCGGACTCCGGCACCATCCATCTCGGGGCCACGGAGATCACCGGTCTCAACGACACCCAGCTGACGACCTTGCGCCGCGACACCGTCGGCTTCGTCTTCCAGGCCTTCAACCTGGTGCCGACCCTGACCGCTGAACAGAACATCCTTCTGCCCATCGAGCTGGCGGGCGGCAAGCCCGACCTCGAGTGGTTCGACTTCATCGTCGGTGTCCTCGGCCTGCAGGACCGTCTCAAGCACCGGCCGCACGAGCTCAGCGGCGGTCAGCAGCAGCGCGTCGCCGTCGCACGCGCCCTCCTCACCCGCCCTCAGGTGCTCTTCGGGGATGAGCCCACCGGCAACCTGGACTCGCGGTCCGGAGCCGAGGTCCTCTCCCTCATGCGGCGGAGCACCAAGGAACTCGGGCAGACCATCATCATGGTCACCCACGACCCGGTGGCCGCGAGCTACGCGGACCGCGTCGTCCTCATGAGTGACGGACAGATCGTCGGCCAGATCGAAGAGCCGACCGCGGAGAGCATCCTGGCTGCCATGAGTGAGCTGGGTGCCTGATGCTGCGCGTCGCACTGTCTCAGCTGAAAACCCATTCGCGCCGCTTCATCGCGGTGGGCCTGGCGATCATGCTCGCCGTGGCCTTCCTGGTCAGCACCCTCCTGGTCTCCTCCAGCACCAAAGCCTCGCTCGCCGCGAGCCTCGGTGAGAGTTATCACCGCGCGGACCTGATCGCGATGCCGACGAAGTCCACTGACGACTTCACCCCCCAGGAGATCCGCACGGTCTCCGCGGTCCCTGGCGTCGCCTCGGTGTACGGCCAGAGCAGCATCATGACGGTCGCCGAAAGCGGCGATGCCTCCTTCACCGCGATCCTGCAGAACACCGCGCCCGCGGAGCTGGAACCGTCCAAGACCACCAGCGGCAACCTTCCGGGCCGCGTGGGTGAGGTGGCGGTGGATTCGAACACCGCCCGCGACTTCCACCTCGCAGTGGGCAGTGTTCTGCGGCTGAAGAGCGAAGTCCCGAACGGCACGAAGCCGCAGGAACTCTCGCTCAAAGTCTCCGGAATCCTGCAGCCCAGCTCGGACCCGCTGCGCGGCAGCTTCGCCCAGCTGGTCTCCTCCACCCCGGTGCTGACCGAGCTGGCCGCAGGACAGGAGAAGGTGGCCCGACTGCAGCTCAAGCTCTCCCCCGGAGCGGATGCCACCACAGTTCGGCAAGCGGTCGAGAAGGCACTGGCCACCCAGCCGGTCGCCTCATCGGTCCGCACGCCGCAGGAAGCCGCCATGGAGCAGGTCAAGCAGTTCACCGGTGGACAGGACCAGCTGACCATCGTGCTGGTGGCTTTCGCGATCATCGCACTGTTCGTCTCGGCGCTGGTGGTGGCGAACACCTTCTCGGTCATCATCGCGCAGCGGACCCGTGAGCTCGCCCTGTTGCGCTGCGTCGGCGCAACCAGATCACAGATCCGCGGATCGGTCCTGGCCGAGGCGGCCATCGTCGGCCTGGTCTCCTCGATCGTGGGTGCCGTCGTCGGAGTCGGCGTCATGGCCGGCCTGATCGCACTGGCCAAGACCGACCCCACGCGTTCCTTCGCAACCCTGGCCGTCGACCCGGCAGCGCTCGTGGCCGGCGTCGTCGTGGGCGTGCTCATGACCCTCGTGGCGGCCCTGTTCCCTGCCCGTGCCGCCACCAAGGTCGCCCCTCTGGCCGCACTGCGTCCGGAAGACGACGCCTCGCTGGGCAATCGTCGTGGTCGCGTTCGGCTCGTGATCGGCGGCATCCTCCTGGTGCTCGGTCTGCCCATGCTGTTGGGCGGCGCTTGGTTCAACCAGTTGCCGGTGGCCCTGCCGGGTGGGCTCTTCAGCTTCCTCGGAGTGCTGTTCTGCGCCGGCCTGTTCATCCCCGGTGCGGTGCGCGGCGTCGGTCGTCTCGCAAAGGCATCCGGTGTCCCGGGTCGTCTCGCGGCACTGAACGCCGTACGCAATCCAGCGCGTACCTCCGCCACCGCATCCGCTCTGCTCATCGGCGTGACCCTGGTCAGCATGATGATGGTCGGTGCCGGTTCCGCGAAAGCCGCGCTGAGTGGCGGCCTCGCCGAACACTACCCCGTGGACGTCACGGTGCTGGCTCCGCAATCCGCCGGACAGGAAGCCGGCGCGGCCGATGCCACCGGCTTCAGTCCTCAAGCAGCCACCACTGCGGCCAAGGTCGACGGCGTCGCCGCCACCGCGCTCCTGATCCCGGCCGGTACGGTGCCCACCGCGTCGTCGTCCGGCGGTTCTGACGGAGGCACCGAACGAATCTACGCGATGGACCCGGCGACGGCACAGGCCGTGCTCAGCGACCCGCAGCTGAAACTGCAAGCGGGCACCGTCATCGTGCCCAAGGGCTATCCGACTGCGCCGGTGACCGTCACAGGAAAGCACGGGACGGTCGTCCTGAAGCCGGTGGTCAGCAAGTCCTGGAGCATGGTTCCGCTCATGAGCACCGAGGATGCCCGCGGCATCAACGGCGGCACTCTCGGACCGGACGGAAGTCAGCTCTGGGTCAAGCTCGCGGACTCGGTGCAGCCGACAGACATCCGCAATGTGGTCAACTCGCTCGGCACCGCGCTGAACGTCCCACAGGCGTACATCTCGGGTGCGGCCATGGAACGCGCGGCCTTCGAGGAGGTCATCAACGTCCTTCTGCTGGTGGTCACTGCACTGCTGGCCGTGGCCGTGTTCATCGCCCTGATCGGCGTGGCCAACACGCTGAGCCTGTCCGTGCTGGAACGCACCAGGGAGAACTCCCTGCTGCGGGCCCTGGGCCTGACCCGGCGCCAGCTACGGGTCATGCTGGCCTTGGAGGCGATGCTCATCGCCGGGGTCTCCGCGCTCCTCGGGGTTCTGCTGGGCTCGGCGTTCGGCTGGCTCGGGGCCAAATCCGCCATCGGCGCGCTCGGACCGGTGCCGTTCGACGCCCCCTGGCTGGCCCTCGTCGGCACGCTGCTGGTCGCGATCGTGGCCGCACTGATCGCCTCGATCGTCCCGGCCCGGCGCGCGGCACGGCTCTCACCCGTAGAGGGTCTCGCCGTGAGCTGATCCCGGCCAACGCGAGGTAACAGTTGACGCCCCTAAGACCGAGTCTTAGGGGCGTCAACTGTTACCTCGCGAGAGAGTGCGGGAAGGATCAGGCCTCGGCAGGCTCTTCGTACTTCGGGAAGACCGGTGCCGGAGCCGGCAGGGCGGTTCCCGGCACCAGGCGCGTCGGAAGCGCCGAGAACTGACGGCTCTCCTCGGAATCCTGGCCGAGCAGATCCAGAACCTTTCCGGCTGAACCCGGCATGACCGGCTGGCTCAGGATGGCCACCTGACGGAGGATCTCCAGAGTCACGTACAGCACGGTGTTCATACGAGCAGGGTCGGTCTTGCGGAGAACCCACGGCTGCTGCTCGGCGAAGTAGGCGTTGCACTCCCCCAGCACGTGCCACATGGCCTCCAGCGCACGGGAGAACTGCTGTTCCTCGAACTCTGCACGCACGGCGGACAGCAGCCCGTCCGCCTTGGCGAGGATCGCCTGGTCCGCGGCGCTGAACTCACCCGGGACCGGAACGGCGCCGTCGCAGTTCTTCGCGACCATGGACAGGGAACGCTGGGCCAGATTGCCGAAGTTGTTGGCGAGGTCCGCGTTCATCCGGCCCACGATCGCCTCGTGGCTGTAGCTGCCGTCGGCGCCGAAGGGCACCTCGCGGAGGAAGAAGTACCTCACCTGGTCCAGGCCGTACTGCTCCACGAAATCCCCGGGGGCCACGACGTTGCCCAGCGACTTGGACATCTTCACGCCGTTGTTGTGCAGGAAGCCGTGGATCATCACCCGCTTGGGCAGCGGAAGCCCGGCACTCATCAGGAAGGCCGGCCAGAAGATCGCGTGGAAGCGGGAGATGTCCTTGCCGATGACGTGGACGTCCGCGGGCCAGAAACGCTGGAACTTCTCACCGGAGTCGTCGGGGAACCCGACACCCGTCAGGTAGTTCGTCAGGGCGTCCACCCAGACGTACATGACGTGCTTGTCGTCGCCGGGGACGGGCACACCCCAGTCGAACGTCGTGCGGCTGATGGAGAGGTCTTCCAATCCGCCCTTGACGAAGCTGATGACCTCGTTGAAACGGCTGCGGGGGTAGCCGAACTCCGGCTGCTCCGCGTAGAGGGCCAGCAGTTTCTCCTGGTAGTTGGAGAGCCGGAAGAAGTAGCTCTCCTCCTCGGTCCAGGTCAGCTCGGTGTCCGTGGTCTTGGAGTACCGCTTGCCGTCCTCACGCAGCTCGGTCTCGTCCTCGCCGTAGAAGGCCTCGTCGCGGACCGAGTACCAGCCCTCGTACTTGCCGAGGTAGATGTCACCGTTGGCCTCCATGCGCCGCCAGATCTCCTGGCTCGCAGCATAGTGATCGGCGTCCGTGGTGCGGATGAAGCGGTCGTAGCTGATGCCGAGTTCGGCGTGCACGGCCTGGTAGATCTCCGCGTTGCGGTCCACGAGTTCCTTCGGGCTGACGCCCTCCTTCTCGGCTGCCTGCGCGATCTTCATGCCGTGCTCGTCAGTGCCCGTCAGGAACATGACATCGTAGCCGTCCAGGCGCTTGAACCGGGCCATCGCGTCCGTGGCGATGTACTCGTAGGCGTGCCCGATGTGAGGGACACCGTTGGGGTACGTGATGGCCGTGGTCAGGTAGTAGGGCGGCTTCTGCTGCGTCACGATGTGTTCTCTCTTGCGATGATGCGCTGGACGGGGACTCAGTTGAGCTCGGTCATCGAGTCGGAGACCCGGATGAGTTCGTGGTCGTGGGAGGCCACCAGCACGGAGATGCCGTCCTTGGTGGTGTCCTTGAGGATTCCGATGATCTTGTTGGCCGAGGCACGGTCCAGGCTGGCGGTCGGCTCATCGACCACCAGGACCCTGGTTCCGAGGATCAGGGCGCGGGCGATGGCCACGCGCTGACGCTCACCGCCGGAGAGCTGGCCCGGGCGGTGCTTGATGCGCTTACCCAGACCCACCAGCTCCAGCAGGTTCTTCGCCATCTCGGTGCGCTGCTCCACCTCGCCGTCCGGGACGGCGGGCAGCAGGACGTTCTCCAAGGCGCTCATGCCTTCGATCAGGGCGCCGCCCTGATCGACGTATCCGATGAGCGCTCGACGGCGGTCGGCCACCTCGTCGTCGTCCATCGCGTCGAGCGGGGCGTCCTCCCAGAAGACGCGGCCGCTGGTCGGCAAGGTGAGGCCGGCACTGACGGTGAGGATGGAGGTCTTGCCCGAACCGCTTCGGCCGGCGACGCAGTGCATCTCACCGGCTCCGAGATCGAGATTGAAACCTTCGACGACGCTGACTCGCTCCGCACCGTTCCGCTCTCCGCCGTAGCGGATCGTCAGATCCTCCAGGCGCAGCGGAGTCTCGTGATCCGCCACCTTGATGATGGTATTGGCACGGGTCTGGAGTTCCGGGCCGTCTCCGGCGGGCTGCTCCACGGTCATCGTGTTCTCCTGCTCGTCCTGGGGCTGGGCGGGGCGCTCATCGGCGCGGCGGTTCCTGCGGGATTCCGGTTCGGTGGTCATCGAATGATCCTTGTTGCGATGGGGACCCACACCACGACGGCGACCAGACCGGCAAGGCCTGCCCAGATGGCCGCGTAGGGGGCTAGGAAGATGCCCAGCAGTGCTGCACCCAGCACGCCGACGGGCAGGGCGTACAGGCCCACGAGCGCGTGCTCGAAGAAACGGACCTGGCGAAGCATGTCGGGGTTCCAGCCCATGGCCTTCAGGACGCCGATCTGCTCGCGCTTGGCGCCCAGTTCGAAGCGGCCCGTGACGATGGTCAGGAACATGCCGACGAGTGCCCCGGCGATGGCCAGCACGATGGCGGGCAGCACGATGCTCGCAGCAGCCACGCCGCCGAGTGCCGAGGCTCCGGCCGCACGGGGGATGTCCACCAGCACGGCCAACAGAGCTCCCACAGCCGCGCCGAAGACGCCCACGGCGAGGGCCAGTGCCAGAGTGTTGAAGCGGTGAGTCTTCAACTGCCGGCTGGCGAAGGTCAGGGGCGAGTCGATCGTGATCAGGCGGGAGTCATCCACGACCTCCTGATCCACGATGTGCTTGTGGCGGAGCTGCCGCACCGCCAGCCAGGCGGCGACGGCGTAAATGGCAAGCACCAGCACCGACACGACCACGGTGGCCAGGTTCCAGCTCACCAGACTCAGGATGAGTCCCACCAGAGCCAGCGCACCCGCACCGACGGCGAACTCCTGCAGAACCCATTTGCGGATCTGACCCTGGTTCCAGCCCATGGCCCGCAGGATCGCCGCATCGCCGCGGCGCTTGCGGACGTAGCTGACGGTGGAGGCCGCGGTCAGGAGAGTGGCTCCCAGCAGGGTCAGGAACAGAAGCATGATGTTGGTCCCGGACAGCGAGCTGCTCACTGCCGCCGCGGCGTCCTGACGGACCCAGGACTGCTGCACGGTCCCGAGGGCCTGCTCGGCGCCCGAGGAATCCTTGCTGTATCCGGGGACGAAGATGTTGGCGTCCTCACGGGCGGAGCCGGAGACGATGGTGGCTTTCAGCCCCAGGGCCCGGATCTGATCGGCGAGCTTGGCGATGTCGCCACCGGCCTGGCGCCAGCCGCCTTCCGCCTTGGCCCGCACGCGCACCGCGTCCACGACGTCGGCATCCTTGGTGTAGCCGCGGGCGGCAGCCAGACCGTAGTAGTCGGTGATGGCACCGGCGGACTGGCTGACCAGACCGCTGGCGCTCAGGCTGGCCTTGAGCTGGGTGGAGTCGACGCCATTGCCCTGGGCGTCCTTGGTGAGGGTGAAGGGCACGGGGTCATAGCCGCCGAGGGGCAGCCGGTTGATGTCACCGGCGGCCTTCTGGACCTGGGACGGGTCGAAGGTGCCGTAGACCATCGGCAGCGGCGTCGCCTTGGAGTCGCCTCGGGCGACGTCCTTGCGGTAGGACCGGTCCTGCACGGGGGTCCGCTGGCTCTGATCGACCGGCGTCCCGTCCAGGGAGCGCTCCGGGAGGCCGTTGACGGTGACCCAGTCACCGGGTTCGGCCGTCTTCTGTTCGGAGCCATTGGCTCCGGTGCCGGATGCCGAGTACTGCGGCGACGCGGCGAACTGGGTGCTCCAGGTGGCCGGATCGTAGAGACCGGTGGAGAAGCTGGACGTCGGGCCGAGCAGATCGGAGTGGTCGGTGCCACCGGGCCACTGAAGGACGAACGGTGAGTTGGAAACGAAGGGAAGGTACCCGTCGCCCAGGTTCTTGCTGACCGTTCCGATGTCCTTGGTGACGTTTCCGGAGTCGTCGAGCTGCTCGATCTTGACGCTGTACTTCACGTCGAGGCTGGTGCCCTGCCGCACGATCAGGGGAATGGCCTGCGAGTCGTCCGTGATCTGTTTGCTGCGCACGCTGGCTTCGTACTGCATGAGCATCGGCGCCCAGTACTTCAGACGCACGCCGTTGAAGTCCGGACCGTTCTGGATGTCGTCCTGGCTCATGCCGGAGGAGAGCTTGCTCTGGAAGAAGCGTCCGACGGCGCCGGCGTTGCGGGCGTCAGCCGGGGGCGCCTTCTCGAGGTTGTCCAGGAAGCTTCCGGCGTCGCCGAGCAGAGCATGCTCGGACACCGGGTCGACGGCCACCACGGACTCGCTGATCTCGGGGGCCAGAGGCAATGGGATGTTGACGTTGAAGAGCGTGTGGGCCGAGGTTCCCGCCGGCGACGGGAACTTGATGCCCGTCTCCCCCGACGGCGCGTCGATCTGCACCGACTTGCCGCCGGCAACCGTGGTCTGTGTGATCTTCGCTTTGCCCAGCGTGCCTTCACCGGTGGTGCTGAACAGCTGCCGCTCGGTCTTGCCGTCAGAGCTCGTCGCCGTCGCGGTGATCCGGTACTTGGTCGCCTGGTCGTTCAGCACCGACTCGGCGGCCGGCCATTTGGACTCTTCGGTTGATCCTGGGGTGCTGGCCTGCTGCAGCCCCACCAGGCCTTGGTTGTAGCCCAGGAAGTCCATGGCCCGCAGCTGCGGTGCCTCGAGGTTCTGGGTGACGCGTGAGACCAGGGAGATGGGGGCCGCAACGGAGGTCCCGCTCATCTGCCGGATCTTCTCGAGCTGGTCGAAACTGATGCCGCCCTGCCCCGTCACGATGTCCGGCTGCATGAGCGAGCCGTCGCTCTTGCCTGCCGGCTGCACCAGGATGTCGTAGAGGCCACGCGAGTTCTGATCCACGGTCTTGACCAACGCGGCCTGGGAGCCGCTCTGGACGAGCACGGACAGGGCCATGGTGACGATCAGGACAGTCGCGGTCAGCAGCAGCACGCGGCTCCTGATGAACCGTTCAACGGCGTTCATTGCACTCCTGGGCTGAGGGAACGAAAGAAGGCTGCGCTGCAGGCATGGCTACGCCCTCGCTCCGACGGGGGTGTTTAACGAATCAGGGCCGGCCTGCCGACCACTGTGACGCGGGAAGCGCCATAGCTATTGTAGGCAGACCGGCCCTGATTCACGGGACGTGACGTCCCTGTGCGGCCGTGGTCTCAGGACTCGAGATCGACCTCACGGACGGCGATCGCACCGACACCGGCCTTGATGGCGTCCAGGACCTGCTGCGGGACCGAGGAGTCCACGGTGAGCAGAGCCATGACGTCGCCGCCTTCGCTGCTGCGGGCCACCTGCATGCCACCGATGTTGATGTTGTTCATGCCCAGGATGTGACCGATCGTGCCTACGACACCGGGACGATCCTGGTAGCTGACGACGATCAGGTGATCGGTGATGGGGATCTCGACGTCGAAGCCGTTGACGCCGACGAGCTTCTCGACCTGCTTGGGGCCCGTCAGGGTTCCCGAGACGGTGATCTGGGTGCCGTCGCTGAGGGCGCCGCGCAGCGTCAGGACGTTGCGGTAGTCCTCGGCGGCCTCGGAGGTGATGAGCCGGACGTTGATGCCGCGCTGCTCCGCGATGACCGGCGCGTTGACGTAGGACACCTGTTCCGAGACGACGTCGGCGAAGATCCCCTTGAGAGCGGAGAGTTCCAGCACCTTGACGTCCAGGCTGGCGATCTCACCGGCCACCTCGACGTCGATCTGGGTCACCGAGTCGTGCGTGAGAGCGGTGAAGATCCGGCCCAGCTTCTCGACGAGCGGGATGCCAGGACGGATGTCGGAGTGGATCACGCCACCGGCGACGTTCACGGCATCGGGCACGAGCTCGCCTGCCAGGGCCAGGCGCACGGACTTGGCCACGGAGATCCCGGCCTTCTCCTGGGCTTCCGCGGTGGAGGCGCCCAGGTGCGGGGTGACCACCACATTGTCGAGACCGAAGAACGGCAGATCCGTGGAGGGCTCCTTGGCGAAGACGTCGATGCCTGCGCCGGCGATCTTGCCGGCAACCAGCGCCTCGTGCAGGGCCGCTTCGTCGACCAGGCCGCCGCGGGCCACGTTGACGACGTAGGCGGTGTCCTTCATCTTCTCGAACGCCTCGGCGCCGAGCATGCCCACCGTCTCCGGGGTCTTGGGCATGTGGATGGTGATGAAGTCGGACTGCGCCAGCAGGTCGTCCAGGCTCACGAGCTTGACACCGAGCTGAGCGGCACGGGCCGAGGTGACATAGGGGTCGTAGGCCAGGATCTCGGTCCCGAAGGCCTGCAGGCGGGCGGCGACGAGCGCACCGATGCGTCCGAAACCGATGATGCCGATCTTCTTTTCGAAGAGTTCGGTGCCGGAGTACTTGGAGCGCTTCCACTCCCCCGCCTTCAAGGCGCCACAGGCCTGCGGAATGTGGCGTGCCAGGCTGAGGATGTGGCCGACGGTGAGTTCCGCGGCGGAGATGATGTTCGACGTCGGGGCGTTGACGACCATGACACCGGCCTGGGTCGCGGCCTTGATGTCGACGTTGTCGAGACCGACACCGGCACGGGCGATGACCTTCAGATTCGGTGCCGCGGCGATCGCCTCGGCGTCGACCTGGGTGGCGGAGCGGACCAGGATGGCGTGGACGTCGGCCAGAGCGGGCAGCAGCTGGGAACGGTCGGCGCCGTCGGTGTGCCGGATGTCGAAATCCGGTCCCAGCGCCGCAACGGTGGCAGGCGAGAGTTCTTCGGCAATGAGTACTACGGGCTTGGTGTCTGTCACCGGGGGACCTCTTTGTGGCGATCGATACTGCTGTGGCTTTTCTCAGGTGTCCTGAGCGCGGAATTGCCGGGCTCGCGCACTGCGAGCCCGGCAACCCGTTGCTTCACACGCCTGCTTCTGAGATTACTGGCTCAGTACGGCGTGCCGGGAATCGGTTTCCCGATTGTGAAGGATCAGATCCTTGCGGTTAAGAGGTCTCAGCGGGCGGCCGAACCGTCGACGTAGTCGGCGTCCTGCTGCTTCCAGGAGAACAGGGAGCGCAGTTCACGGCCCACTGCCTCGATCGGGTGCTGCTCGGCCTTGGCACGCAGCTCCTTGAACTCGACGGCTCCGTTGTCCTGGTCGTCGATGAAGCGCTTGGCGAACGCACCGGACTGGATGTCGGCCAGCACGCCTGCCATGTTCTCCTTGACGCGCGGGTCGATGACGCGCGGGCCGGAGACGTAGTCGCCGTACTCGGCGGTGTCGGAGACGCTCCAGCGCTGCTTGGCGATGCCGCCCTCCCACATGAGGTCCACGATGAGCTTGAGCTCGTGCAGCACCTCGAAGTAGGCGATCTGCGGCTGGTAGCCGGCCTCGGTCAGGGTCTCGAAGCCGTACTGGACGAGCTGGGAGACGCCGCCGCAGAGCACTGCCTGCTCGCCGAAGAGATCGGTCTCGGTCTCCTCGGTGAAGGTCGTCTTGATGACGCCTGCACGGGTGCCGCCGATGGCCTTGGCGTAGGACTTCGCGGTCTCCCAGGCGTTGCCGCTGGCGTCCTGCTCGACGGCGATGATGTCCGGGATGCCACGGCCTGCGACGTATTCGCGGCGGACGGTGTGGCCGGGGGCCTTCGGGGCGACGAGGATGACGTCCACGCCTTCAGGAACCTGGATGTAGCCGAAGCGGATGTTGAATCCGTGGGCGAAGGCCAGGGTCTTGCCGGCGGTCAGCTTGTCCTTGATGGAGTCGTTGTAGATCGAACGCTGGTGCTGGTCCGGAGCCAGGATCATGATCAGATCGGCCCAGTCGGCGGCGTCGGCCACGCTCTTGACCTCGAAGCCCTCTTCTTCGGCCTTGGCGATCGACTTGGAGCCCTCTTTGAGGGCGATGACGACCTGCACACCGGAGTCACGGAGGTTCTGAGCGTGGGCGTGGCCCTGGGAGCCGTAGCCGACGATTGCGACCTTCTTGCCCTGGATGATCGAGAGGTCGGCGGCGTCGTCGTAGATCAGTTCGGTCATGGGATTTCTCTCTCCTTGGAGTGGGGTATTGAACGGTGTTCGTGAGGGCTTCAGGCGGATCGCAGGGCGCGATCACTCATGGAGCGGGGTCCCCGTCCAACGGCCAAGGTGCCGGACTGCACAATCTCGCGGATGCCGAAGGGCTCCAGGACGGACAGCAGGGCTGTGATCTTCTCTGGGTGACCGGTGGCTTCGATGACCAATGAGTCGGTGGACACATCGACAACGGAAGCACGGAACAGATCTGCGGCTTGGGTGACCTGCAGACGCGTTGCGGCATCGGCCCGTACTTTGACCAGGATATGGTCACGCTGCACGGAAGCGTCGCTCGTGAGCTCCACGATCTTGATCACATTGATCAATTTGTTGAGCTGTTTGGTGACCTGTTCGATCAGGTCACCTTCGGCTTCGACCACCACGGTGATGCGCGAGGTGCCGGGCACCTCGGTGGGGCCGACGGCCAGGGAGTTGATGTTGAAGGCCCGGCGGGCGAAGAGACCGGACACGCGTGTGAGCACGCCGGGTTTGTCCTCGACCAGCACGGAGAGTGTGTGACGGCTCATGCTCAGTCCTCTTCTTCCCACTCGGGGGTCATGTTCCGGGCGACCTGGATCTGGTCGTTGCTCACGCCCGAGGGCACCATGGGCCAGACCATGGAGTTCGGGCTGACGACGAAGTCGATCACCACGGGACGGTCGTTGATCTCAAGCGCCTTCTGGATGGTGGCGTCGATGTCCTCTTCGCGCTCGCAACGCAGGGCGGCGCAACCATAGGCATCCGCCAGCTTCACGAAGTCCGGGATCCGCACGGTGTTGTGACCGGTGTTCAGGTCCGTATTGGAGTACCGGCCCTCGTAGAACAGGGTCTGCCACTGGCGGACCATGCCCAGCGAGGAGTTGTTGATGATGGCCACCTTGATGGGGATGTTGTTGATGGCGCAGGTCGCGAGTTCCTGATTGGTCATCTGGAAGCAGCCGTCGCCGTCGATGGCCCAGACCACGCGGTCCGGATTGCCCACCTTGGCGCCCATGGCGGCGGGAACGGAGTACCCCATGGTTCCTGCTCCACCGGAGTTGAGCCAGGCGTGAGGCCGCTCGTACTTGATGAACTGCGCGGCCCACATCTGGTGCTGGCCGACGCCCGCCACGTAAACGCCATCAGGGCCGGTGAGCTCACCGATGCGCTTGATGATCCGCTGCGGTGCGATCAGACCGTCGTCCGGCTCGGTCCAGCCGAGCGGGTAGGTCTCCTTGAGGTTGTTCAGGAATGCCCACCAAGCACCCAGCTCCGGCTTTCCATTGGCCTCGAAGTAGGCGCTCAGGACCTCGGTCAGCTCGGGGATGATCTCCTTGACGCTGCCCACGATCGGCACATCCGCCGTGCGGTTCTTGGAGATCTCCGCCGGGTCGATGTCCGCGTGGATCACCTTGGCGTGCGGTGCGAAGGTGCTGAGCACGCCCGTCACGCGGTCATCGAAGCGGGCACCGAGAGTGATCAGCAGATCGGCCTGCTGCAGCGCCGTCACGGCGGACACCGTGCCATGCATGCCCGGCATGCCGACGTGCTGCGGGTGTGAGTCGGGGAATGCGCCCTTGGCCATCAGCGTGGTGACCACGGGGGCACCGCTGAGCTCCACCAGTTCCATCAGCTCTTCACAGGCGTGGCCCTTCAGCACGCCGCCGCCCACGTAGAAGACAGGCTTCTTGGCGGCGCCGATGAGCTTCGCGGCTTCGCGCAGCTGCTTGCTGTGGCCGCGCAGCACCGGGCGGTAGCCGGGAAGATCGACCTTCGGCGGCCAGGAGAAGAGCGTCTTGGACACCTGGGCGTCCTTGGCGAAGTCCACCAGGACAGGACCGGGACGGCCCGTGGAGGCGAGGTGGAACGCCTCGGCCATGACCCGCGGGATTTCGTCCGGATCGGTGACCAGGAAGGAATGCTTGGTGATCGGCATCGTGATGCCGACGATGTCCGCCTCCTGGAAGGCGTCCGTGCCGATCACGGCACTGGAGACCTGCCCGGTGATGGCCACCATGGGCACGGAGTCCATATGGGCATCCATGATGGCGGTGACAAGATTGGTCGCGCCTGGGCCGGAGGTGGCGATGCAGACGCCGACCTCTCCGGTCACCATGGCGTAACCCTGTGCGGCGTGGCCGGCTCCCTGCTCGTGACGGACCAGGATGTGGTTCAAACTGGAGGCCATCAGAGGGTCGTAGGTGGGCAGGATCGCGCCACCGGGCAAACCGAATACGTCCTTCACGCCGAGTTCTTCGAGCGAGCGGACGAGTGCTTGCGAGCCGGTCATCTCCGTTGGGGGTACAACGTTGTTCGGCCCGAGGACAGGAGAGAGAGCCGTTGCCTCATCGGCGACGGCGACGGCGCGTTCGGACTTCTCCGCATTCTTTGCGGACTTTGCAGCCAACAGCGTGGGGCTGATGGGCGATCCTTTGCTCATCGGACTCTTCCTCGTTGGTGCCCCTTGCGAGGCGATTTCGGGTGGGTGACTTTCCGGATCGTCAAACAAAAAAACCCCTCAGCCGTGAGGCTCTGCGAGGGGTTGCGCGTGACTGTCCGTTACCAGCTTGGCCTATGCCACGCGCTTGGTAATAAGGACGACGATCACGGTTTCAGTCATGGCTACAGTTTTCCCTCCGCCTCATTTTGTGTCAACTGCCGGACACCCCATCTCACTATTCGGACAGTTGCGTCCGCGATCCGGGCAGACAGGAACGGTGGCGTGCCGATACCGCCGAGAACATGACGCACCTGCTCCGTCAGCCAGGCTCAACAAGGCCAGAGCAGAGGCAAAGGTGTTCGGGCGCCCCGCTCCCGAACACCCTTGGAGAGTCTCAGCCGCAGTAAGCACCCGTCGACGCCGAGTTGACCAGCTTGGCGTACTTGGCCAGGACGCCCGTCGTGAAGCGGGCCGGAAGCGGCTTCCAGCCTTCCCTCCTGCCCGCGAGTTCCTCTTCCTCAACGAGCAGATCGAAAGTGCGCGCGGCGATGTCCACCCGGATGCGGTCACCGTCGCGCACGAAGGCGATCGGACCGCCGTCGACGGCTTCCGGCGCCACGTGGCCGATGCACAACCCGGTGGTCCCTCCGGAGAACCTGCCATCGGTCAACAGCAGGACATCCTTGCCGAGCCCCGCGCCCTTGATCGCCCCGGTGATGGCCAGCATCTCGCGCATCCCCGGACCGCCTTTGGGACCCTCGTAGCGGATCACCACCACATCACCCTTCTGGATCTCGCCCCGGTCAAGAGCCTCCAGGGCCCCCTGTTCCCGCTCGAACACCCGCGCCGCTCCCTCGAAGACGTCTGCATCAAAGCCAGCACTCTTCACCACGGCGCCCTCCGGAGCGAGGCTCCCGTGCAGAATCGTGATCCCTCCAGTGCGGTGAATAGGGTTGTCCATCGCCCGGAGGATCTTCCCGTCCACGTCCGGAGGATCAATGGTGGCGAGGTTCTCGGCGACGGTCCGGCCGGTGACGGTGAGGCAATCGCCGTGCAGCAGACCGGCGTCGAGCAATGCCTTCATGATCACCGGCACCCCGCCGATCCGGTCCACATCGGTCATCACATAACGGCCGAAGGGCTTGAGGTCTCCGAGGTGGGGAACCCTGTCCCCCACCCGGTTGAAGTCGTCCAGCGTGAGCTCCACTCCGGCTTCGCGGGCGATGGCTAGCAGATGAAGGACGGCGTTGGTGGAGCCGCCGAATGCCATGGTCACGGCGATCGCGTTCTCGAAGGCGGGCTTGGTCATGATGTCCCGGGCCGTGATGCCCAGCCGGAGGAGGTTGACGACCGCTTCGCCGGAACGCCGCGCGAAATCGTCCCGCCTGCGGTCCGCGCTCGGCGGTGCGGCGGAGCCCGGAAGGGACATCCCGAGGGCCTCGCCGATGCAGGCCATCGTGTTCGCCGTATACATGCCGCCGCAGGCGCCCTCGCCGGGACAGATGGCCCGTTCGATGCGGTCCAGGTCCTCACGGCTCATCCGGCCGGCTGCGCAAGCCCCCACCGCCTCGAAGGCGTCGATGAGCGTCACTTCCTTCTCTGAACCGTCCTCCAGCCGAACCCAGCCCGGCATGATGGAACCGGCGTAAAGGAAGACGCTGGCCAGATCCAGGCGTGCGGCCGCCATGAGCATCCCGGGCAGGGACTTGTCACAACCGGCGAGCAGCACCGAACCGTCGATCCGCTCGGCCTGCATGACAGTCTCGACCGAATCGGCGATGACCTCCCGGGAGACCAGGGAGAAGTGCATGCCGTCGTGACCCATCGAGATGCCATCCGAGACGGAGATGGTTCCGAACTGCATCGGGAAGCCGCCTCCCGCATGCACCCCTTCTTTGACAGCCGAAGCCAGACGGTTGAGCGAGAGGTTGCAGGGCGTGATCTCGTTCCAGGAACTCGCGACGCCGATCTGCGGCTTGGCGAAGTCGTCGTCCCCCATCCCGACCGCCCGGAACATCCCGCGCGCAGGCGCCGCATGAATCCCGTCCGTCACCACCCGCGAGCGGGGCTTGATGTCAGGGGTTGCCTCTTGCGTCATGCCGTCCTCCTCGCCCGATGGCCCATCCCACCGTCCTGGACGAGGCGATGGAGACCGGCCCACTGCGCACAGTCTATGACCTGCCTCACAGAAAAGCGCAGGGCCGCCCCCAGGAGGAGTGCGCCGGTCTCTCCATCGAGCCTGCTGGAGCCGGAGATCCGCAGGATTCCGGCGTTTCCGCGCGGACTCAGAGCCTCCTCATCAGCCGATTTCACTTTTCGGCGGATCTCCAGTAGAGTTTTTACTCGTTGCGGGGAACGCAGACGGGAAGAAAAGCCCGAATGAAAGCTCCACAGCAATGCACCTCTAGCTCAATTGGCAGAGCAATTGACTCTTAATCAATGGGTTCCGGGTTCAAGTCCCGGGGGGTGCACAGCGAAAGTCCCGTCTGATCAGCCGAAGTGCTGGTCAGGCGGGATTTTTTCATTGTCTGGACGGGCACGATCATCTTCTGAACGTTACCGCCTCATCAGACACTCGTCAGCTCACCTCGACGAGTCCCGCCTGTCACGCCGCACCCAGTACGTGACGACCAGAATGGCGACCACAAGGCTGAGTGCAACAAGCGACACTTTCCATGGCACCGCCACATTCGACAGCGCGGTGATGACCCCGAGCACGACGAACAGTGAGCCCTGCCACATTGCGGCCTGTCTGTCGTGGCTCATTCGGATCGTCTCCTCCGCCGTCCGCATCCTCCCTCGAATCGAACACTACCCAGGCAGTGGTTCATCCGATAGGCCTCACTCCCATAGACTGGGTGCTTCTCCAGCGGATCGCTCGGGCGCGTCCAGACCCCTCGGAATATCGATGCTGCGTCGCCCTCCCGGGATGGCCGCTGAGCCGATCCGACGCCCAGAGCCGAATACCAGGAGGAGCCGCGTGCCCACATCGAACAACCCCCGCCTGACTCCCGGAACACCGGCGCCGGCATTCACCCTCCAGGACTCCCAGGGCCAGGAGGTCAGCCTCGAAGGACTCCGTGGTCAGAAGGTGATCCTCTACTTCTACCCGCAGGCCGACACCCCCGCCTGCGCTCAGCAGGCCTGTGATTTCCAGGACAACCTCGCCCGGTTCTCCCACGAGGGCTACGCGGTACTGGGCATCTCCCCCGATCCTGTGCAGAAGCTCGCCGAATGGAACGGACGCGAACACTTCGGATACACGCTGCTCTCCGACGAAGGACACCGCGTGGCCGACGAATACGCGGTATGGGGCGAGAAGATCAACTACGGCAAGCCGTACCAGGGTCTGATCCGCAGCACCTTCGTCATCGACGAAGAGGGCGTCATCGCCGTCGCTCAGTACAACGTCCGCGCCAAGGGCCACGTGGCCAAGCTCCGTCGCGACCTCAAACTCCCAGCCTGAGCATCCAGCCACGGGCACCGCGCCGATCCCGGCGAATGCCCAGCGAATGTGTCTAAACTTGTGCGGAGCGTTCCAGAGGGACGCTTCACACCAGCGCGAGTGGTGAAATTGGCAGACACGCAGGATTTAGGTTCCTGTGCCTTCGGGCGTGTGGGTTCAAGTCCCACCTTGCGCACTCTGACGACACCGTACGTGACGAACTCCAAGTAGCCCCTTGGGCCGCCGAGTACCGGCGGCCCTTCCCTACGTGAGGTGAACAAGCCAGTGGACCGACCCCGTTCCGCCCTCGCGCACCGCTCGCGGCGGCTCATCGCTGCCGCCGGGGCCGCTGCGATCCTGCTCAGTGGCTGCACTCCCAGCCCCGACCCGGGACCCTCGCCGGACGGAACCACCGGCCCCCAGGCCACCTTCACCTTCGGCACACCGGCCCCGCCCATGGGTTTGGACCCCGCTCTCAGCTCGGACCTGGAGACCTACCGCGTCACGCGTCAGATCATGGAAGGTCTCCTCACGGTCGACGCGACCACCGGCAAGCCCGCGCCGTCCCTGGCCACGGACTGGAAGACCGCCGGAGACGGACTCAGCTACGATTTCACCCTGCGCCAAGGAGTCACCTTCCAGGACGGGACGCCGTTCAACGCGGAGGCCGTCTGTGCCAACTTCAAGCGCTGGTATACCCTCCCCGTGGCGCTCCGCAAAGGCAATGGGGCCACCTTCGGAGCGATCTTCCGGGCGTACTCGGACCAGCCTGCCAGCTCGATCTATCGGGGTTGCACCGCCGACGACGCACAGCACGTCCGCATCGACCTCTCCGAGCCTTTCAGCGGCTTCCTGCAGGCCCTGACCATGCCCTCGCTGGCGATCTCCTCCCCCAAGGCTCTCGCCGCACAAAAGGCGAATGATCTCAGCACTAGCAAGGATGGGGTCTCGGTATCCGCCTATGCCCTGCATCCTGTCGGTACCGGACCTTTCTCCTTCACCTCCTGGGCGGACAACCGGGTCACGCTCACCTCGAATCCGCACTACTGGGGTGACCGCGGTCAGATCAAGACCGTGAACTTCGTGGTTCTCAGCCATCCCGAAGTCCGCCGCGAAGCTCTCGAAAAGGGCGAGATCGACGCCTACGACAACATCACGGTGGACACCATGGAAGCCCTGGTCAAGAAGGGCGAACAGGTGGTCCAGCGGGACCCGTTCTCCGTCATGTACCTGGGCATCAATCAGTCGGTCGCCCCGCTGAACAATCCGAAGATCCGCCAGGCGATCGAGTACGCGATCGACAAGAACGCGATCGTCAAACGCTTCTACCTCGACGGCACCGGCACCGCCAGCCAGTTCGTGCCTCCCCGGCTCGCCGGATTCAACAACAAGGCCCCGTCCCTCGGCTACGACCCCAACAAGGCGAAGGATCTGCTCAAGCAGGCCGGATACAACGGCAAGGCGATCCCGTTCTACTACCCGGTAGACGTGACGCGCGCCTATCTGCCGGCCCCCGAGAAGATCTACGCGGAGATCGCCCGGCAACTGACCGCCGTCGGCTTCGTGATCAAGCCCGTGCCGGTCCCCTGGACGGACGGCTACGCCCAGAAGATCACCTCACCTGGGAACCACGGTCTACACCTGTTCGGCTGGAACGGCTCCTACGCCGATGCGGACAACTTCCTCTCGCCGCTTTTCGGAAGCCAGCGCAGCGAATTCGGCTTCAGCGACCCCGAGCTCTTCAAGCAGATCGCCCAGGCCCGGACCCTGCCTGACGGCGACCAGCGCAGTCAGCTCTACACCTCGATCAACGAGCGGATCGCCAAGGACCTCCCGGCCCTGCCCATCGCCTACCCGATCTCCGCCCTGGCCATGTCCGACCGGGTCATCAGCTATCCGGCCTCACCCGTGCTGAACGAGGTCTTCTCGAAGGTAAAACTCAAAGAATAACCCCTGAGGGCAATTTTTGATAGAGCCTCCCAGGCGATATTCTGCTGTTGCCCAATGTTGCTGCAATCGGAGTTCACTGTGACCTTCATTTCCAAGACTTCCTCCGCCGATGTCGTACTGATCGGCGGAGGCATCATGAGCGCCACCCTGGGCGCCTTCCTCAAGCAACTCCAACCGGACTGGTCCATCGTCCTGTTCGAACGGCTCGACGCGGCCGGTCTGGAAAGCTCCGATCCCTGGAACAACGCGGGTACCGGCCACTCCGCCTTCTGCGAGCTCAACTACATGCCGCAGGCCAAGGACGGATCGGTCGACCCCGCCAAGGCGCTGGGCATCGCCGAAGGGTTCCAGCTCTCCCGTCAGTTCTGGTCCCACCTCGTCTCCGAGCAGCTCATCGGTTCCCCGAAGGGCTTCATCAACACGGTTCCGCACATGAGTTTCGTGCTCGGTGACGATCACTCCGACTACCTGAAGAAGCGCTACGAGGCTCTCAAGCCCAACCCGCTCTTCTCCACCATGGAGCACAGCGAGGACGCCTCCACGATCGGCGGCTGGGCTCCGCTCGTGATGAAGGGCCGCGCCGAGGGCCGCTTCGCCGCCACCCGCGTGGCGGAAGGAACCGACGTCGACTTCGGGGCACTGAGCCGCGAACTCACCAGCCACCTCGAACGCTCCGGCGTCGAAGTCAACTACTTCCACGACGTCACCGATCTCGACCGCCTGTCCTTCGGCAGCGGCTGGCAGGTCTCCACCCGTCATCTGGGGTCCAACGAGCGTGGCAGCATCAAAGCCAAGTTCGTATTCGTCGGCGCCGGCGGCGGCGCCCTGCACCTGCTGCAGGCCTCCGGCATCCCGGAGTCCAAGGGCTATGGCGGATTCCCGGTTTCCGGCAAGTTCTTCCGCTGCACGGACGAGGACATCGCGGCACAGCACAACGCGAAGGTCTACGGCCAGGCATCCGTCGGCGCACCGCCCATGTCCGTGCCGCACCTGGACACCCGCTACGTCGACGGCAAGCGCTCCTTGCTCTTCGGCCCGTATGGCGGCTTCTCCACCAACTTCCTGAAGAACGGCTCGTACTGGGACCTGCCGGGCAGTGTTCGTCCGAACAACATCGTTCCGATGCTCGGCGTGGCCAAGGACAACCTGGACCTGGTGGCCTACCTGGTCAAGGAGGTCACCAAGACCCAGAACGCCAAGGTCGAGGCGCTCCGCGAGTACTACCCCGAGGCGCAGGGCGATAAGTGGGAGCTCATCACCGCAGGTCAGCGCGTGCAGATCATCAAGAAAGACCCCAAGCGCGGTGGGGCACTGCAGTTCGGAACCGAGGTCATCTCCAGCCGTGACGGCAGCATCGGAGCTCTTCTCGGTGCCTCCCCGGGAGCCTCCACGGCTGTGCCGATCATGCTCGAACTGCTCAAGCGGGCCTTCCCGGCCCGCTTCAAGGGCTGGGAAGGCAAGATCAAGGAGATGCTGCCCGGCTACGGGGTCCGCCTGAACGACAACCCCGAGCTGGCCCAGGAGTTGGCGCGGCATACCGCGACCGTTCTCCAACTGGCCGAGGCCGGGCAGTAAGATTGCCTGCAGCAACAGTGCCGGCCATCCTGGACTGATTCCGGGCGACTCCTTCACCCCGTCGCCACGGACCTGACACGGAACCCCCGCCCTGGAGCGGGGGTTTTGTGCTCCCACCCCTTTTTCGTCATTCGCGCAAGGAGTGCCCGTGTTCCGACTCTCAGAGCTCTCGCTCGCCAATAGAGCGCTGATCGCGCTGGTGACCATCTTCGCCGCCGTCTTCGGCGTGATCACCATGGGATCGCTGAAACAAGAACTCATCCCCTCGATCGAGTTCCCGCGGATCTCCGTGCTGAGCACCATGCCCGGCGCATCCGCCGAAGTGGTGGACAAGCAGGTGGGCGAACCCCTGGAACAGGCTCTCGGGGGTGTCGAATCAGTTGAATCGATCACGTCCACCTCGCGCAGCGGCGTCTCCACGGTCAGCCTCAGCTTCGCCTACGGCACCGACCTGGACCGCGCCCGCAACCAAGTGGACCGGGCGATCTCCACGGCGCGGCGCACCCTGCCGTCGTCCGTGGACCCGCAGTCCTTCGCCGGCAACATCAACGACTTCCCCGTGGTGTACCTTGCAGTGTCCTCTGATCAGCCGCTGAGTGTGCTCAGCGAGCAGCTCAACCGTCTGAGCGTCCCCCGTCTTCTCAAGCTCGACGGCGTCCGAGGCGCCGACGTCAGCGGCGCCAGCGGTCAGTACGTGTCCATCGTGCCCACTCCCGGCGCACTGGAGCAGCATGGGATCACCGCCCAGGCCATCCGGCAGGCACTGAAGGACAACGGAACAGTGCTCCCGGCGGGGACCATCGCCGATCAGGGCAAGGAACTCTCACTCCAGGTCGGCACTCCGGTCGGTTCCCTCGATGCCGTGAAGTCGCTGCCTTTGAGCGGCGCCAAGCCTGCTGTCACCATCGGCGATGTCGCTCAGGTGACGCTCAAGGACGATCCCGCCACCTCGATCACCCGGACCAACGGCGTCCAGACCCTCGCTCTCTCGATCACCAAGAAGCCGGAGGCCGACACCGTCGCGCTCTCGCACGCCGTGCAGGACGCCCTGCCCGCGCTGCAGGCGGAACTGGGTCACGGAGCCAAGTTCACGACCGTGTTCGATCAGGCCCCTTTCATCGAGAAATCGATCAAGGACCTCACCACCGAAGGACTGCTGGGTCTGGGCTTCGCGGTGGTCGTCATCCTCCTGTTCCTCCTCTCGGTCCGCTCCACCCTGGTCACGGCGATCTCGATCCCGCTCTCGCTCCTGATCACCTTCATCGCCCTCGGCGCAGCGAAGTACTCCTTGAACATCCTCACGCTCGGTGCCCTCACGATCGCGATCGGCCGCGTGGTGGATGACTCGATCGTCGTGATCGAGAACATCAAGCGCCACCTCAGCTACGGCGAGGACAAGAAGACCGCGATCCTCAATGCCATCCGCGAGGTGGCCGGCGCCGTCACCGCATCGACCTTGACCACGGTGGCGGTGTTCCTGCCGATCGCCTTCGTCGGTGATATCGCGGGCGAACTCTTCCGTCCCTTCGCCTTGACCGTCACCATCGCCCTGATCGCCTCGCTTTTCGTCTCCCTGACGATCGTTCCGGTGCTGGCCTACTGGTTCCTCTCCTCCGGTGACACTCGTGGAAAGGAACAGGAGGAGATCGAGCGCGAGGCACATGCCCGCGAGGAACGTTCCTGGCTGTCGCGTGGCTATCTGCCCGTGCTGCACGCCACGCAGCGTCATCCGGTCATCACCCTCACAGCCGCCGTGCTGGTCCTGGTCGGGACCTTCGCCATGACACCACTGCTGCCCACCAACCTTCTGGGTGATTCGGGCCAGAACAGTCTCAGCGTTCGCCAGTCCCTGCCCGCCGGAACGACGCTCGCCGATGCCGACAAGGCGGCATCGAAGGTGGAGACGGCCCTCAAGGGGGTCGACGGCGTGCAGGACGTCCAGGTGATCCTGGGCAATGCGAGCTCGGGGTACGGCGCCATGCAGTCCAGCGGCTCCTCCGACGCAAACTTCACGGTCATCACCGACGAGAAGAAGGATCAGGTCAAGCTTCAGGATTCCGTACGGCAGGCACTTGACGGGCTCAACAACGCCGGTAAGATCACCGTCGGTTCCCAGCAGGGCGGTTTCGGCTCCTCCAGCACCGTGGACGTGACCATCACCTCGGGTGACCCCCAGGCGCTCAGCCAGGCCTCGGATCAGCTGCTGAAGAGTTTCGCAGGAATTCCCGGGAGCACCGGGGTCACGACCAACCTCGCATCCTCCTCACCCGTGGTGCAGGTCGAGGTCGACCGGGCCAAGGCCGCAGCACTCGGACTCTCCGAACAGCAGATCGGCGGGCTCCTCGTCAGCGCGAGCAATCCGCCCCTGGACGTCACCCTGCGCCTGGGCGTCACGGATTACTCCGTCCGGATCGGTGAGGCAACCCCGTTCGGCAGCATTCAGGAGCTGAAGGACAGCAAGATCCCCGGCACTCCCCTGCCACTGTCGTCGGTCGCCACCGTCAAGCAGACGCAGGTGCCCAGCAGCATCACCAGCAGCAACGGCCAGCGGACCGCCGTCGTCTCGGTCACTCCCGACGGCGACAAGCTGGGTGCCGTCAGCACGGAGGTCACCAAGCGTCTGGACAGCCTCACTCTCCCGGCCGGTACGACGGCGGCCATCGGCGGCGCCACGACCCAGCAGGCGGACTCCTTCCGTCAATTGGGTCTGGCGCTGCTCGCCGCGGTCGCCATCGTGTACGTGATCATGGTGGCCACCTTCAAGTCCCTGGTTCAGCCGCTGATTCTGCTGGTCTCGGTGCCCTTCGCAGCGACAGGCGCCATCGCGCTGCTCCTGCTCTCGAGGGTTCCGCTCGGGCTGCCTTCCCTGATCGGCATGCTCATGCTGGTCGGCATCGTGGTGACCAATGCGATCGTCCTGATCGATCTCATCAACCAGTACCGTAAACCGGCACCCGGGCGTGAGCCTCTGCGAGTGGCGGACGCCATCGAACACGGCGCCCGGCGTCGTCTGCGGCCCATTCTCATGACGGCGGCGGCCACGGTCTTCGCGCTCACGCCCATGGCTCTCGGTCTGACGGGCGGCGGAGGATTCATCTCCCAGCCGCTCGCGATCGTGGTCATCGGAGGCCTGGTCTCCTCCACGCTGCTGACGCTCGTCCTCGTCCCGGTCCTCTACCGGCTCGTGGAGGGCTCGCGGGAACGCCGTCAGGATCGTAAGCTTCAGCACCGGCACGCCGCAGCCGAAGAAGCCTAGGAACCGTTCCGGGACGTCATCGGGTGAAGGCGTCCCGGGGCACACGGCTCAGCAGCAGAGCTGACACCAGGGCGGCTCCGCCGCTGAGCCCCCACACCACGAGGTAGCCGGTGAGCGGGGCCGCGGTGGAACTCACCTCGGCAGCTCCGTGGATCAGAGCAATGCCGAAGACCGCGGAGGCGACCGCACCGCCCAGGGTCTTCGTGGCGTTGGTCAGCCCAGTGGCCATGCCGGTCCGGCCGTCGGGCGCCGCGCTCGCGGCCGCGGCCGGTAGCGCGGCGACAAGCGCCCCGGATCCCAAACCGGCGACACCCATGTTGAGCAGGACCTCCGCCAGGCTCGCGTGCCATGGCAAGAACATGAGATAGCCGATACCGACCAGGAGACTTGCGAACTGGAGCACCCTTCGCGGCGACGCCCAATGGCAGGCGACCGGGAAGAGCAGGGCACCGGCCAACAATGCCAGGACGTAGACCCCGATGATCATGGATACCTGGCCGGAGCTCAGGCCCAGTCCATAGCCATGAGCCGAGGGATCGGTGCGAGCGAATGTCGAGAGGGGCGCCTGCGCCCCCAGGACGGACACTCCGAACAGGCCGGAGGTGAGAAAAACCGGCCAGAGGCTGCGGTCACGCATCATCCGCACGTCCAGCAGAGGCTCCTTCGCCCTGAGTTCACGGCGGATCAGGGGGAACACCAGGAGCAGTCCGAAGAGCAGTGCCACCCAGCCGCTCCAGTCCCCCGGCCCGTTCAACCGCATGAGGCTGAGTCCACCCATCACGGCGAGAAGAGCCGCAGCGAGCCAGAGGAATCCCGGGGCATCCAGAATTCTGCTCACGGAGGCGTCCGGCTGGTCGGCCGGGACGCCGAGCGCGACGGCGACGCAGCAGAGGCTCACCGCGACGGCCGGAACCGCGAGAACCCACGCCAGGTGTGCCGCCCAGAGCTCACCGAGGGCCCCGCCGGCCAGTGCGCCGGCAATCACTCCGAACTCCAACGCCCCCACGAGGATGCCGGCGGCCTTCCGAGTGGACGCTGCGCTGTCCGAGGGAGCACCGCCGTCCGCGGCTGAACTGCGCTGGGCGGCTGGGCTGCGCTGGGCGACTGAACTGCTCAGGGCGACTGAACTGCTCAGGGCGGCTCGCTTCGAGGCGCCGTGGATGATGGCGATCTCCAAAGGGAGCCAGGCGGTGTAAAAGCCCATGAGAGCCCAGGCGATCAGGAAGACCGGGAAGGATGGCGCCAGGACCAGACCCCAGGCGGCGATCGCCGTCGCCACCGCGGAGAACAGCAGGATTCTGCGGTGCCCCCACAGGTCCCCCAGCTTCGCCAGGAGCGGGACAGCGACGGCGCTGACCATCAGCTGCGTGGCCTCAAGCCAGTTCACATCGGCGTCCCGGATACCCAGGTGCCGTGCGATATCGGTGAACAGGGGCGTGTAATAGCCTTGAATGATCCCACTGCTGAGTTCCACCAGGACCAACACGGCAACGATGCGGCGCATGTCCGGAATTGTCGCAGCCGCGCCGCCTCCGCACCAGGGTTTCGCACCATGTGTTCGACGCCACACGGGGAACGGGGAATAGCCTGCACGCGACGAACGCTCACCGGAGTACAAGTAGATGCAAATGCATATACTTGCTACAGTTGAAACCGGCCCGCTCGATCAGCCAGGAGGCACAGATGCAATTCGGAATCTTCTCCGTGAGTGACATCACCACGGATCCCACCACGGGAACCACGCCCACCGAGCACGAACGGATCAAAGCGATCGTGGAGATCGCCAAGAAGGCCGATGAAGTGGGCCTGGACGTCTTCGCCATCGGCGAGCACCACAACCGCCCCTTCTTCTCCAGCTCCCCCACCACCACCCTGGCCTACATTGCGGCCCAGACCAAGCGCATCACCCTTTCGACGTCCACCACGCTGATCACGACCAATGACCCGGTGAAGATCGCCGAGGACTTCGCGATGCTCCAGCATCTGGCGGACGGCCGGGTGGACGTCATGATGGGACGCGGCAACACCGCCCCGGTCTACCCCTGGTTCGGCAAGAACATCCAGGACGGCGTCAACCTGGCGATCGAGAACTACAGCCTGCTCCGCAAGCTCTGGGACGAGGACGTGGTGAACTGGCAGGGCCGCTTCCGCACGCCGCTGCAGAATTTCACCTCCACGCCTCGCCCGCTCGACGACGTCGCACCCTTCGTCTGGCACGGATCCATCCGGACGCCGCAGATCGCCGAGCTGGCCGCCTACTACGGTGACGGTTTCTTCGCCAACAACATCTTCTGGCCCAAGGAGCACTACCAGAAGCTCATCGGCCTGTATCGCGAACGCTATGAGCACTATGGCCATGGCACCGCGGAGCAGGCCATCGTGGGCCTCGGCGGTCAGTTCTTCATGCGCCGCAACTCCCAGGATGCGGTCCGTGAGTTCCGCCCCTACTTCGACAACGCCCCCGTCTACGGACACGGCCCGTCCTTGGAGGACTTCACCTCGCAGACTCCGCTCACGGTCGGCAGCCCGCAGGAGGTCATCGAGAAGACCCTCTCGTTCCGCGAGACCTTCGGCGACTACCAGCGCCAGTTGTTCCTGCTCGATCACGCCGGCCTGCCGCTGAAGACGGTTCTGGAACAGCTCGACCTGCTGGGCGAGATCCTTCCGGAGCTCCGCAAGGGCTTCGCCGAGGGACGGCCGGCCACGGTACCCGAGGCGCCGACTCACGAGTCCCTGCTCGCTGCGAAGCTCGCGAAAGAAAGCACGGCGTCGGAGCAGAGCGCAACCGCCCTTGAGGACGGCGTTCGATGAGCAAGAACCCGTCCGTCAGACTGGCCGCGGCGTGCTGGGAGTCACTGTTCCGCACACAGGTGGCGGTCATGCGGCGCCTCAATCAGGCCCCGGCATTTCGCCAGGTCGGCGTGAGCCACAAGCTGAGCGTCAAGGAGTACGACGTCCTCTTCACGCTCAGCCGGTGCCCCAGCGGATGGCTGCGACTGCATGAGATCAATGACCGGGTCCTGCTCAGTCAGTCCAGTCTCAGCCGCTTGGTGGAGCGCCTGGAGAATCGCGGTCTCATCGAACGGCAAGCGGCCCCCGAGGACGGGCGGGGCATTCTGATCAGACTCACCGACGAAGGACGCTCGGTACAGAAGGAGATCGGACGGGCTCACGTCCGAGACATCGCGGCGCTGGTCGGGCCCGTGCTCAGCGAGGACGAGATGACCGAGCTAATGCGCCTGACGGAGAAGCTGAGGGCCGGGCTCCCCCCGTCCTGAAAAATCCTCGACGCACAGCAGAGGCTCCGGTGCTCATGCCCATGGCACCGGAGCCTCTACTGCCTACCGCGCCGGTTCTCAGTCACTCAGAGAAGCGGCGGAAATCCCTCACCACTCAGGAGTGGGAGGACCTGCGACGGGCGACCAGCCAGACGAGAGCCAGCACCCCGAGGGCGCCCGCTCCAGCGGCCGCCATGAGGACCCGCTGCATCACGCTGGACGCCTCTGGCGCAGCGGACGTCTCGGCCGCCTGAGCCGCGGGCTGGACCTCGGACTGTTGCACGTCGACACGGCCCTTGGCATCGAAGCCTCCGGCGGAGCCGCTCTTGTCGTAGCTGCTTCCCGGCTGCTTGTCTCCGTAGGCCGTAGCCACCTTGTGCTGATAGCCGGCGATGCTGATCGGGGCCTTGCCGATGGATTCGACGGCGGAATCATTGAGCGCCCGGACCTGCTGGCCCGACACCGAGTACCAGGCACCGATCTGAGGTTCGAGCAAAAGCTCGCCGCCCTTGGCCAAAGTGGCCATCTGTCGCTCAGTGTCGCCGCTGGCCACATTGACTGCCTTCCAGGAGCCGGAGGCATCCGGTGCCGTGAAAAGCGTCTGCTTGCTGGCACCCTGGTTTGTGGAGAACGCCACGTAGTACAGCGTTCCCGGCTCCTTCGAGCTTCCTTGCACGAAACCTGGGCTGAGCGCGTACACGGGGATCGCGGTCGGCTCGATCTTCAGAGCCGACGGCCCCTTCGCCAGGGCATCAGCCGCTGCGGACACTCCCTGCTTGGCCAGTCCTACGGCCGGCTGCGAGGCCTGCGCCTTCACGGCCTGCTGAATCAGTGTTGCGGCATCCTGGGAGGTGGCTGCAGCACGGGCCTTGGCCTGGTCCCCCTGACCGAGAGGTGACGCCTGCGCCGCCGAAGCGCCCAGGAAGGTGCCCGCGACAAGTGCGGAGACACCCAGAATGCGAAGCCCTGAACGGTGGCTGAAGTTGTTCTTCCTCATGATCAGGCCCCGATTCCGTAGAGCGTGTGCGTCCAGCTGAAGGTGTTGTTGGACACGTACCAGGAGTACGTGGAGGTGTTGATCCTTGGGTTACTTGCCCACGGATCGTGGTACTGAACGGTGCTGTTGGATGCGTCATAGCCGATCAGCGTCATCATGTGACCTCCTCCGGAAGACCACAGGATGCGGGTCATGACCGGACGGTTGGCCGAGATCTGGTTCTGCAGCGTGCTGTAGGAGATCGTGTTGCTGATGTAGCTGCCGGCCGACAGACCGATCGTTCTGAACGCCTGCTGATCATTGGCAAGAGTGGCCTGATTGTTCGCGCAGCTCGCGTTGACCGCGTTGCCGAACGCCATGTTGCAGAACTGGTTCTGCGAGTACTGCTTGTAGCCGAAGTAGTTGGCGACGCTGTTGCCGGTGGCGGCCCAGCACCAATTGCTCTTCTCTTGCGCCTGTCCCGTGTAGTTGAGATACCACGAGGCTGGGGCGGCCTGCGCCGCAGGCGCGGCAAGCAGACCCATGGACAGGGTGAGACAGGCGGTCAGCATGGCCGCCATGATGGTCAGGCTTTTTCGAATCCCGCGGAATAACGATTTCACGCAAACTCCTTCCGGCGCCGATCAGGCGCTGAACTCAGGGAACATGACGGGTTAAGGGTCGCTGACAAAAGCTGTCAAGACAAGAGAAAATTACGTAAATGTCCAACATTTTTTGAAGGCTTCACGTCTCAGCGATCTCACAGCGGATTCCTCAGAACCCACAGGCACGCGTGAAAGACTGAAGCCATGAACAGCACGACGGACCTCCCGGGCCGGCAGGCCGCGAGCGGCGAGCACCGCCCGGGGTTCGACCAGAGGCCCGCCGCAGACGGAGCAGAGGCCACCACGGCGTCGTCCGCTCGTGCGCGTCTGACCGGGCAAGTGCTGCGTTTCACCGCCGTCGGCGTCGTGTGCACTCTTGCCTCGATGGGGCTCTTCGCCTTCCTCCGGCCCTCCCTCGGCCCGCAATGGGCCAATGCCCTCGCGCTGATCTCGACCTCGGTCCTCAACACTGCCCTGAACCGCGCCGCGACCTTCCGCATCAAGGACAGGCGTGGGGCTGCGCGAGACCAGGCCCGAGGGCTGATCGTCATGGGTATCGCGTGGGTGATCACGGCATCCAGCCTGGTGATCCTGCACTGGTTCCTGCCGCATGCCAGCGTCACCGAGGAACTATGGACCACCACACTGGCCGGGTTCCTGGCCACAGTGGTCCGCTTCGCACTGTTCCGTCAGTGGATTTTCCGCCGGGCCAAGGACGCCTGAGCGGCCCGACTGCCGGCTAGGACGGCATGAACGTCCGCATGACCTCCCCGACGGCACGCGCCGTCGTCTCCAGCTCCAGTTCCGTCGTGCCCGCGCCAAGACTGAAACGCACCGCCGTCAACGCCACATCAGCCGGATAGCCCATGGCACTGAGCACGGCGGAAGGTTCGGTGGAGCCGGCGGCGCATGCCGAACCGCTGGAGCAGACGATTCCGCGCCGCTCAAGCTCCAGCAAGGTGGTCTCCCCCGCAACCCGGGGGAAGCAGAACGACGCCGAAGAAGGCAGTCGGCTGGAGGGATGCCCCGTCAGTTCGGCGCCCGGCACGGCTGTGAGCACGGCGGCCACGAACCGATCCCGCCGTTGCGCCAGAAGTCCCGCCTGTTCGCGGCGTTCCGCATCCGCGAGTTCCAGCGCCGTCGCGAAGGCGAGCGCCCCGGCGACGTCCTCCGTTCCGGAGCGGCGCCCTCGCTGTTGCCCGCCGCCGTGGACGAGAGGTTCGAAAGGCGTGCGCGCCTTCAGATACAGCACCCCGTTGCCCTTGGGCGCACCCAGCTTGTGACCGGCCAGACTCAGGGCATCCACCCCCAGGTCCTTCACGTTCAACGGCAGGGAGCCGGCGGCCTGCACGGCATCACTGTGGAACGGAACCTCTGCCTCGTGTGCGACGGCGGCCAGCGCCGCCACGTCCTGCACCGTGCCGACCTCGTTGTTGGCGTACATGACACTCGCCACAGCGGTCCGTTCCCCCAGCAGCCCTGCGAACGCCTCCGCGTCGACCGTGCCGTGCCGGTCGACCGGCACCACGTCGATGGCGAATCCGTGCATCCGGGCCAGGAAGTCAGCCGATTCTACGACGGCGGGATGCTCGATGGCGCTGATCAGGATCCGGTCCCTGACCGGTTCACGCCGCCGCCGGCCCAGCGCGATGCCTTTCAATGCCGCGTTGTCCGCCTCGGTCCCGCCCGAGGTGAACATCAGCTCGGCCGGCCGGCATCCCAGAAGCGCGGCGGTCCGTTTCCGGGCATCCTCCAGGACGTTGCGGGCCGCGTCCCCCACCTCATGATGGCTTGAGGCGTTCCCGAAAGTACCGGAGAGCACCGGCCAGATGGCGTGGAGGACCTCGGGCCGTACGGGCGTGGTGGCGGCATTGTCGAGATAGATCACGGCGTGCTGCGGACGCTGATGTCGATGTCGAGCCCCAGATCCAGCGCCGCGACGCTGTGGGTGAGCGCCCCGGAGGAGATCACGTCGACGCCGGTGGCAGCGATGTCCGCGATCGTCTCCAGCCGTACGTTCCCGCTCGCCTCCACGATCGCCCGGCCGTCCACCTGACGAACCCCCTCCGCCAGGTCCTCCAAGGAGAAGTTGTCCAGCATGATGGTGTCCACCCCCGCGGCCAGGACCGGTTCGATCATGTCCAGGCGGTCCACCTCGACCTCCACGTGGACCGTATGGCCCAGCCGCGACTTGCCGTCCAGCAGGGCCTCCGTGATCTTCGACGGATCGCCGCCGGTCAGCACCGCCAGGTGATTGTCCTTGACCATGACGGCGTCGGAGAGGCTGTACCGGTGGTTATGGCCACCGCCGCAGCGCACGGCATAGCGCTCCAGGGCGCGAAGCCCCGGCGTCGTCTTCCGCGTATCGGCCACCCGTGCCGCCGTTCCGGCGACAGCCTGGACGAGCGCGGCGGTCGCCGTGGCGATGGCACTCATGCGCTGCACCAGGTTCAGTGCGATACGTTCGCCGAGCAGCACGGCCCGCGCCGGACCCTGGATTCTCGCCAGCACGGTTCCGGCGTCGAAGGACGCTCCCTCGGAGACCAGCAACGTCACCCGGACGGACGGATCCACCAGCGCAAAGACGCGAAGCAGCACGGATCCTCCACTGAGGACCCCTGGGACCCTGGCGCGCAGCACCGCGTCCGCCGTCGACTCCACCGGAAGATAAGCCTCCCCTGTCAGATCGCCGTGCGAGGAGTCCTCCTCCAGCGCATTCAGGATGATCTTGTCCACTGCCCGAGGCTCCGGCGGGGCCAGGTAGGAAACGGTGCTCTGTTCTGCGGTCTGGGTCACGGGACGGACACCTTCCTGCTGTTCTGCCCCGGCTGGCCGGGGACTGGGGGAACGACGGCGGCACCGCGAGTGCGCCAGCCGTAATGCTGGACTTCCGGCTCGGCTTCGGGTGGCGCGTCAGAGCGGAAATGGGCCCCGACGCTCGCGGAGCGTGCCAAGGCCCCTGCGACCAGGGCCCGCGCCGCGAGCACACTGTGCCTGAAAGACGGTTCGAGAGTGCGCTCGGCCAGCCAGCTGTCCAGGATCACGGCAAGACGGCTGAGCGCCTCGCCCGTGCGGGACATCCCGGCATCGGCCGTCATGAGCGATTGCAGGACGGCGAGATCCGGGGCAGGGACGTCCGCAGCATCACCGATCCAAGCACTGGGGACGGGAAGGGAACCGACGGTCAGTTCCCCGCGCGCGTCGCAGGCCTCCGTCCTCTCCTCGGCGATCGCTTCGACGGCCCGCCGTGCGAACACCAGCCCCTCCAGAAGTGAGTTCGACGCGAGACGATTCGCGCCGTGGACGCCGGTGCAGGCCACCTCGCCCGCGGCCCACAGGCCCGGCACTGAGCTCCGGCCCCACAGGTCCGTCGCCACTCCGCCCATCCAGTAGTGCGCGGCCGGGGAAACCGGCACGGTCTCATGCTCCCAGTCGATGCCGGCCAGCGCGAGGGCCGCGCTGATGCTCGGGAACCGCCGGGCCAGGAAACCGGGGCCGTGACGCTCCGCCAGGGGCCTCGCGTCCAGGAACACCGCGCCTTCCGGAGTTCCGAGTTCGTTCAGATGCCGGGCGACGGCGCGCGAGACCACGTCCCGCGGCGCGAGCTCGGCCAGGGGGTGGTAGGCCGGCATGAAGCGCGTTCCGTCCGCATCCAGCAGCACGGCGCCTTCGCCTCGGACCGCCTCCGAAATCAGCCAGCCGTCCTGTTCCTGCCCCGGCAAGCGCAGCGCCGTCGGGTGGAACTGGAGGAATTCCGCATCCGTCACCACCGCGCCGGCCTCCAAGGCGAGCCCGATTCCCTCGCCGAGGGCTCCGGCCGGGTTGGTGGTCCGGGCGTACAGCCGCCCGGCGCCGCCGGTGGTGAGCAATACGTGGACCGCCGGGAGCGATTGCCGCCGCCCAGAGCGCTCGAACACCACCCCTTGCACGCGGTCCTCGTCGCCTGAATTCCGCATGAGCGCCGTGACTGTCGCGTTCTCCAGAAGGACGACGCGTCCTTCCAGAGCGAGGTCCAGCACTGCTGCGATCAGGGCTTTCACCAGACCCGCGCCGGTCGCATCCCCACCGACGTGCAGAATACGGGCATGCGAATGGGCCGCCTCCAAGCCGAGCGCGTAGCCGCCGGAAGGATCGCGGTCGAAGCGGACCCCGAAGCGTTCCAGGCTCGTGATGTCCTCCGCCGCCGAAGAGCACAGGATCCGTACCGCCTCCGGATCACCAAGGCCGGCCCCTGCCGCGAGAGTGTCCTGAATGTGTGCGGCCACGGAGTCCCCGGGAGCGCGTTGCCTCTCGGGCAGCACGGCACAGATGCCTCCCTGAGCGGCTGCGCTATTGCTGTCCTCCAGCTCACCCCTGGTCAGCAGCGCCACGTTCAGGCCCGACTCCGCGGCGAGCAGCGTGGCGTAGAGTCCCGCGATACCGGAGCCGACGACGGCGAGCTGCACGCCGTCGTCGACGGCGCCGGCGGGGCGTGTCATGGCCTGGCCGCCAGCATGCGTTCAAGCGCCACACGGGCGCCCTGCTGAACGTCCGGCTCGACCTCGATCCGGTTCACCACGCGCCCCGCGACCAGTTCCTCCAGCACCCAGGCAAGGTAGGCCGGATGGATGCGGTACATGGTGGAGCAGGGGCAGATCACCGGATCGAGGCAGAAGATGGTGTGCTGGGGGTACTCGGCGGCGAGGCGGTTCACCATGTTGATCTCGGTGCCGATGGCGAAAGTCGTCGGCTCGGTGGCAGCGGCCACGGCCTTGCGGATATGGTCCGTGGAGCCGGCGGAGTCGGCCGCGTCCACCACATCCATGGGGCACTCGGGGTGCACGATCACCGTGACGCCCGGATAGTCCTCACGGGCCTTCTCGATCTGGGCCACCGTGAAACGCTTGTGGACCGAGCAGAAGCCCTGCCACAGGATGACACGGGCGTCCTCAAGCGCCTCTTCGCTGTTCCCACCCAGTTCCTTGCGCGGGTTCCACAGCGGCATCTGTTCCAGCGGAACGCCCATCGCTTTCGCGGTGTTGCGGCCGAGGTGCTGGTCCGGGAAGAAGAGAACGCGCCGGCCGCGTTCGAAAGCCCATTCCAGGACGGTGGCGGCGTTCGAGGATGTGCAGACGATACCGCCGTGCTCGCCGCAGAACGCCTTGAGCGCTGCGGAGGAGTTCATGTAGGTCACCGGAATGACCGGGACCTTGCCCTCGGAGTCCGCCTCGGAGCCGTAGATCTCCTCCAATTGTTCCCAGCACTCCTGCACCGAGTCGATGTCGGCCATATCGGCCATGGAACAGCCGGCCGCGAGGTTCGGCAGGATGACCGCCTGGGCATCGGTGGAGAGGATGTCCGCGGTCTCCGCCATGAAGTGGACGCCACAGAAGATGATCGCCTCGGCATCCGGACGGGTCAGCGCAGCGTTGGCGAGCTGGAAGGAGTCACCGATGAAGTCGGCGTGCCGCACCACCTCGTCGCGCTGGTAGAAGTGCCCCAGGATGACGGCACGGTCCCCCAGAGTCTGCTTGGCCGCCAGGATCCGCTCATGAAGCTCTGCTTCCGGGGCCTGCTTGTACTCGGCCGGGATCTGAGCCTGCCGAGGGGTCGCAGCGGGTGCCACGTCGGCGCTCGAGGCTCCCGGACCGTAGGCGGGGGTGCCTGCTGCGGCCTCGGCCGCGTCATATTCCCAGGGGCCGGCCGCCAGATCGGTGCTGCACGTGCCCTGAGCCGCGCTGGAGGACTCCGCCTCTGCACGGGTGATGAGCTGGATGGTGGCGTTGACACTGCTCATGAGGGGTTCCTTGGGTTCAGGGTGGGGTTGCTTGCAAGGTCAGGGTCGCCGTTCCGCGCCGGCGGAGCACCGGTGTAGCGGTAGAGGCGGGGCGGTCTGTGCTTGCCGCCCTGCAGATAGCGTTCGCTGGGTTCGATGTCCGGAGTGTTCTTCACGTGGCGACGGAAATTGGCCGGATCCAGGGGCTTGTCCAGGACCGCCTCGTAGACCTCGCGCAATTGGGCCAGGGTGAAGTACTCGCCGAGCAGGTGATAGGCGATCGAGGCGTACTCCATCTTGGTGCGGAGCCGCCACAGGGCGTACTCGACGATCTCCTGGTGATCGAATGCCAGATCCCGCACCCGGTCGGCACGGAACCAGCGGACGTTCTCCTCCTCGCCCGGGAGCTCCGCCTCCCCCGACTGGACGAGGGCCCAGTAGACGATGCTGACCACTCGCTGCGAGGGTGACCGGTGCAGACCTCCGAAGGCGTACAGCTGCTCCAGGTACCGCGGAGCCAGACCCGTGGTGTCCAGGAGGTTGCGGGAGGCCGCTTCCTGGAGCGATTCGTCGTGGGACAGCGGACCGCCGGGCAGCGCCCAGAGCCCTTTGAAAGGTTCCCTGATCCGCCGGACAAGGGGCAGCCAGAGCGTGGGCCGGCCGGAGTTCTCGCTGGGCTTCAGGGCGAAGATGACCGTGGAGATGGCCAGCGCGGGTGGCGCAATGCGGCGCTCGGCGACGTTACCGGAGGCATTGGCCTGCGGATGGCCGAGCTGACGGTGCCATTCGCTCATGTCCTGCCTCCTCCACTCTTAGTTAGAGTCAATATGACCCTAACTAAGAGTACTGCGAGGCCCGGCCTCAGCACAATGTGACGTGCTCCTCACCCGGTAGAGTGAAAGCCACGTGATCGGCCGGCCAACCACGACCCGGTGCGACAGCTTTCCAGGAGGGAGAAGGACATGCCCCGGCACAGTGGCCAGAGCCCTACGCACACGGTGGAGGGAAGCGATCCGCAGCTCAACGTGGAGGTCTTCCGCGGCGAGTACGACGCCGGCCTGCCTCCCGTGCTGCTGATCCACGGGTTCTCTTCCAGCATCGATCTCAACTGGGTTCAGAGCGGATGGACCCGGGACCTCCTGAAGGCCGGCCGCTGGGCGATCGCCGTCGACCTTCCAGGTCATGGCCGCAGCGACGCACCCGCCGACATGGACTCCTACTCCCCCGGCAAGATCCGGGCGGATCTGCTCCAGGCCGTCACCGACGCCGGGGCGCGCCCGCTTCAGGAAGGAGACACGGCCAGCGGACTCGACGTCGTCGGCTATTCCCTGGGCGGACGGATCGGCTGGGAGATCGCCGGAACGCAGCGCGGACTGGTGCGCAGAGCCGTGCTGGGCGGGCCCAGCCACAATGACCCGCTCGCCGAGTTCGACGTCGTCGCCGCTCAGCAGCACCTCGCGGACGGCACGCCGATCGCCGACCAGTCGACCGCGGCTCTGTTGAAGATGGCGCAGCTGGTGCCCAGCAACAACATCTTCGCGTTCCTGACTCTCATCGAAGCCGCCAAGGTGGAGCCCTTCGATCCGACGGATGCCGTCCCCCACCAGGACATCCTGCTGGTCGCCGGGGCCGACGATCCTCGCGCAGCCTCCCTCCCGACGCTGGCCGGGTTGGTGAAGCAGGCCGGAGGACGCTCGGAGACCCTTCTGATCCCGGGACGCAACCACACCAACACCGTCACCAGCAGGGCCTTCAAGGAAGCCGCGCTCGAATTCCTCGCCCGCTGAGTCCCGGCGCCGCGACGGCCAGGGCTCAGCGCATGGTGCGCAGCAGGCGCGCGGCCAGCAGACCGAATACGACCAGCAGCAGTGCCGCCCCTCCAGGCACCAGGAACGCGGGATGCGAGCCGCCCCATTGAGCGGCGACGCCGGCCACCGCATAACCGAGCGCCGTACCGGCGACGATCCCGCTGGACAGCGCTGTCATGACGGTGGAGAGCCGTGCGGCCGGCGCGATCTGCGCGCCGATGGCGAACACCGTGACCATCATCGGCCCCACGGCGGTCCCGAGGATGAGCAGGACCGGGATCACGGTGCCCAGATTGAGCGGCAGCAGGAACAGCGCACAGCCCGCGGCCAGGAGCACGGCACAGGAGACCCAGCGGGCTCCGTGCGTGAACCGCTCTGGCCAGGCTGCGATGGACAGCGCGACCACGGCTGAGCTCAGGCCCATCGCGGAGTAGAGCAGGCCCGCCAGTTCCGGATCGGCGAACTCACCGGCGAACGCGCTGAGCGCGGCCTGAGTGCCGCCGAAGAAGGTGCCCATGCAGACCATGGCCAGCACCGAGAGCACCACCAGGATACGGCGCGCTCCGCGATCATCGTCCGTTTCCTCCCTGGAGGCGGGGCCGGCGTTCGCCCCGGATGACTGCGGTGCCTGCGCGCTCGGGTGCGCGGCGAAGAGCGGCACCAGAACGAGCGTCAGGGTGGCCGCCAGGACCAACGGGAGCCAGGGTGCGAGGAAGGCCGCCAGGACCCCCACCAGGGCCGGCCCCAGAACGAAGGTCAGTTCGTCGCTCGTCCCTTCGAAGGACATCGCGACGTCGTTCAGGCCCGCCGGCGAGCCCGGCTTCCTCTTGATCAATGCGATCCAGCGGACACGTGACAGCGGGCCCACCTGCGGGGATGTGAATCCGCTGGCGAAGGAGGCCGCCACGATGGCGGGTATCGCCGGTTCCGTGGAGGCGAGGCAGGAGACGAGCAACAAGATCAGGGCGACGACATTGGCCGCCGCGTAGGCGAACAGCACCCGCCGCTGGCCCAGGCGGTCAGCCAGGAGGCCGACCACGGGAGCGCCGAGAGCCGAGCCGATCCCGACCGCGCCCGCGGCGAGACCCGCGACCGCGTAGGAATGAGTGACCGCCGTGACCAGGCTCATGGTGCCGATGGTCAGCATGGCCAGGGGCAGGCGCGCCAGAAGGGTGAGGGGCACGTACCAACCGCCGCTCAGGCGCGGGAGTTGAGCGTACTGCCGGAACATCCCGGCGATCCGCTCCCAGGCGGAGACGGTGGAAGGTGAGGCTGAGGATCCGGCAGAGGTCTTCGGGGGCGCCGTCATGGGCTGCACTCCTGGAGGAAACGATGCTGAAAGCAGTGCGCACCGTCCCTACCACCCGATGCGCCGGACCCTTTGTACTCCGTCCAGTATAGGGCGCGGAGCACCGCTTCCCCCTCATATCCCCAGGGCCGGAAGGACCTCGCGCACTTCGCCGCCCGGGCCACTAGGCTGGGAAACGGTCACGGCGGAAGGAGCCAGAGGAACATGCACGAGGTTGTCTGCCCCCACTGCGGGAAAGCGTTCACGATCGACGAGGCGGGCTATGCCGAGATCGTCCGGCAGGTCCGTGATAGTGAATTCGAGCGGCAATTGCACGAACGGCTGGAGCTGGCCGAACAGGACAAGGCCCGGGCCGTGGAACTCGCCGAAGCCCGTCTGTCCCGGGATCTTCAGCAGGACGCCGCCGCGAAGGACGCTCGCATCCAGGATCTGACGGCCAAGCTCGACGCCGGTGAGGCTGCCCAGCGACTCGCCGTGGCCGAGGCTTTGCGCACGGTGGAGAAGGAACGTGACAGCCTCGAAAACAGTCTCCGGCAGGCCCGCGATGAGAAGCTCGCCGCCACGGAACTCCTCGAGGCCAGGCTCCGGGGCGAGATGCAGGCCGCCGCCGCAGACAAGGAAGCCCAGATCCAGGATCTCAAGTCCCGGCTTGCCGCCGGGGAAACCGCTCGTCAGCTCGCGATCGCCGAAGCGGTCGGTTCGGTCGCCAAGGAACGCGATCAACTGCAGAACGGGCTGGAACGTGCCGAACTCGAGAAGCAACTCGCGGCCCAGGCGTTGAAGGACAAGTACGAGACTCAACTCCGGGACCGTGACGACGCCATCGAGCGCCTGCGCGATATGAAGGCCCGCCTCTCCACGAAGATGGTCGGAGAGACGCTGGAACAGCACTGCGAGACCGAATTCAATCGCATCCGGGCCACAGCCTTCCCCCGCTCCTACTTCGAGAAGGACAATGACGCCCGCAGCGGCAGCAAGGGCGACTACATCTTCCGGGACTCCGACGACTCCGGCACGGAGATCGTGTCGATCATGTTCGAGATGAAGAACGAGAACGACGGCACCGCCACGAAACACAAGAACGAAGACTTCCTCAAGGAGCTCGACAAGGACCGGAGCGAGAAAGGCTGCGAATACGCGGTCCTGGTATCGCTCCTGGAATCCGACAGCGAGCTCTACAACGGCGGGATCGTCGACGTCTCACATCGTTACCCCAAGATGTACGTGATCCGTCCGCAGTTCTTCATCCCCATGATCACCCTTCTGCGGAACGCGGCGCTGAACTCCCTTCAGTACAAGACGGAGCTGGAGCAGGTGAGGGCTCAGAACATCGACATCACGAACTTCGAGGATCAGCTCGAGGACTTCAAGTCCCGCTTCGGCAAGAACTACGAACTCGCCTCACGTCGTTTCCATGAAGCCATCGAGCAGATCGACAAGTCGATCGCCCAATTGCAGAAGGTCAAGGAATCACTGCTCGGCTCGGAGCGCAACCTCAGGCTGGCCAACGACAAGGCGCAGGACGTGACCATCAAGAAGCTCACCCGCGGCAACCCCACCATGGCCGCGAAGTTCGCCGAACTGACCGAGACGGGGACGGGCGACGAAGGCCTGCCCAAGGATTCCTGAACCGGCGCCGCCGGCCGGCCCGGACGATGCGGGTACGGCAAAGGCCGCTGACGACGAGTCAGCGGCCTTTGCTTCGTACCTCGGGAGGGGTCACTTCTTGTCGAAGAAGTCCCGTGTCTCCTCGTGTTCTGCGTCGGCACGTGCGGCCGAGATGTCCTCAGGGCTCGGTTCCGCGGGGACCTCTGCTGCGGGCTGGGGAGCCTCGGCAGGAGCAGCGACCGACGGAGCACCGACGATCCCCGTGACTTCCGCATCGAATTCCGCGCCGCGCTCCGCGCGAGCCGCGGCCAGATCGGCTCCGGTGATGTTGATCAGACGGGCCACCATGCCGGTCAGCAACGCGCCGGCCAGGGGCGCGACCCAGAACACCCACTGCTGCTGAAGGGCCCAGGGTTCGGCGAACACGGCGGTGGCCAGCGAGCGTGCAGGGTTGAACAGGCTGTTGGACAGGCTCTGGGCGAACTGGGCCAGGACGGCGAGGCTCAGGCCCACCGAGACGGCCGCGGCAGCGACGTTGCGGTTCTTGCCGTCCTTGCTGGCGGCGAGATAGACGGCTGCCAGAATCGCGGAGCAGATGATCTCCACCAGGAGCACGCCGGGCAGCTGAACCTGGAACGGCGAGTGATCGGCATAGCCGGCCGCCACGACGCGGAAGACCTGGTCCACCTTGGTTCCCGCGACATTGCGGAGGACCGCGGCGAGCACCAGGACGGCACCGAAGGCACCGGCCAGCTGGGCCACCAGGTACACGAGGGCGTCCCGCCAGCCGGTACGGCCTGCCACTGCGGAGGCAAGGGTCAGGACGGGGTTGAAGTGCCCGCCACTGATCCGGCCGAAGGCGTACATGACGGCGATCGTTGCCAGGCCCGTGGCGATGGGGCCCGGGAACGGTGCGAGATTGGTGTTGGTGAACATGACGACGCCGGCGCCCGCAAGCACCACCAGGAGCGTTCCCAGCAGTTCCGCACCGGCTCGCAGGCCGAGATGATGGCGCGGCCTCAGTGCCGCTTCAGAGATCGTGGCCGAAGCCGTTTCGGCGCGCTCAGCGTCGACGCGTGTCATGAGGTTCCTGTTCGTCGGAGTCTTCTCGAAAGGGTGCGCCGCGGAGACGGCGCGGGCTCCCAACACCCTGCCACGGCCGGCTGGGAACCGCCTGAAACCCAGTTTAGTCAGTCTGTGCGGTCCGATCATCCTCAGCGGATGAGGACGACGGCGACCACGCTGCAGGCCAGGAGCCCGACCGCCGCCGAGGTTCCGGCGATGGCCAGCGCACGGGGCGCCCCTTCGCCGTCGCGCAGGTGACGGACTCGCTGGACCCCGAAGAAGCACAGCACGACCGTGGCGAGCGCGGCGGCGACAACGGCGACACCGTTGAGGATCGTCACCGTCCCGCTTCCGTCCGCACGCGGCACGAGCCAGGATCGAAGGATGAAGAAGTCCACCACCAGCAGCGACAGCAGCGTCCTCCGCCAGGCGAGGGCGGTGCGCTGTGGCTGAAGCCCCGGGTCCCGGACGGCCATGATCAGTGCCGTACGAGGATGAGCACCGCGAGCACGAGTGCGGCGATGACCACGACCACGCTCATCACCAACAGCACCCAGGAGAAGGGCAATTCCCTGCCGTGACGCATCGCGTCCTCGGCCTGAGCCCACCTGCGGTAGGCCATCGCCGCCAGCGCGGCGCCGATGAGGGCGAGCAGTACGCAGAGCACCACTCGCAGGACCACCGGCGCGATGCCCGGTGCAAGCTGATCGACGGCCACCGCGCCGGCCAGCAAGGCCAGCGAGGTCCGCAGCCAGGCCAGGAACGTCCGCTCATTGGCCAGGGAGAAGCGGTAGTCAGGGGCCGTGCCTTCCTGGCGCCACCGGGGTTGTCGCATGGCTTAACCCTAGCCGTGCTGACCGGATGGTCCGGCTGCACGCACCGGGGTTCCTCGCCACTACGCTTAGGTCCATGGCGATTGCATCGAAGATCCGTGGTTCACTCCTGGGCGGGGCTTTGGGGGACGCGCTCGGATACGCGGTTGAGTTCGACCGGCTCCCGGCGATCCGCGAGCGCTTCGGCTCCGCGGGGCTGCAGGATTTCTCTCAGCTGGGCGGTCCGGTGGACTTCTCGGATGACACCCAGATGACGCTCTACAGCGCCGACGGTCTCAACGAGGCCCTGGCCTGGGCCCGGGAGGGAGTCCGCGCCGACGAACTGGCCTGCGTCTGGCTCGCCTATCTGCGCTGGCTGAAGACCCAGGGCGTGACGGTGCCCGAATCGGCCCCGCAGCCGGTGCCGCGCTGGCTCGATGCACAGCCGGTCATGCAGCATCAGCGCCACCCGGGCAAGGCCTGCCTCTCGGGCCTGGCCGGCGGTGCGATGGGCTCGGTGGCCCGCCCCGTCAACCCGGACAGCAAGGGATGCGGCACCATCATGCGCGCGGCCCCCTTCGGGCTCATCCCGCAGCTTGCGCCCGAGGCGGTGGCAAGGCTCAGCACGGACGCGGCAGCCCTCACGCATGGCCACCCTTCGGCACTGCACTCCTCGGCCCAGTTCTCCCTGCTGATCCACGGCCTGCTCCTCGGTGCGCCGCTCGACGAGGCGGTCTCCGCCCTCGCCGGACGGCTCCAGGACGACCCCGGAACTCCCCCGGAACTCCGGGAACGGGTTTTGAAGGCCATCGACCTGGCCCGGGCCGCCGAGCGGCTCAGCCCCGAGGCGCTCACCGCGGAACTCGGCGAAGGTTGGGTCGCTGAGGAGGCGTTCGCCGTCGCACTCTATGCGGTGCTTGCGACCGCGGGCGCCGCTGATCCCGAGCAGCACCTTCGCGAGGCGCTCGCGCTGGCTGCGACGCACGACGGCGATTCGGATTCAACGGCGTCAATCGCCGGGAACATCGTCGGCGCCTTGCATGGAGACGGTGCACTGCCGCCGTCCTGGTTGGCGTCCGTGAACGGCATCGAGGTCGTGGACCGCATCGCCTCCGAGCTGGCGGCCCTGGTCGGCGAGTAACGCAGCTCAGCGAATAACGCAGCTCAGCGAGTAGCCCGGCCGGCCGTCGGGCCCGAGGTCTGGGGCAGCTGCATCCCGAGCCGTCGGTACAAGTCATCGACGGAGTCCGCGCCCTGCCTCCGGGCGATGTCCACGAGGATTCCGGCGCACGCCCTCGCATCCTCCACCGGATCGTGGTGATGTTCCAAAGGGACCCCCGCATACTGCGCCGCGAAGGGGAGCGAATTGGACGGAAGCCGATAACAACGGCGGGAAAGAACCACCGTGCAGGCGAAGCGGTACCGGGGCGCCCGCTGTCCGGAGATCCTCAGGGCCGAATCGATGACGCCGAGGTCGAAGGCCGCATTGTGCGCCGCGACGACGTCGTCTCCGATGAACTCCTGGATGCGGGGGAAGACCTCCAGGAAACGGGGTTCTTCGGCGACCTCATGAGGATGGATTCCGTGGATGGCGATATTGCGCGGGTCGAAGTGATCGTGTCCGGCGGGCGGGCGGATCAGGAAGGTGTCCTCCGCCACCACCGCTCCCCCGCGGACGCGGATCATGCCGATGGCGCACGGGGAGCCCCAGAATCCGTTCGCGGTCTCGAAGTCGATCGCGGTGAAATCCAGGGCCACCCCACAAGCCTACGCCTCCGCCGGGCGGAGCGGTGCCTCAGGCCGTCGCCCGCCGGATGGTCAGGTAGCCTCCGAGACTCATGGCCGCGACCAGCACCAGGACGACGCCGGCCAGCCCGATCCCTTGAACATGCGCGAAGAACTCGCCGACCGCAGCCCAGTTCCCGGTCCACGTCAGGAGGAAGACCGCCGCCAGGACGATCAGGGCCACCCCGATGCCCATGATCAGTGCTCCGGTGACTCCCCAGCGCTTGTAGACCGTTGCGGACCAGAACCCGGTGGAGAAGAAGAACATGGTGATCACGAAGGAGAGAGCGAGGCTCTGCCACCAGGGACCGTCGAAGAGGAACGGAGTGCGGAAGAAGTAACCGTTCATGCCCCAGCCGCTCGTGGCCGCCTCCAGCTGGGTTCCCACCGTGTACAGCAGGGCCATGCCCAGGGCCACTGCCGCGAACGTGGCGTAGGTGCCCAGGAAGTAGCTGCGGCGCGAGACACTCATGCCGAGCGCGAAGGGGAAGGTCATGGTCAGGCTTTGCAGACCCAGGGCGAAGAAGTACCAGAGTGGCGCGAAGGAGGCGCCACCGCTGTACTTCTCACCGGGAACCAGGGCGAAGATCGCCAGGGAGAGCACGAACGCCCCGCCCAGGATCACCCCCGGCATGCCCAGGAAGGTCCACTTGTTGACCAACTGCATGCGGCTGACCGCCAGGATCCGGCTCATTTGGACACCTCCGTGAATTCGCTTTCAAGATCGTTCAGAACGGCCCGGCTGGGGGCGGAGCCGCCTCCGGTCCGTGCCAGCGACGCGTGCACCACCAGTTGCTGCAGGGAGACCTGTTCCAGGGTCAGGCCGAGTTCGGCGGCCTCCCTCCGCTGGGCTGCATCCAGACGCGCCGAGATGGAGACGGACGCCGTGTTCAGCAGGCGCTCTTCGAAGAGAACCTCGTGCCCCTTCACGAAGCCGGCCACTGCGTCAGCCGGCCCCGAGACCGTGACGGCGGAGCCGCGAATGGCCTCGGCTTCGTCATCCATGATGATCCGCCCACGGTCGATGACCACCACATGCTCCAGCAGATTGGCCACCTCGTCGATCAGGTGGGACGAGAGCACGATGGTGCGCGGGTGCTCGGCGTAGTCCTTCACGAGGTGGTCGTAGAACAGATGACGGGCCACCGCGTCCAGGCCCAGGTACGGCTCGTCGAAGAAGGTCAGTTCGGCCCGGCTCGCCAGGCCGATGATGATCCCCACGGCCGAGAGCTGGCCGCGGGAGAGCTTCTTGATCTGCCGCTTGAGCGGCAGCTGGAAGTCCTCAGCCAGGCGGGCCGCGAATTCCCTGTCCCAGGACTCGAAGAAGAGCGCTGCGGCCTTGAAGGCATGAGCCGGGGTGAAACTCTCGGGGTACTTCTGGGATTCCCGGATGAAACACAGACGGCGGAGCACCGTCTCGTTCTCATACGGGTTCTCGCCGAACACTTCGACCGTCCCGCCGCTGGGGAAGGCCTGCGCGGTGAGGATAGACATCAGTGTGGTCTTGCCGGCCCCGTTGCGGCCCAGCAGACCGTAGATCCGGTCCTTGCCGAAGGTCAGGCTGACCGAGTCGAGCGCTTTGACGTCCTTGTAGCGACGCGTCAGATCCGTCACGCGGACCACGTCCTGATTCATGATGCTGCCTTCCCCTTGGTGCTCTCGTGATTCTCTGGTGACGCCGTCCCGTCCAGGGCCTGCGTCAGCATGGTGAGCAGTTCGGCCCGGGCGATCCCGAGCTTGCCCGCCTCCCTGCAGAGCGGCTCCACGAACTGGGCGCGGAAGCCTTCCTTCCGCCGGCCGAGGAGCCGGTCTCGTGATCCTGCCGCGACGAACATGCCGATTCCCCGTTTCTTGTAGAGGATCCCCTCGTCGACCAGGGTGTTGACTCCTTTGGCCGCCGTTGCCGGATTGATGCGGTAGTACTGCGCGAACTCGTTGGTGGACGGAACCTGCGATTCTTCGGGCAGGGCTCCAGAGACGATGTCGTTCTCGATCAGGGCGGCGATCTGCAGGAAGATCGGCCCGGAGTCGTCAATCATCAACGCCCCCTAACCACATCGGTTCATTACTCATGTAACTAACCATAGAAGCAACGAGGCTGGAGCGCAAGGCCATGGAGCCGGCGTCCAGCCAATCACCAGTGCGAACCCGTAGTCTTGAGGGGTGATTGCTGCCTCCATTGCCGCCGATACCCTGCACGCCATGGCGCGTGTACCCGTACCGACCGCGTCCTTCCTGCCGGACTGGCTGAACCCTCAGGTGTTCCTGGCCGACCCGGCCTTGGCACCCTGGGTGGTGCTGCTGGTCTGCGGCATCATCTTCGCGGAGACCGGATTGCTCGTGGGATTCTTCCTCCCCGGCGATTCGCTGCTGTTCACGGCAGGCCTGCTCGTGGCCACCGGGACCATCAAGTTCAACATCGTCGCCCTGATCCTTCTGGTCATCATCTCGGCCATCGTCGGCAACCAGTGCGGCTATCTGATCGGCCGGAAAGCCGGCCCCGCACTCTTCAACCGGCCCGATTCGCGGCTGTTCAAGCATGAGAACGTGGAGAAGGCCCACCTCTTCTTCGAGAAGCACGGCGGCAAGGCCCTGATCCTGGCCCGCTTCGTCCCCATCATCCGCACCTTCGTCCCGGTCATCGTGGGCGTCGCGGAGTACGAGGCGAAGAAGTTCTTCCTCTTCAACGTCATCGGTGGCGTGCTCTGGGGAGGCGGCGTCACGCTGCTCGGCTACATCCTGGGCGACCGTGTCCCGTGGGTCTCCAAGAACCTGGACCTGATCTTCATCGTGATCGTGCTGGTCTCGGTACTGCCCATCGTCATCGAGGGCATCAAGGGCTACCTGGAGAAGAAGCGGGCCGACAAGGCCTGATACGCGAGAGTCCCCTGATATGCGCGTGTCCCCACCGGATCCGGTGGGGACACACGCATATCAGGGGGATCGAGGCCTCAGGAAAGAGCCTTCACGATCGCCGGCAGAAGGGCTCGGAAGGCCTTCCCCCGGTGGCTGATCGCGTTCTTCTCCTCGCTGCTGAGCTCGGCGCAGCTGCGGCTCTCGCCGTCCGGCTGCAGCACCGGGTCGTAGCCGAAGCCACCGGCACCGCGGGGTTCACGGAGCAAGGTTCCGTCCAGCGTGCCGTATTCGACGACGTCGTACGCCTCCTCGCCGCCTTCGGCACCTGCCGAGGGCGGGACGGTGAGGGCCGCAGCACAGACGAACGACGCCTTGCGATGCGGTTCAGCGATGTCGGAGAGCTGCGCGAGCAACAGGTCGAGGTTGGCCTGGTCGTCACCGTGACTGCCGGCCCAGCGGGCCGAGAAGATGCCGGGAGCACCTCCCAGGATGTCCACGCTGAGCCCCGAATCGTCCGCGATGGAGGGCAGCCCCGTGGCCTCGGCGACCGCACGCGACTTCTTCAGCGAGTTCTCGGCGAAGCTGGTGCCGTCCTCGACGACGTCCGGCACCCCTGCCGTCTCCGCGTCGATCACCTGGGTGTCCACGTCCAGGCCGGGCACCTGGCCGCGCAACAGTTCCCGCAGTTCCTTCAGCTTGCCCGCATTGCGAGTGGCCAGTACCAGCCGGGCCCCGGCCGGGACCTGCGCCTCCGGACGCTCACTCACAGAATCCCCTCCAGGGTCTCCCCGAGCGTCTCCCGCTGGATGGCGGCCAGCTGGCTGGTGCCGATGAGCGCCAGGTCCAGGAGCCGGTTCAGTTCGTCCCGGTCGAACGGCGCCCCCTCGGCGGTTCCCTGCACCTCCACGAACTTCCCGGCCCCCGTGACCACCACGTTCATATCGGTCTCGGCGCGCACATCCTCCACATAGGGCAGGTCCAGCATCGGAACGCCGTCGATGATGCCGACGGAAACGGCCGCGATGGTGTCCACAAGCGGCCTCGCCTTCGGGGCGATGAGCTTGTTCTCCTTGGCGAAGCGCAGCGATTCCGCGAGCGCCACGAAGGCGCCCGTGATGGCCGCGGTCCGGGTGCCGCCATCGGCCTGGAGGACGTCACAGTCCAGGACGATGGTGTTCTCACCGAGGGCCTGGGTGTCGATGATGGAGCGCAGCGAACGGCCGATCAGCCGTGAGATCTCGTGGGTACGCCCGCCGATCTTGCCCTTGACCGATTCGCGGTCCGAACGGGTGTTGGTCGCACGCGGCAGCATGGCGTACTCCGCCGTGACCCAGCCGCGGCCTTCGCCCTTCAGCCAGCGGGGCACGCCCTCGGTGAGGGAGGCGGTGCACAGGACCCGGGTGTTGCCGAACTCGATGAGCGCGGATCCCTCGGCCTGGTTGGACCAGCCCCTGGTGATGCTGATGGGGCGAAGCTGCTCGGGGGTGCGGCCGTCGGCGCGCACGGATGCGTCGTGTGGAAGCGTGGGGGTCATGCCTCTAGCGTATCCCCGGATGCTCCCCATCACCTTCCGTCCGGTGCACTCAGAGCTGGTAGTGAACCCCCGCGACGGCGACCGCGACACCCTCGCCGAACACGTCCCGCGCCTCGTGAAGCACCTTCGTGGTGTCCGTCCAGACGGGGATGTGAGTGAGCAGTAGTCTCCGGGCGCCGGCCTCCACTGCGGCCTCACCGGCCCGCTTGCCCGTGAGATGAACGTCCTTGATGTCGTCGTCACGGCCTTCTTCGAAGGCCGCCTCGCACAGGAAGAAGTCGGTGTCCCGCGCCGCCTCGACGAGTTCCGGACAGGAATCGGTGTCGCCCGAGTAGCTCAGGACGCTCTCCTTGACCGTGCCGTCCTCGAGTTCCTGGCGGCACTCGACCCGCAGCGCGTAGGCCTCTTCGATGGGATGGTTGACCGCGAACGGGGTGATGGTGAACGGGCCGAGCTTCACGGGCTCCCTCGCGGTCCAGGACGCGAAGTCGAAGTCCTCATGCATGCCCGGGTCCAGAGGCAGGCCATAGGCGGTGGCCAGCCGGTCCGCCGTCGCCGCCGGGCCCCAGACGGGGATGCGTCCGCGATCCCAGCCGCCTGGCTTCCAGTGCACGGCGACGTGCAGACCACAGAGGTCCATGCAGTGGTCCGGGTGCAGGTGGCTGAGGAAGACACCGTCGATGTCCTCCAGATCGGTGTACCGCTGCAACGCGCCCAGCGCGCCGCTGCCGAGGTCCAGGACGATCTTCCAGCGTTTGCCGCCGCTGTCCGCGGTGAGCAGATAGCACGACGCCGGCGAACCGGGCCCGGGGAAACTTCCGGTACAGCCCACGATGGTCAGTTTCATCCCCGAACCCCGTCTCTGAAATCCTTGGCCACGAAGTGCGAGATCCTCGGCTGCCCGGCAGCGGCACGGGCGGCTTCCAGCATCTCCGGGGTGATCTTGGCCAGACTCCCGGTCGGGTAGCTGGCGGAGACGTGCTCGACGTGTTCCACGCTCCCCACCTCGGGACCGAGGAAGCGCCTGGCCAGCCGTCCGAAGCCCTCGGCGTCGCCGGTGGCCACGAAATGATGCCGCGGCGCCGAACCGTCCTGGCGTTCCAGTCCGTGACGCAGGAGGGAACGATAGACGTCCTTCGCCGTCTCCTCGGCACTGGAGACGAGCGTGACGTCCTCCCCCATCACATAGGAGATGACACCGGTAAGCAGTGGATAGTGCGTGCACCCCAGAACCAGGGTGTCCACACCGGCGCTCTTGAGCGGCTCCAGATAGCCCTCTGCGAGCTCCAGAAGCTCAGGGCCGGTCGTGACGCCCGCCTCCACGAAAGGCACGAACTCCGGGCAGGCCACGGAACGCACCTCGAGGTCGGGAGCCGCCGCGAAGGTGTCCTCATAGGCGCGGGAGCCGACAGTGGCGGAGGTTCCGATGACGCCGATGCGACCGTTCCGGGTGGCCGCGACCGCACGGCGGACAGCCGGCTGGATGACCTCGATCACCGGAATGCCGTATCTCGCTTCGTACCGCTCACGGGCATCTCTCAGGACGGCGGCGGAAGCCGTGTTGCAGGCGATGGTGAGCAGCTTGACCCCGGAGTCGACCAATTCGTCCATGATGCCCAGGGCGTTGGCCCGCACCTCGGCGATCGGCAAGGGGCCGTACGGGCCGTTGGCGGTGTCACCGACGTAGAGCACGGCTTCGTGCGGCAGCTGGTCGATGACGGAACGGGCGACCGTCAGTCCTCCGACACCGGAGTCGAAAATGCCGATGGGACGCTCCGAACGAGGCAGTTGCCCACCGTTCCCATCCTCTGCGGCTGGGAAAAGCTCCGCGCCCGGCAGACTCATGATGTCTCCTCGTCACCGGCCGGGGCGTCCGTGGCGTTGTCGAGGCCGTAGCTCATGGCCTGGACGAGCGACTCCTGGAGCCACGTCACAAAGTTGTAGACCACCGAAAGATAGCTCTCCAGGTCGTCCGCCTTCGACCAGTCCTGGGCCGCGTGCACGGCTTCAGCATCGGCCTCGGTCCGGATGCTGAGCCTTTCGCTGACCACGAGACGGACATCGTTGAGAGCCACCGCCAGCTGACGTGCCTGTTCCTGATCCAGCTGCAGCTCGGCATTCTCCAGCAACAACGAAGCCGCCCGCAGAGAGCCGACCTTTCCATGCCGCAGCGAGCGTTCGCTGAGCCGACGGAACTCCAGTGCCGCTTCATCGTCGTCCTTGACGCCGTCCGGAAGGAGGCGCCTCAGCGCCGGGTCCTGGGGCGGGGCCACATCAGGGTCGAAGCCGATGAGTTCGACCAGAGGATCCTCCAGCGGAGACACCTCGGGTTCGAGCATCTGGATGACGTCCGCGAAGAGCTTGCGGAGCAGTTCGCGTTCCTCGTCCTCCAACTGCCCGGAGATTCCACGGCGGCCCGGTACGAATGATCTAGCCACGCTGTCCCTTCCCACCGTCGCCGGCCTTCTCCACCGTCGCCCAGAGGCCGTAGCCGTGCATGGCGACCACGTGCTGTTCCATGCGCTCACGCCCGCCGTGCGCCACGATCGAACGCCCCTTGCGGTGAACCTCCATCATGAGCTTGTCCGCCTTGCGCTCCGAGTACCCGAAGTAACTGCGGAACACGTAGGAGACGTAGCTCATGAGGTTCACGGGGTCGTTCCAGACCACCAGGTTCCAGGGGGTGTCGCTCACGGTGTGCTGCTCCACCTGCTCCTCATGACGGACCTCGGGATCCGTCATGGCGGCAAGCCTGATCTCTGCCGTGGCTGTGGAATTCATTGCTCCATTCTAGGCAGTCCGCAGGCGCCCCGGTGTCCGGGCCCGGGGTGAGCTATTACAGTGTGTGTGGTGAGTAGCACTTGGGAGCATCCCCGTACCTCGCTGTACACCGATCATTACGAGCTCACGATGGTGCAGGCCGCCCTGGAATCCGGCGCCGCCCATCGAAGCTCCGTCTTCGAAGTCTTCGCCCGGCGCCTGCCGGACGGCCGACGCTACGGCGTGGTGGCCGGAACGGGCCGCCTGCTCGAAGGGATCCGGAACTTCCGCTTCGGGCCGGACGAACTGGACTTCCTGCGCAGCACCGGGGTCGTGAACGAGAAGACGCTGGCCTTCCTCGCCTCGTACCGTTTCACCGGCAACATCTGGGGTTACGCCGAAGGCGAGCTGTACTTCCCCAACTCGCCGCTGCTGGTGATCGAATCGACATTCGCCGAGGCCTGCATCCTGGAGACCTACGTCCTTTCGGTCCTGAACCACGACAGTGCCATCGCCTCGGCCGCCTCCCGCATGGCCTTGGCTGCCCGCGGACGCCCCTGCATCGAGATGGGTTCACGCCGCACCCACGAGGAATCGGCCGTCGCCGCCGCAAGGGCAGCCATGATCGCCGGCTTCTCCAGCACCTCGAACCTTGAAGCCGGGCTGCGGTACGGGCTGCGGACGTTCGGCTCCGCCGCGCACTCCTTCACCTTGCTGCACGACACCGAGCGCGACGCCTTCGAGGCCCAGCTGAACTCCCTCGGACCGGATACCAGCCTGCTCGTGGACACCTACGACGTCGAGAAAGCGGTCCGCACCGCCGTCGAGCTGGCGGGCGACAAACTCGGCGCCGTCCGCCTGGACTCCGGCGATCTGGTCGCCCAGGCCCAATGGGTCCGCCAGCTTCTCGACGAGCTCGGCGCCGTCAACACACGGATCGTCGTCACCAGCGATCTGGACGAGTACGCCATCGCCGCCCTGCAGTCCGCCCCGGTCGACTCCTACGGCGTCGGGACGTCCTTGGTGACCGGGAGCGGCGCCCCGACCGCCGGGATGGTCTACAAGCTGGTCAGTCGTGCCGACGACGACGGCAATTTCGTCTCGGTGGCGAAGGCCGCCAAGAACAAGGCGAGCGTGGGCGGGCGCAAGTACGCTCTGCGCCGTCTCAACGGCTCCGGCACCGCGACCGCGGAAGTGATCGGCATCGGCCACCGCCCCGCGGATGATGGGAACGACCGTGAACTCATGGTCCAGCTCGTGCAGGACGGCGAGATCCTGCCCGGCTGGACCGGTCCGGAAGCCGTTCAGCGCGCCCAGGAACGCCACGCGGCGTCGATGTCCGAGATGCCCGCATCCGTGAACCGGCTGCAACGCGGCGAACCCGTCATTACCACCGTGTACGAGGAGACACCATGAGCAAGGCCCTGATCATCGTCGACGTCCAGAACGACTTCTGCGAAGGCGGTGCCCTGGCGGTCGACGGAGGAGCCGCCGTCGCCGCCGGCATCAGCGAACATCTGGACGACCACGGTCATCTCTATGACCACGTCGTCGCCACTCAGGATTGGCATGTGGACCCCGGGGCACACTTCTCCGACACCCCCGATTTCCAGGACTCCTGGCCGCCGCACTGCCGGGCGGGAAGCCACGGCGCGGAGCTTCACCCGGATCTGGACCAGGAGTTCGTCGAGGCGTTCTTCCGCAAAGGCCGCTTCTCCGCGGCGTACTCAGGTTTCGAGGGACTCCTGGCCCCCGAAGACGCGGTGTCCAGCGGCGATCGTCAGCCCGGCACGCTGCCTGCGGAGGACGAAGACGGCGAGAGCCTGGACGAATGGCTTCAGAACAACGACGTCGACGAGCTGGTGATCGTGGGCATCGCCACCGACCACTGCGTCCGCGCCACCGCCCTGGACGGGGTACAGGCGGGCTACTCGGTCACGGTTCTGCGTGAGCTGACCGCCTCCGTGGCGGAGGACCCTGAGCCGACCTTCGACGAGCTGGAGGACGCCGGCGTCGACGTCGCCTGATTCCTGGCCTGTGCGCTCAGTTGTGGCGGGTGATTCAGCGGAACACCCGCCACAACTCTGAGCACACAACGGCTGGAAACTCACTTCCGTCCGACGAACCAGCCCTGAATCTTCGCCAGTCGCGCCTTGAGCTGGTCTTCGCTGGCCTGGGCCACGGCCGGCCCGCCGCACACTTCACGCAGTTTGTTGTGCACCATGCCATGCGGCGTCCCGGTACGCGCGGACCATGCGGAAACGCTCTTGGCCAGCTCATTGCGCAGATCCATGAGCCGACGGTGGTCGGGGACTCCGGGTGCCGACGTCGGTCCGGCCGGGCCCTTCTTGCGGCGTGATTGCTGCTCTGCCTGGCGTTGCCGTAGGAGGACCCCCACCTGGTCGGCGTCCAGCAGACCGGGAATGCCGAGGAAGTCCTGCTCATCCTCGCTGCCGATGTCTCCGCCGGTGCCGAACTCGCCGCCGTCGAACAGGACGCGATCGAAGGCCGCCTGAGAATCGAGCGCCTCGAACTTGCCCTTGGTCAGCGAGTCGGACGCCTTCTCCTCGCGGTTCGCCTCGTCCAGGAGAGAATCCTCGGGGTTGAACAGCCCGTCCTCGTCCTCGTTGCGAGGCCGGTCGAGGGCGTGGTCGCGTTCGGCCTCCATGGAGTTGGCCAGACCCATCAGGGGTGGCACGGAGGGCAGGAAGACAGAGGCCGTCTCACCTCGTTTACGGGCGCGCACGAAACGACCCACCGCCTGCGCGAAGAACAACGGCGTCGAGGTCGAGGTCGCGTAGACGCCCACCGCGAGGCGGGGCACGTCGACGCCTTCCGACACCATGCGGACGGCCACCATCCATCGGGAGTCCCCGTCGGAGAACTCCTCGATCTTGCTGGAGGCCTTGGCGTCGTCGGAGAGGATCACGGTCGGCGACTGGCCTGTGATCCTCTTCAGCTGGCCGGCATAGGCACGGGCGTCCTCGTGGTCGGTGGCGATCACCAGTCCGCCCGCATCGGGCACGGTATGCCGTACCTCGGAGAGCCGACGGTCGGCGGCCGAGAGCACCGCCGGGATCCACTCGCCTTGCGGGTTCAGCGCGGTCCGCCAGGCCTGCGAGGTCACGTCCTTGGTGACGGCGGCCTCACCCAGGGATGCGGCCATCTCCTCCCCCGCGCTCGTCCGCCAGCGCATCTGACCGGAGTAGGCCATGAAGATCACCGGACGGACCACGTGGTCACGCAGGGCACTGCCGTAGCCGTAGCTGTAGTCCGCCTTGGAGCGGCGGATGCCCTCCTTGTCCTCGCTGTACTCGACGAACGGGATCGGCGAGGTGTCGGAACGGAAGGGGGTACCGGTCAGGCTGAGGCGGCGCACTGCGGGATCGAAGGCCTCCCGCAGTCCGTCGCCCCAGGAGAGAGCTTCGCCGCCGTGGTGGATCTCGTCCAGGATCACGAGCGTCTTGGCCGCTTCGGTGCGAGCCCGGTGCAGCATGGGCTTCATGGCCACCTGCGCGTAGGTCACGGCGACGCCGATGAAGCCCTGTCCGTGGCGTCCGTCCGAGTTCTTGAAATTAGGGTCGATGGCCAGGCCCACCTTGGCCGCCGCATCGGCCCACTGCCGTTTCAGGTGATCCGTGGGCGCGACGATGCAGATGCGGTTCACGACGCCGGAGTCCACCAGAGTGGTGGCCACCCGCAGGGCGAAGGTCGTCTTACCGGCGCCCGGCGTCGCCACCGCGAGGAAGTCCTGCGGTTTGGTGCTGAGGTACTTGTCCAGCGCCTCCTGCTGCCAGGCACGCAGTTTGGGAGCGGTTCCCCAGGCCGCGCGCTCCGGGTAGGCCGGTGGGAGGGTCGGTCCGCCGAAGAGCGTGTCCGTCATGGGAAAAGGTGCCTCCAGGGTCACGGAAGTCAGGGCTTGGCTCAGGGCACGCGCAATACGCGCGAAGATCGGACGACGACGGCGGTCTCCACCGCCGTCGGACGGTTCAGACTACTTGGCCCCGCCGTCGTCGTTGCCGCCGTCCTTGCCCGGACGGAGACCTTCATAGATCTCTTTGCACGTGGGGCAGACCGGGAACTTCTGCGGGTCGCGTCCGGGCGTCCAGACCTTGCCGCACAGCGCGATCACGGGTTCGCCGGTCAGGGCGGACTCCATGATCTTCTCCTTGCGCACATAGTGCGAGAAGCGCTCATGGTCGCCCGGCTCCACCGTTTCGCGCTGCTCAGTGCGCTCGATGGTGGCCGTGGAGCCGCCGGGTCCGGAGAGCTCGCGCGACGGGTCGTTCTCGAAGGGATCCGGAGGCAGAGTCATGCCACTCATTCTAGCGTGTGACGTTCATGCTCGCGGTCCCCGCGGCGCGCTTCAGCGGGGCTCCGGGCGTGTCGCCCCGGCATTCCTCAGGCCCTAGAGGCCCTGCCAGGCCGGCTTGCTTTCGAAGGTGTGCCGGTAGTAGTCCGCGAGCCGCAAGGAGGACGCAGCCGCCTCATCGATCAGGATCGTGGCGTGCGGATGCAATTGCAGCACCGATGCCGCACAGATCGCTGAGACGGGACCTTCGACGAAGTCGTGAACCGCCTGGGCCTTCTGCGCCCCGGTGGCCACCAGGACCACGTGCCGGGCATCCATGATGGTGCCCAGCCCCTGCGTCACCACGTGGTGGGGCACCTCGTCGATGCTCGAGAAGAAGCGCGCATTGTCCTTGCGGGTCTGCTCGATGAGCGTCTTGATGCGGGTCCGGCTGGCGAGGGAGGAGCCCGGCTCGTTGAAACCGATGTGACCGTCCGTGCCCACGCCGAGGATCTGGAGATCCACCCCGCCCGCGGCCTTGATGGCGTCCTCGTACTCCTGGCTGGCCGCCTGGATGTCCGCGGCTGCTCCATTGGGGCTGTGGACGTTCTCCGGGTTGATGTTGACCCGATCGCTGAACTCACGGCGGATCACCTCGCGGTACGACTCGGGGTGTCCCAGCGGGAGCCCGACGTACTCATCGAGGGCGAAGCCGTGAGCGCGCGAGAAGTCGAGGCCGTTCTCCGCATGCCGCCGGGCAAGCTCGTCATAGATCGGCAGGGGCGAGGAACCCGTGGCCAGGCCGAGAACCGCCTCCGGCTTGCGCTTCAGCAATGCCTCGATGGCGTCCGCCGCCATGGCTCCGATGCGAGCGGCATCGGGGAGGATGACAACTTCCATGCTCTTGCGGCCTCATTTCTGACTCAGTGAGCTGCGACTGCTTCGATCTTATACAGTCGGACCGCAAAAAACGATAGAAGATGAGTGAAGTTAGCTATTTTTGATCAATTGCGCTAAAAGTTCAGGTCCTCGACGATCAATATCCCGACCGCCGATCCGGACTCCAAGCCACAGCAGCACAGCCCCGAGCGCAGTGCCGAACACCAGGTTGATCCATCCCAGCATGTGGTTCCCGGTGAACAGTTCGACGAGCATCAGCACCGCCTGCGGCAGGCAAAGCGCCAGCAGGACGAGCATTCCCAACCCCTGGACGGCGAGCGTGAGCCCCTTGCCGCCCGGAGGCGTCTTGAACGGGCTCTCCCCCGGCTTCGGTACCGCCGTGACATAGCGGGCGGACAGCACGGAGGCCAACCCCATTCCCGTCATGAAGACACCGGCACTCGTTCCGACCATGCCGGGCAGAAGATCCCAGCGGCCGCTCAACGCGATCGACGCCAGGAGCAACACGAGGACGGCGGGGATTCCCAGGATGCAGCAGCCGAGCACGCGGCCCCAGCGATCAGCACGGCCCGGCGTTCCGGTGGAGACGTGCAGGGCGAACGCGGTGTCATCGTAGGAGACGTCCGAGCTGATGCTCCAGGCCATCAGGAAGGCCACCAGAGGACCGGACAGCAGAAGCGCTTCATAGTTCCCCTGCCGCACGCCGTTCAGGTAGAGGACCACAGGGAGCAACGGCACCACCAGCAGGGAACCGGCGTACCGCGGGTCCCTGAACCAATAGCTCGCGGTCCTGGCCGCGACGGCCCCGGTCGGGGTGGCCGGGAAGACGTTGAAGAAACCGAGCTTGCCCGCCGAGCGCTTGCCGCCGCTCACCTGGGGAGGATTCACCATGGAGCGCACCATGGCGACGTTCCACAGCCACATGACCAGTGCGAGGCCGGCCAGAGTGATGAGAACCCTGAGCGCCGCCGCCACGTAGTCCCCCACGGCTACGTCGGCAGGCAGCGCCCAGGGGGCACCGAACGGCGTCCATGCCAAGGCCGAAGCCAGGTCCGGCAGCATGCCGGCCGTGTCCTTCAGGCCGCGCACGGCGCCGGAAATCAAAGGTCCGAGGAACATGAGCGGCACGATCAGCAGCACCATGCCGATCTCCCGGAAGCGCCGGGACTGCGCGAGGTTCGTCCCCCAGGCGGCGGCACAGCGGGAGAAGAGCATGCAACTCGCGATGCCCAGCAGCGCGCCGAGCAGTGCGGCGACCACTTCCTGGGGCGAACGCCACCAGCTGATCACGGTACCGAGGCTCAGGATGACGGTCAGCAGGCCGGGAACTCCGACCAGTCCGGCCAAGGCCATGCCGGTCATGAGCGTCCGCTGCGGAATCCCGAACGCGACGAAACGCTGAGGATCCAGGGTCATGTCCACCCCGGACGCCACTACCGGAATCAAGGTCCAGCCGAGAACCGCGGCGAAGCCCGCAAGGATGAGGATCGTCCGCACGAGCTCGGTATCGACCCCATGCAGCAGCACGAGGCCCACGAGCATGAAGCCGAGAACACCCAGCCCGTACAGTGATCCGATCACCAGCCCGACGATCTGCCACGGGCTGCGGCGGAAGCCGTTCGCGAGGATCTGAAGCTTGAGTCTCAGGAGTGTCGCAACCACGAGAGCCCCTCCCCCTCGTGACGGCCGCCCACCAGGTCCACGAAGCGTTCCTCCAGGCTCACCCCGGCGCGCACTTCGTCCACGGTGCCTGCCGCGAGGAGCCGTCCACCGGCGACCACCGCGACGTGGTCGCAAAGACGCTGCACCAGATCCATCACGTGACTGGAGATGACCACCGTGCCACCGGAGGAAACGAAACCCTTGAGAATGTCCATGATGTTGGCTGACGACACCGGGTCCACCGCTTCGAACGGCTCGTCGAGCACCAGCACACGGGGGGCGTGGATGAGCGCCGAAGCCAGCGCGATCTTCTTGGTCATACCGGCCGAGTAGTCCACCACGAGGTTTCCCGCATCGGCGGTCAGGTCCAAGGCGGCCAGCAGCTCAGCGGCACGCTCGTTCACCGTCGGGCGGTCCATGCCGCGCAGCAGACCCGCATAAGTGATCAGCTGTTCACCGCTGAGCCGGTCGAAGAGCCGCACCCCGTCCGGCAAGGTTCCGAGGAGCTTCTTGGCCTGGATCGGATCCTGCCACATGTCCACGCCCAGGATGTGCGCCGTCCCGAAATCGGGACGGAGCAGGCCCGTCGCCATGGACAGCGTGGTCGTCTTGCCGGCTCCGTTGGGTCCCACCAGGCCAAAGAAGGAACCGACGGGGACATCGAGATTGATGCCGTCCACCGCGATCTTCTCGCCGAAGCGCTTGGCCAGACCGCGCAGTGCGATGGCCGGCGTCGGCCCCGCTTGCGCGGACGACGGAGGGTACGGTTGAGTCTCCGGCTGCGAGTGAGTCATGCTGCTTACGCTAACAAGCGTCCCCACCAGCCGGGATGCTACTTCAGGACGATCTTCGCCTACGCCTTCAGACGGTCCCCCGCGTCCAGCCCCTGTTCAGATCTTGGTGGAGACTGTTCAGCGCGGGCTGGACCGTTCGGACCTCGCTGGATCAGACTCAGACCCCGCTGGATCAGAAAAGGACCCGGGCCAGTGCCTGACGGGCCGAGGCCACCCGGGGATCCTTGGAGCCCACCACCTCGAAGAGTTCCAGCAGGCGGACGCGGGCGGTCTCCCGTTCGGGACCGAAGTGCGAGCCGATGAACGCGACCACCCGGGCGAAAGCGTCTTCAACGTGGCCGCCCGAAACGTCCAGGTCTGCAAGACGCAATTGAAGTTCGACGTCGTCCGGCGCACCGGCGGCGTCCTGACGCAGCTGCGTTGCGTCGACGGCCGTGAGACCCTCCAGGCGCTGCAGGAGCTGCACCTGAGCGAGCCCGGCCTTGGCCTCGGCATCCGCAGGCTGCTCGTCGAGGGCCTTGCGATAAGCCCGTTCCGCCGTGGCGTAGTCACCGGATTCGATCGCATCCAGTGCTTCCTGATGGAGAGGTGGCAAGGGCGGCTCCCCGGCCGCTTCCTGAGGCTCTCCGACACCACCGCCGAGACGCCCCGTCACGCCGTTCGCCTGAGCGAGCTGCAGCAACTCCGCGAAGAGCGCGTCGAGATGACTCTCCTCCACCGGCCCCTGGAACAGCGGCACCGGCTGACCCTTGATCACGGCGACCGCTGCGGGAACCGCGGAGATCTGCATCCCCTGCATGATCTGCGGGAAGGCCTCCACGTCCACGGCGCCCAGAACCATGGCGCCGTCCTGGCGGTTGACCTGCTCCTCGACCAGGCCCAGAACGCGCTGCGACTCCGGTGAATACTGAGCCCACATGGTCAGGATCACAGGAACCTGGACCGAGAGTTCGACGACTTCCTGGAAATTCGCTTCCGTCACCTCCGCCCGGTAAGCCCCGGATGCCTGCTGGGCACCGTCCTGGCCGTCCTCCCCCGCGGGCTGCTGCGGACGGGCCGGGGCCTGAGCCCGGGCACGCAAGGCCGAAAGGTCCACCGCGCCACGGAGGCCGGCCAAGGAGTCGAGTGGGTTCTGTGCTGCCTGCGGCAACGGTTCCTCCTAGGAGACATGAGCGCCGGTCCCCCGGCGCTCACGAATGGATGTGGTGCGGTCCTTCCGGGCCTCAGCCCAGAGTGACGGCGGTCAGGTGGCTGTCTGCCGACAGCAGGGTGTAGCCGTCCTTGGAACCCGCGGGCGGGATCCTCAGAGCCACCGATTCGATGAAGTGCTGAGTGACGCTCTTGTCGGTCTTCTTGGTGCCGGCAAGCGCTGCCGACTGGGCGTCAAGATCCACGATGCCACCCTTCTCAGGCGAGACGAGCGAAACGGTGAGTTCCAGATCGGCCACCACGACGGCTCCGCCATCGCTGGAACGGAACGCTGCATCCGGCTTGCCGACCAGTTTGAAGTCGAACTTCGGCGTGATTTTGGCACCGTTGTTCTTCGGGTCGACCACCGACTTCTTGAAAGCGTCCATCTGCTGGAAGTAGGTGTTGTCACCGAACTTCGCGGCCGCGGCGCTCTTGGGATCCTTCAACCGGGCCATCAGGGCGGTGAGCCCGTCCGACGGGCTGCTGAGCAGACCGTCGGAGGTCTTGGGATCAAGGGCCTGGAGTCCGTCCGCGTCCGTCGCCGGGAAGGAATTGCCCGGCAGGAGGTAGGACGAGCTGATCAGCTTGTAGTTCTCCCGTGCGCTGGCCTGCTGCAGGGTCAGAACGAGCGGGGTGGGGTTCTTGCTGCTCTGCGTCACCGCCATGATGGTCCGCGGCCAGGCTGATTCCAGCGGCACGACGCTGGTGAGGAGCTTGTCCGTGGACACCGGCGCGACGGGAGCATAGCTTCCGACGGCCGCGCGGATCTTGTAGTTCTGGGTCCGGATCGTGAGAGCCTCGCCAGCGGCCCGGGCTCCCAGATCCTTGGCGTTCTTGGCCGCATCAGCACTGGAGACGACATCGGCCGTCTTGCCGAGAATGCGCTGCAACTGCTGATCGGTCATCACCGGGTAGGGGCGGCTCTGCGCATCGGCGGACGCCGAGGGGCTGGGGCTGCTGTCCGCCTGAGCGGGGGCGAGCCCGACGCCGGTCACGGCCAAGGCCAGAGCACCGGCGAGCGCCGGAATTCTGCGGAACAAGGACGGCTTCTCCTCATCCTTCGGCTCCGAGGACTCGGCAGGGACGGATTCGTCGGCTGCATCCGTCGAAGTCTTCTGGTCCCCCGCGGTGTCCGCAGTGGAGTCCCCCGCTTCGGCGTGCTCGCCGTCAGCCTTGGTCTCCTCAGTCTTGGTGTCCTCGGCCGTGCCGTCACCCTTCTCGGGCTCGTCCTTCTCCGCGGACTCGTCGCCTGTGTCCTTCGACACCGGCTTCTTGGGGTTGCCGGGCTTACCGAAGAGGAACGCGAAGAGGAGGGCACCCAGCATCAGGACACCGCCGATGACCATGAGCGGAACGGCCCAGGGGGTGGTGGCGTTGTTCGCGTAACTGACCTCGAGCTGTGCCGGGGCGGCCTTGGTTCCGTCAGAAGCGATGACCATCGACCAGTCACCGGAGGCCGGCGGCTCCCAGGAGAAGCTCAGCTCGCCGCTGCCGCTCTGGGTGGAGGCCCAGATGTCGGCATCCGCCGGGTTCGGCACTGTCGCGTCGCCGTCGTTGTGCTTGACCGCAAGGCTCTTGCCGTCCTCGCTCAAACCACTGACGGTGTTGCTGGCGGCCTTACCGGTCCACGCGGTGACGTCGTCAGGACGTCCCGTGGCGACGACAAAGCTGCCTTCGCCCTTCACCTTGAGCTGTACCTGGCCACCGCCGAGGCGCTCGAAAGAGGGGTCCAGGACGGTCACGGGCGCGGCCTTCACCGAGTCGGGAAGGGCAACGCTCAGCCTGTCCGGCGGGGCCCAGATGGTCTTCTGGCCGATACCGACCAGAAGGGCCACCAGCCCCAGGACGAAGACTGCGATCGCTGACTTCACTCGCACAAATGCACCTAACATCGGGGTCACGGTCTACTTCATGGTATCTGCTCGGGGTCCGTGAGAGCGAGGCGGGAGGCCTTACACGGCCTGGCAAAGCACGGTGAAAAGACCCCCGCTGATACTGTGAGGAGGATTCCAGAGCCCGCATCATTCGCCAGAAGCCATCGAGGAAGTACCCATGACCGAACCGCAGCAGGAACACGGCTCTCCCGGGGAGGAGACGCCGTCGGGCACGGAGCCCGCAGCCCCCTCAGAGGCCACCACGGTGACCATCGGAGAGGGCGACCCCGCCAAGGACTCCACGTCCCGGCAGGACGAGGATCCCGGTCTGCTCGGACGGCTGAAGAGCGCCTTCAGCAAGGCGCGACGCCCCGTACCCGGAGCCCTTCCCCGGCCGCACTTCGCGCTCCCGGAAGAAGTCCCCTACGACGAATCCGCGGAGCCGGCCTCCCGCCCCGTCCAGGTGCTCTCCCTGCAGCATCCGGTCCTGCTCGGATTCACTCTCACGGCCGGCGTCGGTATCGCGCTCCTGCTGTTCTATGTCGCCAGCCAGACCACCCAGCTGCTCCTCTGGATTCTTGCCGCGCTGTTCATCGCGCTTGGCCTGGACCCCGTGGTCCGCACCCTGGAAAGCCGCAAGATCCCCCGACCGGCCGGCATCGTGATCGTGCTGCTCGCGCTTCTGGCCGTCATCGGCGCCTTCTTCGCGACCCTGATCCCCACGGTCGTCGACCAGGTGAATCAGATCATCACCCAGGGTCCCGTCTGGATCAGTGACTTCCTGCACTCCGACTTCTACAACAACCTCAATGAGCAGTTCGGCCTCAAGGACCGCATCACCGAGGAGGTCCAGAAGCTCGTCAAGGACTCCAGCGCGGTGGGAGGGCTCTTCGGCGGTCTGGTCGGGTTCGGCACCTCGGTGGCGAACGGGCTCTTCGGCGCACTGATCGTACTGGTCCTGACGCTGTACTTCCTGGCGGCGCTGCCCTCCATGAAGGCCTTCGCGTACCGTCTGGCACCGCGTTCCCGCCGGGTCCGGGTCGAGGAGCTCTCCGAGGAAATCACCCGGTCGGTCGGCAACTACGTGATCGGCCAGGTCTGTGTGGCTCTGTTGAACGCCACGTTCGCCTTCATCATCATGTCGATCCTGAAGGTCCCTTTCTCGGTGCTGCTCGCGTTCGTGGTCGCACTGCTCGCCTTCATCCCGCTCGTGGGCGGAATGATCGCCGGCATCCTCGTCACGCTGGTCGCGCTCACCATGGGTTGGCAGACGGCTCTGATCTACGCCATCTGCTACTTCGCCTACCTCCAGTTCGAGGCCTATTTCGTCTCGCCCCGGATCATGCAGAAGGCGGTCTCGGTGCCCGGTTCGGTGGCGGTGATCTCCGTGATCGCAGGCGGTACCCTGCTCGGCGTCCTGGGTGCCCTGATCGCCATCCCGACCGCGGCGGCGATCATGCTCCTGATCAAGGAGGTCCTCATGACACGTCAGGACCGCAAATAGGCTTCATGGTCTTCGGTAACGACGGCGGGGGGGGGGGGGGGGGGGGGGGGGGGGGGGGGCGGTGGGGGGGGGGGGGGGGGGGGGGGGGGGGGCGGGGGGGGGGGGGGGGGGGGGGGCGCGGGGGCGCGGGGGGGGCGGGGGGGGGGGGCGGGCCGGGGGCGCGGCGGCGCCGCGCCACCCCCGCCCCCCCCCCCCCCCCCGGCGCCCCGCCCGCCCCCCCCCCATCGGGCCGGCCGTGCCCCCTCCCCGGCCCGGGGGGGGGGGATAAAAACCGGGGCGGTGTGGGGGGTTCGGTGTGGTGGGCGGCAAAAACCCCCACCAACACCCCCGCAACCCACGAACTCGGCGATGCCGCTGCCCGGCCGCAAGCAGATCCAGCCATTGCGCGAGCGCGGGATAATGGATGGGTGAGAATCCCGCCCACCGCATCTCCGGCCGTCCTGTCCCAGGACGCCTGGCTGCCGCTCGCCCAGGCCCATGCAGCCAGGGTGGACCGGTACGCGGTGCCGTTCCTCCAGCGGCGTCACACCGGGAGGAAACATCCGGTGGAGGACTTCCTCTTCACCTACTACACCCATAAGCCCGGCCAGCTGCGCCGCTGGCACCCGGGTGCCGGGACCGTTCTGACCGGGCCGTCCGCCGAGGAACGCCTGGGCTGGAAGCACTACCGTGCCCTTGACGAGACCGAGCGCACCGAGCTGCATCTGGAACCCGGACTCCCCGCCGTCACGGTGGACACGGAGGCATTCCTCGCGGATCGCAGGGAAGCCGTGGACTTCGCCCGCATCATCCTCGGTGGAACCCTCGCCCGGCCGGCGCAATTCGGCTGCTTCGGGCTCCACGAGTGGGCCATGGTGTACCGGCAGGAGAAGTTCCAGCTCCGGCACGAGTATCTGACGCTGCGTCTGGGCGGCGGAGGCACGGATCAGGTGGTCGAGGAGCACCGCATCCGGTGCAGCCATTTCGATGCCTTCCGTTTCTACACCCCGGACGCCGTCCCGTTGAATGAACTGCAGCCGACGCGGAGCACGCAGCGCGAGCTGGAGCAGCCGGGCTGTCTGCACGCGAACATGGATGTCTACAAGTGGGCGTACAAGCTCAGCCCGCTCCTGCCGAGCGAGTTCCTGATGGACTGCTTCGAACTCTCCTACCGCATCCGCGCCATGGACATGCAGGCCTCACCCTATGAACTCTCAGACTGGGGCTACCCCGCCATCCGCATCGAGACGACTGAAGGCAAGGCGGAATACGTCGCCCATCAGCGGGAATTCTCCCATCAGTCCCAGGAATTGCGGGAGCGTTTCCTCGGGCTATTGGACACCTCGCTCCCCCGGGCCGGAGAGGCAGCATGAACACCATTGATCTCGTCGTCACCATCATCGTCTCCCCCGGAGCGGACGAGCAGAGCTTCCGTCTCGCGGCCGGGCCCGACGGCGTCCTGCCGGAGAGCACCGTGCCGGATGCGCAGGCAGCGTACGACGCCGTCGTCCGCTACGGCGAACGGCTCCTGCTGCCTGCCCTGCCGCCGAAAGGGGCGGGTCAGGAGATCTCGGCACCGCGCCCCGTGTTCGGTGGCCCGGAACGGGCGCACGTCACCGGAACTCTGAACGGACGGGCCGTGAGTCAGGAATTCAGCCGCACGGATTCCCGCGAAACAGCGCGCTGGGATGCGCTGGGACCACTGTTCGGGAGTTCCACGGAAGCCTAGTATGTCGTCCATGGAATGCTTCGCAGCGGATCGTGTCCGCAACGACTGAACCCCTGGCTCCGGAAACGGGACGCCGGGGAATCAGACGACACGTTCAGCAGCGAAAGGTTCCAGCATGGATATCCGGGCATTTTCCCCTCAAGACCATCATCGGCTCATCGATCTCACACACCGCGTCTTCGCCCCGTTCTACGAGGACGGTTTCCGGCCCTTGATGGGTGAGACGATCTTCGCCGTTCAACACGGCGACTGGCGGGCCGACTATGAACGGCAGCTCGCCGGACTCCACGACCCGGAGCGCCTGCGGTACATCGACGTCGCGGACGATGCCGGGCGCATTGCCGGGTTCGTCGCCTGGAATGTCGACCCGGAACGAGGCCACGGTGAAATCGAGTTGCTGGCCGTCGAGCCCGCGCTCCGCCACCAGGGCACCGGCCGGGCGCTGTGCGGGCATGCCATGTCGACGATGAAATCGATGGGCGCCAGGATCATGGAAATCGCCACCGGCGGGGATCCGTACCACTCCCCTGCCCGGGCCCTCTACGAAAGCCTCGGATGCGTCCAGATCCCTGTGGCGGTCTACTTCAAAGAGCTCTGACACCGGAAACCCGAAGGGCCGGCGGGATCTCATCCCACCGGCCCTTCGGGTTCCTTGCGTGCGTTACTTCACGACGACCGAGTCGTCATTGAGATCGGGACGCTTCTGGAGTTCCTGTTCGGCCTTGGCACGAACTCCTGCATCCGGGCTCTCCACGGCCGGAGCCGCCGCAGCGGTGCCGGAAGCGGTCACCACGACGTTCACGAACGTCTGAGACGTGGAGCCGTCGAAGCTGACACGACCGATGTAGGAACCGGGGGTCAGCCCGTTCCACGCCAAGGTGATCTTGCCGCTCTTGCCGTTCTTGAGCACCAGCGGGTTCGGCGCCACCGTGGCGTTGCCGACCTTGGAGCCGAGGATCGACGCCTCAAGACTGGCCTTGGTGGCCGCGTTGCCCGGGCTCGCGTACAGGTTCGTCACGAGCGTGTACTGCCCGGGAGCCGGGTTGGTCAGCGAAACCGACTCGCTCGCAGCAGCCGTTGACGCGGTGTAGGTCTTGCCGTTGGGTCCGAGGACCACCAGGTCGAAGTCCGCCTTGTCATCCGAGGAGACCACCGCGAAGCGGGCGAACGGGGTACCGGCCGGAACCGTCACCGTCTTCGTCGCGTTGGAGGCATCCGCCGACGCCGAGGCCGGTCCGGGGACCAGCTGGATCGCCGTGGCGTCGGCCTTGGACAGGCCGTCCAGCGTCAGCTTCGTAGGACGGTCGCTGCCGGAGGTCACCGGGATGCTCGCGCTGCCGGTCGCCTTGGACGTGGTGAAGCTCAGGCTGCTCGGAGCGACGGCCGACTGAGGACGGACCGTGATCGGGGACGTCACCTTCTTGCCGTTGCCCTGCCAGCTCAGGCTGCCCATGGCGAACTGGCCCAGGGAAGCCCCGGCATTCTCGAAGGAGACCTTGAAGGTCTTCTTCTGACCTGCCGCCGAGAAGTTCAGCACGCTCGGCGTCACCTTGACGTTGACGCCCGGAACGTTGGCCGTCGCACGGTAGAGCCCTGGGGTCAGGGCCGTCACGGTGCGGGTGACTTCGATCCGGCCGGTCAGGTTGCCCAGCGCGAAGGACGGGACGTTCATGTCACGGGCCTGGGTGGTGCCGAGTCCCGGGATGCCGAGATCGAAGCCCTGGCCCTGGATGAACTTCAGGTAATCGTCCTGGCCCGCATCGTAAACGAGGCCCGGATCCATGAAGCCGCCCGGGTTGACCTGGCCGGCACCGGTTGCGAAGAGGTCGGTGTCCTTGGTGCCATCGGCCTTCTTGACGTCGGTCGCGGTGGTCATGAGGGCCGACTTGATGGTGGCCGGGGACCAGTCCGGGTGCTGGGACAGAGCCAGCGCACCGAATCCTGCGATGTGCGGCGAGGCCATCGAAGTGCCGGACATCATGCCGAAGAGCGCTCCATGCTCGGCGATCGGCGAGACACCGGCCAGAACGGCGACACCCGGGGCGGCGACGTCGGGCTTGAGCAGATCAGAGCCGGTGGCCAGCAGCGGGCCGCGGGAGGAGAAACCGGCGATCTGCGGCTGCGGCTCCACCGGGAGACCGGTGGTGTCGTGGTTGACCAGACGGGCCTTGATGTTCGGGTTCGCCGTCACCTTGTCCTTGATGGCCTGTGTGGCCGGCGGGTTGACGTGGACCGTGGGCACCGAGTGCATGTCCACGTCCTCGCTGGACTGGGTCAGGTTCACCAGAACCATGCCGACACCACCGGCGCGCTTGACCTCTGCGCTCTTGGCCACACGGTCGACGACGCCGCGGTCACAGACCACGATCTTTCCGCTCACCTTGGCGGGATCAAGGCTGTCAGGGGCGCAGAGGGCGGCATTGCCGGTCCCCGATGCGGCATTGGTGGAGAGCACGAGGTTGCTGTACGGCACCTCATGGGACATGAGGCTGGCACCGCGGTACTTGCTGCCGTCTTCGAACTCGACGGTGCCCTGCAGCTCGCTCGTGAAGGAGCTCGCGGCCACGGTCGTGAGCCACGGGGCGCCGTGGTTCACGGTGCTGGCGTCCGGGCCGCTGTTGCCGGCCGAGACCGAGACGAAGACGCCGGCGGAGACCGCGGACAGGAAGGCCAGGGAGACCGGGTCCGTGGTGCTCGTGGCACTGCCCGAGATCGAGTAGTTCAGGACATCCACGCCGTCCAGGATCGCCTGGTCGATGGCGGCGACAGAGGACGAGGAGTAGCAGCCACCCGTGTTGGGATCGTCATCCTCCCAGCAGACCTTGTAGATGGAGAGCTTGGCCGCGGGGGCGACACCGCTCGTGATGCCCATGTCGCGGTCGCCAAGGTTCGCCCGGACGTTGGCGTTGCCCGCCGCGGTGCTCGCGGTGTGCGTTCCGTGGCTTCCGACGTCGACCGGTGAGAGGAGTTCCTCGGGAGCACGGTGCTCGGCCGGGACGTAGTTCAGGAAGTCGTCTGCGAAGTAGCGGGCTGACAGCACCTTGGAGTTGCACTCGGTTCCGGCGAAGCCCTGCCCTGCCTGGCAGTCACCGACGAAGGTCTCACCGTCGGCCTTGAGCATGGCGATCTTGCCGTCCGGGGTGCGGTACGGCTGGCCGACCTTCGGCTCGCCCTTCAGCGGCTTGACGTCGTCACCTGCGAAGAACGGGCTGCTGGGGGTGTACCCCGAGTCGATGACCCCGACGACGACGCCCTTGCCGGCGTTCTTGACCCCGCCGAACTGCTGCTGCCACACACCGGTTTTGCCGGGCAGCTTCAGGAAGTCGGTGGTGGAGTAGTCGGGCGCGTACTCGCGGTCCGGCGCCACGGTCAGGACCTTGGAGTCCTTCGCGAGAGTGCTGGCCTGCTCGGCACTCAACTGCGCGGTGAAGGCGTTCAGCGCAGTGGAGAAGCTCTTCTTGATGGCGACGCCCTCCTCGCCCGCCACCTGCTTCTGCACGGTTTCCAGATGCTGCCGGTACCGCTTGACGTTCTGGTTTCCGGCGTCCAGCTTCTTGCCGTCCTCCGGCTTGGTGGCTGCGAGGCCGGCCGTCCCGCCTTCGTAGCTCGCCGCAGGCTTCTCAGCCAGCACGACGATGTACCGGCCGGCCTGGAACTGCTGGCTCCCCGTCTGTCCGGGCGCCACGGCGGGGGCGGCCTGAACCGCCGGCATCACCGCAGTGCTCAGCAGCACCGGAAGGCTGACCCCGACGGCCAGGACCTTGCTGATCCCCCTGGCACGCAGGAAACTCTTCCCTGTTCTTCTCATGGGTGTGTGAACCTTTCACAAAGAGTCCTCCGGTCCCTTGACCAGAGGTGACACCCGGCCCACAGCGCATTGTTATGCGCGTCACAGCCAAGTTGACACTTACCCTAATGGAGCAGCACCCACTTGTGACAGAGTTATTTCATAGTTTGTTCTCGGTTTGATGATCTATTCTTCGCCGGGTTCCCCATCGAGGTAGTACCAGCGGCCGCCTTCCCGCAGGAAGCGGCTGGCCTCCTCCTGTGTCCCGCGCTGCCAGGACGACGACGGCGGACGCCCGCCGCCGTCGTCCGCGGGAACCCGGTAATGGGCGCGGAAGGTGACGCTCCCCTCCGCGTCGAAGGGGCCTCCGGCACGGGTGGCGAGAATGTCGAGACGGACCCATCGGATGGCCGGGTCGAGGTCAAGTTCCGCGGGCCGTGTGCTGGGGTGCCAGCTCGCCAGCAAGTAGCCCGCATCACCCACGGCGAAGGCGCTGTACCGCGACCGCATGAGCGCTTCCGCGGTCGGCGCCGAGGCCTCCCCCGAGTGGTACCGGCCACAGCACTGCGCATACCTCTCGCCGCTCAGACACGGGCAGTTCTCCGGGGCGTCGGCAAGGCTCATTCCTCCAGGGTAGGCGGGGCGAATGACGTCTGCCGCACCCGGTAGAATGGAAAGTGCAAGCTCGCGGAGCGTCGCTGCCCCCGTTTTCCTGCAATCGCGGCCTTCTTGAAGAAGCTGAGACCTGGAAGCGGAAAGCGCGTGAGACGGCAACACTCCGTGACGGCTCTGGCCTGGGACGACACCCCGGCCCAGGTTCAACGCACGCACGCACACAGGAGTTGCCGGATGCCCCGGATCGTCGTCGACGTCATGCCCAAGCCCGAGATCCTTGACCCGCAGGGCAAGGCCATCGTGGGAGCACTGCCCCGTCTGGGCTTCACCGATTTCACCTCGGTCCGCCAGGGCAAGCGCTTTGAGCTCGAGGTCGAGGGTGAGGTGACCGAGGACGTGCTGGCCAAGGCACGCGAGGCCGCCGAAACCCTCCTCTCCAACCCGGTCATCGAGGACGTCGTCAACGTCCAGGTCGTCGAGGCCTGACATGACGGAAATCCCTCTGATCGGCGAGGTCGCAGCAGCGGCCATCGCCCCGCTCGCCGGTGCCCGGATCGGCGTCGTGACCTTCCCCGGGACGCTGGATGACCGCGACGCCGCCCGCGCCGTGCGTCTCGCCGGCGCCGAGGCCGTCTCCCTGTGGCACGCGGACACCGAGCTCGCGGACGTCGACGCCGTCGTCGTCCCCGGCGGTTTCTCCTACGGCGACTACCTGCGCGCCGGGGCCATCGCCCGCTTCGCCCCACTGATGGGCAAGATCGTGGATGCCGCGAACTCCGATGCGAAGCTGCCGGTGCTGGGCATCTGCAACGGCTTCCAGATCCTCACCGAATCCCATCTGCTGCCGGGCTCCATGGTGAAGAACGACCACCTGAAGTTCATCTGCCGCGACCAGGTGCTGCGCGTGGAGAACGCCAACACCGCCTGGACCGCCGACTACACGCAGGGCCAGGAGATCACCGTCCCGCTGAAGAACCAGGACGGCCAGTACATCGCGGACGAGAAGACCCTGGATGAGCTCGAGGGCGAGGGCCGCGTGGTCTTCCGCTACGTCGGCTTCAATCCGAACGGTTCGCGCCGCGACATCGCCGGCATCAGCAACGCCGCCGGCAACGTGGTGGGCCTCATGCCGCACCCCGAGCACGCTGTGGAAGCCGGTTTCGGCCCCGAGTCCGAGGGCGGATACTCCGTGGACGGCCTCGGTTTCTTCACGTCCGTGCTGAGCAAGATCGTGGGAGGAAAGTGATGACCGAGACCACCACCGCCAAGTTCAACATCGACACCGTCGCCAATGCGGCCGCCACCCCTGCGGTGGAGCTGCCGTGGGCCGAGTTGGGTCTGAAGCAGAACGAGTTCGAGGAGATCGTCAAGCTCCTGGGCCGCCGTCCCACCGGTGCCGAGCTGGCCATGTACTCCGTCATGTGGAGCGAGCACTGCTCCTACAAGTCCTCCAAGAACCACCTGCGCCAGTTCGGCCAGAAGGTCACCGAGGAGATGAAGAAGGACATGCTGGTCGGCATCGGCGAGAACGCCGGTGTCACCAACCTGGGTGACGGCTGGGCCGTGACCTTCAAGATCGAGTCGCACAACTCGCCGTCGTTCGTGGAGCCCTACCAGGGTGCCGCCACCGGCATCGGCGGTATCGTGCGTGACATCATCTCCATGGGTGCCCGTCCCGTGGCCGTCATGGATCCGCTGCGTTTCGGCGCCATCGACCATCCGGACACCGCGCGCGTCATGCACGGAGCCGTGGCCGGCATCGGCGGCTACGGAAACTCCCTCGGCCTGCCGAACATCGGCGGCGAGATGGTCTTCGACTCCATCTACCAGGGGAACCCGCTGGTGAACGCCCTGGCCGTGGGCGTCATGCGCCACGAGGACATCCGCCTGGCCAACGCCTCCGGCAGGGGCAACAGGGTGGTGCTGTTCGGCGCCCGAACGGGCGGCGACGGCATCGGCGGCGCCTCCGTGCTGGCCTCCGAGTCCTTCGACGACACCAAGCCCTCGAAGCGCCCCGCCGTGCAGGTGGGCGACCCGTTCGCCGAGAAGGTGCTCATCGAGTGCTGCCTCGAGCTGTTCAAGCACTCCCTGGTGGAGGGCATCCAGGACCTGGGTGCCGCGGGCATCTCCTGCGCCACCTCGGAGCTGGCCTCCAACGGCGACGGCGGCATGCAGGTCGAGCTGACCAGCGTCCTGCTCCGCGACCCCACCCTGACCCCGGGCGAGATCCTCATGTCCGAGTCCCAGGAGCGCATGATGGCCGTCGTGACGCCGGAGAACGTCGAGGCGTTCGAGGCCGTCATGGACAAGTGGGCCGTGGAGTACTCCTGGCTCGGCGAGGTCACCGACACCGGCCGCCTCATCATCACCTGGGACGGCGAAGTGATCGTGGACGTGGATCCGAAGACGGTCGCGCATGACGGCCCGGTCTACGACCGTCCCTTCGCCCGCCCGTCCTGGCAGGACGAGTTGCAGGCCTCCGGCTTCAACGGCTCCGCCGCCGACTCGGCACGTCCGGCGGACTCCGGCTCCCTGGCTGCCGCCGTCACCGAGCTGGTCTCCAGCCCGAACCTCTGCGACAAGTCCTGGATCACCAAGCAGTACGACCGTTACGTCGGCGGCAACACCGCCCTGGCGTTCCCGGACGACGCCGGAGTGGTCCGCGTGGACGAGGAGACCGGCCTCGGCGTCGCGCTCTCCACCGATGCCAACGGCCGCTACACCTTCCTGGACCCGTACCAGGGTGCGCAGCTGGCCCTCGCCGAGGCGTACCGCAACGTCGCCACCGCAGGTGCCGTGCCGATGGCCGTCTCCGACTGCCTGAACTTCGGTTCCCCCGAGGACCCGGACGTCATGTGGCAGCTCGCCGAGGCCATCCGCGGCCTGTCCGATGCCTGCATGGAGCTCGGTGTCCCCGTCACGGGCGGCAACGTCTCCCTGTACAACCAGACCGGCACCACCGCCATCCACCCCTCCCCCGTGGTCGCGGTGCTCGGCAAGCTCGACGACGTCGCGCGCCGCACGCCCTCGGGCTGGCGTGAGGACGGCCAGGCCGTCTACCTGCTGGGCACGACGGCGGATGAGCTGGACGGCTCCGAGTGGGCGAATCTGCGGGGTCACCTCGGCGGTGTTCCGCCGCGCGTGGATCTCTCCGCCGAGCGCACTCTGAGCGAGATCCTGATCAACGCCTCCCGCGATGGCCTCATCGACGCAGCGCACGACCTCTCCGAGGGCGGCCTCGCCGCGGCTCTCGTGGAGTCGGCACTGCGTTACGGCGTCGGTGCACGGATCGCCCTGGACGAGGTGGCGGAGCGTGACGGCGTGGACCTGTTCACGCTGCTGTTCTCCGAGTCGCAGGCACGTGCCGTGGTCTCCGTGCCGAGGAGCGAGGAAGTGCGTTTCAACGACATGTGTTCGGCCCGTGGTTTCGCCCACGCCCGTATCGGCGTCGTGGATTCCGCGATCAACGCTGTGGAGATCGCCGGCGTGGATTCGCTCCCGCTGGACGCACTCCGTGAAGCCCACGAGGGGACCCTGCCGAAGTACTTCGGCTGATCTCTTTCCCTCCTGAGCATCGACTGCTCCGTAGGTGTCGTTTTGAGCCCTCAGAACGACACCTACGGAGCAGTCGCTTTTAAGCGCCACGGCCCGGGCGCCATCCGGCCTGGATCAGAGCAGTCCGGATCTTCGCCACGGCAGAGCCGGCGTCATTCTGCATGTGCCGCTTCGAAATCCTGACCTCGACCCAGTCCAGCTCCCGGTAGCGTTCCGAACGCGCGATGTCCCGGACGATCTGGGATTCCTCGCCGTGACCATCGCCCTCGTACTCGATGGCGATGCGGTACTGACGGTACGAAAGATCGGGCTGCACCCGCCTGCCGGGTCTTCCTTCCTCCACTGGGACGTTGAGTTCCGGTTCGGGCAGACCGGCCCGTCCTATCGCGAGCCTGAGCAGCGTCTCCTGCGGTGAATCAGACCCCTCCCGGATGAGCTGGAGGGCGAGCTTCGCCTTCCTGAGCCCGCGCTTTCCCTTGTGCCGATCGATCATCCGTTGAAGGTCCGCCACCGTGCACAGCGGCGCCGTCCGGTCTTCGAACTCGGGGTATGGGATACGGACCAGGTGGTCCCCGGCGACCACCAGCTCATCGACGGTGAGCATCTCGGCCAGATCGAGCCACGTGCGCTCGGGTGTTGTGATCCGGACGCCCTGGTAGGTGGTGATTTCGTCGTCGTAGAGTTTCGCCCGGTGCACCACCACACGGGGCCGTTTGAGATCCGCTGACCCCTCGGGCCGGATCACGTGAAATGTCATGGTCTCGCTTATCCTCCTTCGGCTCGGAAGACCCCCGAGCTCAGCCGCCGTGAGGTGTGAGACCGCGCAGCGATCATTGACGTCAAGAAACGGACGGACGCGCTCCAGGAGCGGGATCCGGTCCAGGGAGACGGCCGTCCGGAGACCTTTCCCCAGAGGCTCCAGGGACCCGTGCCGCAGCCGCCTCAGACTCACACCGCGACGGCGGGCCTCCTCGAAGGTGAACGGACGGTCCTCCAGCTCCGGGGGCAGGCGTCTCGGGGTCTTCATTCGCCCATCCCAGCAGAGAAGAGTGTCACCCCGCAGAAGCTATCCACAGGCACCATCGACTGCTCCGTGGTTGTGGGGGTTTGGGGGCCCACAAACCACCCACCCGCCCCGGCGGGGGGGGGGGGGCCCGCAATCACCCGGGCACCGGCGGGGGGGGGGGGGGCCCCGGGCGGGCCCCCCCGCCC
>NZ_JBIVFT010000003.1:0-2947 GCF_044748305.1 Arthrobacter sp. NPDC090010
TTTTTGCGGGGGCGCCGTGCGCTTGGCCAAAACATTTTTTTTTTAAATTTTCTTTACCCCCCGGGCGGGGGGGGGGGGGGGGGTTTTTTTTTTTTTTTTTTTTTTTGGGGGGGGGGGGGGGGGGCGGGGCCCCCCCCACCGCGAAAGATCCTGCTTACTGCGGGACCGAGACGATGACCTGCGCGGCACGCAGGACACGGGAGGAGGTGCGGTAACCGGCCCGCAGGACCTGGCTGACCGTATCCGCCTCGACATCGCCCGGCTGCTGGATGAGGGCCTCGTGGATGTTCGGGTCGAACTCCACCCCGGTCTCCTCGATGCGCTCCAGCCCGTAGGTCTTGAGCGTGTTCTCCAGCTTGCCGGCGATCGCTGCGAACGGGCCGTCGGCGAGGTCGCCGTGGGCACGTGCCGCATCGATGTCATCCATGACCGGGAGGATGGCGTTCAGAACGCCGATCACGGCCATCTCTCCCGCCACGGCCCGGTCGCGCTCGACGCGCTTGCGGTAGTTGACGTACTCGGCCTGAAGACGCAGCAGATCGTTGCGCAGCTCATCCGCCTCGGACGACGACGCAGCGCCTTCCGATTCGGCTCCGGCGGCGTTGAGGATCTCCTCCGCCTGACCGAGAGCGTCAGCCGTTGCCTCGGAGCTCTGCGACTCCCCCTGGGGGTTCCGCGCCTGGCCGGTCTCCGGGTCAACCTTGCGGTTGTCCCGGATGACCGGTTCCTGGCGCTCGTCCCCGGTCCCGGAGCCGTGCTCTGCTTCGTTACCGTGGTGCGGCATGGTTACTTCTTCTCGTCTTCGTCGATGATCTCGGCGTCGACGATGTCCTCTTCGGGAGCACCGGCCGAGGCGCCCTCCGCACCGGCAGCACCGGCGTCGGCGGCCTGAGCCTGCGAGTAGATCGCCTCACCGAGCTTCGTCTGGGAAGCCTGCAGCTTCTCGAACGCAGCCTTCACGGCGTCCTCATCGGTACCCTCGAGGGCGGCCTTGAGAGCGTCGACGTCGGCCTTGACCTCGGTCTTGACCTCTTCCGGCAGCTTGTCGTCGTTGTCGGCGATGAGCTTGTCCGTGGAGTAGGCGAGCTGCTCTGCGGCGTTGCGGGTGTCCGCGGCCTCGCGGCGGGCCTTGTCCTCAGCGGCGTGTGCCTCGGCGTCGGCCACCATGCGCTCGATGTCGTCCTTGGAGAGGGCGCTGCCACCGGAGATCGTCATGGACTGCTCGGTGCCGGTGCCCTTGTCCTTGGCGGACACGTGCACGATGCCGTTGGCGTCGATGTCGAAGGTGACCTCGATCTGCGGCACGCCACGCGGGGCGGGGGCGATGCCGGTCAGCTCGAAGGTGCCCAGCGGCTTGTTGTCCCGGGTGAACTCACGCTCGCCCTGGAAGACCTGGATGGACACGGACGGCTGGTTGTCATCCGCCGTGGTGAAGGTCTCGCTGCGCTTGGTCGGGATCGCGGTGTTGCGCTCGATCAGCTTGGTCATGACGCCACCCTTGGTCTCGATGCCGAGGGAGAGGGGGGTCACGTCGATCAGGAGCACGTCCTTGCGCTCACCCTTGAGGACGCCGGCCTGCAGGGCTGCGCCCACGGCCACGACCTCGTCCGGGTTGACGCCCTTGTTGGGCTCCTTGCCACCGGCGAGCTCCTTGACCAGCTCGGACACGGCCGGCATACGGGTGGAGCCACCGACGAGCACGATGTGGTCGATGTCGGAGACCTTGATGCCGGCTTCAGCGATCACGTCGTTGAACGGCTTCTTGGTGCGCTCCAGCAGATCCTTCGTGAGGTCCTGGAACTTGGCGCGGGACAGGGTCTCGTCCAGGTGCACCGGGCCATCGGGGGTGACGGAGAGGTACTGGAGCGAGATGTTGGTGCTGGTCGAGGAGGAGAGTTCCTTCTTGGCCTGCTCGGCGGCCTCGCGCAGACGCTGGAGGGCGATCTTGTCCTTCGAAAGATCGATGCCCTTCACCTTGAGCTGGCTCAGCAGGTACTCGACAACGCGGTTGTCCCAGTCGTCGCCGCCGAGGCGGTTGTCGCCGGCGGTCGCGCGGACCTGGATGGTGGAGAAGCCGTCGTCGTCCTTGCCGACTTCCAGCAGCGAGACGTCGAAGGTGCCGCCACCGAGGTCGAAGACCAGGATGAGTTCGTCTTCCTTGCCCTTGTCCAGGCCGTAGGCGAGAGCAGCGGCAGTCGGCTCGTTGACGATGCGCAGGACGTTGAGGCCCGCGATCTCACCGGCTTCCTTGGTGGCCTGGCGCTCGGCGTCGTTGAAGTATGCCGGAACGGTGATCACCGCGTCGGTGACCTTCTCGCCAAGGTACGCCTCGGCGTCGTTCTTGAGCTTCATGAGGGTACGGGCGGAGATCTCCTGCGCCGTGTACTTCTTGCCATCGATGTCGATGCTCCAGTCAGTGCCCATGTGGCGCTTGACGGAGGCGATGGTGCGGTCGATGTTGTTGACGGCCTGGCGCTTGGCGATCTCACCGACGAGGACCTCGCCGGACTTGGAGAACGCGACGACGGACGGCGTGGTGCGGCCGCCTTCGGCGTTGGCGATGACGGTGGGCTCGCCGCCTTCCAGAACGGAGACGACCGAGTTGGTGGTTCCGAGGTCGATGCCTACAGCACGTGACATGCTTTGTTTCCTTCCGTTGCTGAGTGAAGTGTTCTGCGCCCAACCCTTGAGCGCTCTGCACTCAACTTTACTCTTAAGATCCAGAGTGTCAAAAAAAGTTGAGTGAAGTCGACTCAAGTTCACTGTGGGCGAACATGCGGTGGTCAAGTCACAGCGAGCGCGGCCTCAGACCGTTTCCGCGCCCTGTTTCGGTTTGTGGGGCCCCCATTGGGGGGCCAAACCCAAAAACGGGGCGGGAACCGTGTTGGGGCGCGCGGCCGGGGGCGTTAGCACCCGCATTTACCCCACACTGTACATTTGTTTAAGT